>NZ_JAPDVG010000001.1:2125000-2840000 GCF_026015625.1 Segatella copri | reverse complement strand
TCTGTGCAATCTGTTCCATTTCAGAGCAATGCTCACAGAGTTCTTCGTAATGTTTCTCGTTGGCACTTCTGCCGCCATCTGCGTACTTGGTAAGCAAGCGATGAACCATTGTATCCGGATAACGGCGGATAGGTGAGGTGAAGTGGGTATAGTATTCGAAAGCCAGTCCAAAGTGTCCGATGTTGTGAACAGAGTACTTTGCTTTCATCATAGCACGGAGTGCAACCATCTGGATGAGATTATTCTCTGGTTTTCCTTCGCAATCAGACATCAACTTGTTGAGACTTCTTGCTGTAGCACCCTTCGTACCCTCTGTTTTCATCTTATAACCAAACTTCACAACGAATTCACGCAAGGTTTCCAACTTCTGTGGGTCAGGATTGTCATGAATACGATAAGGAAGCGTCTTTGGCTTCTTTCCTTTCTTTACCTTTCCGATACTTTCTGCCACCGTACGGTTGGCGAGAAGCATGAATTCCTCTACGAGTTTATTGGCATCCTTAGAGCGCTTGTAGTAGCAGCTTACTGGTTTACCCTTTTCGTCAACATCGAAATGCAACTCTTCGCGGTCAAACTTAACAGCACCATTTTTGAATCTTGCGGCACGCAGTTTCTTAGCCAGTCTGTCAAGCGTAATGAGCTGAAGTGCGTTTTCTCCTTGATAAGGATGTTCCTTGGTTTCGGCTGGAGCAGGTTCGCCAGTACCATCAATCACACCATTTGCTTCGAGGAGTTCCTGTACCTCTTCATATTTATATCTGCGGTCGCTCTCTATGACGGTATGAACGATGCGATAGTTCTTGACTTCGGCATTGTTGTCGAGTTCGAAGATGACGCTGTATGCAAGTTTTTCCTCATTAGGACGAAGCGAGCAGATAAAGTTACAGAGACGCTCTGGGAGCATCGGGATGGTGCGATCTACGAGATATACAGATGTTGCACGTTTCACAGCTTCCTTGTCGATGATACTGCCCTCTGTGACGTAATGTGACACATCTGCGATATGAACACCTACCTGCCAGTTACCATTCTCCAATCTCTGGATACTGAGGGCATCATCAAAGTCCTTGGCATCCTTCGGGTCGATGGTGCAGGTGAATACCTTGCGGAAGTCCTCTCGTTCTTTGTAATCCTGTTCTGTGATTTCGTCGCTTATCTTGTTGGCTGCATCTTCTACATTCTTTGGATATTTATAAGGTAATCCATATTGAGCAAGAATAGAATTCATCTCAACATCATTATCACCCATCTGGCCAAGAATGTCAACAACCTCGCCAATAGGACTCTTGTTTTCTCCATCCGGCCACTCGATAATCCGGACTACTGCCTTGTCATCGGTCTTTCCTCCCTTCACCTTTCTTCTAGGAATGATGATGTTGTGAGCAAAGACATCGCCTGGTGTCACGAGGTAAGCCAGATCCTTATCTACTTTCAGACGTCCTACGAAGGTATCTTTAGCGCGTTCAAGGATTTTGTTGACTTGTGCCTCCTTGATGTGATTCTTACGACGTGCCAGGAAGGTGAATTCCACCCTGTCGCCATTAAGTGCTCCCATCGAATTACGTTCAGAAACGAAAATAGGCTTCTCGCTATCATCAGGGATAACAGAGTTTTTGCCATTTGCCTTCCTAACGAATTTACCTTCCATCACCTGTATACTTTGATTCAGGCGATAAGAATTATCACTTACCTTAGCCAGGTAGTCATCCCATGCCATTTCCTCCATAATGTCAATCGCCAGCATCTTGAGCGGATGCGTCGTAAGATGGAGGGAACGGAATATCTCTTTAAAGCTGAGCGTTTCGCCCGGTCTTTCGGCAAAGAATTCCTGCAGCATCTCAGTGAGCTGCGCTTTGTTCATTCTTTTGCCACCTTTTTTACCTTTTCCCATAAATTATGACTATTATTAGTTTTATAAGGCAAAGAAACAAAAAAAAAAGGAGAAAACAAAGTTTCTTGGCATCTTTTTTCGTTTTTTATTAAATATGAGGCAAAACAGACCATAATATTTCTTCATTTTTCGTATTTCAGAGCAGAATATAGCTTATTGATTCTTTTTGTCTGTTCGTAAATGTAGTTCTTCTAAAATTGTGTTTAGGGGGGCTTGGATGTTACAATACTGTTACAACTTGAAATATCGGTAACAAATATTTCGTAATAACGGAAATTCTTATTATATTTGCAACCGAAACGTAACAAACATTTCCACAAATACAAATGAATATGGATACAAGTCAATATCTTGTGATTTTTTTTCAGATTCTCGGTTCTTTAGCTTTGCTCATCTATGGTATGAAGGTGATGAGTGAGGCCTTGCAGAAGATGGCAGGATCTCAGTTGCGCCACATTTTGGGCGCTATGACCACCAACCGATTTACGGGAATGCTTACAGGTACCTTTATTACCTGTGCCGTTCAGAGTTCCTCTGCAACTACCGTTATGACGGTTTCTTTTGTAAATGCAGGTTTGCTGACTTTAGCCCAAGCTATTTCCGTTATTATGGGTGCCAACATTGGTACCACGTTTACGGCATGGATTATGTCGCTGGGTTATAATGTAGATTTAACGATTGTCGTATTCCCTGCGTTCTTCCTCGGCATTATGCTGATTTATAGTAAGAAGCGCCGTTATTTCGGAGATTTCCTTTTTGGTATCGCCTTTCTCTTCTTCTCGCTCGTTCTGTTGAGTAGTGCGGGTAAGGCTCTCGATCTGGAACATAATCCGGCGGTTATCGATTTCTTTGGATCTTTTGATACGAAGAGTCATTTTACGATTGTAGTCTTCCTCCTGATAGGTACACTTATAACCTGTATCGTACAGAGTTCGGCAGCTGTGATGGCCATCACCATCTTACTCTGTTCTACAGGCGTACTCCCTATCTATCTGGGTATTGCCTTGGTGATGGGTGAGAATATCGGAACTACCGCTACAGCCAATCTTGCCGCTTTGGGTGCCAATGCCCAGGCTCGTCGTGCAGCCTTGGCCCATCTGGTATTCAATGTCTTTGGTGTAATCTGGGTTCTCTGCCTGTTCTATCCATTTGTAGATTTCGTTTGCTCTATCGTGGGGTATGATCCTGATGGTGGTATGTCTGCGGCACAGAAGACGAAGTTGTTGCCAATTGTCCTGGCGATGTTCCATACCTGTTTCAATGTTTGTAACACGGGCGTTCTGATTTGGTTTATCCCACAGTTGGAAAAAGTTGTCTGCAAACTTATCAAGCCTAAGGCAGATAAGGAGGATGAAGATTTCCGTTTGCGCTTTATCCAGGCTGGCATCATGAAGACACCAGAACTTTCTGTCTTCGAGGCACAGCAGGAAATCGGCAGTTTCGGCGAGCGCATCCATCGTATGTTTGGTATGGTGAGAGAGTTGCTGGAAACTCAGGATTCCAAGACTTTCGACAAGCTCTATGAGCGTATTGAGAAGTATGAGGGTATTTCGGATAATATGGAGATTGAGATTGCCAAGTATCTTGATCAGGTGAGCGATGCTCATCTGAGTGATGATACCAAGGCGAAGATCCGTGCGATGTTGCGTGAGATTTCTGAAATCGAGAGTATTGGTGACAGTTGCTTTAATCTTGCCCGCACCATTAAGCGCAAGGGTGAAAACAAGGAGGAGTTTACTGCCAAGCAGAGTGAAAACATTCATCAGATGTTTAAGTTGGTAGATGAGGCGCTGACTCAGATGAACTATATGTTTGCTCATGAACGCCATTCTATCAATCTCAACCATACGTACAATATCGAGACTGAGATTAATAATTATCGTACTCAGTTGAGAAACCAGAACCTGGATGATGTAGATAACCATCTTTATACCTATGGTGTAGGTACATTGTACATGGATATCATTCAGGAGTGCGAAAAACTGGGTGATTATGTGGTTAATGTCGCCGAGGCTCGCATGGGAGTCAGAACATCTGAGGCTGTGTAATGCAGAATGTTATTGATAGAAAGAAAATAAAAGTAATAAAAGCAAACGGGGAAGCATCAATGGGCGCTTCTCCGTTTGCTTTTGTTGTTTATGTATTCTGAATGTATTTACTTTTCCAATATTTCCTTCAGTTCCTTCATACCATCTGAAGCCCCTTTCATGATGTGCTCTATCTTGTAATATCCATTGGTGTTTACGGCACCCGGGTCTATCAGATAGATAGGAATGTGAGGCTTGGTATATGAAATCAGACCTGCAGCAGGATAAACGTTGAGTGAGGTTCCGATAATGACGAAGATATCGGCTTGCTGTACAGCTTCGGCTGCCGGCTCAATCATAGGAACGCTTTCGCCGAAGAAAACGATAAATGGGCGCAACAGGCTTCCATCTCCAGCTTCGGTTCCCGGCTTTACCTCGCAGTCATCCTCAGGTAATTCCTTGATGTAGCGATAGTCGTAAGGGTCGCGTGAAGAGCAAACCTTTGATAGTTCGCCATGCAGATGGATTACATTCTTGGAACCTGCCTTCTCATGCAGATTATCTACATTTTGGGTGATTACCGTCACATCGAAGTCTTTTTCCAGCTCCTTGATAAGTTTATGTCCCTCGTTAGGTTGCGCAGCATAGAGTTTATGGCGCAACATATTATAGAAGTTTGTTACTAGGGTAGGGTCAGCTTCCCATCCCTCATGGGTAGCTATCTGTTCTACAGGATAGTTTTCCCATAATCCATCATTGCCACGGAAAGTTTTGAAACCACTCTCCACAGACATGCCTGCACCGGTTAAAAATACGAGTTTCTTCATCTTATCACGTTTTAATTATTCATATTTTCTTAATCTTTTTATTAAGAATGCACAAATTTAGCAATTTTTCTGCAAATAACATCGTTTTAAGCGAGAAAAATGTTATCTTTGCACTCGTTTTAAGGACAAAAAGTACATTTTAAGATTATTAATACATTATTATAAATAGATTTTATGGATAAAGTAAGTTATGCTTTGGGCATCGGCATCGGTCGCCAGTTGGCTTCTATGGGTGCAGAGAGTTTGAATATTGATGATTTTGCACAGGCTGTAAAGGATGCCATCGCCGGTAAACTTCAGCTCGGCGAGCAGGAGGCTCAGGAGTTGGTACAGAACTTCTTTGCAGAGCAGGAGGCTAAGGCTCAGGCTGCTGCTGCCGAGAAGGGCAAGGTTGCTAAGGAAGCTGGTGAGAAGTTCCTCGCCGAGAACGGCAAGAAGGATGGTATCATCACTACTAAGAGCGGTTTGCAGTATCAGGTTTTGCGTGAAGGTAATGGCAAGGCTCCTAAGGCTACCGATCAGGTAGAGTGCCACTATGAGGGAACGCTTATCGACGGTACTAAGTTTGACAGTTCTTACGACCGTGGTCAGACTGCTACCTTCCCATTGAACCAGGTTATCGCTGGTTGGACAGAGGGTCTTCAGCTCATGACCGAGGGTGCCAAGTTCCGTTTCTTCATCCCTTATCAGTTGGGTTATGGTGAGCGTGGTGCAGGTGCATCTATCCCTCCATTCTCAGCATTGATTTTCGATGTAGAACTCGTTGCAGTTAAGTAATCTGTTAGTAGATATATTTAAATGAAGTAAAGGCAATCTTGGAATATAATAGATAAAAATAAAGATTTAAAATATAAATAAGGAAATGAAAAAGTTATTTTTCGGAGCCCTCGTGGCTTGTGCTGCTGCTACATTCGTAGGTTGTGGCAATTCTACTCCTAAGGCAGATCTCAAGACTGATGTAGATACTATGAGCTATGCTATGGGTATGTCTCAGACTCAGGGTCTGAAGGAGTTTATGGTAGAGCGCATGGGCGTTGATACTGCTTACATGGATGATTTCATCAAGGGTCTTAACGATGGTGCCAACGCTGGTGACGACAAGAAGAAGGCTGCTTACTATGCAGGTATCCAGATTGGTCAGCAGATCAGCAACCAGATGGTTAAGGGCATCAACCACGAGGTATTCGGTGAGGATTCTACAAAGTCTATCTCTCTGAAGAACTTCATGGCTGGTTTCATCACAGGTACTACTGGCAAGAAGGGCTTGATGACTGTTGAGCAGGCTGCTCAGATAGCTCAGGCTAAGATGATGGCTATCAAGGCTAAGAACATGGAGAAGGAATATGGTCCTAACAAGGTTGCTGGTGAGAAGTTCCTCGCTGCCAACAAGAAGAAGCCAGGAGTTGTTACTCTGCCTTCAGGTGTTCAGTACAAGGTAATCAAGGAGGGTAACGGCCCTATGCCAAAGGATACTTCTATGGTTAAGGTTAACTACGAGGGTAAGACAATCGACGGCAAGGTATTCGATTCTTCTTTCAAGCGTGGTCAGGCCGTAGATCTCCGTGCTAACCAGGTTATCAAGGGTTGGACTGAGGCTTTGGTTCACATGCCAGCAGGTTCTGTTTGGGAGGTTTACATTCCTCAGCAGTTGGCTTATGGTGAGCGCGAGCAGGGTCAGATTAAGCCATTCTCTGTATTGATCTTCAAGATTGAGTTGATTTCTGTAGGTGGCAAGTAATTTTTGTGGAAACTCATTTTTATAGAGGACTTATAAATGAAGAAAATATTAATGACAGCACTCGTCCTCGTGGCGGGTGCTTCTTTGTTTACAGCTAGTGCTGCAAGCAAGAAGAAGGTTAAGAAGGCGGCTACTCTTGTTGAGTTGAAATCATCAGCCGATTCTTTGAGTTATGTAGCTGGTATGAATGCCACTCGTGGTCTGATTCCTTATATCCAGCAGAGTTTTCAGGTAGATACTGCCTATATGGAGAATTTCCTTCGTGGTTACAAGGATGCGCTTGCCATGGGAATCAATCCTAAGACCGTAGCTTATTCTGCAGGTATGGAGGTTGCCAAACTGGTAGAGAAGCGCGTATATCCTGGCACAAAGGAAGAGTTGAAGAGTACAGGCGATTCTATCAGCCATGCTATGTTCCAGAATGGTTTTATCGCAGCTTTGGCTAATGATACAACATTCTTTACCTCTAAGGCTGCTGCCGATTTCCAGAAGGAAGCTTTGGCTGGTGCCGGCGAGAAGTTCCTTGCTGCTAATGCCAAGAAACCTGGTGTAAAGGTGTTGCCTAGCGGTTTGCAGTATAAGGTGATTACCGAAGGTCATGGCGAAGTGCCTAAGGCAAGCGATGAGGTAGAGGTTATCTACGAGGGTCGTCTGCTTGATGGTACCGTTTTTGATGCTACATCCAAGCATGGTGGTAGCAAGACTGACAAGTTCCGTGCCAATGGCTTGATTAAGGGTTGGACAGAGGCGCTTACTCTGATGCCTGTGGGCAGTAAGTGGCAGCTTTACATTCCTTACGAGTTGGCTTACGGCGAGCGTCAGGCTGGTCAGATTCCTCCATACTCTACTTTGGTGTTCGATCTTGAGCTGGTTAGCATCGTAAAGCCAGAGGTTAAGGCTGAGCCTGCTGGCGAGTTGAAGGAAGATGTAGCCGTAGGTGCAGAGAAGAAGGTTGTTAAACCTGCTGCCAAGAAAGCTGCGCATTCAAAGAAGAGAAAGTAATTACGAAATTCATTTCATCAAGTAATTACTACTAAAATATAATAAGGTAAGAGCCAAGGATAGAGTGTTATCTTTGGCTCTTTTTCACGAGGAAGTTCTTTCGGGTATCAATACGCAAGATGGGTGGCGTATTGTCGTTTTCTCCTATGGTAGATTCTACTAAAAGTAGTAAAATGCCAAGGTTTTTAACATTTCAATAGTTTTTTGCCATTGAAAAAATGGATATACGGTCAAGGTTTTATCTATATATAAGTTTTAAGTGAGAATCCACCAAGGGAATACGTTATGTGTTTTTGGTGGATTCTTTTTCGTTTCAAAATTTGCTGATTTTCAAGGATATAACTTGTAGGTAATCTGCATGATCTAACGATGCGCATCATTAGACCTTAATAAAGCGCTTTCTTAAAGTTTATACTTGCGCTTCTATTGAGAACTGGCCTTTATGATAAAAGTAATTTACAGTAAATATGAGATAAAGGAAGAGTTTAAAACTCTATCCTTTAACTATGTGCTGCTTCATAAAAAGGACACTAAATTGTACCTTGTTATTTTAAACCGTTACATAATAACAAGGATAGGTAGAGACTTTTATTTTTACCTATCCTTGATCTTGTAGCATTTACTTTCGCAAGTTTTTAATTAATAACTCCGCTTACAATTCCGTTTTCTATCATAACAATGGTGCCAGAATCATACGACCACATAATACGTTGCGAGTTTTCTGTAATGGTAAGTGGTTTACCCTTTGCTAATATAACCTCTTTTGGATTCATACCTTTCACTACTTGTCCTGAAACGATAGCTTCCCAATGAGACAATTCTACTTTTGAATCAAGAATTTCATGCATCGTTTGTTGGATAAAGTGATTGCATAAAACAGAAAACTTCTCTATATATTCTTTGTATTGGGGCTTTTTCTCTAAGTTTATTTTGTCAAAAGACATAGTCTTAAAAACCGCTAAGACACCCTTTGGGGCACATTTAACGTCTTTTATGAGAAACTCTATTTTGCCCTTATTCACAGCAATATTAAGTTGAAAAGTATAAACCTTATCAGAGTTTTCGTTTTCAGCAATATTACAACCAACACTTAGCACTAATTTTTGGGGATCACATTTTAGTGTGTTTTCAACTACGTTGCTGGATTTCTCCATAGCCCAGAGAGCTGCACTACCAAAGGTTGTTCGCTCATCAATTTTACATGGCTTGGAACCTTTGCAAATATAACTATTCCCTTCTTTTGTCAACGAGTAGTTATCTTGTGCATGGGTAATAGTAGCAGATAGTATCATCAGCACTGCCAAAATCACAGTTTTCATATATTCAACTCTTAAATTATTAAACAAACAATCTGCCCAATATCCGTCATTGTAACAGATATTAGGCAGACCCTATCTAAAACTTATGCATTTGTTAGAATACAAGACCGATTGTTGCTGCAAAATTGTTCAATTTGTAATTGTATGATTCGTAATCATCTTCATACTTAACAAAATCGGTCAACCCTCCACCATAAGATAGACCTACGTAGAATTTACCCAATTCAACATTGACTCCAGCTTGCCAGCCAAGAGTAAAGAACTTCATATCATCAACGTCAGATGTGATGTTTCCATTAAATGTAAGACCTGCTAAAGGGGCAATCTTGACACTCTCTGTTACAGGCCACTTGTAAGTTACGTTCAAGGGAATTGTTGCAATCACAGCACTTAAATCATCAAAAGCGTAAGTTGCACCAAGACCAGTTTCTACAAACAGAGGCATATCTTTGGCTACAGAGATGCCCTTAGTCCAAGCTAAAGAAACACCACTGACAGATTCTGAACCTTCTGCAGTTGAACTAATTGAGTTGTATGATACACCGATGCGGTTGTAACCACTACTTTTTTTGTAAGTAACTGTGTTTGATGTGATGAGCTGGGCAGAAGCACCAAGACTCATGATAGTGGCAATAGCCAATAATAATAACTTTTTCATTGTGTTATAATTTTAGAATTAATATTTATGTTTACTTATTTCGATTCTCATTGCCAACAGCTTTGTTCTGCTTATTATCAACAGATATAGCACGTATGCGGGCACCATTCTGTAAAGGGTCAATCCACTTGGAGTCATCTGTACCCAGCTGACCTTCGCCATAATTATGGAATTTCACATACTTAGCAGGATAACCACGCACAGTAACATCTAAGCCTTTGGTCTTCTCATTATTGATAACATAAAAAGTTGCACCAAGAATAATATCTGCACCTGCAAGTTTTGCAGCTTTGAAAGCAGCATTAGCTTTTGCATTCTCAAGCATTGCTGTACTAATCTCAGAAAGAGAAACTCCAGGGAAGATATTAAATGACCATTCTTGACAATCTTTGTTTATCATCTGGAGCTCAGCTACCATTGGACGTACAAAGAACTCTGACATACCCTCTTGGATACGTGTTTGTGCATGCTCAAATTTAGCCTGTGCATGCATTGAGGCAATACTACCTGCTAATAATAAAAGAGTAAACGCAATCTTTTTCATATATGTTTAACATAGCCTATTGACTCCCAAGCATCGGCAATATAAGTTACATGAAAAAGTTTTTGACTATAAACGAAAAAGCGCAGGAGTCTGATCTTGTCACTCGTCCTACGTCTTGAGGCTTCTCGCATTGCCCATCCAGTCAAGAACGAGCAACGAACAGAAACCCACGCCGATAGTTGATATAATTATCCCAATATACCAAACTTGTACACCTTATATTATATAAGATGCACAGAATGATATTAGGGGTATTATAAAAACATCCCATGAGCATCTATCGTTGCCTTGTTACGTGACTGAATCATTTTGAAACTTTGCGAGAATTTCAAGACGTCAAGTTACAAAGCGCATGATAAACGCTTCCCATAAATAGTGGCTCTCATTACCTCTGATTTGGCACCCTTGCCTATGCAGTCCCACCTACAATAATGTAATGCGAGAGCATCTAATCGGCGTAGGTATTGCAGTACAAGAAACATTTTTAGTAATGAGTCTCCACTCATAATGTTATATGCAACTGCAAATTTTATGAAAACCGCTTCAAAATTAAATCTAATTTATGAAACCACCAAATAAATTAAGATATTTTTGCTAAAATATAGGCTAAAAAGATGATTTTTGGAAAATATTTCTATTATTTTTCTGATAATATGGTTTTATTCAGTACATTATTTCCATTATTCATATTTTCAAAATTTACACACAAATCAGATTCCGTTGAAAATACAGAAATATATGCTAATGCCATTGCGGGAAGGCTGTTGGAGGTCGTCAAGCGATACCACAACTTTTTCATAGTTATCAGCAATACACTCTAACGGAGCATATTCTTGCTCTATTGTCTGCTCACCAACAAGCATATAGGTGGCTTGTACATAGATGGTTCAATCATTCTTGATGGCGACAAAATCCACCTCTTTTTCCTTTATGTTACTTACATATACATCATAATCTATGACGTAACAGGTCTATAAATATGAGATTCTTCAAAAGATACCCGACTCCAGCGTAGAGATAATTTTTAAAAGACAAATCGTTCATATAGTATTTACAACTTCCCTTAATTGAATATTTTTAGAGTCTTTGCCTCTTGTTTAATCAATGCATCTGAAGAGAAAAGGGCAATCTATTGAAATTTTAAGTGAGAGGTCACCAAGGGATCTCTTGAAAATCATGCTTCTTTTGTTTTTAATTTCTATGCCATAAAAGCGTTTTTTCTGTTAAAATTCGTATAAATACTATCAAAAAGCACGAAATTTGCAAAATAATCGTGCTTTTTGTTGTTTATATCAATAGTTTTTCCTAATTTTGCTATCTGGTATAGAAAAGTACCTTATAAATAGAATAATATAAAACAAAACGAAATGGAGAAAATAGACAATCTAGACAGAAAGATTCTCGGCATCCTTTCTAAGAATGCCCGTATTCCTTTCAAAGACGTAGCCGCAGAATGTGGCGTGTCTCGTGCTGCCATCCATCAGCGTGTTCAGCACTTGATGGAGGATGGTTTCATCACCGGTAGCGGTTTTGATGTAAACCCTAAAAGCCTGGGTTATTCTACCTGCACTTATGTAGGTTTGAACTTGGAGCGTGGTAATATGTATAAAAAGGTGGTAGAGCGCTTGCAGAACATTCCTGAAATCGTAGAGTGCCACTTTACAACCGGTTCATACACCATGCTGATTAAGCTTTATGCCCGCGACAACGAGCAGCTCATGGATTTGCTCAACAATAAGCTTCAGGCTATCCCTGGTGTGGTTTCTACCGAAACGCTCATCTCTCTTGAGCAGAGCATCAAGCGTGAGATTCCTGTACTTCTCGATGAAGATTAATAAGAGTCTCCATACCTGAGTACGATTTTTAGAAGATCTTGAATCATTATTTTTTGAAAGATAAACAAATGGAAACATTTGACTTAGAGTCGCATCTCCAGGATGCATACTCTAGATTTCCCGAAGCGAAGCATCAGCCTGTAATTGGCCTTACTGCCAATTATGAAGGTATTGATGCTACGCTTCGCGACCGTTATTATAAGCAGGTAATAGCGGCTGGCGGTACGCCGGTCATTATTCCTCCTGTTGCCGATGCTCAGGTCATCGTCAATACCCTGGAGCATCTTGACGGATTGATTCTGACGGGTGGCGGCGACCATAATCCGCTGTGGATGGGCGAAGAGCCTTCTCCCCGTCTTCACAACATCAATCAGGAACGTGATGCTGCCGAACTGATGATTACCCGATTGGCTTTCAACCGCCAGATTCCGATGCTTGGCATCTGCCGGGGCATCCAGACCCTCGCCATTGCGCTGGGTGGAAAGGTGTGTCAGGATATCAAGCAACTGGTAAAACACAGCCAGGATGCCGACCGTACTGAACCAACCCACATCGTAGAAATCAGGAAAGATTCCACCTTATATAATATATATAATAAGGAGAAAATCTTTGTCAACTCGTTCCACCATCAGGCGGTAAGCGAGCCAGGCAAGCATCTGCGCACCATCGCCAAATCTTCTGACCATATTATCGAGGCAGTAGAGAGTAGCGAGTATAAGCAGATTCTCGGTGTGCAATGGCATCCGGAATGGCTGGAAGAAGAAGGATTGAAGATTTTCCAATGGCTGGTTAATCAGGCTAACAACTTTTATGCAGCCAAGCAGTTGCATAAGCGCATCCTTACGCTCGATACCCATTGTGATACTCCGATGTTCTTCCCTCAGGGCATCAAGTTTGATCATCGCGATTCCCGCATTCTGGTTGATCTCCATAAGATGACCGACGGTCATCAGGATGCTACCACGATGGTGGCTTACCTGCCACAGCCTCAGATAGGCGAGAGCTTCAGCAGCAAGGTGGCTTTCGATGTAAAGGGACCTGCGCAGTATGCCGACCTCATCTTCGACAAGATAGAAGAGATTGTGAGCAAGAACAGTCAGTATCTCAGCATAGCCCGTACTCCTGCCGATCTTTATAGCGATAAGCGGAAGGGCAGAAAGAGCATCATGCTCGGTATCGAGAACGGTCTCGCCTTGGAGCACGATATCAGTAACGTGAAGCATTTCGCCCAGCGTGGCATCGTTTATATCACGCTCTGCCATAATGGTGATAATGATATCTGCGATAGTGCCCGCGGCTGCAATACCCATAATGGTGTGAGCAGTTTTGGCGAGAAGGTGATTCAGGAGATGAACCGCCTGGGCATCATGGTAGATTTGAGTCATGGTGGCGAGAAGAGTTTCTACGATGCACTTGATATCAGCCAGACTCCTATTGTCTGCAGCCATAGCAGCAGCCGTGCGCTCTGCGATGTGCCTCGTAATCTGACCGATGACCAGATGCGTGCCCTCGCAGCAAAGGGCGGTGTGGCTCATACCACGCTCTATCACGGATTCCTGCGTAAAGAGGGTGAAGCCGACATCATGGACGCTATCGCCCATCTTGAGCATGCCATCGATGTGATGGGTATCGACCACGTAGGTCTGGGTACCGACTTTGATGGAGACGGCGGCATCAGAGGTCTCGCCGACTCTTCTGAACTCATCAATTTCACCCTCCAGCTGTTGCGCCGTAAATATAGCGAGCAGGATATTGTCAAGATTTGGGGAGGCAACTGGCTCAGAGTGATGACGCAGGTACAGAACTTTAAACATTAATGTTATGACGAAGAAAATGAAGATAATTTTAGGCTTGGTAGTTGCTGCCGGAGTGGTAGCTGGAGCTATCAGCTATAAGAATGCCAACACCACGTCGCCGGAAATCCAGGAAGTAGAGGAAGCAGAGAAGCTGAATCCTGTAGGTCCTGCCTTTAATGCCGATTCGGCGTTGGCTTATTGTGCCGCACAATGCGATTTCGGTCCTCGCGTCATGAACAGCGAGGCGCACGACAAGTGTGGCGAATGGATTGTGAGCAAGTTCAAGCAGTTTGGTTGCGAGGTAGAAACCCAGAAGGCTGACCTCAAGGGCTATGATGGTACCATCCTGAAGAATACCAATATCATCGCCCATTACAATCCGAAGGCTGAAAACCGCATCTTGCTCTGTGCCCATTGGGACAGCCGTCCTTGGGCTGACAACGACCCCGACAGCACCAACTGGCGCAAGCCTGTAATGGGTGCCAACGATGGAGCCAGCGGAGTAGCCGTCATGTTGGAGATTGCCCGCCAGCTGCAGGCAGACAAGAAGCTGAATCCTAACATCGGCGTAGATTTCGTATGTTTCGATACTGAAGATTGGGGAACACCTCAGTGGGCTGATGTTCAGGACGATGGCGATACTTGGGCTTTGGGTGCCCAGTATTGGAGCGAGAACAAGCCTGAGGGATATAATCCACGTTTTGGAATCCTCCTCGATATGGTGGGCGGACAGGGAGC
This sequence comes from Segatella copri, assembly GCF_026015625.1. Lineage (NCBI taxonomy): Bacteria > Pseudomonadati > Bacteroidota > Bacteroidia > Bacteroidales > Prevotellaceae > Segatella > Segatella copri. The sequence continues at coordinate 2,825,625 of NZ_JAPDVG010000001.1, read as the reverse complement.
CAAGTTCTATCGTGAAGGCATGTCTATGCAGTATGCCGGTGGCATCGTGAAGAAGGTTTGGGCTGCAGCCCGTCAGGCTGGTTTCGGCTCTTACTTCCCTAAGAGCGATGGCGGAATGATTACTGATGATCATATTCCGGTCAACGAGAAGGCTAAGATTCCTACTGTAGATGTGATTGCTTATTATCCGGACTGTCAGCAGAGCAGTTTCGGTCCTACCTGGCACACCGTGAGCGATGATATGGCTCATTTGGATAAGAATGTGCTTAAGGCAGTTGGCCAAACCGTGATTCAGGTGCTTTATACTGAGGAATAGGTCGGCATCCCATTCGGATATAAAAGGAAATGTTCCTAGGAAAAGTTGTTGCTTTTCTTAGGAACATTTCTTTTTTCAGTCTGTTTAAATCTTCGTTCATCGACGTTGAACCGCCGTTCACCGTCTATGAACCGCCGTTCAACGACGCTGAACGGACATTCAACGTCGATGAACGGAGATTTCTTCTGCTTGTATCAACAAAAAAAACTTAGGTATAAAAGCAATTCCTATTGACTGGAAATGCTTTTATACCTAAGTATATGGGCTTTCTGAATAAGATGAGCTGGTTAAATCTGCCCCGATTCTACCTGTCTTACCACTCTTTCTGTTAATCTGTCAACGCCGTTCGGGTCGTACTTCTTGTTGAGGCTGGCACCGAAGAGGCTTGCAAATGCCTGATAGAATCCGGCACGGATAGGACCCAGAAAGGCTTGAATCAGGTGATAGGATGAGGAATTGCATTCGCGATACACCAGTTTGATGCAGAGTTTACCCTGTGCATAGGTGAGTTTCTTCATTCTCGGGGTATATTCCTGTTTAATACCTTTCTCCACCAGTTTCATGTGTGCATCCTTTGCCTTCTTGTTAGGCAGCGTTTCCAGATAATCACCCGTTTCGATGATAATCTTTCTTACCTCTTTGGCTATCGGCAGCACCTTCTTGATGTTGTATACCAAACGGTTGTAAGCCATTCGTTCCTTGGCGTTCTTGAATACCGGCTGCGGATAAACGTACACGTTGTTCACCTGAACATATTGCACGCTGTCATGATCCAGGAGCACTTTTCCTACCTTCACCATCGGTTCAAAGGTAGGAGCATCCATGTCCACCTCCCTGTCTTCAGGGTTGTCGTCATCGGTCTGCGCCATGGTTTGCAGGGTGATGCAGAAGAGCATCGCCAGTAAAAAGCATATTTTCTGTTTCATGTAAATCTCCTCAAAGTTCTTTGTCCAGCTCCTTTTTTCGTGGAGCTTCTTCTATATATAAAGAGGTGTAAGCCCCTTTGTGTTACTAATTACGCCGCAAAATTACAGATTATTTCTCAATTTGAGAAAGATTCTTGGCTTTTTCTTTCTCTTTTTCAGATTTTAGCAGTAACTTTGTCTTAATTTAATAAATGAAGTGCCTACTGCAGATGAAGCATGCTCATTCCATAACATCCCTCTTGTTGAAACTGTTTCTCGTAGGCAGCTCCCAAATCTTCTGTGCCTCATGGGCTCAAGCCCAATATTCCTCTCTTTCAGAACAGGGCGCCGTGCCCGAAGATTCTCTTTCCGCTTCGCCACTCTGGCAGCAACTGCTGTCCGACCTTTCTTCATCCGAAGATTTCGAGCATGTAGCCTGGCAGGACTATGAAGAAGATTTGGAGGAGATGGCGCAGCATCCCGTCAATCTGAATACGGCAACGAGAGAAGAACTGGAGCGCATGCCGTTTCTTACTGCATCGCAGGTAGAAGACATCCTGTTCTATATCTACCGCTATGGACAGCTGAAGAGTATGAGCGAGCTTACCCTGATAAGCAGCATCGGCTGGTATCAGCGCCAGCTGATGAGTTGTTTCTTTTATGTGGCCGATGACGGGAGCAAGCCGGCTTTTCCCAGTCTTAAAACCATCGCCCAGTATGGCAAGCACGAAGTGATGGGCATGTTGAAGGTTCCTTTTTATGAGCGCAAGGGCGATGCGAGCGGAACCGACGGCTATCTAGGTTATCCTTACAAGCACGGACTGCGCTACCAGTTTCGCTACGGCAATTCCGTCAAACTGGGATTCGTAGCTTCTCAGGATGCCGGTGAACCATTCTTCGGAGGCAGGAACACGATGGGTTACGACTTCTATTCCTTCTATCTTCAGGTAAAGAACCTGGGCAGATGGAAGAATATCACCCTGGGCAGATACAGACTGAACGCAGGATTGGGACTGATACTCAATAATGATTTCGGCTTCGGCAAACTCTCAGCCTTAACCTCCTTGGGCAGATCATCTTCCTGCATCATCCGCGGTCATTCTTCCCGTTCTTCAGCCAATTATCTGCAAGGCGCCGCCGCCACCTATACCTTATTAAAGGGCCTCGAACTGACTGGTTTTCTTTCTTATCGCCAGATAGATGCTACGCTTTCTGCTGACGGCGGGGGCATCAAGACCATCCTGAAGACCGGTTTGCATCGCACGGTGAATGAGATTGCTAAACAGAAGGTAGCATCCAATACACTTGTGGGAGGCAACATCAGTTACCGGCATCAGGGCTGGCACATCGGAGGTACAGCCTTTTATACCTCTTTTTCCCTTCCGCTCACGCCCAATAAAAGCCAGCTTTACAAGCGTTTTGCTCCAGAGGGGAATGCCTTTTGGAATGCCAGTATCAGCTATGGTTATATCTCCCATCGCCTCACCCTCTCCGGCGAGACGGCAACTGGCGATTGCGGTTCCATAGCCACGCTCAATGCAGCCTCCTATCTCTGTTCCGACCATTTCACGCTCATGGCTCTTCACAGGTACTATTCTGCCCGTTACTATTCTCTCTTCAGCAACAGCTTTTCCGAGGGGAGCGATGTGCAGGATGAAAACGGCGTATATCTGGGCTTTACCTGGATTCCTGCCCATCATTGGAGCATCACAGCCTATAGCGATTTCGCCTATTTCGCCTGGCCTAAGTATCAGACCAGGGAGAGCACTCAGAGTTGGGATAATCTGGTGAATATTCTCTTCCAGCCCTCCAGAGTCCTGACGGTAGGAGGAAGGTTCCGTTATAAGGATAAGGCGGGAACCACGACCGGCCGTCTGCGCCTCTATGCCACAATAGTCCAAAAACGATGGAGCGCCAAAACCAGTTTAGACTATACGATGAGCCAGGCGGAAAGCACGATGAAGAATGAGGGCGATGAGCTTAGTAAAGGCTATATGGTGAGCGAGCATATAGGATGGGAATGGAAATGGAAGAAGCAGTTGAAAGGAACGTTGAGAGGCTGCCTGGGCTATTTTCATACTTCCGATTTCGCCTCCCGTATCTACGCTTATGAGCCTGGTCTGCTCTATCAGATGAGTTTCGGCAGCTACTACGGCGAGGGCATCCGTTACGCCTTGGTGGCACGCTCAGAGATAGGTTCCCATCTGCTGCTTATCGCCAAATTGGGTACAACCGATTATTTCGACCGCTCTCACATCTCTTCTGGTTTGCAGGAAATCTCCCGCTCTTCACAATCCGATCTGGAGATACAGGTAAAGTGGAAATGGTAAGAAAGAATGGAGAAAAACGGGAAAAATATATCAAGAATAAAAAATATTAACCGTTTTTCTTGTTTAAATAGAAAAAATGAGTTACTTTTGCATCTTGAATAAATACTGGCTTATAAATGAAGATATTGATAGTTATCCCTTGTTATAACGAGGAAGAAGTGCTGCCTAAGACCTTAGATGTGCTGGGGGCATTGATCAGAAAAATTAAGAAAGAGACTGATGCCGACACAGAACTGCTGCTTGTCGACGATGGCAGTCGTGACCATACTTGGCAGATGATTTCGGATGCTGCCAAGGAGCATGGGTATGTGCATGGCATCAAACTGTCGCATAACCGGGGCCATCAGAATGCGCTTTGGGCAGGTATGGAAGCTGCGGTAGACCATTGTGATGCGATGGTAAGTATCGATGCCGACCTGCAGGACGATGAGAATGTTATCGTGGATATGGTGCGCCAGGTGCAGGAAGGCAAGGATATCATCTATGGTGTGCGCAAGGAGCGCAAGACCGATACCTTCTTCAAGCGCTTTACCGCCCAGGCTTTCTATAAACTGATGCAGAGTGTGGATAAGGAGACGGTTTACAATCATGCCGATTTCCGCATGATGACCAACCGCACCCTAAAGGCGCTGATGCAGTATCCTGAGCGCAATCTTTTCCTCAGAGCCATCGTCCGCCAGTTGGGTTTTCGAGAGGGGTTCGTCTATTACGACCGCAAGGCTCGTGAGGCGGGTGAGAGTAAGTATCCGTTTACCAAGATGCTGAGTTTCAGTATAGATGGCATCACTTCGTTCTCCGTGGCACCATTGAAGTTTATCACCTTCCTGGGTCTGGCGATGACTTTAGTAGCAATCATCATGATTATCTTTGCCTTGGTAGAATATTTCCAGGGCAAGACCATTCAGGGCTGGACCTCTATGCTTGTTTCCATGTGGTTTATCGGAGGCATCATCACCACGGGTGTAGGCATCACGGGTGTTTATATCGGCAAGATTTATACCGAGGTGAAACGTCGCCCACGATACTTCATCGAAGAAAGAGTATAATCTTATCGAAGAAAGAAAATAAGAAGAATATCAATTTGATAGATACAAAAATAGCATCGGTACTTATAATCCCGATGCTATTTTTGTATCTAATCACTAATAATTAATCACTACTCATTTGTTAAGTGCAATATTGGCACTAGTCTTCACGAATCGGTAGAAACCTACCTTGTTGTGCCATTCTACCGTCTTTCTTACTTCCCAAACCTTCTGGAAGGTATAGTCCTTGCCGAATTTCTCAAGGAAATCAGGCATGTCTTCTTCCGGAATTATCAGCACGCCATCCTGTGGCAATACCTTGTCAAACTGCTGGATCTTATCGCCCAGATAGAAGTTGAGGCTGAAGAAATGCAGCATATCTACCGACATATAAGAATAGAGTTTGCTGGTATCAAACTTCTTCTCGATAACTGGCGCCAGATGCTTATCGGTCTTCGTGTTGAGCACAGGTGGCTGCAGACTGGAGTCGAGCATCAGGAAGAGACCCACGATGGTGGCAAGGGTATATGAAACAATATTGCCTGGATTCTTCTTCTTGAGTGCTCGGAAGATGAGGTAAACTCCCCCCAAAGTGATAACCATAAAGATGCTGCATGGGATGAGCAAATCGTTGTTTTCGAGCGCATGGAGCATGGCGATATTGTCTATGGCATGCTTGCCGTGGAAGATGCTTTCTGGCACCCATCCTTTTTTTACCACCAGCAGGGCGATATTGAGAATCAGGGTTATCGAAGCAATCGCCCCGGCATAAACCTTCAAGGCTCCCATCTTCTCCTTCATCATCCAAACGATGTATTCGGCGATGAGATAGGCCATGAACGGATAGCATGGCAGCAGATAAACGCTGCGCTTGCTCTTTGGGATGCAGTAGAAGAAGAGTACCAGGAGGAAGGCGAGCCAGGTGAACACCTGCAGCGGAGTAGCCTTCTTCGCATTCTCAAGGAAACGGGTCTTCGAGAACTTCTTCCATGGCAGAATGAAGAGCGAGAACAATAATAATAAGGTGTAAGGCAACCAGCCCGTGATGAGCGTGAGAAGGTTGTACCACGCTGGGTTCTCGTGCGATTCGTATGCCATCTTGCCCATGAATCGGTCGATGTTCTCTTCCTTCACCAGGCGCAGAAACTCATCGCCGCCTTGCAGATAGGCTGCATAATACCAGCAGAAAGGAATAACGAGCGAGAGCAGGGCGGTTAGAGCCATGCGCCATACGATGCCCCAGAAGTTCTCACGTTGGGTAAGCATGAATACGCCCATCACAAAGCAAGGCAGAATGATGCCCACAGGACCTTTGGTAAGCGTAGCGCCACTCATGCAGAGGATAGCGAGCCAAGGCAACTGGTGCTTTCCTTTCTCCCACCAGCGGTAGAGCAGATACATGGCTCCCACCATAAAGGCGGTGTTCACCATATCTACACGGCAGTTCATACCCGCACGGTGCACCTCGAAGGCGGTGAGCGTGAGGATGGCTGCGATGAGACTGGTTGGGGCGTTCTTGCGCTTGGCATAGAATACGAAGCCGCCAATGGTCATCAATACCAGCGATACGGCGGATGGAAGACGTGAGGTGTACTCATTCACATGGCCGATGAAGAGGCTGAAGAAGGCGATGCACCAGTGGAAGAATGGCGGTTTGTAAGGGATATCACCTCCGTTGTTGATAGGCAGAATCCAGTTGCCATGTTCCAGCATGGTGTAGGCAACCACCGCTTCGCGCGGCTCTCCCTTGGTATTGAAATTTGTGAGTCCGAGGAATGGAATCATCATCACGATAGCCAGGATAATGATGAGCCATAGGGCTTTGTTGTACTTGATGTTCATGTCTTATCGAAGTCTTGTTTTGTTATTTTGGCTGCAAAGTTACATATAATTATTTGTTTATAGACAGAATAAGGCTAGAAATTTTGCTTTTATTAGGATATAATTATTAACTTTGCACCCGATTTCTAAAGTAGAATAAAAATGAAACGATATTTTAAGGCTTTTGGGTATCTCCTTTCGGTGCATGTATTGGCATTGCTGGTGATGACTCTGTTCAGATTGGTAGAATTCATCGCCCTGCATGGCATGATTGTAGATGCAGAGGCAAGTAGGGTAATGGCGTTTGTCAAGGGTGTATGGTTTGACAATGTCATAGCTTGTTATATTTCGGTATTGCCTGTGGCTGTGCTCCTGATAGCAGCTAGCCTGGGGTGGTGTCATCGCCGTTTGCTGCGTGGCATCAACATCTGGTATGCGGCATGGTTTGCCATCGCCTTCATGCCTTCGGCAGCCAATACCCCTTATTTCCAGTATTTCTTCAAGAACATCAATTCCAGCATATTCGGGTGGTTCGGCTATGTTGCCACCACATCGGGTATGCTCTTGCAGGAGTCTTCCTACTGGCTCTATATCGCCCTCTATTTCGTGTTTACGGGGGCGTTTATCTATGCGCTCGTCCGTCTGCGCCGCTACTTCGAGGGGCTCTTCCTTCTGCCTAAGGACAATATGCACCTGGTGCAGGTAGTCAGCCGTTTCCTTATTTCTGCTGTGATGATAGGTGCCTGTCTCTTCGGCATCCGTGGCAGAATGGGCTATAACCCTATCAAGGTGAGCCAGGCTTACTATTGCGAGGATTCTTTTCTCAACCAGCTCGGCATCAATCCGGCATTCAATCTCCTTACTTCGGCGCTCGACGATATGCGCAAGGAGAACAAGGAGTTGCATCTCATGCCATACGCTGAGGCTATCACGAATACCCGCCAGTGGCTGGGTATCACGGGAAAGGTGGATAGCACGAATATTCTGAAGCGTGAGGTGGTGAACGATTCCCTGATGATGAAGATGGGGCAATCTCCTGCGAAGAAGAATCATCCTAACGTGGTGGTGATACTGATGGAGTCGATGTCGGCAAACCTGTTGGGAACATTCGGCAATCAGCAGCCGCTCACCCCAACGCTCGATTCGCTCTATCATCATTCCCTGGCGTTCACCCACTTTTATAGTGCCGGCATCCATACCAACCATGGCATGACGGCTACGCTCTACAGCTTCCCTGCTCTCATGTTCCGAAACCTGATGAAGGGAACGGTAACTCCACGCCGCAAGGGTATCGCCACGGTGTTGAAGAAGTATGGCTACGAGAACATGTTCTTCATGACCCACGAGGCACAGTATGACAACATGAAGGCTTTCTTCCAGACCAATGGCTACGATGACATCTTCTCTCAGGAGAACTATCCTAAGAGCGAGGTGGTGAACAGTTTTGGTGTGAGCGACCATTTCGAGATGGGCTACGCCCTCAACACCATCAACCAGAAGGCGAAGACGGGCAAGCCTTTCATGGCTACCATCTTCACCGTGAGCAATCATCCGCCATATATCATTCCTGATTTCTTCAAGCCGAAGACCAAGGAGAAGGAAACACAGATTGTGGAGTATGCCGACTGGGCGATAGGCGACTTTCTGAAGAAGGCAAGCCGGGAGCCTTGGTATAAGAACACGATATTCGTGATTCAGGCAGACCATGGCAAGCTGGTGGGTAAGAGCGAGGGCGAGTTGCCTCAGTCTTACAACCATATTCCGCTCATCATCTTTGGTCCTGGTGTTCCGCAGCAGCAGTATGCGGGCTTGGGCATGCAGGTGGATGTGATGCCTACGCTTTTCGGCTTGATGAATCTGAATTATGAGTACGAGGGCTTCGGCGTGGATCTGCTGAAGCTGCAGCGCCCGATGGTATTCTATTCGGCAGATAACCAGATTGTGGCAAGAGACCATCAGCGTTGCTTCGTCTATAATCCGTCGATGAACCGCAGTTTCTGCTATGATGTGTTGCCGAATGGCAATCTGAAGGAAACCAAGCAGGAGTCTAAGTTCCAGGATTTGAAGAACTATGTGTTCTCGAATATCCAGGCTGCTGAATATATCGAGCGACATCAGCAATAAAATAGGGCTTGTCAGATTTCTTTCGTCTTCTGTTCTTGGTTCTTGACGATCGAATTATATATGGAAGGTATATTGATTTGAGGCTTAATGTGCTGATTCTCTATGAAGTTATAAAATTATACCCAAAGGTATTATACCCTAGGGTATATTTTTTTGATATTGTAATATTCTTTTATTTCTATTGTATCGGTTGCCATCAGCAATTAAATACGATATTAGCAGAAATAGTAATCCCCCACCACGCTATGGCTGCGTGATGGGGGATTAATTGTTTCAGGAGATTCAAGATGCTTTATGCCGAGAGGGTAAGCTTCTGCCAGATCTCGGTGTCGCCACCTTTCAGCTTCTTGCAGAGACCACGCTTGGTCCAACGGCTTATCATCTTACGGATGGTTTCACGGCTGGCTCCGTCGCCACGCTCACGGCTGGCATCGAAGAGGGTGAACTGCTCCGGGAGCTGGGCGAAGAGCAGGGTGTTTCGAGACTTATAGACTGGGATAGCCTCGTTGTCCTGCTGCTGCTTGTCGAGACGCAAGCCAAACATCTCCATCTGCATGGCGAGCACGTAGTCGGCCACAGCCTTGGCAAAACGGATGCAGGCATCTGTCTCCTCTCCGGTCTGTTCCAGGATGTGGAAGATGACGCCACAACGGAAGCCGATGACGGCGGAACGGCGACGATATACATCCATCACACGGTCGGCATTCGCCAGGGCGAGCTGTCTCTTCGCTTCGAGCCACTGGCAGAACTCCTTGCACATACGGGGCAGCTCCATCACGCCGTGACTACGTTCAAGGAGAGTTACTGCCTTGAGGATGTTGGCCTGCTCCTCTTTGGTGTAGCCGTGGTGCTGACTGAGGGGTGCGAAGGAGGTATCGGGCATCTTGGCGAGCATCATTCTTGAAGAAGATCCGTCCTCGATGTTATCATCGGTGAAGAACTTCTGGAAGATGTTCTGGGTGCAGCAGCCGGAGAAGTTGAGCTGGGCGTGGGTTACGCCGCTGGTGGCTGTGATGTAGTCTTGACCCACCTCGCTCTGGTCGAACGCCTTACGGAAGTAGTCGCCGAACACCTTCCATACGCTCTTCATCGAACCGAGCTCCTCGCTGAACATATACATGGTGTGGCCGTCAGCACAGAGCTGACGACGCATCAGAGCCGACTTCGAGATTGTATCGCCAATGTGACGGATGCAAGGTTTTGGATCCACTACACCCTTCTTGCCCTTGTGCTGCTGGTACCAGGCTTCATCCTCACGAGGTTTCTCATCGTCCTTATCCATCTTCTTCGCCCAGATGTTCTCGATGCGGCGGCATACGCCCTTACCCGATGCCTGCTCGCCGATGATGATAGACATGAGTGCCATCGGAGTATCGCTGCCGTCGCAATACTTCGCCTTCAGACGGTCTGCGTAGGTTGCGGCAATAGGGAGGGCTGAGAAGAGGGCAGGCACGCGTGCCTCTGCGGCTACGCCAGAGAGCGAGTCGCGGAGTCCGAGTGGAAGCTGGTCTACTGGGAATTCGTAAAGAGGCTGTGTACTTGCCTTAGCGGCTAAAAGGTTCTCTATGTTTCTTAAATTTTCATTCTCCATAATTATTTAATGTTTAAAAGTTAGCTTGTCGGAATATCCGGTAAACGGGGGCAAAAATACGACTATCTTCTGTAACCGCCAAATTTGAGCGTGTGATAAGGCCCGAAATTCAGCAGGCATTTGGAGCAAATTGTGTTAAAAAATCTAACTCGCTCTAAATTGGACTTTGATTGAAAATCAAGAAGTTGGGCGTTTGCCTATATTATATAGGTAACAATATGGAAACGAGCGGACTTCTGCTCGTTTCTGTATTTTGCAATATGCAAAGAACGCCTCAATTCGGGGACAAAGATACGATATTTTTCTTAATATCCCATAATTTGCAAGAAGAGAAACATAGAAATTAGGACTTTTTTACATGAAATCTCAAACTTGTGAACATAACCCCATCATAAAAAATGAATAGCAAGTATTCCTGCTGAGTTTATCAAATCAGGGCCATTGTTGTTGATGACGACTCTACCATCAGCTCATATATACCTTTCCGACACAAGCATATATTGTTTTCGTTTGTACTCCGAGTGTGTACAGTTTCAAACCATGATTTACATTCTTATATAAGAAAGTGAAGCCGTGACCATTTGTGATTTTTTGCCAAACTAACTCCAGTACATACAACAGATGTAAAAGATTTCTGCAAAATTGACCGAAATCATAAGAAAAAAACACCAAATCTGCAAATTTCTTAAAGATTATATCCGTTTATTAAGATTATTTTTGTATATTTGCAGCATTAGTTTGGTGGTAAAGCCTATTGGCCTGCCACGTGACAACAGGACTTTACGGAGCAAGCCTATATCACAATTCTTCTCCGTAGTAACAGTCCGTTCTCTCTCACTGGTCTCTCCCTGCGCGGCAGAGGCATACGTTTCTATATTTTTCAAACACTCCAAATTGACAGCGCATGAGAAAGTTTACTTCTTTGTTACTGTTAGGCTTCGCTCTCGGCAGTTTCGCGCAAACGCCCGGAGGAGTCAGCGGAAGCGAACTGTGGTTCAAGACTGCGCCATTGAACTCAGACCTGCAAGGTTATTACCGTTGGCAGGATTTCTCTGGGGATTCCATACGGCTGATGCTATTGGACAGCCGTGGCGTCAAGTCTGAACTTACTCTTCCGAACAGTTCAGTCCATTACTTCAACTTCAATCCGAGTCTCTGGCTCGCAGACGGATTCCGTAGTCTGAGTGCCAAACTCAAACACGGCAACCTCTCGCAGGCTACCGTCATTGGTGTCTTTGCCCCCGAAATGGCAACCATCGGCAAGGATATGGTTGTCTATGCTCTTGACGGCCGCAAGGGTGACGGAGCCATTCTGAGCAAGGACAAAGCCGTAAGGGGTAGAGGTGTTGAACCACTGGACTATGGTTCAGCATCGGGTGAAGACCTGCTTTATCAATCAAGTGATTCTTTGTCCGAGAACGGTTTTAAGGAAAGCGCCCTGCGCGTTGTGTCCTACTTCAAGGTAAGCAATCCTTCAACAACATTGTGGGGAGACAACTCCAACACCACATTATTCATCGGAACCCCTTCCACCTCTGGCAGTTTCGGTACGGATTTCCCGACCTCGCTCTTCGGTAATGCTTCCATCCGGGGATATGCCCCTGAGCTTATTGTTTTCAGCAGGATGCTGACACCTGACGAGCGCAGGAAGGTGGAAAGTTACTTGGCAGTGAAGTATGGCATCACCCTCAAAGGCTCATATCTTGACAGCGAAGGAAACTTGATTTGGGACTTGGCGGAGAACCAAGCCTATCATCATCGTGTGACAGCCGTTGGAAACGATATAGCAGGAAGTCTTTTACAACCGCTTTCCGCTACCTCGTATGAGGAAAGTCCGACTTATGCGGCATTGCAGGACAATGACACCTATTATGATGCCAACCCTTATAGTCTTTCATCTGCCTCACGTCTGCTTGTTATGGGACGTGAAAGCGGCAATCCGATGCCAGACAAGGGATATACATTTTGGGGTGATGATGATGCGTCACTTGCAACCTACACATCCCCGACAGATTCCCTGTGGCACATCATGAAACGTACATGGATGGTCAAGACCAATGTGCCGTCAACGTCTGACAGTACAATGACAAGATGGACTGCACAAGGATTTGAGGTTTCGAGGAATGGCTTTACCGACAACATCATTCAAGAGGAAGCCGCTTCTGGGGCTTATGCCATTACTCCTGCCTTTGTTGAGGGTGGCGGCGCATTGGAGTTTACCTGTCCTACAAGTCACCCGACTTTTGACGTTGGCTTTGGAAGCAATAGCGGTAATACTTGCAAGTACGGTTTCCGAATCTCCAACGCAGGGACTGTTTACCCAATCATCAATGGCACTGTATCAAATTCGTACATTGCCACGGATGTTGATGGAACGGACATCTCTATCCGCAAGGAAAGCAAAAACATCTATCTGCGTGTTGACGGAATAGGAAGTGCCACAAGAACCATATCCCTTTCGGATGCGGCAGAAACAGATACCAGCGTAGGCATTATCCGAACGGAAGGAACAGAAGCCGCATTGAATCTGACAGGTTTGAGGACTGGAGGTATTGACGATGTCGGTTATATGGCAGAGTTGAGCTATGACCTCACGCCAAACAAGGAATTCTCTAACTATTGCCGCAAGCGTACCGTCATGCTCATAGACCCAAGCGGTGAAGGTGATTTCGACATCAACAGCAATAGCAACATAAGATGCTCCAAGCCTGATATGACAAGGGGCAAGACCATATTCCGCAATATCCTATGGGATGCAGACGGAAGCGGAAGCGATGTGTTCACATTCGCCTATTATGACGGCATTTCCTATGATGCCACTCCTACGCCGTCAAGTTGCGAGAATGGAGTTCCACGCAATGACGGGTATATCGACATCGGCATCAACATCGGTACACCAGTCTATTCCTATGTGCTCAGCGTTGACACCGTTGCAGGAAAAGTAAAAGGAGAAACCATTGCCAGAGGAACATTCTTCGGTGACACGCATAGAATCACGAATCTTGCCCCCGGCACCTATGCGCTGTCCGTATCACAAGGTGGAGGCAACGAGATTTATGCCACTGGCAATGCTCTCTACACCTCATACTCACATGACACCAGGACCTATCTGTCTGGCGACATCTCATGGACGGTGAACGATACAAAATCAAACTACCGTGTGGGATTGGAGCCAAGCCTCACGGACGAGATCACCCAATATGGCTTCGACGTGCGGGGCGACAAGGCGCATATCATAACCGGTGGATATACAAGCCTAACCAAATATGTCACCATCAAGCCGGGCGATGTGCTCAGTGTTACAGTCCGCAATATGCAGGTCACATACAAGTTGAACGGACAGACCGTGCATCATGAACATGTCTGGTCACTTCGTGCATGGCGGTTCTGCATCAAGTACGGAAAGGGCGAGACACATATCACAGATCTTACCGTAAACGGTACGCCTGTAACCTCATTCACCACAAGGGGCAACGTGCAGATAGAAACACCCAAGAAGTGTACGACAACGATGACCGTCTATGTCGGCAGCGAGTGTGATGCAAGTATGCCTAACGGAACACAGGCAAGGGAGAACCATGTGGGCAGCTCGGACAGACAGGCTGACAACTCCTTCATTTCTGGAGAAGACGAGAATTTCACTGTCAATGGCAACGGTTCTACGACAGGCATCTACGAGGCTAAACTCACACAGGACAAGCCTTCTGCAGCCACATTGATGGTGTTTGACGTATCAGGCAAACTGGTAGTGTCACGCCAAATGACAGGCGAAAGCGTCAAGCAGGCCGACTTCAAGGTTCCCGCATCGGGTGTGTATGTCGTGAAGGCAATCTCCGAGAATGGGGAGCATACAAGGAAAATCTCAGTAAAGTAACTTAAAGGAAGATACGCATGAAGAATTATATACAGAAGGTGGCGTGGGCATTGGTTTTACTGCTTGCCGCCACACTGTCCCTTTCGGCAAAGGACGGGACAGCCGTGAGAAAACTCTTCAAGAAGGGTGTCTCTGACAGTATCTCCGTAGGAGGTAGCAAACTGGTCGTTCTTCAGAAAGACCTCATTCGGAACAGAAGCCTTTCCGTGAACTCTATCGGAGAGGAGAATGTTCCTGAGCTTGACTTTGCCATGACCAATGTCACGGCAGGAGGACATGGCTACCGTTTTCTCCCTCACGGAACACACTTCACAGGCGAGGGCGCGACTGTCAAGATAAAGTATGACCGCACGAGAATACCAAGCGGCTATACCGAGGACGACATCCGTACCTATTACTACGACCCGGCCGAGAAGCACTGGGTTGCGTTGGAGCGTGTGCGTGTGGACAAGAAGGAAGAGTGTGTCGTTTCCAAGACGACCCACTTCACCGACATGATCAACGGCGTGATACAGGCCCCGGAGTCACCGCAGACCGAAGGATTTGCCCCGACGATGATGAACGACATCAAGGCGGCAGACCCGACGGCGAAGCTCAATGTCATTGCGCCTCCAAGCGCAAACAACCGTGGCTCTGCCAACCTGCAGTATCCGTTCGAGATGCCGCCAGCACGAAACGGCATGCAGCCAAGCCTTGGCTTGCAGTACAGCAGCGAGGGCGGTAGCGGTTGGCTTGGCGAGGGTTGGAACGTCAGCGTGCCAAGCATTACGCTTGACACCCGGTGGGGCGTGCCTCGTTATGACCAGTCAAAAGAGACGGAGACTTATCTCTTGTCCGGTTCAATGCTCTCCACCATGGACGACAACGGACAGATGGGAGTCGCACACCGTGGCGAGAAGATGAACAGAAAGGCTGACCGCCAGTTCTACACCCGCCAAGGCGGTGATTTCAGCCGTATCATCCGCAAGGGTGACAGTCCTGCCAACTATTATTGGGAGGTTACAGACAAGCAGGGTGTCAAGTATATCTATGGTGGTGACGGAGCTGTTGTAAAGGGCAATGTCACTGATGCTTCGGGCAGTACCCGTGAGGTGATTGCCGAATGGAAGCTGAAACGTGTCGAGGAACTCCACGGTGACTATATAGAATATGTGTATGACATCGTGGATGAGGATGTGCGTGGCGGCTTGAAGGCCAAGGCTGCATATCTGAAGGAGGTTCACGCAGGTAATGCAGGACAGGAACCGCACACCGTTGTACTCTTTGATGGCAACAAGGTAAAGCAGGTAAAGACCAACAATGCCCGCTATGGATTCCTCGCCTCCTCCAACAGGCTGTTGGAAAAAGTGACCGTGAATTTCCAGGGCGAGACCCTGCGCAGCTATGCCTTTGACTACAAGGAAGGTGCTTTCCATAAGGAAATGCTCACTGGTGTCAGACAGTATGACAACACAGGAAAGGAAGTGGCTTTCCAGAACTTCGACTATTATGATGATGTGCAGGCAGAAAAGGGTTATGTTCCGTTCAAGGATGATTCCGAAAAATGGAACACCCATGATGATGGACTTGACGCTGGTTTCGTCAATCCTTTAAAGGCTGTCAGCAAGCGATTCAGCGACAAGCCTACGGCACTCGGCGGTACTACAAGTTCTTCTGTGAGCGGTTCGTTCTATGCTGGTGTGGGTGTCGTGGACGGAAGTCCTTGGAAAGGCAATACCGTGGGTGGCTCATACAGTTACTCCAGCGACACGAGCAAGGGACTTTCCGCACTCGTTGACTTGAACGGTGACGGACTTCCTGACAAGGTATATAAGTCCGGTGGTTCTGTATATTATCGTCCACAGATTAAGACAGACAACGGAGAAGTCGTATATGGTGAGCCTGTCAAGGTAAAGGGCATCAGTAACTTCTCGACAACCAAAAGTTCTACCAACACTTTCGGTGCGAATGCCGTTGTCGGTTGGAATGTCCTGACTGCCGTTGTCGGAACGGACAAGTCAACCACTAAGACCAAGACCACTCAGTATTTCAGCGACATCAACGGTGACGGACTTGTTGACCTCGTTTCCAATGGCAAGGTATATTTCAACCATTTGGAGTTTGACAAGGCAGGCAATGCCGTGCCTACATTTACGTTGAGCAGTGCCGACACGCCAAGCCCAATCATCTATGGTGGCAAGGTTGACACATCCGTTATGGAGGTTAGCGAGGATGAGCAGGCGGAAGCCATCAAGAACTCCCCTATGGAGGATATTGTGCGTGTATGGCAAGCGCCAAAGGATGGAACAGTAAGCGTGGCAGGTCAAGTAAGCCTTGTCGCTCCTACTGGAGACTATGACGCTGACGAATACCAAAAAGCAGACGGTGTGAGGGTTGCCATTCAAAAGGGTGGCAATGAGCTTTGGAACAAGACTATTGCAAAGGGCGACGGCAGTTCTTATGCCGCTGCAGTCTCTTCTGTTGCCGTCAAGCGAGGTGACAGAATCTATTTCCGTGTGCAGTCGGGTTCCGAGGAAACAAGCAACGGTTCTTTTGACAAGGTGAGCTGGTCGCCTACCATTACATACGCTGGCGAGTCAAACACCTTACCTAATGGTCTTTCTTCAACAGAGTATAAGCCTGAGGATGGTGCCATCTATGATGTGAACACCTCTGCCAATGTGGAGAATGGTTCAAGTGTTGAAGTTCACAGTGTCTTCCACAAGCCTGTAACAACTGACGATGTTGTTCTCAGCATCATCGGCAGCAATGACAAGAAAGACAGTGACGGAAACGACAACCCGAACTATATCGAGAAGACGGTCTTTGCTCGTACACTGAAGGCTGGCGAGGCTTTCAATGGCGATTCACTCAACATCAGTCTGGAGAATACGGAAAAGCTGACCAACTTCAGCTTTGAGATTTCATCTACCTCAAATGTTGATTGGAAGAATATCGGTTGGCAAGCGTCTGTGACTTATAAGGACTCTGCCAATATCGAACAGACGGTAGCCGTTCCTGCACACTACAATACATTTGCAAATGCCTTGGAAGAAGGCAAGCCATACTTGACCACAGCGACTGATACAATTATGGTTGTGTCACCAGTGCTTACCCTTTCGGACAATTCTATCAACGGTCAGATTACTTTGACCGCCAAGACAGAGGATGCACTTGTTGGCAAGAAGTCTTTCACTATCGAGAATGGCATCTTGAAAGCCGATACTCTGCGATTTGCAACTACTGCAGGAAAGAACATCTGGTTTGAATACAGCTATCCGGCAGCAATCTCTAATGAAACTGTTACTTCAGCCTCTGTTTCCATTCTGAAAGATGCGGCAGGTCTCGTAACAGAGAATGTGCTTGCTGGATTCTATGCAGAGAATGACAATCTTGGCTTCGGTATGCTTTATCGTGGCTGGGGAGGTTTTGTTTATAACTCGGCAGAGGGCAGATATGCAAAGCCTATTGACGAGTCATTGCTGAAATTGCCTGAAAACGAGAACGACAAGGTCGATCCTCTCACGATGGCATTCACTCCATTGGGTACAGACCAGACCACTATGGACAAGTGGGTCGGTCAGCGACAGGACATCTATCTTACAGCGACCGAGGCAAGCACAGCCCGATTGACAGAGCAGGATGTACTCCTTACAAATCCTTTGGATAACAATGCGGAGGTGGCAGGACTTGCAGGCGAATACTTGCAGGGCACGGGTGCTGCGGCTGTAAGCCAAGTGGTATCAAGCAAGAGTACCGTTGTGCAAGGCGGTGCGCTTGGCATCACCCACAATGATGCCAAAGGTAGCGCAAAGACGGAAGTTGCCATGATGGATATGAACGGTGACGGATTCCCTGACATCATTGCAGGTGGTACAATTCAATACACCAACTCACAGGGTGGACTGAGCGGCGAAATCTATAAGGGCATCGGCTCAAACAACTCTGACAATGCTTCTGAGGCGTGGGGATATGGTGGCAATCCTGTTGCTTCAGCATCAGCTATTACCAATTTAATATCAAGAGGAAAGGCATCTATTCTGAATCAACAGACAGCTTGGTTGGCTCAATTCTCCATTTCTGGCAGTGCGCCAAAGAATACGGATGAAGCAGTAGAATCGTTTATTGATATAAATGGCGATGGACTCCCTGACAAGATTCTTTCCGACAAGAAGGTAAGATTAAATCTTGGCTATGCCTTTACAGAACCTATTGATTGGGAGCTTGACCGTGTTCAAGGCGGTAAGAGTCTGTCCTATAGCTTTGGCGCAGGTGGTAGTACTGAGACCGGTTGGGGTGAAACGTATTACAAGAATAAACGAATAGACAAGGCTTCTGGAAGTTTCTCTGCTGGCTTTGGTATCGTAACCTCAGAAAGCGAAGAGGAGTACAATCTTATTGACATCAACTCTGACGGTCTCCCTGATAAGGTATGGAAGAATGGTGACGGTATCACTGTTGCCCTCAATACAGGCAATGGCTTTGACGAGCCTATCAGTTGGAAGGGTGCAAGTGCGCTTAGTGAATCTGCCTCTACCTCAGAGTCTGCAAATGCAGCGTTCACTTTGACCATCAACATTCCTGTCATCAGCATCAAGATTTCAACCAACCCTGGTGCATCAACCTCGCACAGTATCAATCGTCCTACCTACTCTTTGCAGGATGTTGATGGTGACGGTTATCTTGACATCGTTGAGTCTGAGAAGGAAAGCGAGTTGAAGGTTACACGCTCTGCCATTGGCAGAACCAACATGCTAAAGTCTGTCACCAATTCCTTGGGCGGAACTTTCACATTGGACTATGCCCACACCACTCCGACCTACGGTCTCCCTGGTGGCAAGTGGGTAATGTCCGCATTAACTATTGATGACGGAATCCATGACGATGGTCCAGTCATGACAACCGCCTTTGAATATAAGGACGGAAAGCGTGACCGCCATGAACGTGAGTTCCTCGGTTTCGGTGAGGTTATCACCAAGAACCTCGACACGGAGAATGGCAATTCTGTTTACAGACAGGCTGTTGAGAACTACGATGTAGCCAATTACTACACGCAGGGCAATGTTACCGCCACATCCGTAGAGGATGCCAACGGCAACAAATACACGGAGACAAAGAACCGTTACGACAGCTACTATCTGACTGCCGACGGTGACAAGTACACGTTCGCAAAGCGTGACGTGAACCTTTGGAGTGACCGTGCATCTGCATTCGTACCTCTCCGCTATACGGCAAACTTGCAGTATGAGGGAGCGGCAAACGGTGTGGTTACATCCGAGGCATGGAATGAGTACTACCTCAATGGCTATCATGGTGAGTTGAAGTCCTACAAGTACAGCGACAAGGGAAGCCTTGGCGAGGACGGAAACGGAAAGTTTGACTATGCAACCGCCATTAAATACACGGACAATGCAGCGAAGCATATCTTCGGACTTCCAATAGATGTTACGGTGACTGGCGGTGACGGCTCGATTTACCACCATGTGACGGCAAAGTACAACACCAACTATGCCAACCACATCACGCAGATTACACAGCAGTTGAATGATGGCGAGGCTGTTACGGATTACAAGTACGACTCTTACGGCAACATCATCCAGAAGACTCTCCCTGCCAACGGCAAGGGACAGCGTATGTGGTACAAGTACCGCTATGAGCCTGAGATGAACATGTATGTTGAGCGCATTGACGATGCGTGGGGCTACCGCAGCGAGCAAGGCAATTTTGACTATCGCTATGGTATAGCCAAGGAGCATCGTGACCTCAACAACTTCTACTATGAGACTGATGTTGATGACCTCGGTCGCATTACTGGCGTGCGTGGTCCTAACGAGTTGGCTACGGGCGTGCCTTATGCCATCGCCTTTGAGTATCAGCCATTGGCTACCTTTGGTGAGAGTGGCATTACCGCTCCTGCATACGCAGTGACCAAGCACTACGACATCCAGCATCCTAACGATGACTTGGAGACCGTTACTTTCGTTGACGGCTTCGGAAGAGCCGTGCAGGTGAAGAAGGACGGTGTTGTGACAAGTGCATCCAAGGGAAGCTCTGCCAAGGACGAGAACGTGATGATTGTCAGCGGCAGAAACGTATATGACGCTTTTGGACGTGTGGCAAAGGCATTTTATCCTACAACGGAAGGAACAGGCTCGAAGTCCACATTCAACAAGTCATTTGACAATGTATCTCCAACGGTTACTGTTTATGACGTGCTCGACCGTGCTACCTCAGTGACATTGCCGGACAACTCTACGACAACTACGGCATATACTGTTGACAACGGCACTCATGCACTTGTTACAACCGTAACAGACGCACTCCATAATGTGCAGGCTACCCATACCAATGGCAGTGGCAAGACCTTGAAGACCATCCAGAAGAGCGGTCCTGACGGTGAGATTACCACTTCGTTTGAGTATGACGGCATACAGCGCCTTGTTCGTGTCACCGACACGGAGGGCAATGTAACGACCTCTACTTACGACATGGGCGACCGCCGTACAGAGGTGAACCATCCAGCAAGCGGCATCACCAGTTTCACTTATGATGCTCTCGGCAATGTGCTTACAAAGCAGACTGCCAACCTTGCGAAGGAAGGCAAGTTCATCACCTACGATTACGACTATCAGCGTCTGACGGGTATCAACTATCCTGACCACCCGGAGAACAACGTGAAGTATTACTATGGTGGTCGCAATGCCTCTCAGAACCGTATCGGCAGATTGATGCTCCGCGAGGATGGAACAGGTGCCATTGAATACTTCTATGGCAAGATGGGCGAGGTGACAAAGACCCGCCGCACGATGATTGTGCCTAATCAGGCGATAGCAACCTACGTGACGCAATGGACTTACGACAGCCACAACCGTCTGTTGGAGATGATTTATCCTGATGAGGAGAAAATCACTTACTCTTACAATCTCGGTGGTCAGCTTGAAAAGGTTCATGGCTACAAGTCATACGGCTACGATTATGTAAGCAAGATTGGCTATGACAAGTTCGAGCAGCGCACATACTTGAAGTATTGCAACGGTGCAGAGACATTCTACACCTACGACCCACAGCGTCGTAGATTGCAGAACCTCACGGTGAATAGTGGTGGAAACACCATCATGGATAACGCCTACACTTACGATGCGGTGAGCAATGTGCTCAGCGTAGTAAACGGTGCGTCAGTGCCTCAGGGTGGCAAGGCTGGCGGACAGATGGCGCATACCTATACATACGATGCTCTTTACCGTCTTGTCAGTGCAACAGGCACTTATACTGGTGCAGACAACAAGACCGCAAGTTATACTCTTGCGATGGGTTACGACAATATGCACCGTATCACATCGAAGCGTCAGATTCTCACGCAGAACAATGTGCAGTTCAACGGCACATTGAATGCTGGCTATGATTTGTCGTACACCTATGGAACTGATACAGGAAAGAAGTTCCAACTCGCCAATGTGAAGGATGTGAACTACCGCACAGAGGAGACGCCTTCGGAGAGCGAGAATGTGAACAACAGCCATGCCTATGAGTATGATGCCAATGGTAATCTTGTCTATGTCAATACAAGCCGCACAAAGAAGGACGGTATTGCTGACGAGAAAGCCGCAGAGCGTAAGCTCAAGTGGGACGAGGAGAACCGCCTCCTTGCTTCTGATGACAACGGCTTTGTGACCAACTATTGGTATGATGCTGATGGTGAGCGCACGGTGAAGACATCAGGTGAGAGTGACCAGGTGTATGTAAACTCCGAGTTTGCTGGAGGTCGCACGAACACCGCCAAGTTCTCACTCTATGTATCACCTTATCTTGTTGCCAACCAAGGCGGACGCTACACCAAGCACATCTATATTGGTAGCCAGCGTGTCGTTTCCAAGATTGGAGACTTTGACTCTTACGGTTCTGACCCACGCCGCATCCAATATGCAGGTGGTGAGACTGATGGCTTGTCTGTTGATTATAAGGTTAAATATACTCAGCAGTTGCAGGTTATCAAGGATAATTATGCAACCTTTGCAGTGCCGTACAATGGCGAGGACAACAACGACTATGTCGATGGCAAGGGTTTCTGCTGCAATGACGGCAGCTTGGAGGCTGCTCAGACACGAGCTTTAGCGAGAGCTGCAAAGAATAACTTCCAAGAAGGCGATACATACGAGAAGATGCAGTTCTACTACCACCCAGACCACTTGGGTAGCAGCAGTTACATCACCAACCTTGATGGCGAGGTGGTACAGCATATCGAGTATGTTCCTTTCGGTGAAGTGTTCATTGAGGAGCGCAACAACATCTGGAATACGCCTTATCTTTTCAATGCGAAGGAATTCGATGAGGAGACAGGATTGTATTACTATGGAGCGAGGTACTATGACCCAAGGGTGAGTTTGTGGATATCAACAGACCCAAAACAAGAATCATATTTTGCATTTTCATCCTATGTTTATTGTGGAAATAATCCTCTTATATATATTGACCCAAATGGTAAGGAATGGGAAGATCCAGCTCAAGCGGAAAAACTAAAAGCAAAAATAGATAATAAAATAACATCTATTCAAAAGAGTATTTTAGCGCAGAAGGCACGTTTGGAAAGTAACCAAGCAAAAGGCAAGGATATTTCTAAGCAAGAGAGAAAAATTGCTGATTTCGAAAGTAGAATATCAAACTTGAATCAAAGTAAATCAGATATTGATTTATTGGGGCATGATTCTCAAAAATACAAGCTAACTCAGGTTAGTGGAGAAGGTGCTCATATGGTTAGGCTTGAAAATAATGGTACAATTTCGATTGAAACATCTGAAGATGCTTTATCAATTCATGAAATTACTCATGTAAGACAGGCATTAGATGCTGGTGGTCTTGAGTTTTCAGATTCTGGATGTTTGAAAAATCCTGGAACAAGAGCAAAAGGTTTACAACGGTATATTGCAATTTCAGAAGCTGAAATAGAGGCTTACAAAATGCAGTATTCCTATAGACCAGAAAGTTTACCGATATCCGTTGACAACATCTCTATAATAAATGTTCATTATGTAGGCTCCATAAAAGATCCGAATGGTGGATATGGCTATCCAATGATTAAAGATTATTCTGATTTTTTGAAGAGTCAACAAAAATTTAAAAATAAATGAGATTTATATTTTGTATTTTTTTGTCAGTTATAGGATTGGTTAGTTTTGGTGAAACATCTAAAAAACTTGAAAATGGTATCTATCATAATGAAACCAGTTCAAAATTGATAGAAATTAAAAATGACACACTAAAGTTCTATTCCTCCTCTTCTATAGAGGGGGAACAGAGCTTTCCTTTGGCTATTTGTCAAATAACTAAAGTCAGCGATACTTTTTTTGAGATAAATTCAATAGAAGGACCGATGCAAAGTGCTTTTAAAAACATTTTAATTATCGAAGAAGTTTCTGGTAATAAAACTCTTGCTGAAATACTTTTCAAAGTTCCGAATACAACTATGCCTATAAAGTTTAATGTTTATTGTGGAACTATTTCGTATTCTGGGATTACAGAAAAAGGGACATGTACTATAGTATTGAATCGTAATAGAATTAATTCTCCAAAAAGTTTCAGATTTACATTCCAACCAATGTATTATACCGAAAGTAATCCCGCAGGCCAATACTTTGGTGTCTTATACTACGAGTATCCGTATAAAGTGGATTTGAATACTGAGAAAAGTATTATTATAAATCTACCTGATGTAACAGATAAACTTTTCAATCAATATTATTTATTAGGAGAGTATATACAAGTTACACCAAATGGTATAAAATGGAGAGGTGAATACTACAAAAAGCAACAATAATCTTAGTGTGTTTACTATTCAATATGTCTTTGTAAACAATAATTTGTAAAAGTCCATCTTTGGTTCGAGTGTATAATAAGCTGTGTTCTACTACAATGGGTAAACACAGTTTATTTACATTTCATTTCTTTATTAGGGCATAGTTATCCCGATTTTCTTTTTTAGGTTCGTTACCAAACGAATCTATCAGAATAATATGGTTGGCATCCCTCACCTTATAGAATATATTGTCGCCACTCGAAGGATGTGCAAGCATCAATATGTTACCGTCAAGCATATGGAAAGAACCTCTTAACTTTTCCTGCTCGTGCTGCTTTCCTTTGAATGTCTGTATCAATAAGTAGGTACCATCAGCATTTAATATGAGTGTTGTTTCCACATTCGGCGGTAATACACCGCAATAAGTTCCCGCAATAGAATCCAAATCAATCTTGTTGCTTAAAGCAGCCGTATATTCTTCGATTTTAATTGAGTCAATCTATGTATCATTTTTGTCAGTACCGCAGAATATATAAGATGTAACCAAAGCGATAACCAAAACAGTTATTATTATCAATTTCTTTTTCATAGCCGTCATAAAAGAAAATGTGTCCGCAATGTCAAACGAGTGGCATCACGGACACGGATGAATAGTTGAGAGTTGAATGAAAGTTAGTATGCTGAAACATTGTTGATGCACGGACAAGCCCTTGCGCTGTCGAATACGATGCGAAGACCGTTAGTCTTAATCTTGTCGAAGCGAAGAATGCGCTTGTACCCGTTGGTCGTTGTCTATTATTTCTGATTAATTTTCTTTTTAATTTCATTCACCTCTTTAAATAGGCTATTAGCAATGCTATCTTTAATTGCTGCCATCTGTATCATTTCGTTATGATAGCGAATTGAGTCCTCGTAAATATTTACATGAGTTCTCACTTTCTCAGTAACTTCTTTATTTGGGCATACAGAAAAGTTCTTTTCGATGTATCGAACATTTGGATCGTTAGATGGAAGAACCATCTTCAATGCCCGATACTTCAAGTCTGTCTCCTCCCAATCTTGGTGCTCTCGCCATTGGGTAAGATTGCCCCAAATGGATATGACAAGTGACAGAGCCATGCCAACAATGAAAAGAAGAACATACTTTGAAGTTGGCTCAAAGCGGTGGGTGACAACCTTCTTTTGAGGTTTGTACCCTATTGCGTGAAGTTTGTCCTGCACAACTTTTGATGTGGCATTCAGTTCTTGTTTCACCTGATTAATGGTATAAACAAGAGTTTACTTCGCTGTTCATCTTTGCTTACTTCTTTCTTGGTAAGGTCGATATAGACGCATATCGCCTCTCTTAATTTTGCCAATTTTCCAATAGTTTCCTCTTCTCTTGCAGATGCAGAAAGAATGGCTTTTTCAAGTTTGCTTGTGTCAACACTTGCAGGGCTGAGAACAGTTTCCGCTCCTGCGTTCTTTGTGGAGACAGAAAGTTCATCAACTTTCTGCTCCAATCTCTCAACTGTGCCGTAGATGGCTTCCAATAGTTCTTCTTTCATGTTCGATTCTATTTTTAAGTCTGTAACTTGCATCAAAGGCTGAAGCCCTTTCTGCGTTTTCTCTTTTTCTTCTTGGCGGATTCATCCTCTGGGAATAGCTCATAAGTTTGGGCATTAGACGGAGCGAACAAGCCGATGGAAGAAATACCACTCCAAGGGTCTTGGGTATGTTCTGCCGTTGGTTGAGTCTGTTCTACTTGGTGACAACTTAGTTGTCCTCCCTGCATAGATTCGGATCTTGGCGATACACGATTATACTCAGTGCCAAGTCTTGCATCCAACTTGACAAAGCTGTATTCTCGGCTAATCTGCGTACCCTTAAAACTATATCCATCCTTGCTAAAACGGATGCCTTGAATCTTGGCTTGCTCCTTGTCCTTATAGACAAACTCCAAGTGAACACCTCGTTTTGCAAATTCGCTTCTGAGCTTTTCCCAACTATCTGCCATTTTCAATGCGTCCTTAACAGCATTGTGAATCTCATATTTGGCTCGCTCGGCATTGCGTAATTTACGAGTATTAGTATTGCTCTTGTCCGTTCCGTAAGTAAATCCATACTTGGATTTAAGAGCCTTGGTCACTTGCTCATTACGCCTGTAATCATTCCTGTCTGATATGAGCTTGCCATCGTTATTGATGCGGTTATATACTATATGGCAATGTGGATTGTCAGTATTGTGATGCCTTACGATGATGAATTGGGTATCGGTGATGCCCATCATCTGCATGTATTCAATGGCTATCTTAGCCATGAACTCATCCGTCAAGCGTGGCTTGTCCTCGGGCTTGAAGCTCAAAGCTATATGTCCCACCGGCTTCTTAATCCTTGGATTTAGTTGCCTTTGTAGCTCAAAGCTTTGCGCCATTTCGGTATTCGTGCCGAGTAACACACCATCAGAGGCAAGGATCTTCGCCTCGTCCTTGCCTGTCACATAGCGGATGCAGCCACCAAAAGATGTGCCTTTCTTTAGCTTGCCTATCATGGTGTATCCTCCCTTCTGTTCTTTCCGCTTTGATTCGGTTTGGAATTTCCTTGCCGATACTCAACAAGGACAGTTTTCAATCTCCTCAACAAGTCCACCACATACACATGGGTTTCGTGGAAACCTCTCTGATGCGACAGCTTGGTAAGTTGGTTGAGGTTGTTCGCCATGCCAATGAGGTGCTTGGCGATGGCTACCGTCTCTGCGCTGTGTCCGCTAACCACCTCGCCGTTCAAGGCGGACTCACGGATGTACTCCGCCAACTTGCGGTTGGCTTTTCTCGCCCTCAGTCTCAATGCCTCGTAGCTTGGCTTCGAGAACTTCACCGTGACAGACTTCGACAGCTTGCGAACCCTGCCTGTGGGCGGTCTTCCGCCCTTTCTCTTGTCTTGTTCCTGTACGTTTGTCATTCGATACACTGTTTACAGTTGGTACACTCACTTTCTGCGACCGTCGGGAGCAAAATTTCTCCGCCCTCATGGTGGAGCGAGGCGTTCTGGGGGTCCCAAAACATAACCTCGCTCCCTCTCAGAACACGTTAGTTGGAACTACAGCCTTTCAGCTATCCACGTCCAAGGTCGCAGACCTTAATTCTCACAATTTGCGCCAAGCCTCGAAGTCCTCTTCATAAAGGCTTAGGTGGTGGCGCACGATGTTCTCGATGATGCCCGATACGCTCATGCGTCTCCCTCCGAGGATGCGGACGACACGATCAAGACGGTCTCGCACATCGGAACTGACAAAGACTGGCTTGCGGTCGTCAATCCTTGGAACTTGGAGGAAGGTCTGCTGATACTCCTCCAATGTCGCCTTGCGCTGCTTGCCACTGATGCGCTTCTGCGGATTCGGTGGCGATTGAACCTCGTTCGTCAGCTCGTCCTCCATGTTGGAGGTTGTTGCAGCCACATTCTCTGTCACAACTTCTAAATCGGAGTTCTCCACCTCTTCAAAGAAAGAGCTATGTTTTTGGGCATAGTCTTTACCATAAGTGGATGGTTGAAGCGAAGCCATCACCTCCTGTGTCATTTTCTCCTGCTGTTCAGGAAACATTTTCGTTTCTTTTGTTCTTGCCATAGCTTAACTTGTTTAAATTGTTGGTATAGTGGTCACGGTATGCACCATTGACCGATTGTCGGCTGCAAAGTAAGTATACTGAGTGCTGCCATGCAACTGATTGGGTGTAACGTGGCAATTTAGTTGTGGCTTGCTTGTGGGTGAATGAGAACAGCTGTGATAACTTCAACGTATTTCTCAACTCATCATTGTTCATGTATTCGTTGCAGTCGTGCAAGTTTTTCTTGTTGTTTTTGGCGTTGAAGTCGGCAAACCCCGGCAACATACTGCCACAGAAATTGAAAACGCTTGTTTTTAGATTGCCGTGCCTTATCTTTGCACTCACAAACGTGGAGCACAGCATATGCGTGGAGCTTTGCGACATACAACATAGTATTAACTTAGAAAAAAGAAAAGTATGGGATTCATCGTATTCGAGGAAGAGGCATTCAACTATCTTGATGCCCAGTTGGAGAACTTCGTGAAGCGCATGGACAGAATCCGTGAGCGCAGTGAGGACAAGACCATGAACAAGTGGCTCGACACGCAGGACGTGTGTCAGACGCTCAACATCTGCCCACGGACAGTGCAGACGCTTCGGGACAACGGAACTTTGGCTTATACGCAAATCAGCCACAAGACCTACTACAAGCCGGAGGACGTGATGGCTATCGTAGCAGTAGTGGAGGACAAGAAAAAGGACATGCGCTTTCGCAAGCGCACAGGTTAGGCTGTCAATATACAACAGCCACTTAATCCAATGCAGCAAGTAAAACGAGTAACGTAAGTATCAACAATAAAACGAGACAACTATGAGCAATGAAGTAATGACAAGAAACAGCGAGTGGATGAACCACATCGTGAACCACCTCAACCGAATGGTTGACAATTTTGAACGTGCCGTGATGAACTACCGTCCCATGCTTGATGGTGAGCGCTTCATGACGGACAAGGAGCTTTGTGCCAGGCTGCAACTGAGCCGAAGAACCCTGCAGGACTACCGAAACAACGGTGTCATCCCGTATATCCAGCTTGGCGGAAAGATACTCTACCGCGAGTCCGACATTCAGAAGATTCTGATGGCTAACTATCGTGAGGCGTACAGAATGAAGGGCTTGTAGGAGAAATACATGTCCTTGATGAGTGGGGTGAAATGAACAAGGCGACAACGTATAACTTACCGAGCGTGGTTGTTATAGGTTGTCGCCTCGTTTTATTGGCTATACCGAGTTGGTCGTGTTTGCCGGGTATCATTTGTGTTACCTGTATAAATCTAATACCATGCTAAAACACACTGCGGTGGTTCGCCCAAGTGGCTGGAGGCGCAAAGCCTCCAAGGAACGTTGCTTTATGGCAGGTCTATGCCATTGCGTTCTCTGTAAAGATACAGACCAGTTTCGTGCGGCTTGTCTGCTTGCCGATGACGGACTGCATGATGAACTCCCGAAAGGCTCTGCTCTCAATGCTGTCAATACGGAAGGCTACCGCAATGACGAGTTCAAGGCTATACACATCATAGCTGATGCGGTCGTTCTTCCTGACATGACGGTGTACACCCTGCTCTTTCAGAATGCCATCCTTGAATATAGCCTTGACAGCCTTGCGCACATAGCAGCCGAACACATTATACATGTCGGCAATCTCCTGCATGGTCATCCATACAGTATCGGTCGGCATGGATACCGTTCCGCTCTCGCTGATAGTTATAACTCCTCTGTTCATTTTCCAATAGTTTTTTCGTTCGACAATCTGTTCCTTTCTCGCTTGGCAATAAGCTTATCCATGTCATTTGAAATCTTCTGCTCCGTCACCTGCGCATAGACCTGTGTGCTTGTAATGTCTGCGTGTCCCATCATCTTGGCTATGCTGCCGATGGGAATTTCCTCGTTGAGCATCAAGACTCCGAATGTATGGCGGCTGGCGTGGAATCCCAACTTATTACTTATGCCAAGCACCATTCCAAGGGTATGCACATCAAGATAGATGTCTTTCTTCTCACCCAGTGGAAAAACAGGCTTGCTGTCGTCCGTGGTATTGTAGAGCGAAAGAATCTTCTCGGCTATCGGATGGAGTGGCACGAAGAACTCCACGCCTGTCTTCTCTCTTTCCTTGCGGATGAACTTCCTACCCTCAGAGTTCTCACTGATATGGTGAGGGTACAGTTTCTTTACATCTATATAGGATAAGGAGGTGAGCGAGGCAAAAATGAAACATCTGCGTGCAAGCTCCGTTCGCTCGTCAGCCATCGGGGTAGAGAGCATCTTGATGAAGTCTGCCTTGCTGATATGGGTCATCTTCGGGGCTGCCTTCTTCTCATACCCTATCTTGGCTATGGGATTGAAGCGGACAATGCTCCTGTCCACTGCCTTGTACATCAACATGTTCAGCCATAGAAGGCAATGGTTCACGTAGCTGTCGATGCGTCCCTGGTCTCGTTTCAGGAATAGCTTGTATTCCTCCCCGAAATTCTCGTCTATGTCCTCAAAGGCGATGTCGTCCTTATCCAACGAATGGACAAAGGCTCTCAGGTTCTTCTGCCATGTCCGCTTGTGCAGAAAGGTTTGTCTGGCTTTTGAGGTTCGATACCATTCCACGATGGTATCACCAAAGTTCAGCAAGAACCTTCCTGTCGTGTCCTTGTCCTTCAACACAGCCTTCAGCATTTCCACGGTGATGATGCCATTGGTGGTAAGAAGTGAGTTGTATTTATCCTTGACCTCAGCAAGGAAACTTGCCAATCGTCCGTTGTCCCTTGCGTTCCGTACCTCTCCCTTCTTGGCGTTCCACTCCTGTGGGGTACAGGATATGCCTGTGGAAATGGCTGCGCTTTTGCCGTCAACGGTGATGCGGCAAAGTATGTTGGCTGTTCCGTCTGCCTTCACCTTCTGTCTGTTGATGTAAGGCAAAATTGAAAATGTACTTCTGCTCATAGTTGTTGTCCTTATAATATAATAATGTAGTTGAAACTGTAAAAAGAAAAGTTGAAAGCCTTGTTCATAATGCGAGAATAAAGTCCTTCCCGGTTGCAGCGATGAACTTGTCCATGTCCTCAAACAGCTTCTTCTGGGTTACTCTCGCATACCGCTGCGTCATCTTCACATCCTTGTGACCGAGCATCTTGCAGATGGTCTCCATCGGCACACCAGCCTCCAGCGTAATGAGGCTGGCGAACGAGTGTCGTCCCGAATGGTAGGAATAGGTCTTGCTCGTTTCCGCCAACTTGCAGATGGTGATGAGATCGATACGAACACGATTCGTGCTCAGCAATGGGAAAAGGGTATCTCTTGCCCCGTCCTCGTATTTCGCCACCAGCTCCAACGCTTCGGACAGGAGTTTCACCCTGGCAAGTGTTCCGGTCTTCTTGCGGTTATAGATGAGCCATTTGTCACCATCCTCCAACACCTTGACATTGGCTTTCGTGATGGAAACGGTGTCTATGAAGGCTGTTCCTGCATAGCAGGCGAAAAGAAACAGGTCACGGCTAACGGATAGTCTCGGCTTGTCTTCGGGCAGTTCCGCATCACGGATTTTTATGAAATCAGACATGCTGAGAGCCTTGGGTGTCGTAACCTTTGGAGTGCCAACCCGATAATGGGCGAACAGCAGGTTCTTGCACAAGCCTCGCTCAAAGGCGATGCGGCACATCTTCTTGAAGAGCGACACATAGATGGTGATGGTTCCTGATGAAAAGCCTTTCTCGTCAAGCAGGTAATGGTGAAAGTCACTGATGAAAGGCTCGGTCAGCTGTCCGAAAGCCAAATCAGTCAACCTATACTTCTCCCCGATGAACTCAGCGAGATTCTTGCGAATCTTT
The DNA here is from genome assembly GCF_026015625.1 of Segatella copri. Lineage (NCBI taxonomy): Bacteria > Pseudomonadati > Bacteroidota > Bacteroidia > Bacteroidales > Prevotellaceae > Segatella > Segatella copri. The sequence continues at coordinate 2,794,473 of NZ_JAPDVG010000001.1, read as the reverse complement.
CTGTAAGTCCAGACACTGCTCTTCGACATATCGATGCCCTCATGGGTACTGAGTTCACTGATATGCTCGTCCACGAAGGAGAGAAGGGTGGTCTGTGTCTTGACGCTGCCCTGCAAAGCCTCCTTGACATCCTTAGCCTCGAAGTCCGTTCTCTTTTCCACAAGCACATCGAAAGCCTTTTGGATGGAAAGCAACAACTGCTCGATGTCCTTGTTGGTCTCCACGGCTTCCTTGCTCTTGCCCTCCAATCGGCTGGCACGAGGATTCCAAAGCGATGGAGTGCAAGACAACTTGCAGGAGAACTGCGCCATAGTCCTGTTCACCGTGATGCGTCCCATGATGGGAGCTTTTCCATTCTTGTCCATTCCGCTCTTTTTCAGGTAGAGCAACACCTTGAATTTTTCGATTTTCATAACGCTTACATTTTGAGTGTGCAAATATAATCATTTTGTAAGCGTTCCTTGATACGCAAAACATTGAGAATCAGCGCAATAAAATCCGTTGATGCACAAAGTTGCCTTTCCGCATTGTTACCTGCTTTGCATAGGTAACTGTGGCTCACGATTTAGTAACTGAACTACTTCAATATTCCTCACTCGCTTGCTTTATGCCGATTTGGCAACTTTGTGCAAATCTACTCATTCCCAACTGTTTACGTTCCAACCTCTCTTATTCTCCTTTGGCTGCTTTAGAGCTTTATGTTAATAATCCTAAGTCATAGTTTTGTGGGGCGGAAAACATAGGTTCTTATGTGCTAAATCATAGTTTCTCGGGTGCTAGGTTATAGTTTCTCGGATAACAGGTCCTCGTCTCAATCCGTAACCCCCTTTTTCTTCTTCTTCCTTTCTCATAAAAAATAACACGGACAAATAGAATTTGTCCGGACAAATTGTCTGGAGCGTCATAACGTGTTGTTTTTCTGGTACTTATAAGCCTGCCGGACAACCATCCGGACAAATTCAATTTGTCCGTGTTTTAAAAATATTCCCGTTAAATTCTTTGGTGTCTTACCCGTAATCCATTGACTATTAGTTAATTCGTAATAAAAATGCTAGTTTTAAACAACTTTGTTTTAAACAACCTTGTTTAATTTGTTTTTTTTTTGCTATCTTTGCAGAAGTTCTGTATCTGCAGCCAATGTAACCCGCCTCAAGAAGTCCTTGATGGTGAAAGATCTGATTACAATACCTGCTCCTAAGCATCTGGAAATGAGTGACCCCATCTTGGCGTTGTGGCTCAAGAGAAGAGTGTGGAAGGAATCATAAAAGGATAAAGCCCCTTCTGTATTCCGGGTATATGAAAAACTGGGATGCGGAAGGGGCTTTTGGGGAATTTACCTTTTCTTATTTAAAGAACCTGTTGAGCTGTTTGATGGTCTGGTCGAACTGCTTGGCTGGCAGACGGTAGTTCTTTACAGGATTCATGTGGGCATCATAAACATCCAGGGCACCATCGGCAGTCTTCTCCAGAATGGTGTCGTTGTTGATGATGAAGGCATAGTTCAGATTGCTGCCTACTACATGCCATAGTCTAGGCGTCTTATCTGTCATCATTCTGCCCATCGAATAATCGGCAGGATTGTTCTTTCATAATAGATAGAATCCTTTCTAGACATTAATCCTTAGATTTTAACAGAGAAAAATACTTGTCCAGAACCATCAGCGAGATGATGTCCTCACGTTGCTTATCCTTGAATTGCTCTACATATTCATGAGCGTGGTTGATGATAGCTTGCGCTTCATCTGGATGAGCAGTATAATAGTCCATCTTTTCCTCAAGATCAGAGAAATCAGGCTTTACTTCTATATAATGATAGTCTGGCTTCAGAGTTCCTTCCATAAACCAAGTTTCATAATATGGCTTAGGCATCACGGCGATGGAATTGGAAGACATAATCCATTTAAGATTGCTTGCCACGTCATTTCCCTCCAGCGCCATCACGTATTTGTATTTCAGATGGTCGTAGATGGAAATCTTGTCGCTCTTCCATTCTGGCTTAATCAGATCTATGGTTCCGATATCGAAGCGAGGATTTCCGAAAAACTTCTCTACGAATTGCACACGGATGTCCTTGCAGGCTATTTTTCCTCTGAAGATAGCCTGGTCTTTCTTTTCTGCAAATGAAAGCTTGTCCTTCACGAAGATGAAATGGCGTACCTTGTCCATCTTGAGCAATACGGAGTTCTGGTTTTCTCCATGAATTGGGCGGCTTTTTACAATGGTAGGAATATCTTCCACATACGTGATGTCACCAGGGAGGAGATTCCATTTGTTATTGCCGTCAAAACAGCGGGCATATTCCAAAGTATCCAGATAATATACCTTCTGGCGGGTCATCGGCTGTTCTGCAACTTTAACAGCTTCTTTGTCCCATAAATCTTTGTTGAGAAGGATATTATCTTCTGTAAGCTTGTTGTAGTAGTTTACCCGGTTCAGGATATAATCGTAGTCTTTGCGTTTCTTGGCTTTGTCAAGTAAATGCTGCCCCCTCCATATCAAGATGCAGGCAGGTGTATACAGACGAGCGTATTCCTTGATGTAATACCAGGGTTTGCTGTTTTTTCCGCTATGGAATTTATATTTCAATTTTTGAATATTCATAGGATTTCTTTTTGTTTATGAAAACGATGATGATGTTATTGGGTACAAAAATACGAAATATACTTTAATCTTGCAAGAAAATGGATAAAAAAAGCAAGTATCAATGAAGGAAGAAAGATAATCTTCCTAAAATTTGGCGTTTCTGATAGTTTTTCGTATCTTTGCAACCTATGAGATACTAGGAAGGTATCTTGTTAAAGAATATAAAAGAATTGTATGTTAGAAGTACGTGATAGATTAAACTTCGAGGATTATCTGGATTCACTCTTGAATAGCGTAGAGAGTGATGACTTGGAGTTTAAAAGTGCTGCCGGTGGATTTCCTGGTAGCTTTTGGGATACCTATTCAGCCTTCGCCAATAGCGAAGGAGGAGTTATCGTGCTTGGAGTTATAGAAAGAAAAGGTAAGTTCTATATAGATAATCTATCTGATGAACAGATAGAGAAATATACCAAGGACTTTTGGAATAATGTGAATAATCGAGCTACGGTTAGTTGTAACCTGTTAAAAACAGAAGATGTCGTGGTAGAAGATTACAATGGTCACAAACTTATGTTATTCTTTATTCCTCGTGCATCCAGAGAACAGCGTCCTGTTTATAGAACATCCCAGCCCTATAATGGTACTTTTAAGCGCAATCATGAAGGTGATTATAAATGTACGGAGCGAGAAGTGCAGCGTATGTTTTCAGATGCGAATGTTTCTAATCCCGCTGATAGCCGCATTTTGAGAAATTATTCATTGGATGATTTAGATATGGAGTCTGTTGCTCAATATCGGCAATTATTTAAGTTAGCCAAGCCAGATCATCCTTGGTCTGTTTTGTCTGATTTTGAATTTCTTAAAAAGATAGGTGCTTATCGTACTGATCGTGGAACGAAAGAAGAAGGTTTTACTGTGGCAGGAGTTTTGATGTTTGGTAAAGAAGATGCCATTACTGATAATGAATGTTGCCCCGACTTCTTTCCTGATTACCAAGAAAAGCTGTCAGATAATCCTGAGATACGATGGACCAATCGTATTTGTCCTGATGGAACTTGGGAGGCAAATTTATTCCAATTCTATCTTCGTGTTCTTCCAAGATTATCAGCGGTCTTGCCAAAACCTTTCATCTTGGAGGGCAATATTCGTCGTGATGAAACTCCTGCGCATGTGGCTGTTCGCGAAGCTCTGGTGAATTTTTGTATTCATACCGATTATTCGGAAAATGCAACAATGGTAGTGCGATTGTATAGCAATAAAATTGTTTTTACTAACCCGGGAACTCTGTTGGTTTCTAAAATGCAATATTATGGAGAAAGTGCTAGCGTATGTCGCAACAAGACTCTTCAAAAGATGTTTATGTTGATTGGCTCTGCTGAAAAAGCGGGAAGTGGAGTTGATAAGATATTGGCTGGTTGGCGATTTGCAAATTGGAGAGCACCTATGTTGAGAACATTAAGTCAGCCTGACTTAGTGGAACTCACAATGATGATGGAGTCGATGATGGATGAAGGAACAAAGGAAAGATTGGTTCTGATATATGGAACAGAAGTTTTTTCTTTGGGACATGAACGCCTGTTGACTCTTAATGCAACTTGTACAGATGGATATATTACAAATGAGAGCTTAAGGGTTGTCCTTAACCAGCATAAGGCAGAAGTTGCCGATTTGTTGAAAGATATGTGTAAGCATAAATTGCTGGTTCAAGAGGGATACGGTAGAGGAACCAAGTATCGGTTGCCTATGAATGCTAAGGTTGCAAGTTCCGGCTCTAAGGTTGCAAGTTCCGAGTCTAATATTGCAAGTTCTGGGGCTAATATTGCAAGTTCCGAGTCTAATATTGCAAGCTCTGGGGCTAATATTGCAAGCTCTGGGGCTAATATTGCAAGTTCTGGGGCTAATATTGCAAGTGCTCGTGTAAAACAAAGAATGTCTTATCAAAATTTAAAGACTTTGATTTGTTCTGTTTGTTCTGAGTGGCTATCTTTAGATGAATTATCGGCAATTGTAAGGCGAGATAAAATTTATTTAAGAAATTTTATAATTCCTAAGATGTTAGAAGATAATAGCCTGGAAATGCTATTCCCTGGTGTTCCTAACCATCCTAGGCAAAAATATAAAAGTACTATAAAGAAATGAAGATAAAGATAAACCCAAAATACGAAGAGATGAGAAGTTTCATCGAACGCATCCCGGATGTGTTCGAGCAGGAGGGACGTTGTATCTTTGAAGGACGAAATGTTATCAAGGCTTTTCATGTAAAGTTTGATGGAAAAGAGAAAGAAGTTGTGGTGAAGAGATACAAGCAGCCTAATTTCATTCAGAAGATAGGATATAGCTTCTTCCGCTCTACCAAGGCTTTCCGTGCCTATGAGAATGCCCTTAGGCTGATGGCAGATGGCTTTGCCACTCCCGAAGGCTTTGGATATATTGAAACGAGGGTAAAGGGACTTATTGACTATTGCTACTTTGTCTCTGATATAGATAACAGTATGCCTATCAACGATCAGTTGAACTCCCCAGAGGAATTCAACAGGGTGATGGCGGCAGATTATGCGCACTTTGTGAATCGATTGCACCAGAAAGGCATCATCGATATTGACTTGAATGCCGGCAATGTGCTGTATCAGCTTCAGGCTGATGGTCATTATACGTTCTCGCTTATCGATATCAATCGTATGAGGTTTTACTCAGGCTATCCGCCGATGAAGGAATGTGTGGAAAACCTGACGAGGTTTACCGGAAGAATGGATGTCTTCGAGTGTGTGGCACGAGAGTATGTGAAACTGCGGGGAATGGATGAGAAAATATTACAAAAAATAATAGGAGCAAAGAAGATACACGATTGGCGATGGGCACATCGCAAAGGTATCTTGCATTATTTTAAACACAAAAAGTTAGGTTTATGAAAACAACATTATTGATTACGACTTACAATTGGCCTAAAGCCTTAGAACTCGTGTTGTATAGCGTGTTGCATCAGCATGTTATGCCTGATGAAGTTGTTATTGCTGACGATGGTTCTACCGAAGAGACTAAAAAACTGATAGACCGTTATGCTGATAAAATGCCAGTACCGGTAATTTGGGTTTGGCAGGAAGATAAGGGATTCAGAAGAACTTCCATTTTGAATAAGGCAATAGCAAAGGCTACGGGTGATTATATCATCCAAGTTGATGGAGATGTTGTTTTGAGTTCTCATTTTGTAGAAGACCATATAGAAATGGCTCAGAAAGGATGTTTCGTCTGTGGAAGTAGAGTGCTGCTGTCTGCCCAGATTTCCAAAAAGATTTTGGATACAAAGGTAGTCAATGTGAATCTTTGGAACATGCCTTTCAGTTATGTAAGCAACAGCTTCCGTTCTCATGTGTTCCGCAGATTGCTGGCTTTTCGCTATGCCCGTAGAATCGACCATCTCAGAGGTTGCAACATGGCTTATTGGAAAGAGGATGCCATCAAGGTAAATGGTTACAATGAGGATCTGTTGGAATGGGGACATGAGGATGCCGAGTTTGCCTATCGCCTGCATTTTGCTGGCGTTCGGAAGAAGGCGCTGAAGATGGGAGGAATCATGTACCATCTTTATCACAAGGAGGCGTCTAAAGCCCAAGAGAACATGCATAAAGATGTTTTGAACCAGGTGAAGAAGGAGCGTTTGGTTCGTTGCACAAATGGTATCGATCAATATTTATAGAGCATAGATATATGGATAAGACAAGTGTAGAACAAGAGCAGGGAAATGGCATCTCGGTGGTTATTAATACCTATAATGCCTCCTGCCATCTTCAGCAGGTGCTGGATACAGTGAAGGGCTTTGACGAGGTGGTTGTCTGCGACATGGAAAGTACTGACGACACCTTGGATATAGCAAAGCGTAATGGTTGCAAGATAGTTGTCTTTCCTAGAGGAAACTATCAGATTTGTGAACCGGCACGTCAGACTGCCATAGATGCTGCTTCCTGCAAGTGGGTATTGGTGGTTGATGCTGATGAACTGGTAACTCCAGAACTGAAGGAATATCTTTATTCCCTGATAGAGAAGGAGAATGCTCCACAGGGTTTGTATGTTCCACGCAAGAGTCGCTTTATGGGACGATTCATGCACTGTTTCTATCCCGACTACCAGTTGCGTTTCTTTATCAGGAAGGATACCGTATGGCCAGCCATCATTCATGCCGATCCTGTTATCAAGGGCAGAATAGAAAAGATACCGGCGGCTCATGCTGATATGGCACTTGTTCATCTGGCAGATGACAGTATTGCCAGCAGGATGGGAAAGATCAACCAGTATACAGCTAACGAGATAGAAAAGAAGAAAGATCGCAATTATGGAATGGCAGCTTTGTTCTATCGTCCGTTGGTGCGTTTCTTCCGTGCTTATATTCAGAAGGGTGGCTTCCGTGATGGTAAGGAAGGATTTGTATGTGCCTGCTATGAAGGCATCTATCAGTTTGTTGCTGTCAGCAAGATTATAGAAGATCGCTTGAAACATAAAAAAGGTAAGTAGTAGTTTGGGCTACTTACCTTTTTTGTTTAATGAATGGTATTGTTATTTCTGATTTATTTTCCTTCGATAAAGGTCATTCCGCCTGGACCTACTTCATCACGGCAGCGTTTTAACAATTTGGCTGGCGTTTCTTCGCCATCATCGAAAGGTAATGCTACTACCGTTTTTTTGCCATAATAGTTTGCCATACCTCGGTTAATCCAATAACCTGGATAAATAGTGATATCATGGAAGGCATCGGATGGCATCTTTACGGTAAGCGGATTTAATACCAGATGATCTGCCTTGCTTTGCTTTACGGCAATTTCGCGCTGCTGCATTTCTAGGTCAAACTTCTGTGCTGTTCCTCTACGCAGCAAGGAGAGTGTTCTGTTGGTAGTAGTTGGCTTTGCTGTGATAGAAAGTACCAACACAAGCCAGTAATATACCGGTAGCCATCTGAAGTATTTATTATATTTCAGTCTGATTGCCTCTGTCAAGTTTACAATAGCAACGCTTATTGGTTCCAGATTAGCCGCTCTGCGCTGAAGAGCACCAGAAAGATAGTAGATATTGAAGCAAATCATCCACAGATGCACATAGAAGTATACATTCTGTGTTCTGTCTGCTCCTTTGGTTCCCATGGCATAGCTGTTTGGAAAAAAGAAGGCGCAATAAAGTAGGAAAGAGATGAGCAGATAAAGCCATGGATGAGAAAACCTAAAGTGGGATGCCTTGGCTAATCTTGCAAGGAAAGGTATGAGAATGGTAAACATGAGTATTTCTGTGATTTTAATGGCATCAGCGAGAAATTCTATGCCCTTTGCTATCGCAATAAAGAAGGCTGAAACCACATTCGGTTGACTGGTGACTGTGGATTGGCGGACAGTATTGCCTGGTGCAAATACACTGAAAGCAAAAGCGCAGGCATAAATGATAAGGATAGAAAGCAAGAAGAAAGGAGTCTTCTTCCTCTCCACCCACATCCATACGATTGCCATAAAGAGAATGGCTGGCATACCCAGACCGGTAACAAAGTTGCCGCCGGCAATGAATATGGCGAGTGCTGCGGAAACCAGCGTGATGATGATTTTCGCTATGATAGATTTTGTAAGATGGAATTCGATGAGTAGGGAGGCAAGAAACAAAGAAATACTATAATATAAGGTATAGTACATCGCTCCGTTATACCAGCAGAATGCATCGTAGAACGACCATACGAACTGTACGGTCATTAATACAAATAGAGTAGAAATGAAAGTGTATTCCAATTTGCTGATATGTAGCAATCTGCGTAATATTGTGTATCCCAGTGTATAGGTGGAAAGAATTAGACTTCCCAATAGAATAATCGGTACAAGCCAGTATTTGCCAAAAATTCCAGGTTGTAATGCCATCAGGAAACATGCCGAATAGGTACCCTGCCATGTCTGGTAGATATGCATGGATTCTGCCCAGGCCGCCTGAATACATGCCCCAAATGAATGGGTGGCAGTCCAAGCCTTGTAGACAGGAGCTCCGAATACATAGTCATCTGCAAACTGATGGAGATAGGGACCTGTTGCCACAACAGGGATGACGGATAAGATTAGAATACAAATCGCCAATATCGTATGGCTTTTTAACAATTTCTGATTCATCGTATTATTGTTTTTGCTTATTTTTATATGTATAATAACAGAGAAACTTGTGCTTTCTTGCACTAATAGTTGTTAAATTATATAAATGCCGTTAAGACTAAAAGGAAAAAGCTTTCAAGAAAGGAAATGGACATCATGTAGACGAACCTATATGATGACCATGTCTTTTCTTGCCTCGAAATTGGCGATAGTCTTGACGATTTCTTCTGATATGTCATCGGATACATACGAGAAGTCCTTGCCGGTGCGGATGGCTTTGAGGAAGGAGAGGAGCATATAGCGCAACCCTTCTCCATCCAGCTGGTAGAAGTAGCGCTTGTTGTTCTGCGGATTCTCGTATCTCACCTCGAAGTAATCGGTCTTCCACCATGGGGCTGGTACGTAGATGTATCCCTTGGTGCCCGAGATAATCAATTCGCCTTCCGACTTCACGCCTTGACCAACCTTCAGCGAAGCTACGGCATGAGGATAGAGGAAGGATATCTTGGTAAAGGCATCATAGCGCTTTGCTTCGTCCAGGAAGTGAGTGGCTATCTGTTTGTTGCTGTATTCTGTGCCTAGAAGCTGGAAGATAGGCAGGAGTGCCGTCGGTCCCCAGGCGCAGATACTGTTCCATTCGTAAAGACTCTTCTGTGAATCCTGGGTCGGGTCAAAGTCTACGAGACTGGTGCAGGTTGCATCCACCGACATGATATCACCGATGATACCGCCCTTAGCCAAGAGTAAGAGTCGGTAATAGGCTACGGAATAGGCGGTCTTGATAGAATCCATCAAGACTACCTTCTTATTTTTTGCTATTTCCTTGAGTTCTTTCCATTGCTGAGGCTGAAGAGTGATAGGCGATTCGCACAATACGTGTTTGCCAGCTTCTAATGCCTCCTTTATTTGAGCATAGTGCTTGCTTGGGGCAGAGATAACATAGAGCGCATCGCTTTCATTCAGGAGTTCCTGAAAACTGGCTGCCTGCTTTTCCGCTGCCTGCAGATTCTCTGAGAGATATTGGTCGTTGAGGGAGAAAACCTTTCCTGCCTCTAGCCCATTGACATATTGGCTTTCGCGCTCTATCTTGTTGAGGATAGGCGATTCGCCAACCAGTCCGAGGCTAACCACCTGCTGCTCGCTTCTGATCTCCGTGCTCGATACGCCCTGAGTGCGGTCTAGATAAACCACCTTGCAATAAGCGTTGAGATAGTCAAACTTGCCTCTCCAGTCAGAACCTACGGTAAAGATATCTACGTCCAGTCGCTTGATGTCGTCAATCTTCTGTCCCTCGTATTCCTCGATGATGATTTCATCGGCAATGCCAGTGGCACGCACGGCTTCCACTCGTTCCATGAGGGATTGTTGTACATTGATTTTGCCACGCTCACGGTCGAAGGTATCCGAGGTTACGCCCACGATGAGGTAGTCGCCCAAAGCCTTGGCGCGCTCCAGGAGACGGATGTGACCATAATGAAGCAGGTCGTAAGTACCGTATGTGATGACTTTAACCATAAGTTTCTCTATCTTGAAAGTTCTCTATACCTTATTATATATATTATAGCAGCCCCTTTATAGCAGTCCCTTAGCCTGCATATCCTTCAGTGCATCAACGAGAGTGGTGTTGTCTTCCGGACTCAGGTTGCCGAGATGACCTACACGGAACACCTTTTCTGCCATGTCGCCACCATTAGGACATACCCAGATGCCATATTCGTCTTTCAGCTTCAGGAAGATGTCGTAGGCTGAGGCGTTCTGTGGATGCAGAGGAGTAACGGCATTTGACATTGACTTTGATACGATGGTGAATGGCAGGTCCTTGATCTTACTTCTGAAATCTTCGGCAAGCATTTTCATGCGCTGGTTCTCGCTCTCCACACCGCCATTGCGCTCTATCTCCTTCAGGCGGGCATGAATCTGCAGTAAAGTTCCTACGGCTGGGGTGAAAGGAGTCTGTCCACGCTCACCGTTCTTCAAGGCATCCTTCAGGTCGAAATACATCGACTTAACATTGTTTGCCTCTACTCGCTTGATTGCCTCTGTATCGAGAATGATGACAGAGATGCCTGGAGGACATGCCAGTGCCTTCTGTGAACCCGTAATCATTACGTTCACGCCGAGTTCCTTCATGTTGAATGGATCCGCGAGGAAAGAACTGATGGAATCTACGGCCAGGAAAATATGGTTGCGATGACAGAAGTCGCTGATCATCTGGATGTCGTAGAGTACGCCGGTAGAAGTCTCATGTAGATTGACGAGGAAGCCGGTGTAGCCTTGTCCCTCGTATGGCTTGAGGTCTTCTGCCGTGAGTGGAGTCCCCATCTCAAGCTTGATTTCTGTATGTGGAATCTCATGAATTTCACAGAGTTGTACGAATCGGTGACCAAAGCTACCGCCATTCACTACCAGTACTTTGTCGGCAGGAGTGAATACATTCATAACCACGGCTTCCATAGAGGCTGTGCCCGAACCTGTGATAAAAACAGTGCGGGCATCGTCTGATGCCTTGGCAAACTGCTTCATCAATTGTTCGTTCTCCTTCATGATGGCGGAGAACTCTGCTGTTCTGAAATAAGGCACCTGCTCAGCGCCGATGGCTCTAACTTCATCGCTTGCCATCACAGGTCCTACTGTAAAATTAAGCATATCTTTATTCTTTTTTGATTCTTCCAAATGTCTTGATGCTGGTATATTTGCGCCAGAGATTCAGCTTTCTCTTCTTCGGCACACCATGACGGCGGATGTAGTCTTCGGCTCCGTCGAGCATGCGCTGGCATACGTTGCCGTCCAAATATGGATCGTAGTTGTCTACTATCCACTGTCTCTTGGCTATCGCCTCAGGGTCTGTGAGGGCATGGTCGTAGGCGGCAATCAGTTGATCAGGTTCCGTGATGTTTTCCCAGTAGATATCCTTGGATATGGTGCCGAGGGTGATTACTGGGCGAGAGAGCAGCAGGAACTCATAGATGGTAGAAGAAGTGTCGCTGATGAGCGTATCTGCCATCAGCTGATATTTGGTTACGTTCTCTCCCTTGTCGATGAAGAGAACATCCTTCTTGGTTGCAGCCCATTCACGGTATTCATCTACCCATTCCTGACGGGTAAGCGGATGGAACTTCATTACTATCAGGGCATTGCGCTCCTTAGCCAGCTTGCCCAACTCTTCCTTGATGTAAGGAAGCGAAGTGAGTTTTGGCGAGAAGGTTGGGGCATAAAGGATCAAGGTCTCCTTGCCGCTTTCCCTGAGCAGTTTCTCTCGGTCGGCATCATATTTATGCAGGTTTTCCTTGATCCAATCCTGCTTAGGCCATCCCGTTTCCAACACCTCGAAATCTCCATATCTCTTGGCCAGAGCCTCGAAGTGGGAAGTGAAGTAAGGACCTTGGGTGAAATAGGTGTCAAAGTAACGGCGGATAATCCAGTGATCTTTCTTCTCTGCGGCATAGCCGTGGAATACCTGTATCTTGACGCCTGGCAGATAGTAAGGCACAATGTTGCCTGGCACATAGATAGCCTCTGGCTGGAAGTCATAGACTTCTTGAATAGAGTTGGTCCATTTCACCTGGTCGGCATATGGAAAACTGTCTATCTTTGGTTTGTGGATATACCACAATATCTCGTGTGGCAAATGTTGCTTTGTCACATGTTCTTGTATCGGATTAAGTATGTCTATGGCATACTTGTTTTCACAGAAAAGAACTATTCTCATGATTCTATAGGAATTACTTTACCGTTTTTAATTTCATATCGCTTGTCAAACTCCTCCTTGGTTCGCTTCCATCTGTTATGCGTCCATAAATAATAGGGTGGATTCCGGCGGATGGTTTCTTCCAGCATCTGGAAGAAGCGACGGGTAATCTCGTGCTCCGGCAGGGAGTTCGGATTGCGGGTGATGAGCTTGTAAGTGGCTGTATAGTAGCCGCGCTTAGGGCGGGACATCTCTACATAGAACACGGCATCGTTCATCTTCCTCATGATTCTCTCGCCACCCGTAAACACAGGGGTTTCGGGATGGTTGAGGAAAGGAAGCCATAAGTGGATGTTCTCCCACTTGGGACCCTGGTCGCTGATGTAGCCGAAGATGCTCATGATGCCCTTGCGCTTGTAATCCACCAAGTAGCGGAGGATGTTTTTCTTGGGCACCACCACGCCATTCTCCTCGTGAGAACGGATGCGCTTGAAGAGTTCGTCGAAGGCTTGGTTGCGCAGAGGATGATAGATGAGACCCATCTTGCGTGACTTGGGCAGTTCGATGCCCACACATGAGAGCCACTCCCAGTTGCAGTAATGGCCCAGGATGGCTGCCACGTTCTGACCTTCCTGGAAACATTGCTCCACCTCCTCGCTGTTGATGACCTGGAATCGCTGGCGCAACCCCTTGTCACTGATGCTGAGCAGTTTGACAGCCTCGAAGAAGTAATCACTGAACCAGCGATAGAACTTCTTCTCGATGTCGATAATCTCTTCTTCTGATTTCTCAGGAAAAGAGCTGGTGAGATTCTTACGCACAATGCCTCTGCGGTACTTGATGACGTAATACATCATGAAGTACTCGAAGTCGGCAATGCAATAGAGCAGCCTGAAAGGCAGCAGCGATATTGCATAAAAGAATGCATAAACAATCTTAACCATCTGTAAAACTATAAATTCTTAACTATTAACTCTTTACTCAATTACACCTGCTGCATATCATGCAACTTCTTGTAATATCCTTTTTTTTCAATCAGTTCCTCATGAGTACCACGCTCCACAATCCTACCCTCGTGCAATACGCAGATTTCATCGGCATGCTTGATGGTACTCAATCGGTGAGCCACAGCCACGGTGGTACGGGTTTTCATCAGTTTCTCCAAGGCATCCTGAACCAGGCGCTCGCTCTCGGTATCGAGGGCTGATGTTGCCTCATCGAGGATGAGGATAGGAGGATTCTTGAGGATGGCACGGGCGATGCTGACACGCTGGCGCTGACCACCGGAGAGTCTGCCGCCTCGGTCACCGATATTTGTATCGAAACCATGCTCCGACTTGGTAATGAACTCGTAAGCATTGGCTATCTTAGCTGCATTGGCTATTTCCTCATCCGTAGCGTCGGTCTTGCCGAATCGGATATTGTCCTTGAAACTTGCATTGAAGAGGATAGCCTCCTGGTTTACATTTCCTATCAGCATGCGAAGGTCATGTACGGCAAGGTCTTTCACATTAATGCCGTCAATCAGCACCTCGCCTTCCTGTACATCATAGTAACGTGGAATCAGATCTACCATCGTACTCTTACCGCTACCGCTCTGACCAACAAGTGCAACAGTCTTGCCTTTTGGTATCACGAGATTGATATCCTTTAATACATAAACCAGTTCGGCGCTCTTTCGGTCGGTATAGGCGAAGGAAACGTGGCGGAACTCTATCTGATGTTCGAAGCTGCTGATATGCTCAGGGTTCTCCTTGTCCTTGATTTCCACCTCAGCCTGCAGAATCTTGTCGATACGCTCCATACTTGCCAATCCCTTTGGAATATTGTAACTCGCTTTGGAGAATTCCTTCAGCGGGTTGATGATGCTGTAGAGCATCACGAGATAGAAGATGATGGTAGGACCGTCGATTCTGCCGTAATCCAGAACCAGGATACCGCCAAACCACAATACCACTACGATGAGGATAGTTCCCAGAAACTCACTCATCGGGTGTGCCATCTGCTGGCGGATATTTACACGCATGATGTTGTCGCGGTAGCTGCTGTTAACCTGATTGAAACGCTTGTTCATCTTTTCTTCAGCACAGAACGCCTTGATGATGCGCAAGCCGCCCAGCGTTTCTTCTACCATACTCATCGTATCGCTCCAAAGTGCCTGTGCCTCGATACTGTGTGCCTTCAGTTTCTTGCCCACTACTCCCATAAACCAGCCGAAAGGTGGTACAAAGAGAATGGTGAAGAGGGTGAGCTGCCAGCTGATGCAGATGAGTGTAACGAAATAGAAGAGAATCAGGACAGGATTTTTGAAGAGCATGTCGAGCGACGACATGATGCTGTTCTCCACTTCCTGCACATCACCGCTCATGCGGGCAATGATATCGCCCTTGCGCTCCTCGCTGAAGAAACCGAGCGAGAGACTGTTTATCTTCTGGTAAATCTGGTTGCGGATGTCTCTTACGATACCTGTACGGATAGGTATGATGGTGGCTGACGAGAGGAAATAGGCTCCCGTCTTGAGGAATGTCATGAAGGCTAGGAATATGCCGATGACCAAAAGGGCAGTTGATGCACTATGGACAACAATAAACTCCTGAATATAATAATACAGGTTATTGGTTGCAACCTCCTTGATGCTACCCCAATCTCCATTCCAGTGCATATACTCGTTGACACGGATACCACCATCTACTTGGAACAGGATTTGCAGGATTGGTATCAAGGCTGCAAACGAAAAGATGTTCAATACCGCAGACAGGATATTGAACAGGATAGACAGTCCCAGATACTTCTTGTATGGAGGGACGAATCGGCGTAAAATTTGCAAGAATTCCTTCATAGGTGCAAATATAGTGCTTTTTAAGAAAACCGCCAAACTTTTGGCGGTTTTTCTTGTTTATATTCTGTTTTTTCTTTTAGAAGAGTCTTTTTATTCAGAAAAAGCTGTTCTGATGAGTTTGGTTTTACTCCTTTACTTCTTCTCCGAAGAGAGTAGCAGAGGTAGAACCGGTGATGCGAACCTTCACGAACTCTCCGATATGGTGGTTACCCTTATCAATGACAACCGCCTTGTTCTGTTCTGTTCGACCCATCATCTGCTCGCGGCTACGCTTGCTGAAGTTCTCGATGAGGATGGTGAATACCTTGCCTTCATCCTTCTTGTTCTGCTCGGCACTCACCTCGGTCTGCAACTTGATAAGTTCGTTGAGGCGGGCTATCTTGGTTTCCTCAGAAACGTTGTCTGGCAGATGCTTGGCGGCATAGGTGCCCGGGCGCTCTGAATACTTGAACATGAAGGCGCTGTCGAAGCCTACTTCCTTCACCAGCGAGAGGGTTTCCTGATGGTCTTCCTCGGTCTCGTCGTGATAACCCACGAAGATGTCGGTGGTGATGCCGCAGCCTGGAATGATGCGCTTGATGTCGGCGATGCGCTGCAGATACTCCTCACGGGTGTATTTGCGGTTCATCAGCTTCAAAATCTTGTTGCTTCCGCTCTGTGCAGGGAAGTGGATGTGCTTGCAGAGGTTTGGCTCTTCGGCGATGGCGTGGAGGATGTCCTCGGTCATATCCTCTGGGTTAGAGGTGGTGAAGCGTACTCGCATATCCGGCACAGCCTGGGCTACCATGTGGAGGAGTTCGGCGAAGGAAAGACTGCCTTCCTCGCGCTTGCCCGATGGAGAGAGACCATAACTGTTTACATTCTGTCCAAGCAGGGTAACTTCCTTGAAGCCACGCTGCTGCAAATCGCGAACCTCACGCAGGATGCTCTCAGCATCGCGGCTGCGCTCACGTCCACGGGTATAAGGCACGATGCAGTAGTGGCAGAAGTTGTTGCAACCACGCATGATGCTTACGAAACCGCTCACTCTGTTGCCACCGATGCGCTGAGGCACGATGTCACGGTAAGTCTCGGTCTTAGAGAGTTCTATGTTGATGGCATTGGTACCCATCTCGCACTGCGCAATCATATCCGGCAGGTTGAGATAGCTGTCTGGTCCGCAAACCAGGTTGGCATAGTGGTTCTGGATGAGGTCATCCTTTACGCGCTCAGCCATGCAGCCCAAAACGCCGAGAATCACCTTTCTTCCCTTCTTCTGCTCTGCATGGAGGGTGTCGAGGCGATGATAAATCTTGTTCTCTGCATTCTCGCGGATACTGCAGGTGTTCAGGAAGATGGCATCAGCCTCTTCTTCTTTCTCACAAATTTCGTAGCCAGCCATCTGCATCACAGAGGCAACTACCTCACTGTCTGCCACGTTCATCTGGCAGCCATAAGTCTCAATAAATAGTTTCTTCATTGTTCTAGATGAATTCTATTCGTTTATAATGTTATTGTAATTAAAATATGTATTTATCTGAATCTCAGTCGCGAAGAAGGAGTATGATGCTCTATCATTCCCTTCGATACTGCCATCAATACAAAATAGATGACGACGGCAGAGATGAGGCCAGCGATGGCATCGATGAGATAATGCGCCTGAATATATACGGTAGCCAGACACAGGAAGATGTAGAATGGCAGCATCACGTATAGCAGTTTTCGGTTGCCGGTATGCCAGACCAGGAGCATGCAGATGGTGCTCACGCCCACATGCGAACTTGGGAAAGCGGCAGTAGGACGCTCGCCGGCGTTCTTGGCGTCTTCTACAAGCTGGTAGAAGATTCCATCGGTGTAGCCCGGTGTCGGCAGGCAGTTGGTATGGGTATTGAAGTAATCGCCCAAAGCCGGGAAGATGCCTTTGGTTATTTCTGATATTCCTACTGCATCAAAGTAGAAGGTCGGGCCCACTACCGGTACATAGATGTAGATGAGATAGTAGATAAAGAAACCGGCGAGCATGACGAATGCAGCTCTTTCTGCCTCATAATATCTGCAGAAGAAATAATAGAATGTAACTAATGCAATCATCGGATAATACATAAAGTAGCCCATCGACATCAGTTCGCTTACTACAGCCCAAGGCAGAGCTTTGGCAAAGAGCAGGGCGGGTTGACATCCGAAAAGATCCTGCTCCCAACCTGCAAAGATATGGTCTAGGTTTGGGAACATACGATTGATTTCGTAGGTGTCGGGATACCACCAGGCAAGCAAAGCCATCTGGGCAATGATGCGCACCATCTTGGTGATGCGGCAAGGTATCATGCGGTATACTGCCCAAAGGGCAATGGTCATGACGAGCACTCTCAGTCGTCCCCAGAGCATAGCTTCCGGGTTTACGAGTTTGGTGTAGGTAAAGAGCATGGTGATAATGGTGATTGCCATATATCCCAGCATGACCCATTCCAGTGTCATCAGTCCCTTCTTCGGGTTCTTGTCTATCTTGAAATAATCTTTTATCACGCTTCTTATTAGTTTATAATTTACAGCCATCCGTTATCCTTGTACCACTTGATGGCGAGCTTCACACCTCTTTCCAGTGGATAATGAGGATGATAGCCCAGTTCATCCATGGCTGGCTCAATATCACATCGCCAGTTGCGCTGTTTCAGAATGTTGTACTTATCATTGTTCAGGGCCGACATCTTGCCGGTCATTCTTCCGAGATATTCTCCGAAGAAGGTTACGATGCGCAATACCCAGACAGGTGCCTTGATGCGTAGCATCCAAGGATTGCCTAACTCCTTTTTTATCAGGTCGCTGAAGGCGGCCGACTGGTATACTTCTCCATCGCTGAGGAAGTATTTCCTGCCGTTCATTCCATGATCCAGAGCCAGGAATACAGCCTGTACTACGTCCTGTACATATACAAAGGTGATGTCCTGGCGCTTGAATCCTACAGCAAAGTCAACATGCTGCTTGATGCTCTGTGCCATGAGGAAATAATCTTTCTCTCTAGGACCGTAAACTCCTGTAGGGCGGAGGATGATATAAGGAAAGTTGTTGCCGATGCTGTCCAGATAGCGTTCTGCCTCCAGCTTACTCTTTCCGTATGCAGTATTTGGCTTAGGAGTATCATGTTCTGAGATTTCCTGATAAGGCTGCTCTTCGCGGATGGCTCCAAAGATGCTGAGCGAACTGACAAAGACAA
Source organism: Segatella copri (assembly GCF_026015625.1). Lineage (NCBI taxonomy): Bacteria > Pseudomonadati > Bacteroidota > Bacteroidia > Bacteroidales > Prevotellaceae > Segatella > Segatella copri. The sequence continues at coordinate 2,776,069 of NZ_JAPDVG010000001.1, read as the reverse complement.
ATCGCCTGATAGGCATCTGGAGGCGCAGAAGAACGTTCACCAGATGCTTGGTTCCCTCTGTGTTTACCTTATAAAAGTCCTCTGCATGCAGGCACTTCGTTGCGCCGGCTGCATGCACTATATAGTCGAACTCGTGCGGGGCGAGTTCTTTCTCCAACTCTTCCTCTGAAGAAAGATTGAGATTGATAAAATGGATGCGCTCGTCTTGCAGATACTTTCTGGAACTGGTAGGGCGTACTGCCGCCCAAGTTTCCATGCCCTGTCTTAAGGCCTCTTCCACGATGTAGCTGCCGATAAAGCCCGACGCACCCGTTACTAGAATCTTCATTAATAATTTATAAAATTGCAATTTCGGCTGCAAAATTACAACAAAAAATCGACTTATCCTCTATGTTATGCCAAAATTCTTTCTTTTTCTTTGTGAAATCACTTCTTTATGGCAACTTTGCTGTTGTGAATCAAGTATCTTGCTTAAAAACATATCTGTTTATCCTATTTAATATAGGTAGAAAATAAAGATAGGGCATGAAGCCCACTAATGAACTTCATGCCCTATAAACTGTTAACTATAAACTATAAACTGTAAACTCTCCCTAAGCTTCATGCTGTCTTACACCCATGCGGGCCTCTACTACGTTTACTACATAGTCGCCGAGTTTCTCGCATTCCTGAATGATATCCATATACATGGTACCGATGGCGTAGGTATAGAGATGGTTGTTTACATCGTTGATGTTCTGGCTCTTCAACTGATTGCGATAGTTGTTGATTTCGTTCTCGATGTTGAAAGAGAGGTTGGCATCGTTGTCTCCCTTATGACCTACGAGTGTGATGTTCATCTGGGTAAGGGCATTGTCGGTAAGTTCCATCATCTGGTGCATGTGCTCATACTGTGAAGTGATGAAGTCTTCCTTGCCTTTGAAACGGCGGTTCAGCGTGCGTGCGATGTTGAAGCAGCTGTCACCGATACTCTCGATTTCAGAAATCTCACGGAGCATGGCACGAATCTTTGCCTTGGTCTCGTCAGAAAGATGAGAATCGCTCACCTGGTCGAGATATTTGGCAATCTCTATCTCCATGTTGTCAGAGATGCCCTCGTATTTCTCGATGCGGCTATAGAGTTTTACAAACTTATCTTCATTGGTTTCGCCAAGAAGCGTCTTCACCATGCCGAACATGCGTTGGATGCGCTCGGCAAAGCAATGAATCTCTTTCTGTGCCTCCAAGACAGAGATTTCCGGTGTCTTCATGATACCGCTCTGGATAAAGCGCAGGCGGAAGTCGTCCTCATCGGTATTCTTCTTAGGACGGATAATCTTGCATACCAGCTTCTCTATCTGTGGAATGAACCATACCAGGATAAAGGTATTGGAGAGGTTGAACGTGGTATGGAAGGCGGCAAGCACAAAGGATAGCTTGGCTGCATTGGCTACGAAATGAGGATTAGTCTTCTCCATGGCATCGTCGAAACCTACCCAGCCGCAAACCAGATGGATGAACGGGCGGAATACGCAGAGTATCCAAAGCACACCGAAGATGTTGAATACCATGTGCGCCATCGCCGCTCTCCGGGCCTGGGTGTTGGCGGTGAGCGCTGCCACATTGGAGGTTACGGTTGTACCGATATTCTCACCCATCACAAGCGCAATACCCTGATAGATAGGCAATACGCCGGTAGAGCAGAGAATCATCGTAATCGCCATGACGGCTGCCGAACTCTGCACGCACATAGTGAGTATACTACCAATAATCAGGAAGGTGATGGTAGTCTGGAAACTGTGAGGGTCGAAACTTGCAAAGAATTCAAGAACCGGCTGATTATGAGCCAGATCCATGTCGATACCGGTTTGGCGTAAAGTACCCAAACCGAGGAACATAAAGGATATACCGAAGATGAAGTCGCCGATAATCTTGCGCTTCTTGCTGTAAATCAGAATGATGGCGATGAAGAACGCCGGCCATACAAAATCTGTGATGTTAAACGAGAAACCGGCACTCATGATCCATGCGGTGAGCGTGGTTCCGATGTTGGCGCCCATGATAACGGAGATAGCCTGGGCTAGGGTAAGGAGACCTGCGTTAACGAATGATACGGTCATCACCGTTGTGGCTGTAGAAGACTGCACCGCTGCGGTGATGAGCGTACCCGAGAGGATGCCCGTCAAACGATTGGTGGTCATGGTTCCTAACACATGGCGGAGCTGTGGTCCTGCCATCTTCTGCAAACTGTCGCTCATGGACTTCATACCGAACATCAGTAGGGCGAGTGCTCCAATAAGCTTAAAAAATATCCAAATCGACATATAATAACTTAATTAATGTTGTCAAATACATCAAGTTTCCGAATTTCTTCGTAACTTTACACACTGTAGGCGTCTCTCTTCTAAAAAGAGTAAGCCGATGCTCAAAAAGCACCTTCGGGGGCTTCGAGAGCGGGTAGATTAGTTTAATTTTGTAACATAGTTTTAATACAAATGAAACAAGTAATTCAAATCCGTTGCAAAAATAATAAAAAATCTCAGAAAGTAGAAATCGGAAGCACACTTTTTGATATTTTTTCAGCATTTGACCTCAAAATGACCCACGGACCGGTGTCTGCAAGGGTAAATAACAAGGTTGAAGGCATGCATTATCGTGTTTATAATTCTAAAGATGTAGAATTTCTTGATATGACTTCTTCATCCGGTTCGCGTGCATATACCCGTACCCTCTTCTTTGTTCTCTGCAAGGCGGTACAGGACATTTATCCTGCTACAGATGTGGTGATTGATATCCCCGTATCGAATGGTTTCTACGTAGATATTCGCCTGGGCAGACCTGTTGTTGATGAAGATGTGAACATCATCCGCCGTCGCATGCAGGAGATTATCGATGCCAGAATGCCGATACGCCGCTTCACCGTGCCTACCGAAGAGGCAGTTGCGCTGTTTCAGGAGAAAGGAGATGTTGAGAAGGTGAAACTGCTCAAGACATCGGGCTCTATCTATACTACCTATTATAAAATAGGTGATTATGTAGATTATTACTACGGCACGCTGCTCACCAATACCTCGCAGCTCTATCTCTTCGGGCTGGAGAAATATTATGATGGCATGCTCCTGCGCATTCCTTCGCTCAAGAACCCGGATGTGCTGGGCGAAATGACCCGACAGGACAAGATGTTTGAGATATTCAAGGAGCATCATCGCTGGCAGAGTATCCTGGGCATCAGGACTGTAGGCGATTTTAACCAGGCGATAGATGCTAATCATGCTACTGACATCATCAATATCAGCGAGGCGCTGCAGGAGAAGAAAATTGCCAAGATTGCTGAGGAAATTGCCAGCCGCAAGGGCGTGAAACTGGTGCTGCTGGCAGGTCCTTCTTCTTCGGGCAAGACCACTTCGTGCAAGCGCCTGAGCATACAGCTTGCCGTAAACGGATTGAAACCGCTCCAGATTTCGCTCGATGATTATTTCGTAGATAGGGAGAAAACGCCGAAGGATGCTTCGGGCGAATATGATTATGAGAGCATCTATGCCCTGGATCTCGATTTGATCAACGAGCAGTTCAACGCCCTCTTCCGTGGTGAGGAGGTAGAATTGCCGAAGTATGATTTCCAGAGCGGAAAGAGTAAAAAGAGCGGCAACAAGCTGAAGATGAACGATAACAATGTGCTGGTGGTAGAGGGCATTCATGCATTGAACCCTGAGCTGACGGCCCACATCCCGCAGGAGCAGATATTCAGAGTATATGCTTCGGCGCTGACCACGATTCTTCTGGACAATCACAATTATATCCCGACGACAGACAACCGTTTGCTTCGCCGCATCATCCGCGATTACAAGTATCGAGGTGTCTCTGCCCAGGAAACCATTCATCGCTGGCCTTCGGTAAGGGCGGGTGAGAACAAGTGGATATTCCCGTTCCAGGAGAATGCCGATGCGATGCTCAATACGGCGATGCTTTATGAGCTGGCTGTGATTAAGACGCAGGCAGAGCCGCTGCTGCAGCAGGTTCCGGAGAATTGCGAGGAATATGCTGAGGCTTACCGGTTGCTTAAGTTCCTGAAATACTTCAAGGGTATACCTTATAATAATCTGCCGCCTACTTCGCTTCTGCGAGAGTTCCTGGGGGGCAGCTCGTTCCATTATTAAAGGTTTTATCTTTCGGAGATAAGTTGGCTGTTTGAGTAGGACAGCCAACTGGCAGAAGCCGGACAGCCGACTAGCGCCTTATCCGCTAGTCGGCTGTTTGTCTTTAACAGTCCTCGGAAATGGGTTTGTCTGATTTCCTTTTAGGCGTCTGATTTTCTTTTTTATGCGATAGACGAAAAACTCTTCACTCTTCACCAAATGCTCCGAAACCCTAGTGTTTATGGGCATTCCGAGGGGTGAAGAGTGCTCGGACACTCTTCACCCACTCTTCACCACTCTTCACCCTTCAGTTCTGGCTAATTTGCAATTCTCCTATCTGTCTTTCGCATCTGTTTCCGTTCCTGTCGGTGAAGAGTGGTGAAGAGAGGGTGAAGAGATAAAAACAACTCTTCACCCCTCGGAATGCCGATAAACACAGGGGTTTCGGACCGAAAGGTGAAGAGTGAAGAGTATTTCAGAGTAGAGTTGCTATACTTTTTATAAAGCGTACGAATTTATAAAGCCTGCGGCTTAGAGCTTGCTGCCATAGCACAAGTCGCCGGCGTCGCCGAAGCCTGGCACGATGTACTTATGCTCGTTCAACCCCTCATCAATAGAGGCACACCAGATGGTAGTCTTGTCCTCTGGGAAGGTTTTCTTGACGTGCTCAATGCCCTCAGGTGCAGCGAGAACACAGGCAATGTGGATATGTTTAGGATTGCCCTTGGTGAGGAAAGCCTTCATACCCATCTCCATGCTGATACCTGTGGCAAGCATAGGGTCGGCAATGATGAGCACCTTATCAGTAAGATCAGGTGTGGCGAGGTATTCGATATGTACGCCCACCTCAGTATGCTCCTTGTTGGTATACTCGCGATAAGCACTCACAAAGGCATTGCCAGAGTGGTCGAAAATATTGAGGAAACCTTCGTGGAAAGGAAGTCCGGCACGGAAGATCGTACCGATGACAATCTTTTCGGTAGGAAGATTGACCTGGGCTACACCGAGCGGTGTAGTCACCTCTGTCTTTTCGTAATTAAGAGTCTTTGATATTTCAAAGGCCTCATACTCACCGATTCTCATAATGTTGTTGCGGAAGAGCAATCGGTTCTTTTGATAATCGCAGTCACGCATCTCTGCCAGATAGCGGTTGATGATGCAATTGTGCTCGCTCAGATTATTTATCTTCATATAGCTGTAGTTTTTCTGCAAAGATATAATAAATCTCGGAAACGGCAAAATGTTTGGGCAATTATTTTCTCTCTGGAGGAATGAAAGAACATGTTACTATCTTATTTTTCCTTCAAATATCCTCTTATATATAAAATAGGTGTAAATCTCTGCTTGTTTTTCTCTAAGCAGAGATTTTTTGCAAAGTCAACGTGGCAAATGTCGGTCGAATCGGCTTTTTTTAAGTTCTTTAACCTAAAAAGCTTTTAAAAAGAAAGAATAATACCTAAGAATCTTTGCTATAAAACATATTTTTCGTAACTTTGCGGCGGTTTTGGGAGAATGATGATTTCTTCTGCCAACCAAGGTAAAAAGGTAAAGAGAAATTATTCACAACTTAAATACATTTAAAATAAAATGGCAAAGTTTGATAAGTCAGTTTTAGCAAAGTACGGAATCACAGGTACAACTGAGGTTCTCTACAATCCTTCTTATGAGGTATTGTTCAATGAGGAGACTAAGGAAGGTCTCGAGGGTTTTGAGGTTGGTCAGGAGACTGAGCTCGGTGCAGTTAACGTAATGACTGGTATTTACACTGGTCGTTCTCCTAAAGACAAGTTCATCGTTGACGATGCTACATCTCACGACACTGTATGGTGGGATTCTGAGGAGTATCACAACGATAACCACAAGGCAACTCCAGAGGCATGGAACGCCGTTAAGGAGATCGCTAAGAAGGAGCTTTCTAATAAGAAGTTGTTCGTAGTAGATGGTTTCTGCGGTACACACAAGGATACACGTATGAAGGTACGTTTCATCGTTGAGGTAGCATGGCAGGCACACTTCGTAACAAATATGTTCATCCGTCCTCAGAACGAGGCTGAGTTCGATCAGGAGCCAGACTTCATCGTTTACAATGCTTCTAAGGCAAAGGTTGAGAACTGGAAGGAGTTGGGTCTCCACTCAGAGACAGCCGTTGTATTCAACGTAACTTCTAAGGAGCAGGTTATCATCAACACATGGTATGGTGGTGAGATGAAGAAGGGTATGTTCTCTATGATGAACTACTTCTTGCCATTGAAGGGTATGGCTTCTATGCACTGCTCTGCCAACACAGATATGAACGGTGAGAACACTGCTATCTTCTTCGGTCTTTCTGGTACAGGTAAGACTACATTGTCAACAGACCCTAAGCGTAAGTTGATCGGTGACGATGAGCACGGATGGGACGACGAGGGTGTGTTCAACTTCGAAGGTGGTTGCTACGCTAAGGTTATCAACCTCGATAAGGAGTCTGAGCCAGACATCTACGGTGCTATCACACGTGACGCTCTTCTCGAGAACGTAACTGTAGCTAAGGATGGTAAGATTGACTTCGCAGATAAGACTGTTACCGAGAATACTCGTGTATCTTATCCTATCTACCACATCAAGAACATCCAGCGTCCATTCTCTCAGGGTCCAGCTGCTAAGCAGGTTATCTTCCTCTCAGCAGATGCATTCGGTGTATTGCCACCAGTATCTATCTTGAACGCTGAGCAGACTAAGTATTACTTCCTCTCTGGCTTCACAGCTAAGTTGGCTGGTACAGAGCGCGGTATCACCGAGCCTACTCCAACATTCTCTGCTTGCTTCGGTCAGGCATTCTTGGAGTTGCACCCAACTAAGTACGCTGAGGAGTTGGTAAAGAAGATGCAGAAGTCTGGTGCTAAGGCATACTTGGTTAACACAGGTTGGAACGGTACAGGCAAGCGTATCTCTATCCGCGATACACGTGGTATCATCGACGCTATCCTCGACCACTCAATCGACGCAGCTCCTACAAAGACTATCCCATTCTTCAACTTCGTAGTTCCTACACAGTTGGAAGGCGTAGATCCTAAGATTCTCGATCCACGTGATACATACGCTGAGGCTTCTCAGTGGGAGGAGAAGGCTAAGGATTTGGCTGCTCGTTTCATCAAGAACTTCAAGAAGTATGAGACAAACGAGGCAGGTAAGGCTCTCGTTGCTGCTGGTCCACAGCTCTAATTCGACACTTCGAATTTATACTAAATATGGAATCCCGTTTCTTGCAAAAGAAGCGGGATTTCTTCGTTTTTACGCCTCGAAATCACTAAAAAACTTAAAAAATGCGCCTAAAAATGAATAATTTGCATAATAATAAGGAGAAAAGGTCGAGTTTTTAAAGAATTCTCAGTAAATTTGCAGCTAAAAATAAAATAGGATAGAATGAAAAGGAAGTTTTTTGCTTTCATAGCGCTGATTACAGCTACGCTCTCGCTCTCTTCTTGCTTGAGCAGCGATGAAACAACAGTAGAATATACACATGATACAGCCATCACGGCTTTCTCGTTGGGTAGTCTTGACAGATATACCAAAACGAAGGCAGGTAAAGATACCTTGCTCAAGGCTAATGTGACGGGCTCTGACTATAAATTTTACATAGATCAAGCACAACGCAAGATTTATAATGTAGATTCCTTGCCTTGTGGGGTGAGGGATACTGCCATATTGGCTACTATCAGCAGCAAGAATAGCAGCCCTATTCTCCTGATGGATATCAACAAGACTGATTCTGTCGCAGCATACTATTCAAGCTCTGATTCCATCAACTTCTCAAAGCCTCGCTTTATTAGAGTTTACAGCAGCGACTACTCTGTCTATGCCCAGTATCAGGTTACCGTAAACGTACATAAGGAGTTGCCTTATGAGTTTAAGTGGCATGAGCTGGCTCAGAACAACAGTCAGTTGGCTGCATTCTCTGATCTGAAGGCTGTAGCTTGTGGTGATGACATCTATGTATTCGGCAAGACTGCCGAGGGTACTAAGGTGCTGAAGTCAGCCATCAATAATGGCAGCGCCTGGTCATCTATTACGATGAAAGTAGGCTTAAGTAGTGACGCTTACCAGAGTGCAGTAGCGCTGGATGGCAAACTTTATATCTCAGATGGCGGCAAGGTTTATGCTTCTGCCGATGCTGCAATATGGACAGTGGTTTCTGACAACGCAGATATCAAGCAGCTCATTGGTGCAAGCAGCAAGAATCTCTATGCTTATACAGCTACAGGTATCTCTGTTTCAGAAGATAAGGGTGCCAACTGGAAGGCAGAGAAACTTGATACAGATAAAGCCTATTTGCCAAAACAGAATATCTCAATGAATGTGGCTGGCGTACTCTCTGCTAAGGATGTAGAGAACGTAATGCTGCTGGGTACTCGCGACAAGGCTTTGAAAGATACGGTTGCTACCACATGGTTGCGCACGGTTGACTATGCAAATGAAGACGGACAGTGGAACTATCTGGAAATCGAAAACAATAAAAGTGGAAAGATGCCTTGGCTGGATCAGGTAATTACCTGTGCTGCCGATACAGGCTTCGTTGCTTTAGGCAGTAACGGCAAATGGTATAAGAGCCAGGATGCCGGATTGACTTGGAAGCAGGATGCGATGGTTGTTCTGCCTGCTAAGTTTGCTACTGACGGTCGTTTCGCTTTCTGCCGTGACAAGCAACATTATTATTGGATTATCAGAAACGGATACGTATGGAGAGGACGTTTCAATATAGATGGCTGGAGCAAGGAAGATTAATCATCCTGCTTGCCTTCTTAACTCTGGGCTGTATGGCGGTTCGTGCACAGGACGATCCGCAATATCGCATGGAGATAGGCGCCGGTGTGGGAGTAATGACCTATGAAGGCGACTTTAACGGAAATGTGCTTGGCGACATGCAACCTGCCGGTTTCCTGGTGGGAAGATACAATTTCGACCCCTACAAGGACTTGAAACTGAGCGTGGGCTTTGGAAAAATAAAAGGTTCTTCGGCAAATGTGGATACTTTCTATCCTGATTATGCGGAGAATCCCTATTCCTTCAATCATACGCTGGTGGATATGAATCTGGTGTTTGAGTACAACTTCTGGCCTTACGGAACAGGCAGAGACTATCGCGGAGCCCAGCGCCTGGTTCCTTATATACTGGGTGGCCTGGGAGCAACCTATGTAAAAGGTAACGAAAAAAATGTATTTACAGCAAACGTGCCTTTAGGCATCGGCGCAAAATATAAAGTGAACGAAAGGTTGAACTTGGGACTGGCCTGGACTTTCCATTTCTCGCTCAGCGATGAACTGGATGGTGTGAAAGACCCTTACTGGGTAAAGAGCAGTGGCATTTTCAAGAATACCGACTGCTATTCTACCATAGCCGTTTCGGTGACCTATAGTTTCAGTGCAAAATGTAAAACTTGTAATAAAGAAGAATGATGGACAACTTAGATATGAACAGGATTCCTGAGCACATCGCTATCATTATGGATGGCAATGGTCGCTGGGCAACAGAACGGGGCAAGGAGCGTAGCTACGGCCATCAGGCTGGAGTAGATACCGTGCGCCGAATTACATCGGAGTGTACCAGGTTGGGGGTAAAATATCTCACCCTCTATACTTTCTCTACAGAGAATTGGAACCGTCCGGCCGATGAGGTTGCTGCCTTGATGGGACTGGTACTGACTTCGCTCGAAGATGAAATCTTCATGAAGAATAATGTCCGCTTCCGTGTGATAGGTGATTTGAAACGCCTGCCACAACAGGTACAGGACAAGCTTCAGGAGACCATGGACCATACTGCGAAGAACGATGCTATGACTATGGTTGTGGCATTGAGCTATTCTTCACGTTGGGAAATCCTGAATGCTACAAAGAAAATGGTAAAAGAAGCATTGGAGTCAGGTTCAACCTATGAGCAGATAGAGGATAAACTGACAGAGGAGAACTTCGAAAAGCATCTTGAAACCAGTTTCATGCCAGATCCTGAACTTCTGATACGTACAGGAGGTGAACTCCGTATCAGCAACTATCTTCTTTGGCAGATAGCTTATTCAGAGTTGTATTTCTGTGATACCTTCTGGCCAGACTTCAATGAAGAAGATCTGCACAAGGCAATAGCAAGTTATCAGAACCGCCAACGTCGATTTGGAAAAACCGAGGCACAGGTGGAAGAGGAGGAGAAATAGGCAAACCTCATACAAGCATAGAAAAATCATATTATATATAATAAGGTATAAATGAATAGATTTAAAAAGATTTTCATCCTGCTGTTCGGCGTAATGGCATGCATGCAGATTCAGGCACAAGATAAAATCGTAAACCCTGATATCTCGTATGCTGGTACACCTCGTACCCTTAAGATTGGTGGTATCAATGTTTCGGGTGTTGAGGGCTACGAAGACTATGTTCTCACAGGTATCTCAGGCCTCAGTGTGGGCGATGAGATTACTGTGCCTGGCGACGAGATTACCAATGCCGTAAAGCGCTACTGGAAACATGGACTCTTCTCGAAGGTGGCTATCGCTGCTGACTCTATCGTAGGTGAGAAGCTTTATCTCCATATCTATCTTGCGGTTCGTCCACGTATATCTAATATCAACTATGTTGGTTTGAAGAAGAGCGAGCGTGAAGATATGGAGCAGAAGTTGGGTATGGTAAAGGGCACTCAGGTAACTCCGAATATGCTCGACCGTGCCAAGATTCTTGCCAAGAAGTATTTCGATGATAAGGGCTTCAAGAACGCTGATATCCAGATTAACCAGCGCGATGATATTGCCAACAAGGGACAGGTAATCCTGGATGTTGTTGTTGACAAGAAAGAAAAAATCAAGGTTCATCAGATAACAATCGATGGAAACGAACAGCTTTCTGACCGCAAGATTAAGGGTGGACTCTTCTCGAAGGGTGCTTTTGCCAAGACGCATGAGGCTGGTAAGTTCGCCTCTTTCTTCAAGTCGAAGAAGTTTACCCCTGAGCGTTGGAAGGAAGATAAGCAGAAACTCATCGACAAATATAATGAGTATGGTTTCCGTGATGCTCAGATTCTGGAAGATAGCGTGAGCAACTTCGATGAGAAGCACGTTAATATCTACATCAAGGTAGATGAAGGTAAGAAATACTATATCCGTAACATCTCCTGGGCAGGTAATACCGTTTACTCTTCAGCTTATCTCGAAGCATTGCTCGGCATGAAGAAGGGCGATGTATATAACCAGAAGATATTGGGTAAGCGCCTGAATGAAGATGATGATGCTGTTTCTAACCTCTACTATAATAATGGTTATGTGTTCTCTCGTATCGAACCGACTGAAATCAATATTGATGGCGATTCTATCGACTTAGAGATGCGCGTAACAGAGGGACCTCAGGCTTATCTGAGCCATGTACGTATCAATGGTAATACTCGTCTTTACGAAAACGTAGTGCGTCGTGAACTTCGTACCAAGCCAGGCGACCTTTTCTCTAAGGATGCTCTGATGCGTTCGGCTCGTGAGCTTGCTTCTATGGGACACTTTGATCCTGAGAAGGTTAACCCGGATGTAAAGCCTAATCCTGAAGATGGTACGGTTGATGTAAACTGGAACCTGGAGCAGAAGAGTAACGACCAGATTGAGTTCTCGCTCGGTTGGGGTCAGACGGGTGTCATCGGACGTGTGGGCTTGAAGCTCAACAACTTCTCTATGGCAAACCTCTTCAACAAAAACAAGGAGCATCGTGGTATCATGCCTATCGGTGATGGTGAGGTGCTGAGTATCGGTGCACAGACCAATGGTACCTACTACCAGAGCTATAGCGTAAGCTACTCTACCAACTGGTTTGGCGGCAAGCGCCCTATCCAGTTCAGCGTAGGTGCATACTACAGTAAGAGTACCGACGTGTCAAGCAACTATTACAATAGTGCTTACATGAACAACTATTACAGTTATATGTATGGTTATGGTTCTAGTTACTATAACAACTACGAGAATTATTACGATCCTGACAAGTATATCCAGATGGTGGGTGTAAGCCTCGGTTGGGGTAAGCGCCTCCGTTGGCCGGATGATTACTTCACCTTGTCTGTACAGTTGGCTTACCAGCGCTACATGATGAAGAACTGGAGCTATATGTTGATGACCAACGGTAATGCGAACAACTTGAACTTGACCATCGCATTGAACCGAACATCAACCGATAACCAACTCTTCCCACGTCGTGGTTCTGAGGTTGAGGCAAGTGTCAACCTTACTCCACCATGGAGTGCGTTCGACAACAAGGACTACAAGAATCTTGCCAACGATTCTAAGTCGCCAACCTATTCTGCTGAGCAGCAGGAGAAGTACAGATGGATTGAATACCATAAGTGGAAGTTCAAGGCAAAGACTTATACTGCACTCACAGAGGGTCAGAAGTGCTTCGTATTGATGACCCGTGTAGAACTCGGTTTGCTCGGTTCTTATAACAAGTATAAGAAGAGTCCGTTCGAGACCTACTATGTGGGTGGTGACGGTATGAGTGGATACTCATCATATTATGGTGAGGAAACAATCGGACTCCGCGGTTATGAGAATGGTTCTGTATCTTACAGTCCTACAACCGGTTACTATGCTTATGCATACGACCGCTTCTCATTGGAGCTTCGCTATCCATTCCTCTTAGGTAACACAACCATTTACGGTTTGACCTTCGTAGAGGCTGGTAACGCCTGGTATGAAACCAAGAAGTTCAACCCATTCAGCATGAAACGTAGTGCCGGTGTCGGTGTACGTATCTTCTTGCCTATGGTTGGTCTGATGGGTATTGACTGGGCTTACGGTTTCGATACTGTATGGAATGGTAGCTCATATAAGAAGGGTGGAAGCCAGTTCCACTTCATCTTAGGTCAGGAATTCTAAAAATGGGTTTTATGAAGAAAATAGTATTGATGCTGATGATGGCTGTAGCAGCCATCTCAGCACATGCACAGAAATATGCATTGATAGATATGGAGTACATCTTGAAGAATGTACCCGCTTATGAGCGTGCCAACGAGCAGCTGAATCAGGTAAGCCGCAAATGGCAGGCTGAGGTAGAAGCTCTTAACACAGAGGCAAGCACCATGTATAAGAACTATCAGAACGAGGTAGTGTTCCTTTCCCAGGAGCAGAAGAAGGCTAAGCAGGATGCCATCATGCAGAAAGAGAAGGAGGCTAGCGATTTGAAGAAAAAATATTTTGGTGCAGAAGGCGACCTCTATAAGATGCGTGAGGCATTGATGGGACCTATTCAGGAAGAGATTTATACAGCCGTAAAAGAGATTTCAGACCTGCGCGGATATTCGCTTGTTCTCGATAGGGCTAGCAACAGCGGCATCATCTTTGGCTCTCCTAAGATAGATATTAGCAACGAAGTGCTCCAAAAATTAGGTTATTCCAAATAATAATTGTATATTTGCAGCCGGTAAGTACATGTGCCAATGGTTGGCGGCATGAAAACTTCATTTAGAAATTAATAATTAAAAAGAATAGAACAATGAAAAAGCTTATTTTAATGTTGATGCTCTGTGCACCAATGACTATGATGGCTCAGAAGTTTGGTAAAGTAAATACTCAGCAGATTATGCAGTCTTTGCCAGATGTAGCTAAGGCTAATGGCGAGATGGAAGCTCTCCAGAAGCAGAAGGAGAATGACTTGAAGTCTATGCAGGATGAGTTCCAGCGTAAGGCTGACGAGTATCAGAAGGGTTCCAGCACAATGAACGCTACTGCAAAGCAGCAGAAGGAAACTGAGTTGCAGACTCTCCAGCAGAAAATTCAGCAGGCTTACCAGGATGGTCAGCAGGAGTTGCAGAAGAAGAGCAGCGAACTCATGCAGCCTATCGTAGCAAAGGTACGTACAGCTATCGAGGCTGTAGGCAAGGCTGGCAACTACACCTTCATCTTCGAGGATGGTGCAGCTGTATATACAGGTACTAACGTAGTAGACGTTACTAAGGAAGTACAGGCTAAGATTAAGTAATCAAGGCAAATAAAAAGAATATAGATTGAGGGCAGGCAGAAGTGCTTGCCCTTATTTCTCATTTTCAATAACGAGGTATTTATAAGGTATTCATCATAAACGGTATCACTCATCATGAAAAAGAATCTCTTATTTCTGGCTTTTGCTCTCATCTCTTTGACTGTTTCAGCCCAGCATACAACGCCTGCAGCAAAGGCTCAGCAACAACAGATTGCTGTATCTGCTCCTTTGCATTTTGGCTACTTTAGTTTTGATAAGGTTTTTCATACTATGCCTGGTTACGCTATAGCCAAGCATAATATGGATGAACTCCGTGAGAAATACGATGCAGAAACGAAACGTGTAGAAACTGAGTTTAATGCTAAGTATGAGGAATTTCTTGATGGACAGCGCACTTATGCCAAGACAATTCTGGAGAAACGTCAGGCTGAATTGCGTGAATTGATGGAGAAAAATATTGCCTTCAAGGCTGAGGCTACCCGCCTGTTGCAGCAAGCAGAGAATGATGCTTATGCTCCGCTCAAAGCAAAAATAAACGAGGAAGCTAAAAAGATTGGCAAGCAGAAGGGCTTTGCCTTTATCATCAATACAGACAATAATGCAGCTCCTTATCTCAACGAAGAGATGGGGGAGGATATTACAGCTTTGCTGGAGGAGACTTTAAAATGATGTTGACTTCTAATCCCGGACCAATCGGTGTCTTTGATTCTGGTTATGGCGGACTGACCATCCTGCATGGGTTGCGCCAGACGATGCCTCAGTATGATTATATGTACTTGGGTGATAACGCTCGTGCTCCTTATGGCTCGCGTTCGTTTGAGGTGGTTTATAAGTTCACACGCCAGGCTGTGCTTAAACTTTTCTCTATGGGGTGTCATCTCGTTATCCTGGGATGTAATACGGCTTCGGCTAAGGCACTACGTTCTTTGCAGCAGCGCGATATTCCAGAGTTGGATCCCACCAGAAGAGTTCTGGGTATTATCCGCCCTACTGCCGAAGTAATTGGTACTATTACCAAGAGTAATCACGTGGGACTTTTGGCTACAGAAGGTACTATTAAAAGCCAAAGTTATAATATGGAAATTTCGAAACTTTGGCCAGAGATTCAGGTGAATGGCGTGGCTTGTCCGCTTTGGGCTGCCATCGTGGAAGCCAATGAAGCAGATAGTCCGGGAGCTGATTATTTCGTAAAGAAACGCATCGACCAGCTGATGCTGAAGGACGCTGATATTGATACCATTATTTTGGGTTGCACGCATTATCCGCTTCTTATGAGCAGCATTGTGAAGAATCTTCCTGATGGCGTAAGAGTGGTTCCGCAAGGACAATATGTAGCAAACAGTCTGAAAGATTATCTGAAACGCCATCCGCAGATGGAACAGATGATAACCAAAACAGGCTCTTGCCGATATCTCACAACAGAGAGTGAGGATAAATTCAAGGAATCTGCACAGATTTTCCTTCATGAACAGGTGGAGGTTACACATGTAGATCTTGAATAGTATTATAGTTAATAATTTATAGTTAATAGTTATGCAAGAAACAAGACAAAACCGTATATCAAGACTTCTCCAGAAGGAGTTGAGTCTTATCTTCCAGTCACAAACCCGCATGATGCATGGTGTGATGGTAAGTGTTACTAAGGTTAGAGTAAGTCCAGATCTCAGTATCTGTACTGCTTACTTGAGTGTGTTCCCTTCTGAAAAAGGAGAGGAGATTTTGAAGAATATCAATGCAAATGAGAAGACGATCCGTTTCGACTTGGGTAAAAAAGTGAGAAACCAGTTACGTATTATTCCAGAACTCCGTTTCTTCCTTGATGATAGTCTCGATTATTTGGAGCACATTGATGAACTCTTGAAAAAGTAAAAGAGTAAGGAAGTAAAAAGACAAGGGAGTTAAGACGGCAATTCTTGACTCCCTATACTGTTATATAAATAAGGTAAGATAGAATTATGAATTTCCCATTCTTTATAGCTCGCAGGTATCTTTTCTCAAAGAAGAGTACGCACGTCATCAACGTCATCAGTTCTATTTCTGTAATAGGAGTGGCGGTAGCTACGATGGCTCTGGTCATCGTTCTGAGTGTTTTTAACGGCTTCCATGACCTGGTAGCTTCACTCTTTACGAGTTTTGACCCACAACTCAAGGTTGTGCCTGTTGAGGGAAAGACTGCACCTGCAGATGATCCTATTCTTACTAAGATTCGTCTTTTGCCGCAGGTGGATGTTGCAACAGAAACCGTAGAAGATCAAGCTCTTGCAATCTATAATGATCATCAGGCTATGGTGAAAATCAAGGGTGTAGATGATAATTTTGCAGAACTTTCTCATATTACAGATATTTTATATGGTGATGGCTCCTTCTCCTTGCATGCTGCCAATCTGGAATATGGAACAGTAGGTATCCGTCTTGCCCAGAATTTAGGCATAGGAGCACAATGGGATGGTTTCCTGAAAATCTATGCTCCTAAAAAGGAAGGACAGCTGGATATGACTAACCCAGGTGATGGCTTTGTAGTTGACTCGCTCAACTCTCCTGGAGTGCTTTTTGCCGTCAAACAGGCTAAGTATGATAAAAACTACATCATCACTTCTATTTCATTTGCCCGTAATCTCTTTGGACAGCAAGGTATGCTCTCTGATTTGGAATTACGCTTGAAACCGGGTAGCAATCTGGATGCTGTAAAGGCTGAGATGCAGCAGATAGCTGGTAATAAATATAAAGTGCTTGACAGATTTGAACAACAGGAAGATACCTTTAAAATTATGTCGATAGAGAAGATGATTGCTTATATCTTCCTGACCTTTATCTTAGTTGTTGCATGTTTCAATATCATCGGGTCGCTTTCTATGCTTATTATTGATAAGAAAAATGATGTAGTGACTCTTCGTAATCTTGGAGCTAACGATAAGCAGATTACCAGAGTATTTCTTTTTGAAGGTAGAATGATAGCTGTGATAGGTGCTGTTATCGGTATTGGATTGGGCTTGCTCCTCTGCTTTTTGCAGCAGCAATATGGATTTGTACGTCTGGGAGATTCTGAAGGCTCCTTTATTGTTGATGCTTATCCGGTAAGTGTCCATTACTCAGATGTTGCCATTATCTTCGTTACTGTAATTGCTGTAGGTTGGCTTGCTGTATGGTATCCTGTAAGAGCGCTGAGTAAAAGGCTGTTGAGTTAAAACCTACAGAATTTTTATGCTTGGGTGCATATACTAAAAGAAATGGCATGAATCTTTCATGGGGGATTCATGCCATTTCTTATTCTAATTGATTTTTTATTTTTTCCTGATGAGTGTAAGACCATCGCGTAGCGGTAAGATAACAACCTCTACCCTAGGATCTTTTGCTATTAAATCATTGAAAGCCCGAATGCCTTGAGTCTGGTGGTCTCGGTCGTAGGCAGGATCGATGACGTGACCATCCCAAAGAGTGTTGTCTGCAAGGATGTAGCCTCCAGGGTTCAGGATGCTCATAACCATTTCATACGTTTCTATATAGGTACGCTTATCGCCATCAACAAAAGCCATATCGAATTTTACGCCTAGTTGGGGCGCTTCTATATTGGCATCACCGATGCGGAAGTCAATCTTGTCGGCAACATTCGAACCTTCTATCCAGGGACGGGTAAAATCTTCCATCTCATCATTGATTTCGAAAGTGTAGAGTTTTCCACCTTCCTGTAATCCCTGGGCCAGGCAGATAGCACTATAGCCACTAAATGTGCCTACTTCCAGAATGTTCTTCGGGCGAATCATCTCTACAAGCATCTTGAGAAGTCTGCCCTGAATATGGCCGCTAGCCATACGTCCGTGGATAGTATGTATATTGGTGGCGCGGTAAAGACGATACAGATAATCGCCTTCAGGCTCTATATGCTGGCAGATATATTTGTCTATGAGTTCAGTCTCTGTCATAATCTGATGGATTTAGAGTAACGGAAATCTTACTCTTCTGTTTCTTTCTGTGCTAAGATTCCAGAAATGGCAAGCTCGTAAGAAGCCAGACCGAAACCGCAGATTACGCCCAGGCAAGCACAGGAAATATATGAATGATGGCGGAACTCTTCACGTTTATGCACATTAGAGATGTGTACTTCAACGCAAGGGCATTTCAAACTGCGAATACAATCCTGCAAGGCGATGCTGGTATGAGTATAGGCGCCAGCATTGAGTACTACACCATCATAGGAAAAACCTACTTCCTGCAGCTTGTTGATTAACTCGCCTTCAATGTTGCTCTGAAAGTACTCTATCTCAATATCAGGGAATTTCGCTTTCAGCTTAGGCAGATAACTCTCGAAAGAATTGCTACCATAAATACCCGGTTCTCTTACACCAAGAAGGTTCAAGTTTGGACCATTAATAATTTGTATCTTCATATTTACTTGATTTTTAATCGTAATCCATATTTTTTTCGTATCTTTGCGGCAGAGATCTTTTGTACTCTCCTGTCTTATGCAAAGACGATGCAAAGATACAATAAATTAAGGAAACTGACAAAAAATGAGGAATGAAATTATAAAGAACTATATGAGATACCTCAAGTTGGGGCGTAATTTCTCCAAAAATACGTTGGATGCCTATTATCATGACTTGAATTTTCTCTTGGAGTATGCTGATAAGAACAATTTGGTGCTGACGGAAATGAAATTGGAAGACTTGGAGAATTTTTCTGCAAGTTTACATGATCGTGGTGTTTCTGCTCGTTCACAAGCTCGGATTTTGAGCGGAATCCGTTCTTTCTACCGGTATCTGGTGCTTGATGATTATATAAAAGACGATCCGACCGAATTACTGGTTTCTCCCCAAATAGGAAAGCATTTGCCGGAGTATTTATCTGTAGAAGAGGTTGACATGCTTGAAGCGGCTATCGATTTGGAAAAATGGGAGGGACAGCGTAATAAGGCGATTATAGAAACCCTGTTCTCCTGTGGCCTTCGCGTTTCGGAACTTGTGAATCTAAAGAAAAGCGATGTGTTTGAAGAAGAAAAGTTTATTAGGGTTATAGGTAAAGGTAACAAGGAACGCATCGTTCCTATTTCAGGTAAGGCTCTGAAAGAAATCAATCTTTGGTATATAGACCGGAATCTGATGACAATCAAGCCAGGTGAGGAAGACTATGTCTTCTTGAATCGTAGAGGTGCTCATCTCACACGCAATATGATACTTATCATGATAAAAAATGCGGCTTATGATGCAGGAATCAAGAAAACCATTTCTCCTCATACTTTACGCCATAGTTTTGCTACAGCCTTGTTGAAAGGTGGAGCCGATCTGAGAGTAATTCAGGCCTTGCTGGGGCATGAAGATATTGGAACCACAGAGATTTATACTCATCTTGAAACTTCAGATTTGCGCAGAGCTATCTTGGAACATCATCCTCGAAATATCAAATATAGTGAAGAAAACCAAGTGCTTGATTCTGATAAAACAGACAAAAGATGCCCGAATAACAGATAAAGCACAAGGAATTGACGTTTTTTATATAGGAATATGACAAAATCTGAAAAAATATGAGTAACTTTGCAGCCGCAAAATAATGAATATCAATAATTAATAGAAATAAAGTAAGAAAATATGGCATATTTGTTTTCATCAGAATCAGTTTCTGAAGGACATCCAGATAAAGTGGCTGATCAGATTTCAGATGCATTGCTTGACCAGTTTTTGGCTTACGATGACCACGCTCATTGCGCCATCGAAACCTTTTGTACTACTGGTCAGGTAGTAATCATGGGTGAGGTTCGCTCTAACGTTTATGTTGATTTGCAGAACATTGCCCGCAAGACTATCAAGAAAATCGGTTATACCAAGAGCGAATATCAGTTTGACGGCGACTCTTGTGGTGTGCTTACTGCTATCCATGAACAGAGCGATGATATTAACCGCGGTGTAAGTCGTGAGGAGGATGAGAATCAGGGTGCAGGCGACCAGGGTATGATGTTCGGTTATGCTACAACGGAAACCGAAAATTATATGCCGGTATCACTCGACTTGGCTCAGCTCATCATGCGTGTACTTGCAGATATCCGCAAGGAGGGCAAGGTGATGACTTATCTCCGTCCGGACTCTAAGAGCCAGGTAACTATCGAATACTCAGACGATAATATCCCACAGCGCATCGATACCATCGTAGTTTCTACCCAGCATGATGATTTTATCAAGAAGGCAAATGGTGAGGACGATGATGATGCTATGCTGGCAAAGATTCGTGAGGATGTAATCAATATCCTGATTCCAAGAGTAAAGACTCACCTGAGTGATAAGGTGTTGGCTCTCTTCAATGATGACATCAAGTACTTTGTAAACCCTACAGGTAAGTTCGTGATTGGTGGTCCTCATGGAGATACAGGTCTTACCGGTCGTAAGATCATTGTAGATACTTATGGAGGCAAGGGCGCTCATGGTGGTGGTGCCTTCTCAGGTAAGGATAGCAGTAAGGTTGACCGTTCGGCTGCTTATGCTGCCCGTTATATTGCAAAGAATATGGTTGCAGCCGGCGTTGCAGATGAAATGTTGGTTCAGGTAAGTTATGCTATCGGTGTGGCAGAACCGGTTAGTATCTATGTAAATACTTACGGCAGAAGCCATGTGAATATGACTGACGGCGAGATTGCAAAGAAAATTGCAGAAATGTTTGATCTTCGTCCTAAAGCAATCGAGCGCCAGTTGAAGTTGCGCCAGCCAATGTTCCAGGAAACTGCGGCATATGGACACATGGGACGTAAGAATGAGATAGTAGAGAAAACCTTCACTAGCCGATATCATGAGGCTAAAACTGTGAAGGTAGAACTCTTTACATGGGAAAAATTAGATAAGGTAGACGAAATCAAGAAAGTTTTCGGACTTTAAGGAATGGTGCAACAGGCAGATTCGATACAGACAGATGCCGCACTTGAGGCTGAATCGCAACAGCAAGTGCTCAGGCAACATAGCAGCCAGCTCACACCCAAAGAGGTGTTGAGCTGGCTGCCTAAGAATGCAACGCCAGCTCAGCAGGACTCCATGATTAGGGCACATATCAAGCCCAGTGAGATTCATTGGAGCAAGATGCCGGATACATTACACTTGCCGGGACATAAGGCAGGTAAGAGTTTTAGGGATGTAAGTTTGCCACAATATTATCGTGAGTCATTCTTTTCAAAAGATTCTCTGTTTCATCCGGAATTAAAGGGTGGACGCTTAGGGGTGGCAGGTGATCCTGTTCCCTATACGGTAGCTGGTGATAGCTTTATTACTTCATTGCTGTTGGTCTGTTTTCTCTTGGCTTGTATAGCATTCTCTAAATCTAAGCATTTTGTTATACGCCAGGCAAAAACCTTCTTCCGTACTCCACGCATCGGTACAACAGAGGTGACGGAGACCAGTTCTGAAGTAAGATACCAGTTCTTCTTCGTGTTGCAGACCTGTCTTTTGCTGGCAATCGGGTATTTCATTTATTCGAAAGCATCTATCAGCGATACGTTTATCGTAGACCAATATCAGGTGATCAGTATATATGCTGGTTGTATGGGGGGCTATTTCTTGTTGAAGGCGTTCCTCTATGTGATTTCTGGTTGGGTATTCTTTGAAAAGAAAAAAAATGTACAATGGCTCAAGGCATACTTGTTCCTTATATCATGTCAAGGAGTGGCCTTGTTCCCAATGGTGATGCTTTTGTCGTATTTCGATTTTCCATTGCAAATTGCAGTGATATACACGTTGACTATCCTTGGATTAGTTAAATTGTTGGCTTTTTTGAAGGCTTACATTATCTTTTTTAGAAGAAATGGCGTGTTTCTGCAAATATTTTTGTACTTTTGTGCCCTTGAAGTGATACCCTTGTTCGCTCTTTGGGGTGGACTTGTGTTAATCAGTCATTATTTGAAAATAAACTTTTAAGACAAAATGATAAAGAAAATTTTAGTTTCTCAGCCAAAACCTGCAAGTGAGAAGTCTCCTTACTTCGATATCCAGGCTCAATATGGAGTAGAATGTGTGTTCCGTCCATTCTTTAAGGTAGAGGGGCTCTCTTCTAAAGAATTCCGTCAGCAGAAAATAAATTTGCTTGACTATACTGCAGTCGTATTTACATCTCGTCATGCAGTAGACAACTACTTTAAATTAGCTAAGGAGATGCGTATCACAATTCCTGAAGATATGAAATATTTCTGTGTGATAGAGACTATCGCTCTCTACATCCAAAAGTATGTTCAGTATCGCAAGCGTAAGGTGTTCTTTGGTGATACAGGTAAAATTGATGGGTTGATGGGACAGATGGCTCGCCATAAAACCGAGAAATATCTGGTACCATTAAGCAGTGTTCATAATGATGATATTGCCAACTTGCTTGATGAGAAAAAACTCAATCATACAGAATGTGTAATGTATCGTACTGTAAGCAATGATTTCTCAGAAGAGGAAATCAAGAACTTCGATTATGATATGATGCTTTTCTTTAGCCCAACAGGTGTAAAGGCTCTGAAGAAGAATTTCCCTAATTTTGAACAAGGGAATATCGCTGTTGGCGCTTTTGGTCCTGCTACAGCAAAAACGGTTGAAGATGAGGGCTTACGCCTTGATCTGGAGGCTCCTAATAAAGTTTTTCCATCTATGACAGGTGCCTTGGCAGATTATCTGAAACGTCATAATAAATAGGAAATATTTAATAGAATAGATATGTCAACAGACAGAAATAAAACATTCGGAAAGAAAGAGCATCTATGTAAACTGACACTTATAGAACAGCTCTTTGGAGGTGGTGCTAAAGCAATGACGGCATGGCCTATGAGAATGGTGTTTCTTCTTGTTGACAAGAAAGATGAGCAAGCACCTTCTGTTCAAGTTCTTATCAGTGTATCAAAGCGTTATTTTAAGCACGCAGTAAAGCGCAATCGGGTAAAGCGACAGATACGTGAAGCTTTTCGTTATCAAAAACAAGAGCTGGAGACTTGTATGCAGAATTATGTTGGAAAACAATTGCTTGTGGCTTTTGTTTGGCAAACAGAACAATTGCAGCCTTCAAAGCTGGTTTCAACCAAAATGACTAAACTTTTGGATAGATTGGTTGATAATATCAAGGAGATGCAATCTGAAACAGTCATGAAAGAGAGCAGTTTATGATGAAGATTCTCTTTATGATAGCACATGGCATGAGAAAGGTGTTGGTATGGATTCTTATACTGCCGATATTGTTTTATCAGAAGTGTATTACTCCTTATACGCCACCTTCTTGTCGCTTTCAGCCCACTTGCTCAGAGTATGCGAGACAAGCCATCCTGAAGCATGGTCCCTTTAAGGGACTGGCTTTGGCTGTTTGGCGCATCTTAAGATGCAATCCTTGGGGTGGTTCGGGTTATGATCCCGTACCGTAAGTTTCCGACTGTATTGTTGGACCCCTTATACATATTATATAATATAATAAAAAATCATATTCTATGGCAAAAAATTTTGTTGAAGAATTGAAATGGCGTGGTATGCTGGCGCAGATAATGCCAGGTACTGAGGAATATCTCAACACCCACATGGTGTCTGCCTATCTCGGAACCGACCCTACTGCAGACTCTCTGCACATCGGTCACCTTTGTGGTATCATGATGTTGCGCCACTTGCAGCGTTGTGGCCATAAGCCTTATCTCCTCGTCGGCGGTGCCACGGGTATGATTGGCGACCCTTCTGGCAAGAGCCAGGAGCGCAATCTTCTCGATTCAGAGACTCTCTATCATAACCAGGAAGCTATCAAGAAGCAGGTATCTAAGTTCCTCGACTTCGATGGCAATGAGCCTAACAAGGCGGAGTTGGTGAACAACTACGACTGGATGAAGGACTTCACCTTCCTCGATTTCGCTCGTGTGGTTGGTAAGCATATCACTGTAAACTACATGATGGCGAAGGATAGCGTGCAGAAGCGCTTGAACGGTGAGGCTCGCGACGGCTTGTCTTTCACTGAGTTCACCTATCAGTTGCTCCAGGGCTACGACTTCCTCTATCAGTATGAGAAGTATGGCGTGCGTCTCCAGTTGGGTGGTAACGACCAGTGGGGTAACATGACTACCGGTACTGAGCTGATTCACCGTACATTGGGTAACGATGCAGAGTGCTTCTGCCTTACTTGCCCATTGATTACCAAGGCAGACGGTAAGAAGTTCGGTAAGACAGAGAGCGGTAACATCTGGTTGGACCGTAATCGCACTACTCCTTACGCTTTCTACCAGTTCTGGTTGAACGTAAGCGATGATGATGCCGAGAAGTACATCAAGATCTTCACTGACCTTGACAAGGAGACTATCGATGCTCTCGTAGAGGAGCACAAGCAGGATCCAGGTCGCCGTGTACTCCAGAAGCGTCTGGCTGAGGAGGTTACCATAATGGTTCACTCTCAGGAGGATTTGGATATGGCTATCGCAGCCAGCAACATCCTCTTCGGTAAGGCAACCAAGGAGAATCTGGCACAGCTCGATGAGGCTACATTGAACGATGTATTTGCCAATGTACCTCACTACGATCTCGACAAGAACTTGCTCGGTGGTACAGCTGTTGACCTCTTCAACCAGGAAGGTATGCAGATCTTCCCAAGTAAGAGCGAGATGCGTAAGCTCGTTAAGGGTGGTGGCGTTTCACTCAACAAGGAGAAGCTCGCTGCTTTCGATCAGGTTGTAACTGCTGATGACCTGATTGACGGCAAGTATCTTTTGGTTCAGAAAGGTAAGAAGAACTACTTCTTGATTACTGTTAAGTAATCGTTAAAAGTATTGAAAATATTTGGTAGTGGAGAAAAAATCCACTACCTTTGTAGCCGATTTGCTTGTCCTATGGTGTAATGGTAGCACTACAGTTTTTGGTTCTGTCAGTGGTGGTTCGAATCCGCCTGGGACAACAAGTCATAAATAACCCTTCAAGTCTTTGCGGATTTGGAGGGTTATTTTGTTATATAAGAGTTTAGTTTAGATAGAGAAAGTTTATGCAAGAGATAGACTTGATATTTCAGCAGTATTATCGTCCGCTATGTCTTTATGCCACTCATTATCTGCATGATATCGATGAGGCTGAAGACGTGGTGCAGGATTGTTTTGTGAAATTGATAAGTAGGAACATCATGCCGGAAAACATCAAGGCTTTCTTATATATCTCTGTGCGCAATGCCTGTATCGACCTGTTGCGCTGCCAGTCTCCGATAGATACGGAGATTTCTCCTACCGATTTATGTGGCGTGATTTCTGATGACCAGGCACAGGAAAGTTCTTTCCGGGAGGCAAAACTGTGGACGGCTATCGAGCTATTACCCGAACGATGCAGGGAAATCTTCCTGATGAGCAAGCGTGACGGAATGACTTATCGGGAGATAGCTGAAGAACTGAACCTGTCGGAAAAGACCGTGGAGCATCAGATTTCCAAGGCTTTAAAGACCTTACGAGGCAAGAAAGATGATTTTCTTGCAGATTTTTTCTATATTTTACCTTTCATCCATGGGGGTATTCTGTAATTCTTGCGTTATAGCAATAAAAGAATGAATAAAAGTACAGTTATGAAAGGTAAAGAGATAATTTTTGCGCTCTCAATTCTAGCCTTGCCAGCTCCAACGTTGGCAGGTACGCCGAAGATGATGGTGGAAACTGAGACTTCTACCACCATCCGTCAGCAGATGGATTGGCTGCACCGCATCAGGAAAATCAACTTCGTCTATGATTCATCGCTTGATGGGGAATTGAACATCAAGTATCATGGACCAGACATCCAGCATCTTCCGGTGAAGAAGGCACTGAAAGCGCTTTTCGAGAAAACTCATATTCTATATAATATCAATGCGAACTATGTGATATTGAAGCGAAAACCCGTACAACAAATATCAACATCTTACACGAATATCAATCACAAAGTTCAGCAGGTTCAGCGTCGCCACACTCTCAGCGGATACGTCCGTGACGAGAGTGGCGAATCGCTGATTAATGCCACCATCTATGATCTGACGGATGGCATCGGCACAACCACCAATGAGTATGGTTTCTTTTCGCTTACTCTGCCTGAAGGCGAGCACCAGCTTCGCTTTTCGTATGTGGGCTATGCCGACAAGGTGGAAAAATGGAATCTTTCGAAAGATATGCATCATAATATGGCACTCCGTGTTGATGGTAAACTGCCTGAGGTGGTGGTAGATGGCGACTTGAACTCTCCGCTTCTGACCACGCAAACCGGCAAGCGCTCCTTTTCGAACAAGGATATCAAGACTGAATTTGCCCTGATGTCTTCGCCGGATGTGGTGAAGACCCTGCAGCGTGTGAGTGGAGTGGCAGAAGGACAGGAGTTGGCAAGCGGACTCTATGTGCATGGCGGCAATGGTGATGAGAACCTTTATCTGATAGATGGTACTCCGCTTTATGATACGAATCATGCGCTGGGGCTTTTCTCCAGTTTCAATGCCGATGTGGTGAAGAACGTGGATTTCTACAAGAGCGGCTTTCCTGCACGATATGGTGGAAGATTGTCGTCGGTGGTGGATGTGCGTACTGCCGATGGAAACATGAATCAGTTTCATGGTGCCTATCGCATCGGACTGCTCGATGCCAGTGTGCAGTTTGAGGGACCTATCCGGAAAGGCAAGACCTCTTATAATATAGGTATGCGCCGTTCCTGGATGGATTTGCTGTCCCGTCCCTTGACCAAGGCTTTCTCTGATCCAGACGATAAACTCTCGATAGGTTATTACTTCATGGACCTGAATGCCAAGGTAACCCATCGTTTCAACGACCGTTCGAAGATAGACTTGAGTCTCTATCACGGAAAAGACAGCTGGGATGTGAAGGATGATTT
Organism: Segatella copri; assembly: GCF_026015625.1. Lineage (NCBI taxonomy): Bacteria > Pseudomonadati > Bacteroidota > Bacteroidia > Bacteroidales > Prevotellaceae > Segatella > Segatella copri. Next base: position 2,749,192 of record NZ_JAPDVG010000001.1, on the reverse strand, counting down.
TGATCAAAGTAAGGCAGATGGGTATCAACCCAACCAAAGCTATGACAAGGACTTGACGAAGTCGCAGCTGGATTGGGGAAACTTTAATGTAGCACTCAACTGGAACTACCTGTTCTCTCCGAAGCTCTTTTCAAACATTACAGCGGTGTATTCCCATAATCGTTCCAAGTTGTATTCCTTTGATGATGATCGTTATATCAATCCTTCGGGAGAGAATGCCACTTCTGTCACTCACTTGGAGCATGGTTATACCTCAACGATTTATGATGCGGGCTATCGTCTGGCATTCGATTACCGTCCGAACCCTCGTCATCATTTCCGTTTTGGAAGCGACTATACGATGCATCTCTTTCGCCCCCAGACAGCTATGCAATTGGATTATACTGGATATGAGGGAAATGCATCAGCCCAAGTTGATACCATCCGAATGAATAGTAGTAATCGTCATGTGGCGCATGAGTGGACGGTATACGCAGAGGATGAAATCAATATCAACCGCAACTGGAGTATGAATGTTGGCTTCAATATGGGCCTTTTTCATATCAGTAACAAGAACTTCTTGAATATCGACCCACGTTTTGCCCTGAAATATCAACTGAGCAATGAGGTGTCGCTGAAGGCTTCCTTTACTCAGATGACCCAGTATGTGCATAAGGTCTCTAACAGCTACTTGTCCTTGCCTACGGATTATTGGGTACCGACTACCCGAAATCTGAAGCCAATGCGTTCTTATCAGTTTGCGGCAGGAATCTATGCCCAGCCCAACCGCCATTGGCTTCTGTCGCTCGAAGGGTATTACAAGTTGTCCAAGCATCTGCTTCAATACAGCAGTTGGGTAGGCATAGAGCCGCCTGCTGAGCATTGGGATTCGCAAGTGATGGATGGCAAGGGGCTCTTCTATGGCGTTGAGGCTGATGCCACTTATCGCACCAATCATCTGACTTTGAGTGGTTCTTATACGCTCTCTTGGAACAAGCGAAAGTATGATGACTTCTATCAGGATTGGTATTACGACAAGTATGATAACCGCCATAAGCTGAATCTGTCCTTGCGGTATGCGTTCAACAAGAAGGTGAGTTGCTTTGCGGTCTGGAACTATCACACGGGCAATCATGCCACGGTGCCAACCCAGTTGGCGGCATTGCCAAGCTTGCCAGATCAAGAAGGCAAGTATTACAGGAATTGGTGGAATTCCGCCTCTTATGTCTATGCCATCCCCAATAATTTGACGCTTCCAGCTTATCATCGCTTGGACTTGGGATTCGATTTCCGTCATGTCACCAAGCATGGACATGAGCGCATTTGGAATTTGAGCATCTATAATGCTTATTGCCATCTCAACTCGATGTACGTCAAGGTGGACTATAATGAGGGTACGCAGCAGTTTGAGGCGAAAAACAAGGGATTTATTCCAATAATACCTTCATTTAGCTATACTATCAAGTTTTAAAACAAAAGAAATCTCATTGGATATGAATACAAATCATAGAAGAATAAAAATCAATGTAAGTTGGAAATGGGGACTGTTCTTCTTTTTGATGAGCGTGGTCTTTTCTTCTTGCATAGATGATTTTGATGTGAAGAAGCTGCAAGATACTCCCCGATTGGTACTTTATTGTTTTCCAACGGAGGGAGATACCACACTTATCGTTGTAACGAAAAGCTTGCCCGTTTCTTCTTTCAAAGGAGATATAGATACCCAATCACGCTTGCCCGTGGATGCAAGTGTCGTATATAAGGTAAATGGAATGCCACAGGAGGTGAAACGTATCGAAAACATAAAGGAAGCGCAGTCCTTTTCTCAAGTTTCCGATAGTTGGTCTCTTTCTACCCTAATAGGACAGTATTATGCCGTAGGAAAGCAGAAGGCTGGAGATAAGATTGAGGTCCAGGTATCGGCAGATGGTCTCTCCGAGGTTTCTGCTTCGACTTCCATTCCTGAGAAGGTTGATGTAAATATAGGTGACATCCATTTGAAAGAGAAATCGTCGGATCATGATGTTTATTTCTCGGTAGATAAGTTGGAAGCGACTTTTAGTGACCCTGCTTCAACCACGGATTATTATTCTGTGAAGGTAACTCGCAAGCAGAAATATGGAAACTTGAAAGGTGTTCCCAAAGAAGGCAATAGATGGCAATATGATGTTTATGCTAATAATTACCAAGATTACCTTAATTATTTGGGTAGGGAGGATGAATATGAATGGTGTTTTGATAGTTTGGCATCAAATATTGTTTGGCCTGAGATGGTGACCACCAGTGAGCCATTGATTAACAAGAAGTCAGAGTTGGATAATGATTTCGGCTTTGACGAATACAAATACTTTGATGATGTTTATATCTTCAATGACCGGACGATAAATGGACAGACCTATACGATGAATTTGGAAGTGAACAGTAATGATTCTTATTGGCACACGTATGATGGTTGGGACCGTTTGTTTGGCTTTACTTATAATGTACAACTTTGCAAGGTTACTCCAGAGTACTATCGCTTCTTGAAGAGCATTAACGATGCGCAGAGCAATAGTTGGGCGGACGCTGGATTGATGCAGGTGACACCTACTTATTCGAACGTAAAAGGTGGTTTCGGTGTAGTGGCAGGATTTAATGTCTGTGAAGCTTCGAAATATATCGCCCCATTGCCATCGGCACCATCGGATAATCAAGGTGGAATATATACCAAATAAAAAAGTGAGGAGTATGAAAAGAAGTCTTTTTATCATTTTAGGTACCTTGTGCTTTGCCATTGCCGGCAAGGCACAGATTACAGGACAATTTTAAAGGAAGAAAGGGATTCTATGATGAAGATCAACAAGAATGAACAGGATTTTGTGCTGAAGTATTTTCAGCCGGGCAAGCTGGATACCCGGAAGGCTTTGCAGAAAGTGAAGGCTCGGGTTGGCATTGCTGATGAAGAGGTTTCGCATGCTGCAACTGTATCTTTACGCATGCGTCGCATCCGCTGGATAGCTGTGGCTGCATCTATTCTGGTACTTTTCACCATAGGAGCCTATACGCTTTTGCAGCCAAAGACGGTAACGCTTTCTGCCGAATCAGAAGTAGTGGCGTATCATTTGCCAGATGGAACGAAGGTATCGTTGATGCCTCATTCTTCTCTTTCCTATCAAAAAAATGATTGCAGAAAGGTGGAGATGAAGGGATGTATCTATTATCAGGTGAAGCATGATGAACAGCATCCTTTCGATGTGATGGGAGAACATGGACATGTAAGGGTGCTCGGTACCCAGTTTATGGTGGATGAAAGAACGGATGCTCCCGAAGTGATGGTAACCAGCGGAAAGGTGCTTTTCACAGCTCGTAACTCTGAAGAGGGTGTCTTCCTGATTAAAGGAAAACGGGCACGTCTATTGAAAGGGGCTGCCCAGCCTAAGTTGTTGGCAGATTATGATATCAATGATGTGGCATGGGCTACCCATCGCCTGCATTTCGACAATACTCCATTATCAGAAGTATTGGAGGATCTTTCTAAATTATCAGGCACAAGCTATACTGCTTCTGATGAGAGCAAGCGTCTGACGGGTGATTTTGATACGAATTCCATCCCACAGGTCATCCAAGTAATAGAAGAAACACTGGGTGTTCAGATAAGATAAGTGTGTGAATAAAACATCGTAAAAAGGGACAAACTTAGGAAAAGCAGTCAATAAAATGAGAAAATAAGTAAAAAGGGTGCATCTTTCGTATTGATTTAGGGTGATATTCAAAATTATTTTGTATCTTTGCCCTCGTAACAAATCAAACAATTTATAAAAAATAAAAGTATGGACTTTAACAAACTATTCTCATTGGAGGGTAAGGTTGCCCTCGTAACAGGTGCCGCATACGGTATCGGTTTCGCTATTGCTGAGGCTTATGCCAAAGCTGGTGCTAAGATTGCTTTCAATTGCCGTAGCCAACACCACATGGATCAGGCTCTTGCAGATTACAAAGCAAAGGGTATTGAGGCAAAGGGTTATATCTGTGATGTAACAGATGAGGAACAGGTGAAAAACATGGTAGCTGACATCGAGAAGGAACTTGGTGTTATTGATATTTTGGTAAACAACGCAGGTATTATCAAGCGTATTCCTATGACAGAGATGTCTGTAGATGACTTCAAGCAGGTTATTGACATTGACCTCACTGCACCTTTCATCGTATCTAAGGCAGTTATCCCTGGTATGATCAAGAAGGGTCATGGTAAGATTATCAACATCTGTTCTATGATGAGCGAGCTGGGCCGTGAGACAGTTTCTGCATATGCAGCTGCCAAGGGTGGCTTGAAGATGTTGACACGTAACATCTGCTCAGAGTATGGTGAGTACAACATCCAGTGCAATGGCTTGGGCCCTGGTTACATCGCAACTCCTCAGACAGCACCTCTCCGTGAGCGTCAGGCAGATGGTAGCCGTCATCCATTCGACAGCTTCATTTGTGCAAAGACTCCTGCAGGTCGCTGGTTGGAACCAGAAGAGTTGGCAGGTCCTGCTGTTTTCTTGGCTTCAGATGCTTCTAATGCAGTGAATGGTCACATTCTCTATGTAGATGGTGGTATCTTGGCATATATCGGAAAGCAGCCAAAATAAAGGATCAAACATGAAGATTTAAGTTTGAATAAACTTGAATAGAATAAAAAAATATAGGGCAGCCATAAAGGACTGCCCTATATTCGTAATTAAAATAATCTTTACAATTATTTGTTGATTGCATCTGCAAGCTCAGCACCAGCCTTGAACTTAGCAACCTTTTTAGCTGCAATCTGGATCTTCTCCTTAGTAGCTGGATTGATACCCTCACGAGCAGGACGCTCGTTAATGCTGAATGTACCGAAACCTACCAACTGGATCTTGTCACCTGCAATGAGGGCTTCCTTCAATGCGTTTGTTGTAGCTTCAAGAGCGGCCTTAGCCTGTGCCTTTGTAATCTCAGCACCTGCTGCAATCTTGTCAATCAATTCTGTCTTGTTCATAATTTTTCTTTATTAAATGAATAATATTGTTGTTTCTTAGTTGAATTCGTTTACAAATATAGCTTTTTCTTGTGAAAGTTCAAATAAAAAAAACAGAAAAGTGATGAAATTATTGAAATTTAAGTGTAATAAGTCTATTTTTTGGTGTTTTCACGGATATTTTTCGTAATTTTGTCGCCAAAATACAAATATTATTCAGATTATTAAACTGTTTATAGAAATAAAGTTATGCGCAATATTCCAATTGTAACAAAGAATTTGCTGATAGTGAATGTAGTAGCATTCCTGGCATGCATGCTGATGGACAAGAGTATGGGTGGCGGTTCTGGCCTGACAGATATGTTTGGGCTTCATTTCTTCCTGGCATCCGATTTCCATATTTATCAGTTAGTTACCTACATGTTTATGCATGGTGGTTTCCAGCATATTCTCTTTAATATGTTTGCCTTATGGATGTTTGGCTGTGTGGTTGAAAGAGTTTGGGGACCAAAGAAATTCCTTTTTTATTACATAGCGTGTGGAGTGGGAGCAGGTTTGTTCCAGGAAGCTGCACAGTATATTACCTATGTGGCAAAGGATATGGCAGCTTATGATTATGTTAGTGTTAATGGGGCCAGAATTACAATGGAGCAATATCTGAACCTATGGACTACCGTGGGTGCTTCAGGAGCTATTTATGCCATATTGCTTGCCTTTGGTATGATTTATCCAAACGAGCGTCTCTTCATTTTCCCGTTGCCGGTTCCTATTAAAGCTAAATTCTTCGTGATAGGCTATGCTGTCATAGAATTGGTTTCAACATTCTCTCTCTCTGATGACGGTGTGGCTCATATTGCCCATTTAGGAGGTATGGTCTTTGGATTCTTCCTGATCCGTTATTGGCGTAAGCAGATTGATAATGGTTACTATCATTCAAATTCTGCAGACGCTTTTGATAAGTTGAAAGGTATGTTCGGTGGAAAGCGTCGGGCAGGTAGAACGCATTTTACTTATACCAAGAATGAATCTTATAATCAGACTTATGAACAGGATGCTGAATGTAAGACCAACGAAAAGGTTGTATCACAGGAAGAGATAGATCGAATCTTAGATAAAATAAGAAAGAGCGGTTATGATAGCTTGACTCCTAGCGAAAAGCAGATGCTCTTTGATCAGAGTAATAAGTAAAAAGCATGTTTAAAGGATTTAAGGAATTTACATATAAGATGATAGCTGGTGCTAATGTGGCAACTATCATCATCATGTTGCTGGTGGGCTTTTCTGACTTCTTTCAGCCAGAAAAGTTCGCCGCATTGGCTAATCTTGGCTTACTTTTCCCGGTTTTTCTTATAGTTAACTTAGGCTTTTTGCTTTTCTGGTTGCTCTTCCGGTCTAAGTATGCCATTATTCCATTCTTAGGCTTCTTGATCTGTTTTGTTCCTGTCCGCAAGTATATGCCAATCAACTTTTCTGGCGAAACTCCAAAAGGCTGTATCAAAGTTCTATCATATAATACCTGGAATTTTGGTGCACAGACAGAGGATGCCGAAGGAACTAATATCTGTATTGCTTATCTGCAGGAGCAGGATGCTGATATTGTTTGTCTGCAGGAAGCATGTCCTACTTCCCGGAATGTTGAGCAGATAGATAGTATGCTCAAGCCGATGTATGCTTATCAGGATACAACGATGCACGTGAATGGTGGAAATTGTCTTATGTTGCTCAGTAAATACCCTATTCTTTCAAAAGAGCGAATTCCTTATGAATCGAAAGGAAATATGAGTGTAGCGTATCGTCTGAAAGTGAAAGATAGAGAGGTCCTTCTCATCAATAATCATTTGGAAACAACCGGCTTAAGTTTAGAGGACAGACGCCAGTTCAAGAATCTGGTTATCGGAAAATTGCAGGTCGATACTGCAGAAGAAACTTCCAAATTGCTCGTTGTAAAACTTGCCGAGGCAACAAAGAAACGGGCTCCGGAGGCTGAGGCTGTAGCAAAATACATTCAGCAGCATAAAGAACAGAGTATTATTTTGTGCGGTGACTTTAATGATGGTCCTATCTCTTATGCTCATCGTACGATAGCTAAAGATTTGACGGATTGCTACATTGCAAGTGGTAACGGACCGGGTATCAGCTATCATCATGGAGGCTTTTTTGTTCGCATAGACAATATCATGTGTTCAGACGATTGGGAGCCTTATGAATGTAAAGTTGATGATAAAATCGCCGTTTCAGACCACTATCCTATCATTTGTAAGCTAAAAATGCGCCCTAAAAAGCAAAAATAGAGCAAATTATTCTTATATAAGAAAAAAAATGCTTATTTTTGCACAACTTTATGGAGGTTTTTGAAAGAATCCCTAAAAGCAATTGAAAAGAAACAAATAATTAATAACAATAAATAGAAATGCAAAACAAAGGAATTGTAATTTGTGTAGCCGTCTTACTGACACTCGCAAGTATCTTCTATTTGTCATTCTCGTTTGCCACACGTTACTATGACAGCGAGGCTGCAAAGATTAAAGATCCTATTGCTCAGCAGGATTATAAGGATTCTGTTAAGTACTTAGGTGTTTATTCTTACCAGAACTGCTTGGAGACTCAGATTGGTCTTGGACTTGACCTTAAGGGCGGTATGAATGTAATTCTTGAGATTTCTGTACCTGATGTACTTGAAAACCTTGCCGATCATAAGACCGACGCTGGTTTTACCAATGCCATGAAGGAAGCTAGAGCTCAGGAAGAAGCTAACGGTGGTGACTTCGTGTCACTTTTCATTAACGCTTATCATAAGAGCGCACCAGGTCATAAACTCGCAGAAGTGTTCGCTACCCAGCAGTTGCAGGGCAAGGTTTCTCCTCAGAGCAGCGACGCAGAGGTAGAGAAGGCTATCCGCGCTTCTGTACAGGATGCTATTGACAACTCTTTCAATGTTGTCCGCACCCGTATCGATAAGTTCGGTGTTGTACAGCCTAACATCCAGAAATTGGAAGGTCAGCAGGGCCGTATCATGGTAGAAATGCCAGGTATCAGCCAGCCAGAGCGTATGCGTAAGATGCTCCAGGGTAGTGCAAACCTTGAGTTCTGGGAGACATACAACTCAGAGGAAATCGCTCCTTATCTCCAGCAGCTTGATACTCGTATCGCAAATGGTGATAATGGTGAGGAGGAGAAAGATTCAGTTGCTGCTGATACAACTGTAGCAAAGAAAGAAGTTGCTAAGGCTGAGCCTAAGAAGGCTGAGGCTAAGTTCTCTATCAAGAAGAAGGACGATGCTGCAAGCAAGGTAGGCGAGGATGCGCAGAATGCTGCTGCTATCAAGGCTCACCCATTGTTGGCTCGTTTGCAGCTCGGTGGTGGTTTGAGCACTGTTGGTTATGCTAGCGTTCGCGATACTGCTGCTATCAACAAGATTATCTACTCTGCTGTGGCTAAGCGCGTTCTGCCATCAGACTTGCGTCTGCTTTGGAGTGCTAAGCCAGCTGATAACCTGAAAGCTAAGAATATCTTCGAGCTTCACGCCTTGAAGGTGACTACCACTACTGGTCGTGCTCCACTGGAGGGTGATGTAATTACCGATGCTAAGGACGAGTTCGACCAGATGGGTTCTCCTGTTGTTAGCATGAAGATGAATACAGAGGGTGCCCGTAAGTGGGCTCAGATGACCAAGGCTAACGTAGGTAAGGCTATTGCTATCGTTCTGGATGGCGTAGTTTACTCTGCTCCTCGTGTAAACGGCGAGATTGATGGTGGTAGCTCTCAGATTTCCGGTAACTTCACTATTGAGGATACCAAGGACTTGGCTAACACATTGAAGTCTGGTCGTATGCCAGCTCCTGCACGTATCGTTCAGGAGGAGGTTGTAGGTCCTACACTCGGTGCACAGTCTATCCAGATGGGTATTGTATCATTCGTTGTAGCTTTCGTACTCCTGATGGTTTACATGGTGATGATGTACAATATCATTCCTGGTATGATGGCTAACCTGGCTTTGCTCGTCAACGTATTCTTCACGCTGGGTATTCTGACGTCCTTCCAGGCGGCTCTGACGTTACCTGGTCTTGCCGGTATGGTCTTGTCTCTGGGTACTGCCGTGGATGCCAATGTGCTTATCTATGAGCGTATCAAGGAGGAGCTCCGCTCTGGCAAGGGTATGAAGCAGGCTGTAGCTGCCGGTTATGGCAACGCTTTCTCTGCTATCTTCGACTCTAACTTGACATCTTTGATTACTGGTGTTATCCTGTTGATTACCGGTACAGGTCCTATCCGTGGTTTCGCTACTACATGGATCATCGGTATCGTAGTTTCATTCTTCACTGCTGTGTTCCTGACTCGTCTGGTTTACGATTATAAGTTGAACCACGATAAGTGGATGCACTGCAAGTTTGATACTCCTGTTTCTCACAACCTGATGCAGGGCAAGAAGTATAAGTTCATGTCTATGTACAAGACTACCTTCACCATTGCCATCGTAGCAGCTGTGGTATTCATCGGTAGCTTCTTTGTTCGTGGCTTGAGTAAGAGTATCGACTTCACTGGTGGTCGTAACTATGTGGTACAGTTCGAGAATCCTGTAGAGCCTGAGCAGATTCGTACTGTTCTTGGCGATGCATTCGTCAATGCAGACGGCACCAAGGCAACTACTGGCGCTATCGCTATCGGTACAGATGGCAAGACCATCCGTGTATCTACCAACTATATGATTGAGAGCAACAGTCCAACTGTTGACGATGAGGCAGAGACTATCCTTTACAACGCCTTGAAGAAGGTTAACCTGGTTTCTCAGAAGAGTGTTGAGGCATTCAAGAACCCAGATGTTCGTCAGGGTGGTTCTATTATCAGTAGTACAAAGGTAGGTCCTTCTGTGGCTAAGGATATCACTATGGGTGCTATCTATAGTGTGCTCTTCGCATTGATTGCTATCTTCCTCTACATCCTGATACGTTTCCGCAACGTGGCCTTCTCTGTAGGTTCTACAGTAGCTTTGGCATTTGATGCCTTGACAGTAATCGGTTTCTACTCACTCCTGTGGGGTCTCGTTCCATTCTCATTGGAGATTGACCAGACCTTCATCGGTGCTATCCTGACCGTGGTAGGTTACTCTATCAACGATAAGGTGGTTGTATTCGACCGTATCCGTGAGAACTTGAAGTTGCATCCTAAGGGCGACCGTCAGCAGCTCTTCAATGCATCTATCAATGAGACATTGGCTCGTACCATCAATACGTCTACATCTACATTGCTCGTGTTGCTCTGTATCTGCATCCTCGGTGGTGACAGCATCCGCAGCTTCTCATTCGCAATGATCCTGGGTGTTGTATTCGGTACATTGTCATCTATCTTCATTGCATCTCCTATGGCTTACATCGTTCTTGGTCGTAAGATTAAGGAAGAGCCAGCTGAGGAGGTTGCAGAAGTTAAGTAATCAGAAACTCTTCATTCTTTCTCTGTCCGATGTATGTCGGATAGAGAAAGATACTGGAAAGAATATAAAAATAATAAAGGTCGCTTCCTGATTGTCAGGAGCGACCTTTATTGTTTTATCATCTCTGGAATGATAAGGAAAGTACGTGGTCCCACCGAGAATCGAACTCGGATCAAAGGTTTAGGAAACCTCCGTTCTATCCGTTAAACTATAGGACCATTGTAAACCGACTGCAAAGATACATCAAATCGTTGACAATACAAAATAAAATGTTATGTTTTTCACTCTCATCTTATCAAGTTTCCTCACTTTTGTGGAGTTGAACTGCGAAAACCTCTTCGATACGAAGCATGATTCGCTGAAGAATGACTATGAATTCCTGCCACAGAGCAGTTACAAGTGGACGCCTTATCGCTATTGGCGCAAGCTGGCAAATCTTTCCAAGACTATAGTGGCTTTGGGTTATGAAGATTTGTCGCTTGTTGGTACCGCCTCCCCAGATAATCCTTCAAGACCCTCGGAGAAGTCCTGGCATGTTCCCGATTTTGTGGCGCTTTGCGAAGTGGAGAACGATAGTGTGCTGTTTGATTTAACCCGGCGTTCAGCTCTTCGCGGTGTAAATTATGATTATGTGATGACCGATTCGCCTGATGAACGAGGCATAGATGTGGCTTTGCTTTATCAGCCATCTTCTTTTGCGCTTATACAGTTCCGGTCCATCCGCATCAAGCCGCTGCCTGATACTCGCCCTACGAGAGATATTCTCTACGCTTCGGGGCGGATTATAAATGATGATACGCTCCATGTCTTTGTATTGCATGCGCCTAGCCGGCGTGGCGGCGAACAGGTTTCGCGTCCCTACCGCCTGCAGGTAGCCAGCCAGCTGGCTTCTGCTGTAGATTCTATCTATGCGCTCAATGATAGTGCAAGGATTATCGTAGCCGGCGATTTCAACGATTATTCCGATTCTCCGGCTCTTCGTTATCTTTATCAGCATCACCTTATTAATATATCTGTTGGCGTCAAAGGCTCTCATGGTGCCAAGGCTACTTATCGCTGGCATGGAGATTGGCGAAGTCTTGACCAGATTCTCTTCAGTCCTTCGCTTTCCCGGCTTAAGATGAGTTGCCAGATAGGAGATTTGCCATTCCTCTTAGAAGATGATGAGAAATATGGCGGAAAGAAACCTTTCCGCACCTATCTCGGTCCACGATATTTGGGTGGATACAGCGATCATCTTCCGCTTGTTGCCAAGTTTAAGATAGAGGGTGGATATGAATAAAAAAACAGGTATGCTCAGATTTTTACTGAACATACCTGTCTGTATATTTAGTGAGATTTTTTCTCTTCTGCCTGATTATCCGTAGATAACATTACCGTTCTCATCCTCATAAGGAGTCATATCCTTAGCATACTGGTTCATAGCACGGAGGCTCATACCCATTGATGAGAAACCACCATCGTGGAAGAGGTTCTGCATGGTTACCTTGCGGGTGAAGTCAGAGAACATCATCACGCAGTAGTTAGCGCAATCCTCAGCTACGGCGTTTCCGAGTGGAGACATCTTGTCGGCGAAGTCCATCATGTTCTCGATATCCTTGATACCCTTACCTGCTGTTGTAGCTGTAGGGCTCTGAGAGATGGTGTTGATACGCACGTGCTTCTCACGACCATAGATGTAACCGAAGCTGCGGGCGATACTTTCGAGCATGCTCTTGGCATCAGCCATATCGTTGTAACCGAAGAATGTACGCTGAGAAGCTACGTATGTGAGAGCTACTACAGAACCCCACTCGTTGATAGCATCCAACTTCTTGGCTACCTGCAACATCTTGTGGAAAGAGATAGCAGAGATGTCCAATGTCTTGTTCAGGAAGTTGTAGTCGAGGTCATCGTATGTACGATGCTTGCGAACGTTAGGGCTCATAGCTACAGAGTGGAGCACGAAGTCGATTTTGCCACCGAGTTTCTCCTGAGCCTCTGTGAATACCTTTTCCAAGTCTTCTACGCTAGTCGCATCAGCTGCGATGATAGGAGCGTTGATCTGTTCAGCGAGCTTATCCAGCGTACCCATACGCAAAGCCATAGCTGTATTACTAAGTGCGATAGTAGCACCCTCTTCAGCAGCCTTTACAGCTACTTTCCAAGCGATTGATTCCTCATTGAGTGCACCGAAGATGATGCCACGCTTGCCTTTTAACAAATTGTGAGTCATTGTTATCTTAATACTTTTGTTTATACTAACGACAATCCCCTACATATATCATTCTATATATATAATAAGGTGTAAAACCACTTTGTTTTGTTCTAGTCGTTGAAATCGTGCGCAAAATTACGAAAAATGTGCAATATACCCAAATTTTTTAACTAAAAAGTGCCGTAAACGTTTTCTTTTTTGTGGTATGTCAAGTATTTCGCTCCCTGCAGTCAGTATGATATTCTATTTATTCTTTGCAGATAATAAGCTTGAAACAGATATATCTTATGCTTATAGATAACGTATCTGTTGGTCTGAGGAATTAGATTTGTAGGGTTGCTGCCATATGCCAGCAGAGTTATCGACATATGTCAGCAACCTTGTTGGCAACTGCCGGCAACCGAACGGAACTAATTGTTAGAGCCGATGAATCGTAGAACTGTGACAATTTAATCTATTTGTTCTACGTATTTAAGCAATACGTCTTACCCGGCAGATGCCTGTATAGATAACTTAAGAACCTTCTTATTTCTGTTCTTACAAATTATAGCCTTATTGTTGCAAAAATATTCTTTTTGTTGCAATATGACAAGGTAGAAGTGTTAAAAACAGACTTTTTTATGTGCGTTATTAAATTTTTCTTTCAAAATATTTGCAAATATCCGAAAAAAAATCTAATTTTGCAGCCGATTATTATAAATTTATAAATTATTATCTAATAAAGAGAGAGATTATGTTTAAAAGAATCGCTTTATTTGTGGGGGGGGGGCAATTCTCAGTTGTGGAGTAGCCTTTGCCCAAACATCTGTTACCGGTAAGGTAGTAGCTTCAGAGGATGGTGAGCCTGTTATTGGCGCATCAATCAAGGTAGCTGGTACTAATACGGGTACTGTTACGGATGTCGATGGAAACTTCAGTTTGAATGTTCCAGCCGGCTCCAAGTTGGAGATTACCTATATAGGTATGAATTCACAAACTGTCAAAGCAAGTTCTAACATGAAGATTGTTTTGACTTCTGATAACAAATCCTTGGATGAGGTGATTGTTACAGGTTATGGTAACTTCAAGAAATCCTCATTTACAGGTGCTGCTGCTTCCATGTCAACAGCTAAGTTGAGTGATGTTCCTTCACTTTCTGTTGAAGATAAGCTTTCTGGTAATATCCCAGGAGTTTCTATTTCTTCTTTCTCTGGCCAGCCAGGTGCAATGAACTATATCCGTATTCGTGGTATGGGTTCTATCAATGCAGGTAACGATCCATTGATTGTGATTGATGGTACTCCTGTGAACTCTGGTAACTTGAGTGGTTTCAATGATGCTCAGACTGGAATTGGTTACAATGGTTCTGGTACCAATGCACTTTCTACATTGAACAGCAACGATATCGAATCTATCACTGTTATCAAGGATGCTGCCGCAGCCTCTTTGTATGGTTCTCGTGCAGCCAATGGTGTGCTTGTCATTACAACCAAGAGTGGTAGTGCAGGTAAGACCCAGGTTGATTTCCGTAGCGACTGGGGATTCTCTAACATGGCTATCAACTATCGTCCAACGTTGGATGGTGATTCTCGTCGTGCCTTGATTTATCAAGGCTTGAAGAACTATGCTTACGACAATATTGATGGTACAACCGATGCTTCGGCTGCAGCATATGCTGATGCTAATATTGATGATTATGCAGCAAAACCAGAGAATGGCTGGGCTAATTGGCGTGACGCTCTCTTCAAAAATGGTTCTAACCAGAACTATCAGGCAAGTGTAACTGGTGGTAATGATAAGACCAAGTTCTATGCATCTTTGTCATATGCAAAGCAGAATGGTATTGTTGACCGTTCAGGCTTGGAACGTATGACAGGTAATGTAAACGTTTCCCATCGTTTTGGTAAGTTCAAGTTGGATGCTAGCTCAATGATTTCATCTATGCATCAGAACTCTGCTATGGATGGTGGCGCTTCTTTTGCTGGTGCCATCTCAAGTGCAGTATGGTTCCTCGGCCCTTCTAATGCTATCTATGACAAGAATGGTAATTTGCTGACAAAGACAGATGGTGCTTATAACAATGGTTATAACCCTATTTATGAGAACCAGCACATGTCTGATAGAACCAATACGACACGTTCTTACAGCACCTTGGCTCTCGAATGGAACATTTGGGACAACTTGAAGTTGCGTGAGAAGGTAGCTTACGACTACATCAACTCTACCGAGGATGTGCTTTGGGACAAATACTGTGGTAATGGTTCTGGCTCAAATGGTGTGATGCAGCGTACTTACAATGAGTGGACAACCATGAACACTCAGACACAGTTGACATATAATAAGTCTTTTGGTGCCCACAATGTGGATGCTTTGCTTGGTTTCGAGACAGAGGCATGGCATAACAACAACTCATACGCTTCCGGTACAGACTTCCCTGGCAACTTGTATGAGTTCGCTAACTCTGGCGATACCTCTATGCAGAGTTACAAGTATGACTCAAAGATGACTTCTTTCTTGGGTCGTGTCAACTACAACTATAACGATTTGTATTATGCTGGTGTAAGCTATCGTCGTGATGGTAGTTCTCGTATGGCACGTGAGAATCGTTGGGGTTCGTTCTGGTCTGTATCTGGTGCTTGGCGCTTTGGTGCAGAAAAGTTCATGGATTCTATCAAGGATATATTGAGCGATGGTAAGATTCGTGTATCTTATGGTGTGAACGGAACTCTTCCATCTGGCTTGTATAGTTACATGAACCTTTATAAGTATGGTGAGTACTACAATGGTAGCAATGGTATGGGTATCATTGGTGTAGCCAACAAGGACTTGAAGTGGGAGCAGAACAAGGCTTGGAACTTTGGTCTTGACTTGACATTCCTCAACCGTATCTCTGTAACATTGGATTACTACGTTCGTAATACATCCAATTTGATTATGAACCGTCCTATCTCTATGATTCCAGGTTACTATGATGATTCTTCTCTGTTGGCTACCATGGCTCAGAATGTAGGTTCTATGCGTAACCAAGGTATTGAGGTGACCATTTCTTCTACCAACATTCAGAAGAAGGACTTCCTTTGGACTACTTCTCTGAACTTTGGTCATAACTCCAACAAGGTAACAGAGTTGACAGGTGATGATGACAAGATTATCAGCGGTGCCATGATTCATCAGGTAGGCAAGCCTTACTATTCTTACTATATGTATGAGTATGCAGGTGTTGACCCTGAGACAGGTTTGGAGAGCTATTACATCAATGATGGAACTGAGAATGCTCGCAAGACCACTACTAATGTAGCTGAGGCAAACAAGACTATTGTTGGTCATCATGAGCCAGCACTTGAGGGCGGTTTGTCTAACTTCATCAAGTGGAAGTTTATCGACTTCAACTTTACTTTGACCTATAAGTTGGGCGGTGACTCTTACGATTATGCTACTTGGTTGCACGATAATGGTGGTACATACGCCCTCTATGGAGCAATCCCTTCTTACTATAAGTTGGAGGATATGTGGCAGAAGCCAGGCGATAATGCTAAGTTGCCTAAGTTCCAGGCTAGTTATGGTAAGGGTGTGTTGTCTTCTCGTTGGTTGATGCCTAACGATTATCTTCGCTTGAAGAACCTTACCTTAGGTTTCTCAGCACCAAAGGAGTGGATCAGCAACCTTGGCTTGAGCAAGGCTCGTGTATATTTCTCTGCCAACAACTTGTTGACCTGGAAGTCTAAGGATCTTTTTGTTGATCCAGAGACACCAGTGGATGGCTTGTGTACATTTGAAATGCCAGCTTTGAGAACTTATACATTTGGTATCGAACTTAGTTTCTAATTTATAAAAGAACGAAATACAATGAAAGTATTAAAATCAATATATAAGGTAATGGGCTGCGCTATTTTGGCAGCCAGCCTGTCATCTTGCGTCAATGATTGGTTGGACGTAGCTCCTTCTGATGGTACAGATGCCGATGCAGCCTTGACCAGCAGTTCAGACTTGGCTGCTGCGAGAACGGGTATGTACGCGGCTTTGAAGGGAAACAGCAACTTGGTAGATTACTATGGTCAGCAATTCTTCGTTTATGGTGATGTTCATGCAGGTGATGATTATCAGTATAATAATCTTGGTGGTTCTAACCGTGCAAGTTTCTACTATGACATGAACTATCAGACAGCATCTGAGTTTACATCAAGTACTTCTTCCAGTAACGTAGCTTGGAAATCACCATATATTGTTATTGGCCGTGCTAATCGTATCATCGCTGCTGCAGAAGGTGGTGCTTTGAGCGATGCAGCAGAGGCTAAGGCTACTATTGACCAGTATGCGGCAGAGGCAAAGGTACTCCGTGCCCTTGCTCATTTTGACCTTGTTCGTATCTATGGTAAGCCATATACAGAGGATCAGGGTGCATCTCTTGGTGTACCATTGGTAACAGGAGTGCTGGAGTCTAATGCAAAACCTGCTCGTAGCACTGTTGCTGAGGTTTACACCCAAGTAGTGAAGGATTTGACTGAGGCTATCAGCTCTAATGCTCTTGCTACAGAGACAGAACCAGGTTATGTAAGCGTTTGGGGAGCAAAGGCAATCCTTTCTCGTGTTTATTTGAATATGGGTGATTATGCTAACGCCTTGTCTGTTGCTGAGGATATTATCAAGAATTCTGGCGCAGCGTTGTGGACTCGTGACCAATACTTCAAGGCATGGGATGCTTCAACTCCTAATGAGAGTGAGTTCTTGTTCCGTCTCAATGTGGCAGGTTCTACAGACAACAATGACTTGAATGGTATCGGTAACCTTCAGCAGCGTGATGGCTACAAGGAAATGGTTGCTACTAAGAAGTTTGTTGACATGCTTACTTCAGACCCAAAAGATGTTCGTAACGATATGTTCTTGCCAGCAAAAGCAGAAAAAGAAGTTGCTGTTTATGGAACCAATAAAGTCTTCCTTAACAAACTTCGTGGTCAAGGTGGTAATCTTCGTAATGTTACTATCGTTCCAATTATCCGTCTTTCTGAGGTTTACTTGACAGCTGCAGAGTGTGCATTTAGAAATAATGACAAGACTAAGGCTGTAGAGTATCTGAATGATTTGGTAAAGAACCGTACCACAACAGAGGCTTCTTTGGCTACAGTGGATAACATCACACTTGAGCGTATCTTGATTGAGCGTCGTAAGGAGTTGATTGGCGAGGGACAGCGTTACTTTGATGCTTTGCGTAATAACGAGACTATCACCCGTTATACAAGTGAAGCTGATAAGGGTTGGCACAAGACATTGAGCAAGGAAGCTCAGTCTTTCAACCGTGATTACTTCAAGGCTATTGCTGCCATTCCGCAGGCAGAGATCAACGCCAACCCTAACATCAAGCAGAATACGGGTTACGGTGAGTAATCGCTGTGATGGAATATTTTAATAAGATAATATTTTTAATCAACAATATAGGAATGCCATGAGTGGTATTTTCTATAAATCTCTCGGGAGAGGCTGGCTGTGAAGCTCGCCTCTCTTTTTTTTGTCTTTTTATTTGCGTATCTGATATTTTATTCGTAACTTCGCACCGTCTAAAGAAATATGGCTATGGAAGAGATAAGAAAATACCCAGTAGGAATGCAAACGTTCTCTGATATACGAGAGGGTAATTATGTGTACGTAGATAAGACAAGGTATATTGTCGATTTCTTGCGTAATGGTTCTAAATATGTGTTTCTGAGTCGTCCAAGACGATTCGGTAAGTCGCTTTTTGTCTCTACGCTCCAGGCATATTATGAGGGCAGGAAGGAACTGTTTGATGGTTTGGCACTTGGCGAATATGAGAAAGAATGGGTGAAGCATCCTGTTCTTCACTTCGACATGAGTACTGCCAAAAATCAGACACCCGAAGGGTTAGAAGAGATGCTGGGCTACATGCTTTCAGAATACGAGCAGGTCTATGGACGTGACGAATTGGCGGTGCAGCCGAGCCAGCGTTTGCAGTCTTTGGTAAAGCGTGCCTATAAGAAGACGGGTCAAAAGGTGGTCGTTTTGATAGACGAATATGATGCTCCTCTCTTGGATGTCGTGCATGAGAAGGAAAGTTTGATGCCATTGCGCTTGGTTATGAGGAAGTTCTATAGCCCATTGAAATATCTCGACCCTTGGCTGGAATTTACCTTTATCACGGGTATCACCAAGTTCTCTCAGTTGAGTATCTTTAGCGAGATCAATAATTTGGATAATATCAGCATGTTCGATCAGTATTCTGCTATCTGTGGTATCAGCAAGACAGAACTACTGACGGTGATGAAGCCTGATGTTGAGTTGCTAGCCAAGTCTTTGGGAAAAACTTTTGATGAAACGGTTGCCGAGTTGAGTTCATATTATGATGGTTATCATTTCAGTAAAAAATCAGAAGATGTGTTTAATCCATTTAGTCTGGTTAAAGCGTTGAGAAGTAAGGAAATAGCAGCTTATTGGTTTAGTTCAGGTACTCCTGCATACATTATCAACACTTTACGCAAACATCATGTGGGGGTGATGGATATAGAACAGAAATCCGTAGGGGTGGATGATTTCGATGTCTCTCCTGAGCAGATGACTTCTGCTTTACCATTGCTTTATCAGAGTGGGTATCTCACCATCAAGAAGTATAACCCTATCTTGCAGAGCTATCAGCTGGATTATCCAAACAAGGAAGTGCGTGTAGGAATGGTTCGTTCCTTGGCTCCTAACTATCTCTCTCCAATATCGTTGAACAATAATAGTTTCATCTTCGACTTTTTGGAGCAACTATATAAAAATAATATGGATGGTGCTTTGCAGAAAATGCAGGCTTATCTCGCCAGTATCTCCAATCGACTTGCCAACAAGAACGAGAAGGACTTCCAAACGGTCTTTTATCTCATTTTTAATTTGATGGGTGCTTACATCTTGGTGGAGGAGGATAGTGCAATAGGCAGAGCAGATGCCGTTCTTCATATGCCGGATACAATCTATGTGATGGAATTGAAGTTTGATAAGACGGCTGAGGAAGCTTTGCAGCAGATTGATGACAAAGGTTATCTCATTCCTTATTCAGCTGACGGCAAACGAATGGTAAAAGTTGGAATCAACTACGACAGCCAGAAGCGAACCATTGGTGAATGGAAGATAGTAGAAGGGTAAATATTGCTTTTTGTTACTGTTTAAACGAGTGACATTGTATAACGTTTTATCTCCATGTTATTCGATTTTTTTGTGATAAATCACACTTTTGACGAATACAGGGGTAAGAATGCTGGCTGTAAAGCTCGCTTCTTTCCAAGAAAAAAAACACGGACAAATTGAATTTGTCCGTGTTATATTTTATTTATAGCAAAGGTGTCATATATATTGGCACCAATAAGGTCTGTCCATCTTTTTTGAAATCTTTCGTATATAACAGGTATCTTTTTTCGATTCTATCAGAGAACTTCTGGCAAAACTCATCTAGCGACTTGTGACTGTTATATCCTGATGATTTCACTTCTATCGGATAAATCTTCTTGCCACGAGATAGCAAGAAATCTATCTCATAGTTCTTGTGACTTGTTGCATGGGGAAATGTGTAATAGAACAGTTTGTTTCCTGATGCGGTAAGCATTTGGGCAACGAGATTCTCATAGGCATACCCCATATCGCCACTCAGTTTGTCGCTCAACAACTTTTCGTAAATGGTGTTCTCTGTGTAGTCTTTATCCCAAAAAGCAAGTGTGACGAATAGCCCTGTGTCTCCAACAAACATTTTATAGTAGTCTTCGTCACTATGTAATGAAAAACCAACATTGGGATCATTTGCGTGATAGGCGAAATTGACCACCATGCTGTCTTTCATGTCTGCCAAGACTCCCATGAGATTCTTTCTGCCTGCATCATCCAATACGCTTGCTACCTGGTATCTGGCTGAATTTTTGTTTAATTCGGAAGGAATACTCTCGAATAACTTGGCAGCTCTTCCTGTTTTGTCAATCTTTCTGAAGTCGTCAAGATAAAGTTCTATGATTTCTCGCTTTACGGCATCTGTTTTGCTCAGATTGTTGGTATCTAAGTACTCGTTTACGGCTTGTGGCATTCCGCCTACGAGCATATATAGACGAAGGTTGCGCATGGCTTCTCGATGCGCTGCTCCCAATGGAACTTTTGCATCGAAAAACTGCTTGAGAAGGGGGAATGTAGCAGTATCGCCCATTGCCCATCGAAATTCCTCGTAATCCATCGGATAGAGATCCAAACGTGTTTCTTCGCTTGGAATCAAAATGTTTTCTACATTCTTTTTGATACTGATAAGAGAGCCTGTCTCTATGTAGTCGTATCTTCCGTCTGCTACTAGGTATTTGATGGCTTGCCGGGCTTGTGGGCACATTTGTACTTCATCGAAAATGATGGCTGATTTGCGTGGCTCCAAGATTACTTGGTAGATTGATTGGAGGCGTAAAAATATGTAGTTCAAGTCCATGAGGTTGTCAAACAGCTGTTTCACTTCCTTAGATGCTTGTGCGAAATCTATAAGGATATAGCTTTTGTATTCATTTTCTGCGAAAGCTTTGGCTACTGTTGACTTTCCTACACGGCGTGCTCCTTTGAGCAAGAGGGCTGTGCTACCATTTCTCTCTCGCTTCCATTCGAGCATTTTGTCGTACACTTTTCTTTTAAATGTTCTTTTTCTCATAACTTGCTGATTTTGAGCGCAAAGATACATATAAGTTCCAAATCCCCCAAATGTTTTTTGTTAAAATGTTCCAAATCCCCCAAATGTTTTTGCTTGAAATGTTCCAAATCCCCCAAATGTTTATCTTTTAATGTAGCAGTTCCCCAAAGTGGACACAAAAAATGATTATTAATTATTTATATTTTTAAAAGTACACATATCTATCAAATTTCGTTCCTTTTCATTTGCAAAAGTAGACAATCTCATCCATATTTGCAAGTTTTTCTTTATAAAAGTGAACATTATTCTTTATTTTTCTCATTTCCAGCCATTTTCTTCCGTTCTGTGACGAACTTCGGTGTAGCATTAGCCTCTCGCTTCCCAAAAGTGTCCTTTCTTGGAAGCTCCCCTTTATAAAACCTCTTCCTGTAATTATTTGGCGTATCATAGCCGATAGCACAACATGGTCTTTTCTCATTGTAATAATCCACGTATGCGTCCAAGGCCTCCTCGAACTCCTCTCTTGAATTACATGTCTCAATCTTGAAGTCTATGAACAATTCCTCTTTTATCCATCCGTTGAGGGATTCGTTCACAGGGTTGTCTGTAGGCTTTCCTGCCCTGGACATAGACCTCACAATCAACGTGTCCTTTATCAGCTCATTATAGGCGAGTGAAGCATACACGCTACCTTGGTCCGTATGAAGAACAGTTGGCTCATCTGTGCCCTTCAACAGGTTGATGACATCATTTAGCCCATCAATGTACTGGTCTCTATGTCCACGTCTCTCAGCCACATGCCACGTTAGGATTTCTTTCGTAAAGACATCGAAATACATGGTCAACTCAAAGAAGAACCAAGAGTATTTGATGACTGTCATGTCAGAGACGATAACTTGTCGAGGTCTGTCTACCGTGTCCCACGTGGAATAAATGAGGTTGGGGTACTTATCCTTTACCTTACGTGGTTTGTAATGTATCTTGTGTCTCGTTTGTGACTGAATACCAAGATATTGGAAGCATTTATAAGAGAAATTGTCGCTGATACTCAACTGTAAATTGATTCTTATGTACGCCGCCACCCACCTGTAGCCATGTGTTGGGTGTTCCGAGTGTATGTCCTCAACCACACCCACCATGAACTCACGATTGATCTCACGGGATGAAGGCTCTCTTCTAAGCCACTTGTAATACCCCGACCGACTTACTCCCATCATCTTGCAGATATCCTTGACAGGATACTCGTGCGATAGCATGTCCACTATTTTGAACTCTTCATTTTTAAACGAACATACTCCGTTTGCCCATCCTCGTTCTGCCTCACCAGATATTTTTTTTTGAGCCGTTCATTCTCAATACGCAAGCGTAGGATTTCTCGCTTATACCCCTCCTTGGTTTTGTCAATGCCCTCAGGAAGTATGTTCCCAATCTCAGCATCAGCACGAGCCAACCCCTCTATGCCTGCTTCTTCATATTGCTTCAGCCACTTCTTAAAAGAAGTTTCCGAGACATTGTTTGCCCTGCAGAAATCACCGAGCTTAACTTTGGAGTTTCCCTTGAACTTACGAATCAAGAACTCCTTTTCCAATGGATTTAAATGCTTTGCCATAAAAAGTTTCCTTTCTGGTGAATACTTGACGATAAGATAACCGTGCTTCGGCAAGTTGTGTGCCCTTACGTTCGGGCTACGCCCTCTCTACAGGGCACACAACTCTATCTGCTTGCAAAGGTAATCATTTTCCATCAGTTTTCCACCTTTCTGTGTCTACTTTTTGAGGGGCAGCATAATCGGGATGAGGAAAACTTTCCAAGAAAAAAACACGGACAAATTGAATTTGTCCGGACAAATTTGTCCGGTATGATATAAATCGCTGACTATGAGAAGATTATGAAGCTGCCGGACAAACAACCGGACAAATTCAATTTGTCCGTGTTATATTTTTAGGTCATAAATGCAGGTTTGGCATGGCGTAAACTATGACTTATGCTCCAGAAAACGGTGAGTTGAGGGGAAGAAAACTATGAGTTGTATTTGTTAACACTTTGCGAGAACAGGTCTTTCATGGAGAAAAATGGCTGTAGGATGCAATATTATCCCTTGTTTCTTGTTATTATGATATACAAACTGTTGTGGAAATGAAAAAGAAAATAGTTATAATGATGGTGCTGCTGCTTGCTGTTGTGGGAGCAAAGGCACAAGAAGTGGAGAATCCGGTAGGCAGATTCTCGGTAATTCCTCGTATTGGTGTATCTCTGGCTAACTGGAGCGGATTGGTCCTCGAACCAGAGAAGGAAATCTCGCTAAAGCCTAAGTATCAGGCTGGATTCATGGGCGGCGCAGATGTGGAATATCGCATAGGTAAGAGCCTGGGTATTACGCTGGGTGCTTATTATGCCCGACAGGGTATGCGCTTCCCAGACTGCGAGTTGACTGAGAATGCTGAAAAAGGGGAATATACAGGTATTAAGAATCATCATGTGAACCTCAATTATATTCAGGTACCGCTCATGCTGAAAGCCTATCTTGTAGAGGGTTTGTCGGTGAATGCAGGCGTTCAGGTGGGATTCCTTTGTGGTGACGGCAAGGTGAAAAGAGAGGAAACCGACCTTCAGAAGGACAAGAACGGGTCGATTACATACAAGGAAATGCACGAGACCGAAGCTACTTGGCCTGCCAAGAAGGTGGATGTAGCCATTCCTTTGGGCTTGAGCTATGAATATATGAACGTGATTCTGGATGCCCGTTACAACGTGAGCCTGACGAAGGCTAGCAAGGGCGATTGGGATAACTGTAAGAACAAGGCTCTGACCTTTACCGTGGGTTATCGTTTTACATTATAAAAGAATATTTGGATAGAAATAAGAAAAGCCTCAAATCCGCAAAGGATTTGAGGCTTTTACCTTATCTGATAATCAGATGATTCTATGATTCTTTATCCAACCTGGCTTCCTGGCTTAACCTTGCCAAGGAGAGAAGTTACGTTCAATGAGCCGTCGAAGTTGACAGCACTCAGAATCATACCCTGACTCTCGATGCCCATCATCTTGCGAGGAGCAAAGTTGGCTACGAACAATACGTCCTTGCCGATCAGCTGCTCTGGCTCGTAGTAGGCTGCGATACCTGAGCAGATGGTGCGCTCTACGCCAGAACCATCGTCGATGGTGAACTTCAGGAGTTTCTTAGACTTCTTTACCTTCTCGCAGTTCAGAATGTGACCTACGCGGATATCGAGTTTCTCGAAATCATCGAAGCTAACCTCTGGCTTGATAGGAGCAGCCTGATAAGAAGCCTCCTCGTTAGCCTTCTTGGTGTCAGCGAGCTTCTGGAGCTGTCTTTCGATAACCTCATCCTCAATCTTCTCGAAGAGCAATTCAGGCTCACCGAGCTGGGTACCAGCCTTGAGCAAATCTGTGCTGCCGAGCTGAGTCCACTCGAAGTTAGGCATATTGATCATCTTGCGGAGCTTCTCTGAAGAGAATGGCAAGAATGGCTCGAAGGCGATGGCGAGGTTGGCAACCAGCTGCAGGGAGATGTTCAGGATGGTCTCCACACGCTTAGGATCGGTCTTCCAAACCTTCCAAGGCTCACACTCTGTGATGTATCGGTTACCGATACGAGCCAGGTTCATAGCCTCTTTCTGAGCCTCGCGGAACTTGAATACGTTAAGATACTGCTCAACCTTCTCCTTCACGTCCTTGAACTCAGCGATAGCCTTCTCATCTACCTCCTGCAATTCACCACAGGCAGGAACTACGCCGCCCCAATACTTCTTGGTGAGCTGGAGGGCACGGTTTACGAAGTTACCGTAAACGGCAACCAACTCAGAGTTGTTGCGCTCCTGGAAATCCTTCCAGGTAAAGTTGTTGTCCTTGGTCTCAGGCGCATTGGCTGTCAATACATAGCGCAATACATCCTGCTTGCCTGGCAAATCTACGAGATACTCGTGCAACCATACAGCCCAGTTGCGGGATGTTGAAATCTTATCATCCTCCAGGTTCAGGAACTCGTTGGCTGGTACGTTGTCTGGCAAGATATAGTCGCCGTGAGCCTTCAGCATAGTAGGGAAGATGATGCAGTGGAACACGATATTGTCCTTACCGATGAAGTGAACAAGACGTGTTTCAGGATCCTGCCACCACTTCTGCCATGTTCCCCACTTTTCTGGATGAGCATCGCAGAGTTCTTTGGTATTTGAGATGTAACCGATAGGTGCATCGAACCAAACGTAGAGCACCTTTCCATCTGCTCCCTCTACTGGAACAGGAATACCCCAATCCAAGTCGCGTGTCATCGCACGTGGCTGAAGATCCATGTCCAACCAACTCTTGCATTGGCCGTAAACATTGGTACGCCACTCTTTGTGGCCTTCCAGAATCCACTTCTTCAACCAATCCTGATACTTGTTCAATGGAAGATACCAGTTCTTGGTAGGCTTCTTTACGAGACCATGACCTGGGTTGTTCTTGTTGGTAGGGTTGATGAGCTCCTCAGGAGAGAGGGTAGCACCACATTTCTCGCATTGGTCTCCATAAGCACCCTCTGCACCACAGCGAGGACAAGTACCTACGATATTACGGTCGGTAAGGAATTCGCCTGTTACCTCGTCGCAGAACTGCTCCTCTACCTTTTCTTCCAATACGCCCTTGTCGTAGAGTGTGCGGAAGAAGTCTGAAGCAAACTTATTGTGAGTAGGCGAAGTGGTACGGCTGTAAATATCAAAAGAGATTCCGAAGTCCTCGAAGCTCTTCTTGATGAGATTGTGATAGCGGTCAACCACCTCCTGAACGGTAATTCCCTCTTTCTTGGCACGGATAGTAACAGGTACACCATGCTCATCGCTACCGCCGATGAAGACAACATCCTGCTTCTTGAGGCGGAGATAGCGAACATAGATATCGGCTGGCACGTATACACCTGCCAGGTGACCGATGTGCACACCACCGTTGGCATAAGGCAAAGCCGCAGTCACGGTAGTACGTTTAAAGTTCTTTTGTTCCATATTAGCTAATATATTTTTGTTATTTGGCTGCAAAATTACAAAAAATGTTGGAGATAAGAAAGAATTATCGTCGCTTTTTCTTACTTATATATATAATAAGGTGTAAAAAGCTGGGTTCTTTAGTGTTTTTATAGTAAGGATAGCGTAGGGCTGGATACAAAAAAAGGCCCTTCGCATCTCTGCAAGAGCCTCCCATCTTGTACATTTCCATCAGACTCCTCCCTGATAGGACTGTACCTAATTATTATCATTTACTTTTTCTAAGAGCTTATTCGTTTTGACAACTTATGTTGTTGACCTTTTACAATCTAATTACCTTAGTATGTAGAAAACTTCCTCCTTATATATTTATATCTATAGAGAGATTTCTTACATTACGTTCATATAGGCGATAACGGCCAACTCTGCAAGAAGAATTACGAAACCAATCTTCTTTACTGCGTTTGTAATTTTAAAAATGCAATCCATAATCTTAATAGTTTTGTTGTTAATAATTAAACTAGCGTTGTGCTAACTTTCTTTTTACGGTTGCAAAGGTAATGCATTTTTTTATCCTATATGGGGTAATTTTTATTAGAATTAGTGATTTTTGTAAATTTAAAAGGTAATTAAAATCAATTATTACACCTTAGAGAATAGAAATTACCCCGTCTTGGACGATTTTACTATTCGTTTTTGTCTGTTTTTTGTGGTACTTTTGTCTTCATGGGGTAATATTTTCGTAATGACAAAAGAAAATAGCCATTCTAAAACAGGTTTGTAACTATTTTAAAATGGCTATTCTTCTATTTTTCTCCCTTTTTTTCTTTATAAATCCAACTTTTTAGAGCGAATGATAGGAAAAAACGGATTTTTATCCTTTTACATATATCTTCTTTATGATTATAAATGTCCTCTTTCTGCCCAATCGCCTCTGTCGAGGGTTCTGTATCCCACGGCTTCTGCTATATGGTCAGGCTTAATCTGTTCACTTCCTGCCAAATCAGCAATGGTTCGTGCCACTTTCAGGATTCTGTTATAGGCTCTGGCTGACAAAGAAAGCTTCTCCATTGCCATTCGGAGCAGTTCTATGCCTCGTTCGTCGGGTTCGGCAAACTGATGAATCATTCTTTCTGTCATCTGGGCGTTGCAATGGATGCCTTTATAATCTTTGAATCTTTCGGCCTGAACTTCTCTTGCCTTGATGACTCTTTCTCTGATCTTGGCACTAGGCTCACCTGGTGCTGCCTTCGATATGTCCTGGAAAGGAACGGGACTGATTTCGCATTGGATGTCGATGCGGTCGAGTAACGGACCCGAAATCTTGTTCATGTATCTTTGAATCTGGCCTGGCGTGCAGACACAGCGATGTGTCGGATCACCATAATATCCGCATGGACAAGGGTTCATACTTGCCACAAACATGAATGAACATGGGTAATCTGTAGAATATTTCGCTCTGCTGATGTTGATGTGGCGGTCTTCCAAAGGCTGGCGGAGTACTTCCAGAGTGGTTTTATTGAACTCCGGAAGTTCATCGCAGAACAGAACGCCATTATGGGCGAGCGATATTTCTCCCGGTTGTGGTGAAGTTCCACCTCCTACCAGAGCCACTTGAGAGATGGTATGGTGAGGAGACCGGAACGGGCGTTGGGAAATGAGTGATACATTCTTGCCCAGTTTGCCTGCAATGGAGTGAATCTGTGTTGTTTCCAGACTCTCAGAGAGCGTGAGGGGAGGAAGAATAGACGGCAAACGTTTTGCCATCATCGACTTTCCGGAACCTGGAGGACCTACCATAATCAGGTTGTGTCCGCCAGCCGCAGCCACTTCGAGCGCTCTTTTCACGTTCTCCTGACCGCGAACATCGGCATAATCGTATTCACAATGTGTCTGGTTTTCGTAAAATTCCTTGCGGGTGTCAACAATTGTAGGAGAAGGATTGCTTCTGTCGCTCATGAATTGTATGACTTCGAAAAGCGTTTTCATGCCGTAAACCTCAAGATTGTTTACGACAGCCGCTTCCCGAGCGTTCTGTTCCGGCACAATCAGTCCCTTAAAGTGCTCTGCTCTGGCTCTGATAGCTATCGGCAGGGCACCTTTGATAGGCTGGAGCGTACCGTCAAGGCTCAGCTCGCCTACCATCATGTACTCTTTCAGATGATCTTCGGGAATGTTGTTGTTGGCGCCTAGAAGTCCGATTGCAAGCGGCAAGTCGAAACTGCTGCCCTCTTTCCTGAGGTCAGCTGGAGCCAGATTGATAGTGATGTCGGCTATCGGAAATTTGAAGCCGCTATACTGGAGAGCTGCTGAAATTCGGTTACGGCTCTCCTTAACCGCCTCGTCGCCTAAGCCTGTGAGGTGGTACATGACGCCTCTGTTGAGGCTTACTTCTACGGTTACAGTAGTTACTTCTAGTCCGTTAACTGCTGCACAATATGTCTTTACTAACATATAGGCGTGCTTTTTATGGGTTCTTGACTAGCTCGAAAGTATTTATTTTAGCAGTTGGTCGAGCTTATTGTAAAGCTCTTGCTTTTTCATGCCTCGGGCGATGATTTTACCATTTTGAAGTATGATGTTGTCAGGAAGGTTTCCCAATCCCAACTTCTTCAAGGTCTTGTCTTCCAGCATTTCGCCGTTGCAGATGATAGGGCATGCGATAGAGTCGCGCTTGATGTTGTTCTTGCATTCGCTCTTGCTGGCATCCAGACAGAAAGCCATCAGCTTAAGCTTGCCGTTCGATTTCTTCTGACGGCTCTTCAGTTCGCGCTGCATGTCCTGGCTGTCATAGTTATAGGTAGCCCAGGTGTAGATTACGGCAACCGGAGCGCTGCTCATTTCTGTACTGGAAACGAGTTTTCCATTGATATCGTATGCTGTAAATGAAGGCAGGGTTGCACCGGTGCCTACATTCTTCATGGTTTCTGCCAACTGCTTCATCTTAGCCAACTGTCCGTTTTTAGGCTGTTCCTTCTCTACGATATTGATGAGTGAGAGCGCCTTGCGGTAATCAGGTTGTGTAGAAGTGATGAAGTATTTTTTGATCAGATAGATGCTGCACACAGAATTCGGATGTTCTCTGACGAAGTCTTCAGCATGCTTTTTAGCCTCAGGTGGCGTATCTTTCAAGATGTTCTTGCGGAATTTTGTCATCAGTTCGTTATCCTCGGTTCCGCTTACCTCCATTTCCTTAAGGTGCGAAGCATCTGCCTTGATTTCTACTGATTTGCCCGATTTTGCGAAGATAGGCTGCTCAGAGAAATTAGGGAAAACAAGCATAATGGTAAAATCTTCCTTACATTCAGTTTCGAAAGTGAAACGGCCGCCTTCTACCTTGATGGTGTCAACGCCTTCGAAGCCCCCGTCAGGACTGTATACATAAAACTCGCCTTGATTCATATTGAGAAATTTGCCTTCAAACTTGAAATGCCCACTGCTAACACCACATGATGTTAAGACCAGCGTAATGAATAAAATGAGGATGTAAGCAAATTTTTTCATAAGGAAAAACTTTAAGGTGCCGCGAGCGGGACTCGAACCCGCACAGCCATTACTGGCCAAGGGATTTTAAGTCCCTCGTGTCTACCAATTCCACCATTGCGGCATGGTAAACGTTAAGAGTTGAGCGGAAAACGGGACTCGGACCCGCGACCCCAACCTTGGCAAGGTTGTGCTCTACCAACTGAGCTATTTCCGCGTTATGTGGGTGCAAAGGTAATGCTATTTCTTTAAATCTCCAAACGATTTACATTTTTTAAGACAAGAAAGCGCCATTTTTTTCGTTTGCCCTCCGTTTCAGCTTAGTTTCCCACGTATATATCGGTTCCTTTGCCACCGTAGGTTACCCGATATTGCATCAGCGGCTTGTCGCTTTTGCTCTTTCCGCCGCTTGTGATGGTTCCGTTTTCCAGGCTGTAGATGCGTTTACATTTGTCGCAAATTACCGATTGGCGGTTGCCGGTCCATTCCAGCGGATAGTTGGTGCCGCCATATTGTTCCAGACAGTTGGGGCATTGGCGGTCCCAGGCTACAGGTCCGCTGAAGTTGGATAATCCCATGATGAAGCCGTTCTTTTTGGCATCTTTAGGGTCGTTGCCCGCTCCCAGATAGGTATAGTTGGCATAATTCTCCTTCGCTGTAGAGAGGATGATGGTTTCCGTCTGTTTTTTTCCATCGTTTAATGTAGAATAGATATTCCAGGCTCCATTCACCTTTTTGGCGCTAACCATCGTGTAGATGCCCGTTCCGTTGAGGGCTGTTTCCAGACTTGTGCCCGGATGGTATTGCGACTTGAAATAGAACTGGCAGGGATATTTGGTGCTGATGCTGTTTTCTGCATCGCACGAACAAAGTAAGAGCATAGCTATTCCAGCCATGCTCTTCACCTTATTATATATGCTATTCTTCATGCAGAAACCTTTCAGTCTTTATTTCAGAAGATTCTTCTCGGCATTCTCCATGCGCTCGAAGTGGAACTCAGAGAGAGTCTGCTCCATCAGCGCCTGAATCTTGTCGTTGCAGAGATTGCCGATGCTGCCTTCGTGAGTATGATGAATATCCTTGTTTGGCTTGAATTCGCCAGCCTCGATTTCCAGTCCTACCTTCTTGTAAGCATCGCGGAATGGCATTCCGTTGGCTGCAAGCTGGTTCACTTCTTCTACTGAGAACATAGGGTCGTAGCGAGGATCGTCAAGAATATGCTCGTTCACCTCCATCTTGTTGATGATGTAGGCAGCCATCTGCAGACAGTCCTTCAACTCGTCGAAGGCAGGGAGGAACACTTCCTTGATAATCTGGAGATCGCGGAAATAGCCTACTGGCAGGTTGTTCATGATGAGCATTACCTGTTGTGGAAGGCTCTGGAGCTTGTTGCTCTTGGCGCGAATCAACTCGAATACGTCTGGATTCTTCTTGTGTGGCATGATGCTCGAACCGGTGGTGCACTCCTTAGGCAATTTCACGAAACCGAAGTTCTGACAGTTGAACATACAGGCGTCGAAAGCCATCTTTGCCAAAGTTCCTGCCACGGTAGTCATGGCGAAAGCCACGTTGCGCTCCATCTTTCCTCTGCCCATTTGTGCATATACCACATTATAGTCCATGCTGTCGAAACCGAGAAGTTCGGTGGTCATGGTGCGGTTCAATGGGAATGAACTTCCATAGCCGGCAGCACTACCCAACGGGTTGCGGTTTGTCATGCGGTAAGCAGCCTGAAGGAAGAGCATGTCATCGGCAAGTCCTTCAGCATAAGCGCCAAACCAGAGACCGAATGATGAAGGCATAGCCACCTGCAGATGGGTGTAGCCCGGCATCAGCACGTCCTTATACTGGTTGCTCTTCTGAATCAGCTCGTCGAAGAGAATCTTCACGGCGTCCACAATCTCCTTCAACTCATGACGGGTGAAGAGTTTGAGGTCTACAAGAACCTGGTCGTTGCGTGATCTGCCCGAATGAATCTTCTTGCCCATGTCGCCCAGTTTCTGGGTGAGCATCAGTTCTACCTGGGAATGAACGTCTTCCACGCCGTCTTCTATTACGAATTCGCCCTTGTCGGCGATGGCGTAGATGTTTTTCAGTTCAGCAAGGAGCTGGGTGAGTTCATCTTTCTCCAGGAGTCCGATGCTTTCGAGCATGGTGATGTGTGCCATACTACCCAGCACGTCATACTTGGCGAGATAGAGGTCGAGTTCGCGGTCTCTTCCTACGGTGAATCTTTCAATTTCCTTGTTTACTTCGAAGTTCTTTTCCCAAAGTTTATGTGCCATAATTTCTTTATTTATTAATCCTGGTAAGGAATCATCGCAAGCGCATCAGCAATTTTTTCGATGCCTTCCTGCAATGGCTTCTTCACCATACCCTTGATAAACATGTTAAGTTCTGCCTTGATGGTGAGTTTCATTTTGCATGAGAACTCGCCAGTAGGGAGTAGCTGAATCCAGAAGTTGAAAGGAACAGGGCTGTTTTCTGTTTCAAACTTGATGGTCTTAGGCTCCTCGCGGTCAATGATGCGCATCTTGATTTCACCCACCATAGGTGCTGTGATAGAGATGCTGTCGCTATCAAACTTGAGGTCCTTCAGCTTTTCCATTTCCTTTCTCTTGTCCTCAGGAATCTGGTCTTTCACCTGCTCGAAGCGGTCTTTGAGCATCTGCAGGTTGTTCAGATCGCTCAATGTACGGTAAACAGATTCCTGCTTGTGAGGAATCTGTTTGATATTACTTTCGAATGTACTTGTACTCATTATTGATGGGTCAGCTTGATTACTTCTTCCAGTTAGCTGGGTCCTTGCGCCACTCGTGGAGCAACTCTACGTCTTCCTGCTTGATATAGCCAGTCTCCAGAGCCTCTGCCACTACGTGCTCATAGTCGGTCAGAGTAACCAGCTTTACGTTAGCATCAGCAAAAGCCTTCTCGGCGATAGGGAAACCATAGGTGTAGCTAGCTACCATGCCCACAATCTCGTTGCCGTTCTTGCGGAGAGCCTCTACTGCCTTGAGAGAGCTGCCGCCGGTAGAAATCAAGTCTTCTACTACCACAACCTTAGCCTTAGGGTCGAGCTGACCTTCGATGAGGTTCTGCATACCGTGATCCTTTGGTTTAGAACGAACGTATACGAAAGGCATGTTCAGTTCGTCAGCAACCAAAGCACCCTGCGCGATGGCACCAGTAGCTACTCCGGCTACAGCATCAGCCTCTGGGAACTGCTCCAGGATAGCGTGAACGAGCTCAAGCTTTACATAATTGCGGAGTTCTGGGAATGAGAGAGTCTTGCGGTTATCACAATAGAATGGTGACTTCCAGCCAGAAGCCCATGTGAATGGATCATTAGGCTGCAACTTGATAGCCTTTACTTTCAATAACTTAGATGCGAATTCTTTCTTCAGTTTGTCCATAATCTTTAAAGGATTAAATTATTATTAATTATTTTGCAAAGGTACAATGATTTTTGCACACGGCGGCTATATTTAGGGTTAAAATGTTTTAACTCTCGGCAAAAAGGGCCTTTAGTCGTGTGCGAAACCTACAGTCAGCACGCTTATCTTCATCTTTCCGGCTGCTTTTATCAGGGTTTCCGCACAGGAAATGATGGTGGCTCCGGTGGTGCATACGTCGTCGATGATGAGGATATGTTTGCCCTCAAGTTGCGTGATGGGGTGCTCGCCCTGCCCGTCATGATAGGTTGCTGCGGCTTCAAAAACCTGGCTCACGTTTTCCAGTCTTTCCTGCCGGTTCTTGTGGGTTTGGCTTTCGCTAAACTTTTTTCTTCTTACGGCATCCTTGATGATGGTCAGATGGGTGAGTTGCTGGATGCCTTTGGCGATGAGAAGACTCTGGTTATAGCCGCGTTCTTTTTCTCGTTTTCGGGTGAGCGGGATGGGGATGATGGCGTCTATTCCGTCGAAGAACTGAATGCCTAACCCCTTCTTTGCCAGCATTCTGCCCAGATAGATTCCCATTTCAGGATGATGCATGTATTTCAGCTGGTAGACGGCTCTAGCCGATGTGGCATGGCTGATGTGATGGAAGAGAGCGCAGCAGCGTTCGATGGGAATCAGATGCCAGAAGAGTTTTGCCATCTCGTTGTCGTAGGGCTGTTCCCAGGTATCGGTTCCCGGCATGCGGAACAGACATTTTATGCATATCATCTCCTCCCCGCCAGCGAGCACATTTCCGCAGATGGCGCAGGTTCGGGGGAAGAATAAATCTAATATGTCTCTTAACAGGCTGGTACGCATGGCTTTACTCTTAATTTTGAGGTTTGGATATTGAACTTTAGAATTCCTCTTCGAAATCGATGTCTCCCAGATCTTCTTCCTTCATCCGGTCGATGCATTTGTGGATAACCTCCATGCTGTATCCTCTTCCCAGGGCAAAGCGGATGAGTTTCATCGAGCGTTCATAGTCGTTCTTTGCCTTGATGGTTTTATATTTGTTTTTCATCAGGGGCAGGAGGTTTTCCATATACAGATCGTCTTCAATCTCTTCGAAAATAGGGTCGGAGATGTCCTTCGGAATATGTTTCATCCACAGCGCCTGTTCCACCTTCCGGCGTCCCCACTTGTTGTATTTTATCTTGTCGTTGATAAAGAAGCGTGCGAACCGTTCGTCGTCGATGAATTTCTTTTCGGTCAGGAATTCCATGTTTCTGGCGATGGCATCTTCGGGCAGTTCCCACTTCTTCATCTTGTCGATCATCTCTTGCGAGCAATGTTCGGCTTGGGTGCAGAGGGTGGTGAGCTTCAGGAGCGCCTGCTGCTCGGTCATCGGCTTTTTATACTTTGAACTTTGAGATTTGAACATGATGATTTTACTTTGAACTTTGAGATTTGAACATTGAACTTTATGATTTGCCGGCTCGCATCATTCTCTGCTTTCCGAAGGCATCTTCCTTTGTATCAATAGCTTTAAACCCCAATCCTTCCAGCATTTCCCTTGTTTCTTTTTCGTAGATAGGATTGATTTCGAAGTATAATGCACCTCCGGATTTGAGGGCAGAAGAGGCATATTCGGCGATGGCTCTGTAGAACTTCAGAGGCTCTTCATCGGGCACGAAGAGAGCGATTCCAGGTTCGTGTTCCAACACATTCTTCTCCATATCCGCTTTCTCCTTTTCGCAGATATACGGGGGATTGCTCACGATGATGTTCCATCTTCCGGCATCCGATGTTTCCGCCAACTTCAGGGCATCCTGATATTCTATTTTTACGTTACCGGCATCCAGAAGCGCAACATTTCCCTGTGCTATCTTCAAGGCATCTTCTGAAATATCCCAACCCGTAACCTCCGAGCCGCCGATGTCCAGTCCCAGCGTAATGGCAATGCAGCCCGAACCCGTACAGATGTCCAGGATGCGGATGGTGTTTTCTTCCTTCTCTCCTTCCGTAATCCCTTTGTTTTCAGTCGCATCTTTTTCTATCCACTCGCAGAGTTCCGCCGTTTCGGGTCTCGGAATCAGCACGCCCGGCTCTACATGGAAGGTTCTTCCTGCAAAGTCAGCTTCGCCCAGAACATACTGTACAGGTTCGCCTTTTTGCAATCTTCTGATAATTTCTTCCAGTTTTCTTTCTTCATCTGCAGATAATTCATTAACTTTGCCGCAGATTATGTCGGTCAGCGTCATTCCGTACTTCACATCGAGTACGGTGCGGACGATAGCCTGTGCTTCGCCCGCCTCATATAGAGTGGTAATGGATTGCCAAAGTTGTTGATACGTTTTCATCTCTAAATCGTATATTATGATTTGATTTGAGAGCAAAGGTACGACATTTTATCGAAAAGTAAGTAAAAAACGAAGAAAAGTTTTAGATATGGAACAAAATAATGTTTCTTTTCAGAATGTGAAGACGGGCGAACCGTTGTCGCAAAAGGAAATAGACGAAATGTTTATGCGCCGCTGTCTGCAGCTGGCGAAAAACGGAAGAGAGAATGCCAAACCCAACCCGATGGTGGGAGCCGTTATCGTGAGCGAGGATGGCAGAATCATCGGCGAAGGCTATCATGTAAGATGCGGCGAAGGGCATGCTGAAGTCAACGCCTTTGCATCTGTTAAGCCCGAGGATGAGCATCTATTAAGCCAAGCTACCATCTATGTGAGTCTCGAACCCTGCTCTCATTACGGCAAGACGCCGCCTTGCGCCGATTTGATAGTAAGAAAAGGAGTAAAGCGATGCGTTTGCGGCTGCGTAGATCCCTTTGCCAAGGTTCAGGGCCGCGGTATCCGCAAGATTCGCGAGGCAGGCATCGAAGTAACAGTAGGCGTTTTGGAGGCGGAATGTCTCGAACTCAACAAGCGCTTCATCACCTTCAACACCCATCAGCGTCCTTACATCATTCTGAAATGGGCGCAGACCGCGAATGGCTTTCTTGACAACGGGGGTAGGGGTATGGCTATTTCCTCGCCTTTCACCAAGATGCTCTCCCACAAGTTGCGTGCTGAGAACGATGCCATCCTCATAGGTCGCGTAACCGATGAGCGCGACCACAGTCAGCTCAACGTTAGAGATTGGAGCGGCAAGGACCCGATGCGCCTGGTCATCGACCGTCATCATCCTTGTTTCGAAGGTCTGGATTTTTCACGGGGCAAGACGGAAGTGTTGCAGCAAATCATGCAGTACTTATATGATAATAAGGTGCAGTCGCTGATAGTAGAGGGAGGCGCCATCACCCATCAGGCATTCCTCGATGCCAGACTTTGGGATGAAATCAGGGTAGAAACGTTGTTATCCACATCGGTGGAAAACGTGGTAACTGCCGGAACACCAGCGCCTATGCTTCCTCAT
The DNA here is from genome assembly GCF_026015625.1 of Segatella copri. Lineage (NCBI taxonomy): Bacteria > Pseudomonadati > Bacteroidota > Bacteroidia > Bacteroidales > Prevotellaceae > Segatella > Segatella copri. The sequence goes on along the minus strand of NZ_JAPDVG010000001.1, from coordinate 2,712,743 downwards.
AACATCCGGTTAATCAGCCACGAGGCGTATGATGGAAACATCATCAATACCTATGAGCGCCAATAGCTTCATAGAAGCAATAAGACTAATCATAAAGTTCAAAGTTCAAAGTTCAAAGTTCAACATTCAAAGTTCAAAGTAAAGAAAATGAGTAACAGATTTACATCGCGTCTGAGTGATGACGACGATTTCAAGCGAGACGAACTGATACGTAAGATAGAGCATTCGGTAGAGCAGATGACGCTCTCAGAACTGGAAGCCCTGTCTTATGATATGTTTACCAAGGGTTATATGGAGGATTATTAGAAAATGTCGGGAACAGCTGATGCGAGATTCGGAAATAGCTAACTGGCAAAATATAAATAGCTAACTGGCAAAACGCAAACAGCCGACTAGCGCATGAGTGGCTAGTCGGCTGTTTTACTGGAACAGTTATCGAAACCTCCTTTATTTTGTTTTCGTATAGGCTTTCTGCCAAATACTCTTCACTCTTCACCAAAAGCCCCGAATCCCCTGTGTTTATCGGCATTCCGAGGGGTGAAGAGTATTCGGGCACTCTTCACCTACTCTTCACCACTCTTCACCCTTCAGTTCTGGCTGATTTGCAATCCTTCTATCTGTCTTTCGCATCTGTTTCCGTTCCTGAAGGTGAAGAGTGGTGAAGAGTGGGTGAAGAGATAAAAACAACTCTTCACCCCTCGGAATGCCGATAAACACAGGGGTTTCCGGCCGAAAGGTGAAGTGTGAAGAGTACCAGAAATAATTGACTCAAGTTTCGCATGTTATCATCAATCTCTTTGATAGATAGGTAATGAAGAAATAGTGATGAAAACTAAAAAATGGGCGATTTTTTACCCAAATCTATGTTTTTGAATGAGATTTGGGTAAAAAATCGCCCATTTTCTTTGTTTTTCGGGAAAATTGGCTTAAATTTGCAGTCAGTATCGAAACGAATAAAAAGCGAAGAAAATGGGAACAAGCAATAAGTTGGTAGGTAGGGAGCGAGAGTGCTTGGAACTGGATAGGGTGATGGAATCCGACCGCTCTGAGTTTGTGATAGTGTATGGAAGACGAAGAGTAGGCAAGACCTTCCTTGTTGACCAATACTATCAAGGTTCCTATGACTTTACATTTGTGGGAGGACATAATCTTTCTCGCCAAAGACAATTGACGAGTTTCGGCAAGGCATTGAAGAAATTTTCGGGCAGTAAGCCAGATAAGTTTTCCGATTGGTTTGATGCCTTTGATGCTCTTGAGGAATATCTGGAGTTGCTTGATGCAGACAGGAAGAAAGTGGTGTTTATCGATGAGATGCCTTGGATAGATACGCAGAAGTCGGATTTTGTTTCGGCTTTGGAAAATTTCTGGAATGGTTGGGCTGCTCGCCGAAGCGACATCGTGTTCATTGCCAGCGGTTCCGCCACTTCCTGGATGGTGGATAATCTGATAGAGAACCAGGGTGGCTTGCATGCCCGAATTACCTCTAGCATCTATGTGCGCCCATTTACGCTTCATGAGGTGGAGGAATACTTGCAACGCAAGCATTGCAAGTGGGACAGATACCAGATATTGCAATGCTATATGGTAATGGGTGGCATCCCATTCTATCTGAGCCTTATCGACCCAAGACAGAGTTTGGTGCAGAATGTGGATCGCCTTTTCTTCTCTCATGGCGGTATCATGAGAGGGGAGTTTGATGAACTCTATAATGCGTTGTTCAGCAATGCCGAACTGTATATCAGCGTGGTCAAAGCATTGGCTCAGCACCATGATGGTATGACTCGTACGGAAATTTCCAAAGTCATTGGGGCGAATGGAGGTACGCTCACTCGTGTACTGACCAATTTGGAAAGATGCGATTTTATCTCACGCAGTCAGAACTTTGGTTGCAAGACAAAAGATACCATCTATCGGTTGATGGATTTCTATACCTTATTCTATTATAAGTTTATAGCGCAAGATACATCTGGGGATGAACAATGGTGGAGCCACAATTTTGAGTCACGCTTGGTTTCTACATGGCAAGGACTTACCTTCGAGATTGTCTGCTTGATGCACACGGATTGCATCAAGAAAGCCTTGGGCATATCAGGCATGGCTACGGAAGTTTCTTCATGGAGAAAGGTGGCGGATGACAAGCAGCGAGGTGGGCAGATAGACTTGGTCATCAAGCGTGCCGACCGCATCGTGCATCTATGCGAGATGAAATTCAGCAAGTCGGAATACCGCATCACTGATGCCTACGAGCAGCTGTTGCGGCAGCGCATGGAACTCTTCCAAAGTTCCACCAAGACCAAGCTTTCTTTGGTCATCACCTTTGTTACTACGTATGGAGTGGCTGATGGCTTGCATCATAGCATCGTGCATAGCGAGGTGACGATGTCGCAGCTGTTCATTCGGAATGTTACATGATAGCCTGCCACATTATGCTCGGCTAGGGAGAGGGTGATGGATTGCATCATCAGCATCTGGCGGGAGATGGAGAGGCCGATGCCCGAACCTGATGGCTTGGTGGAGAAGAAGGGGATGAACATCTCCTTTGCCACATCGGCTGGGATGGGGGCGCCATTGTTGCTGAAATAGATGCCCGAGAATTGTGAACTCTCGATGCTCTCTGGATGTTTGTGGAAGCATCGAATGTCGATGGCTGAGGCGTGAGCCTCGATGGCATTCTTGGTCAGATTGATAAATACCTGGTGCAGCATGTTTTTGTCGGCAGACCAGGTGGCATCTTCGGGGATATGGATGTGCCATTCTATCTGAGGATAGAGCGGCTTGATGCCTTCCACGAAATCCTTGAGTGGAATGTTCTCGATGACAGGTTCTTGTAGCTGGGTGAGCTTGCGGTAGCTGTCCACGAAACTGGTGAGCGACTTGCTGGTGTCTCGAATGGCTCGGATGCCTTCCTCGTAGGGCGAGCCTTGGATGTCGGGATTGCTAAGATAGGCTTGGCAGATGCTGGAGATGGGGGCGGTGGCATTCATAATCTCATGGGTGAGCACACGGGTTAGCCTTTGCCAAGATTCCACCTCATGCTGCGCCACCAGTCTGCCGATGTCGTTCTCCATATCGTTGAGGGCTTGCTGCAAGGCTCGTTCTCCAGAGAGCAATCCCTTGGTGGATAGACGGAAGGAGTAATCGCCATTGCGGATAGCCTCTTGCATCAAGAAGGCACGGCTCTTCAGGTTGCGCTGATGGCGCAAGAAGAGATAGATGATACCTCCTATGACGAGGAGAATGATACCTATTATATATATGTGGAAGATGGTGTCCATATCAGATGTTGATAATCATGAATGATTGTGATAAGTGATAACGGGAATGATTTTGATAAGTGATTATCGCTTGAGTTTAGCATAAAGCGTTTGGCGAGTGATGCCGAGCAGTTCGGCGGCACGAGAAATATTGCCGTGGCATTGATCCACCACCTTGTGGATATGCGTGGTCTCGATGCTCTCCAGTGTCTCCACTTCCTGGCTTCGGTCGATGGCATCTTTCAGGGTTCTGATAAGTTCGTCATTATCCCAAGGCTTGGTTACAAAGTCGGCGGCTCCCGTCTTCAATCCCTTGATGGCGAGCTGGATATCTGCGTAGGCGGTGATGAGTACCACGGGGATGTTGGCATGGAGACGGCGGAAGGTGCGGAGCCAAAGCAAACCTTCCTGTCCGCTGTTTACGCCCAAGGAAAAATTCATGTCGAGCAAGATGATGTCCACTGGCTCTTGTTGGAGCAGAGTGGGGGCGGTGTCTGGGCGAGGCAAGGTGAGAAGCTGCTCGAATGTACCGCCCAGGCATATCTTCAAGGCTGTGAGTATCGATGGATTGTCGTCGATAACAAGTATTGTTCCGTATTTCATCTATTTGTGTTCTGTTATATCTTTTGTTTGCAAAAGTACACTTTTTTCTTGAAATAGCCAACAAAATGGAATGTGATGTGTGATTATCATACAGAAAAGTGTATGAATTTCATACAATCCACTTGCCGCTGGCTTCTGGTCTTTGGCAGAATCAAAAGGAATGGCTACCTTTGCATCAGAAAAAATAATGAAACAACAGATATGAAAAGTTATTTTAAGTTCTTATTACGCAACAAACTCTATACTGCTATTGAGGCTTTCGGACTCTCGATAGCCTTGGCTTTTGTGATGATTTTGGTATCTTACGCCTTCATGGAGTATCGGGTGGGCACTCATCAGCCAGATGCCAAGAACCTCTATGTGCCTGGTTCGGGCGATTATCTTGGCATGACCCTGGGTACGGCTAAGGAGTTTTTCCCTTCCATCCCGGAAATCAAGGAATGGACCCGATTTAGCGATTATTATACAGACAAGGGTGCTGTGGTGGATGGTCAATACTTCCATGTGCAGGCACGTGCCATAGATCCTAACTTCTTGGATATGATGGGAATGAAGTGCAGGGGATGCTCCGCTCATCGTGTGCTCACGGATAAGCACCAGGCCCTTATCTCCGAGTCTTTTGCCAAGAGGGCTTTTTGCAATGCGAATCCTATCGGGCAGGTAGTTACATGCGATACGCTACAATTCAAGGTAGTGGGCATCGTGGATGATTTTGGCAGGGAAGACTTGCTGGAACCCACCGACATCTTTGTTTCCATGAAATTTAAGGACGCAGATTTGTATCCGATGGATCAGTTTGGCGAGGTTGTTACCATCGTCCGATTGGCAGATGGCGCTGACCCAGAAAAGGTGAATGCCACGTTGCTCAATAAATATATGGGCTATTGGAAGAAATGGTGGAGTCGTGAGAAGACGACTGGCAGTTTCTTGTGGGGCTCTAGCTTGGTGCGCTGGGACAAGTTGTATTTTTCAGATATTACATGCTCGCATGTCCGTCATGGCAGCAAGACCTTGGTCAATGTCCTTTTGATTGTGGCACTCGTCCTCTTGCTTTCAGCCATCTTCAATTACATCAATCTCACCGTGGCGCAGATAGGCAATCGAGCCAAGGAGATGGCTACCCGCCGCCTGTTGGGTGAGTCGGTACTGGGTGTGGTATTGCGCTATATCAAGGAGGCTGCACTCTTCACGGCAGGTTGCTTCTTGCTGGGCATTTTGCTGGCTTGGGCATTCACACCTTTATTTAATAGCATCTTGGATACGAAGATTTCTCTCTTCTCTTCGCCTGCCGTTTGGGGATGCCTGTTGGTGGCTTATCTCGTCATCTCCTTATTGTCGGGCTTGTTCCCTGCCATTGTGGTGTCTCGCTTCAATCCGATAGATGTAGTGAAGGGTACCATCCGCTTGCGCAGCAAGATGTGGTTTAGTAAAATATTCATTGTGGCACAGAGTGTTATCAGTATGTCGCTGGTGGTGATGGCTATCACGATGATGCTCCAGATGCGCCATCTCGCCAACATACCTTTGGGGTATCAGACGAAAGACATTCTCTGCATCTCCACCACTTTCGGATTTGATAATGTGGATGTCAGAAACGCAGCGTTGATAGCGAGATTGAAATCTCTGCCTGAGGTGGAGGAGGCTACGGCTATCGGCAACAATCCTGTCATCAGCTTTGCTAATGGAGTGCATGATGAGAAGGGAGAAAATTTAGCGTTCTTGCGATTGAGCGTATTGGATTCCATAGCGATGAAGATGATGGGCTTCAAGGTGCTGGAGCGATATTCTGACCCAACGCCAGGCAAAATCTGGGTTAGCGAGGAAGCCAAGCGAACCTTTGGCGTATCGAGCAAGAAACCATATTTCGGTAATCGTGAAGGCAAGCCGGAATATGAGGTTTGTGGCGTTGTGAAAGATTTCCACTGTGGCGATGCTCTTGATGAGTTCAAATCTGACAAATTTGGAAATCATAATGCGATACGTGTTCCTTCTAATCATGATGTGCTTTGGACCATCTTGGTGAAGACTCGTGGCGACCATGCCCAAGCCTTGGCTGCTATCCAGAGTGCCTGCAAGCAAGTGGCTAAGGAGCAGTTGGGCGTACCTACGGATATGGATACGGAGTATCTGGACGACACCTTGGCGGATGCCCTCAAGGAGAAGCGCAACATGATGGTGCTCATCATCACCTTCATGGGCATCTCCATCTTGATTTCCGCCCTCGGCTTGTTTGGCATGTCGGTATATTACGGCAACCAGCAGCGCCGACAGATAGCCTTGCGCAAGGTGATGGGTGCCTCGGTAGCTGATGCGGCATGGCAACTTTCCAAGCGATTCCTCATCACATCGTGTGTGGCTGTGGTTATCGCCATCCCATTGTGTGTCAAGCTGATGCAGGAATACTTGATAGGTTTCAAATATCGCATCGATTTCCCTTGGTGGACATTGGCGGCTGGAGCCATCTTCACCTTGCTGCTAGCCTTGGTATCGGTCTTCAGCTATACCCTGCGCACCGCTATGGAGAATCCGATAGACAGCATCAAGATGGAATAGCATGATGAGCTAAGTAAACATTAAACACTACACATTAAACATTAAATCAAGATGATACGTACAGAGAATTTAACGAGAATATTTCGTACAGAAGAGATAGAGACCATCGCCCTGAACGGCGTGAACATCAATGTAAAGGATGGCGAGTTTGTAGCCATCATGGGACCTTCGGGATGTGGCAAGTCTACCTTGCTCAACATCCTCGGCTTGCTCGATACACCTACCGAGGGTAAGTATTGGCTGGGCGATGAGGAGGTAGGACATCTCAAGGAGCGTGAGCGCACGGCTTATCGCAAGGGTCGCATCGGTTTCGTCTTTCAGAATTTCAATCTGATAGATGAGTTGACGGTAGAGGAGAACATCGACCTGCAGCTCAAATATCTAGGCATTGGCAAGGCGGAACGCAAGGAGCGAGTGCTCGACATCCTGCGCAAGGTAAAGCTCAGTCATCGTGCCAAGCATTATCCTCATCAGCTCTCCGGAGGTCAGCAGCAGAGGGTTGCCATCGCCCGTGCCGTGGTGGGCAAGCCTAGCATCATCCTTGCCGATGAGCCTACGGGTAATCTCGATTCCAAGAATGGTATGGAGGTGATGCAGTTGCTCAGCGAACTGAATGATGAGGGTACCACCATCGTGATGGTGACTCACTCCAAGCACGATGCTACTTACGCCAGTCGCATCATCAATCTGTTTGATGGACAAGTGGTGGATGCGATGAATGATCAGCTTTAAGCTGCGGTTTCTGTCCAACAATTAGACGGTGGTGTCTAATTGTTGGACAGTTTGTTTAATGAGAGTTTTTATTTAATGGTTTGATTATCAGGAGAAATGCTGTTTTGGCACGGCTCTTGTCCTTATCATGACAAAATGAAGAAGATTATGAAAAGAATAGGAATATTGATAGGATGGTTGGTCTGGGCGGCTGGAGTCTCGGCACAGAGTTGGAGCCTTGACGACTGCATGGCTTACGCCGTGGAACATGCCACGGAGGTGAAGCGGGAGGTGGTGAATGCTCGCCAACGCAAGCAGGATTACCAGCATGCTGTGGCTGGATTCCTGCCTACCGTTACGGGTGGCGTACAGGGACAGTATGCCTGGGGACGAAACATCGACCCGGAAACCAATACTTATAATAATGTAACGACATTCAACAACTACTATCAGCTTTATGCCGAACTGAATGTCTTCGATGGTTTCGCCACCATCAACGCCTTGAAGCAGGCTAAGTTGAGCCGGGATTATTCAGCCACGGCGATGCAGAAGATTCAGGACGATAGAGCCATCGACGTGATGCAGAAATATGTGGATGCTGCCTATGCTGAGGCAAGCATTCGGATAGCAAGCGAGAAACTGAACGAAAGTAAGCGGATGTTAGTTAAGATGAAGCGCCTGTATGAACTGGGCGAAAAAGGCCGACCGGATGTGGTACAGATGGAATCGCAGGTGGCGGAAGATGAATACAATCTTACGCATCAGGAGAATGTGGCAAAACAGAGTCTGCTCGCCTTGAAATCCGCGATGAATTTTCCGGTGGATGAAGAGCTGAAAATCCAGATAGCTGAAGAGCGGAATCTGAAGCTAAAGGCAGAAAATAAAGAGGTTTCAGAATCTGGAGTAAACTACGAAACCGTTTACCAGGGCTTTCAGAATATTTCTCCCGATTTAAAGTCGGCAGAATACGAAGTGGAGCGGGCACGGTATGATTACAAGATAGCAAAAGGCAGATTGCTGCCATCACTCTCTCTCGGTGGCGGCATTTCTACCAACTATTACAAGAATCTCTCTCAGAAAGGGCAATACGATGGGTTTGCCTCGCAGTTTCACAACAACCAGGGCGAATACCTCGCGTTGACCCTTTCCATACCTATTTATAATAGTGACCGATGGCACAGCGTGAAGAAGGCACGCAACGACTGGCAACTGGCACAGGTGAACCTGGAGGAAACCCGTCGCAAACTTCACGACCAGATAGCCCAGGCGGTAATGGATGCAGAGGGTTACGCCAAGGAGTTGCATCAGATGCAGAAGAAGGTTGCCTCCGATTTGCTCGCCTATCACATGTCGAGCCGCAAGTTTGAGGAAGGAATGCTTTCCACCTTCGATCTTCATACCGCAGCCCAGACGCTTCTGGAAAGCAGAATCAAGGAACTCCAGATGCAGTTGCTGCTCATCATCAAACAGAGACTGGTTGCTTATTACCAGGGAGAAAATTTAATAAGATAAATTATGGATATAAAGATAGAAAAGAAAAAATATCTCGTGCCTCGCAAGTATTGGGCATGGATTGGCGGAGGAGCGGTTTTGATCGCAGTCCTCATTTGGTTGGGATTGAGCAATTTCTCTTCCACCCTGAAGGTGGACAGGAAGGGATTGAGCATCGGAACCGTAGAGAAGGCGCAGTTCAACGATTATGTTTCGGTGGATGGACAGGTGGTTCCAATCTCCGTGGTGCAGATCAGTTCCGAGGAAGGCGGTATTGTTCTGGAGAAAGTGGTGGACGAAGGTGCCCACGTAAACAAGGGCGATGTAATCGTGAAACTGAGCAATTCGAATCTCGACCTGGAGATTCTGAATGCCGAAAGCGAACTTGCCGAAAAGCAGGACATGCTTCGCAATACCCAGATTTCGATGGAGCAGGACCGACTGAACAACAGCAACGAGGAACTGTCGCTTTCACAGGATGTCATTACCAAGCGCCGCTCCTATCAGCATCAGGAGGCATTGCACAAGGAAGAACTCAATTCGCGCGAGGAGTATCTCAAGGCTAAGGAAGATTACGACCTTGCCGTCAAGAAGCATGCGCTCATCAGCAAGCGATTGAAGAAGGATGCACAGCTCCGCCGTTCGCAGATGGAGCAGATGGGCGATAATCTGGAAGCCATGCAGAAGAATGTGCAGCTGGTTCGCCAGCGCAAGGAGAAGCTGAACATCCGCAGCACCATTTCGGGCGAAATCGGCTTGCTCGATGTGGAACTGGGACAGAGCATTCAGGCTGGACAGAAGATAGGCGTCATCAACGACCTCAGCGATTTCAAGGTGCAGGCGCAGGTGGATGAGCATTACATCGACCGGGTAAAACCGGGACTTACTGCCACCTTCGACCAGAACGGCAAGCATTATCTCCTGCAGGTACGCAAGGTTTATCCCGAGGTAAGAGATGGCAGATTCCGCATCGACTTCATTTTCAAAGGCGTTCGCCCTGGCAACATCCGAACCGGTCAGACTTATTATGTAGATTTGCAGCTCGGTCAGTCGAAGCAGGCAATAATTATCCCTAAAGGCACGTTTTATAGTGTAACAGGCGGTCAATGGATTTTTGTTTTAGACAAGAGTGGCAAGAAGGCTTATCGCCGCAAGATCACCATCGGTCGCCAGAATCCTCAGTATTATGAGGTAATTGAGGGCTTGGAACCGGGCGAGCAGGTTATCGTTAGCGGCTATGAGGCCTATAAGGATAATGATGTATTAGTTTTTAATTAGTAGTGATTAGTTAGTAATGATTAATTAGTAGTGATTAGTGATAAATTGGGCTAACGCCCTTGAAACAGGATATTTGATATGAATCATATTATTAACGCATTCAAGAATCTGCCCCGAAGGGGCCAGCACAATTTCGTGAAGATCTTGTGCCTGGCGCTCGGATTGGCAATCAGTTCGGTAATTATTGCCGAGATTTATTTCGAGCAGACCTACGATACGTACTTTCCAGGATGGGATAGGACGTATCAGATTTCAGAAGTGGGAACGATGGGAAGTGACGCAGAGGGGCAGACCCCTTTTTCCTATTTTGCAACATCAGGAGCCACAGCCCCAGGCATCAAGCAATATGCTCCTATGGTGGAGGCTGCAACACGAGTGGTAGATATTGGAGAAAACCAATGCAACTTGGAAAACCAAAAATCCATTTCTGCCAATATATTACTGGCAGATAGTTGCTTCTTTGATATGTTCCCACAAAAGATATTAGTGGGCAAAGCAAAGGATGTCCTCTCTCGTCCGCTCTATTGTATGATAGATTCCAAGATGGCTGCAAAGATTGGTGGCAATGTGGTAGGCAAGCATTTTATAATGCCAAAACATCCCGGCATCACTTTCACGATAGGTGGTGTGTTCGAGAGCTTTCCTTGGGGTGCTTCTCTACATGACGAGCAAGTTCTTTTGTCGCTAAGCAGTATCGGGGAAGTTTTGGGGTATGATGGAAGAAATAATTGGTTAGGCAACGACTGTTATAGCTCCTATATCCGATTGGCTAAAGGATGTCAAGCGAGCGAACTTCGTCCATACGTTGACAAGATGAGGAAAGACCATTTCCCTTTGAAGGAATGGAAACAATCAGGAATATCTTTGGATTATGATTTTACGGTTCTTAGCAAAGTATATACCCAAAATTCTTACATCAAGATGATGGGGTGGATTATGGGAATCATCGCTTTTGTGCTACTCTTTACCTCCGTGATGAACTATCTGCTCATCATCGTGGGCAACCTTGTGTCTCGTTCTCGTGAGATGGCGGTGCGCAAGTGCTATGGTGCAGAGCCGAAGAACATCCATGCGATTATCTTCTCCGAGGCTTTGGTGCATGTTGGGTTGTCGGTGATATTGGCTGCTATCCTCGTCTTCCTTTGCAAGGGAACGATAGAGAATTTCCTTTCTGCTCCTGTAAGTACATTGTTGTTTAATCGTGGCAGTTGGATATTGGTTGCCATTTGCGTCCTTGTGCTTTTGGTTGGCGGCTTGGTGCCGGGATGGCTCTACAATAAAATTCCAGTGGCGATTGCATTCCGTGGATATAGCGAGAATCGTAATCGTTGGAAGCTCGCCTTGCTCGGTATTCAGTTCGTTATCTCTGGCTTGTTGTTCAGCTTGCTCTTTGTGGTCAATAGTCAATATAATAAAATGGTGAATCTGAATCCTGGTTATGATTACAAGGATGTGGCAATCGTTTATGTAGAGGGAATCAAGCCAGACCAACGAATGCAATGCTTGTCGGAATTCAAGCATTTGCCGAATGTTAAGCAAGTGGCATCTACCTATTGTGTGCCACTGCAAAACTGGAGTGTAAATGGAAATAATTTGACTTTGCCAGGGGATGATCGTACTCGAATGATTATCCATGACACGCAGGGCGTTGATGACAATTACTTTGACCTTATGAGCATAAAGTTTGTACAAGGCTCTTTCTTCACGGAGCGAACGGATAGTAGTCGTCAAGTGATTATCGACGAGACTTTAGCGAAGAAGTTGACGAAGTTGGGGCATTGGAAAGACGGTGCTGTAGGCAAGAGAGTGTGGATTTCCGCACATTGCAACGAAAATGAAACGATGACAATCTGTGGTGTGGTCAATGATGTGAAGTATGGTACGGTCAGCACGGAAAATGCAGATTCAAGATCTGCTTCATTTGTTTATTTTTATTCAGCCACTCCTGCTTCTTATATGCTCGTCAAGTACAATGACTTGACAGAAGAGGCTTTGGCAGACCTAAGAGATAAGGTGCAATTGATGTATCCAAACAACAAAGTGGAGGTACTCGACTATGAGTCTGAGTTCAAGGCACAGTATGCTTCCCAGCTCCATTTCCGCAACGGAATCCTGGTTGCCGGCATCGTAACGATGATTATCGCCCTCTTCGGATTGGTGGGCTATACGAGTGATGAGGTGAACCGCCGCCGCAAGGAGATTGCAATCAGAAAGGTGAACGGAGCCAAGGTGAAGGATATTCTTCGCATCTTCCTGAAGGACATTATGAAGATTGCCTTGCCTTGCATCATCGTGGGCGACTTGGGGGCTTGGCTGATAGCCAGACAATGGCTGATGTCGTTCAGCGAGAAGATTACGCTGACGCCTTTGCTGTTTATCGGCGTTACCATCATCTTGCTCGTCATCATCGGGCTTTCCGTCGTCATCAACTGCTACAAGGTGGCGAATAGTAATCCGGTGAAATATCTCAAGGATGAATAAAATTAAAAGTAAAAAAGGTAAAAAAGTAAAAAGATAAGAAAATGCTTAAAATAGAGAATCTTTGCAAGTCTTTCCGCACAGAAGATGTGGAGACGATTGCTTTAAATAACGTATCTTTCATAGTAGAAGACGGCGAGTTTGTTGCCATTATGGGACCATCCGGTTGCGGCAAATCCACCTTGCTCAACATCCTCGGTTTGCTCGACAACCCAACTTCTGGAAAATATTTCCTGGGTAATCACGAGGTGGCAAATCTGAAGGAAAAGGAGCGCACGGATGTGAGAAAGGGAGAAATCGGATTTGTGTTTCAGAGCTTCAATCTGATAGATGAATTGAACGTAGAGGAGAACATCGAGCTTCCTCTTACCTATCTTAATATTCCGAAGGCGGAGCGCAAGGCAAAGGTGCAGGCGATTATGAAGCGAATGGCCATCAGCCATCGTGCCAAGCACTTCCCTCACCAGCTTTCTGGTGGTCAGCAGCAGCGAGTAGCCATCGCCCGTGCCGTGGTTTTCGGTCCGAAGCTCATCCTTGCCGATGAGCCTACGGGTAACCTCGATTCCAAGAATGGAGCCGAGGTAATGCATCTGCTTACCGAGCTGAACCACGAGGGCACCACCATCGTCATGGTGACGCATAATGAGCATGATGCCAAGATAGCCCATCGCACCATCCGCCTGTTTGATGGACAGATTGTGGAGGAGGGCAATCAGTAATTATTTGACTAAGTTTAATATGGCTTTTATAAAATCGTGTGATAAGCCAATAATTTCCAGGATGTCATTTTCGGAAATTTCATAGGCGCAGTTGTAATCGGCTTTTTGCCTTAATTGGAACATACGGGCGAGGAAACTGCCATAAGAGATATCTACGATACCAGTCTTTACGAAGTGTAAACTGAATTGGGTGTTAATGCCAGCATGAGTGTGGGCATTAACACCTTTTGCTATGAATAGAGCTTGTACGGCATGGAAGCAGGCATAATAATAGCGATTGGCTGCTAAATCCCAATGCTTTAGTTCAACCATTTCATCTGCTTGAGTTAAAAATCGCTTGGCTTTTTCTACTTGCAGACTGATTAATGTGTCTTTGTTTACTTGATCCATAACTTTTATATTAAACTAATGCCGTCTCGATTTACATTCTCGTAAAAAGGGGTGAAGTTATACGATTCCCATTCTTTCTTTGTGTAAAGAATTGGATTGATTTCTGTGCCGAGGTCGCAACCTAACAAGACAAACGGGTAACTTACTTTGTCATAGTCTGTTTGTTCTAGTTTGTCTTTATCTAAAAGGATAAGAATGTCCCAGTCTGAATCGTTGCGAGCATCACCTCTCGCTCTTGATCCATACAATATAGCCTTGCTTCCTGAAGGAATAGCAGATTTAGCTATATCTTTTATCTTTAATATGGTCTTATCGTCTGTTGACATAAGCTTAATCTTTTATAATGGCAAAGATATGGTAAAAAAGCGAAAGTGCCAAACTTTCCTCCCCAAAATTATACTTTTTTATGGGATGATGATGCGGAAGGTGGTGATTCCCTGTGCCTTGTCCTGATGGAGCGAGAGGCTGCCGCCGCTTACTCGCATGATCTGGCGGGAGAGGGAGAGACCGATTCCGCTTCCTTCCGGCTTCGTGGTGAAGAACGGGATGAAGATGTGGGAGGCTACATCTTCGGGGATGAGACCGGCGTTGTTGCTCACGTCGATGATGATGGATTCCTGGGCGTTGGCGTAGGCTTGGAGACGGATAAATACCTTCTTGCTTGCCGCGGATTGCAAATCCGCGGAGCGGCATTCCTGCTTGTCTTCTCTTTCCTTTTCCTTGAAAGCTTCTACGGCATTCTTCAGAAGATTTGTTACTACGTGAGAGAGGAGGCTCTCGTCGGCATAAACCAGCAAATCCTTGGGAGAAACCGAAATCTCTACTTCGTGGTTGCAGAGCAGCGCCATTCTTTCCAGGAATGGTTCCACATAGAAGAGAGCAGGCTGAGGCTGGGGAACATGGGTAAAACGGCGATAGTTGTTGACGAAAGCCAACAGTTCGGTTCCTGTTTTGTGGATGGTTTCCAAGCCTTGCTTCAGGTCTTTATCCTCTGTAACCCGGGTAAGCAGAGTCTCGCTCAGCGAAGTAACCGGCGTGATGGTATTCATGATTTCATGGGTCAGCACACGAATCAGTTTGATCCAAGAATCCACCTCCTGATTGCTCAGCTCGTGGCTCACGTCGCTCAGGGCGATGATACGCACGTGCTTGTCTTTCAGCATGGCTTGCGTCTCATGCTTTGCCAGGTGTTCATCCTTCAGTTTCCCTTTTACCTGGTTCATGTGGGTAAGCACATCCGTATCGAGCAACCGGAGGGCTGCCTGATTATGTTGCAGGATGTTGTCGTGACTATCTACCACCAGGATGCCCGTATCCACCGCATTCAGAATCTGCTCGTAATATTTCTCCCGATCCATCTGCTCCTCTCTCGTATGCTGCAGGAAAAGCTTGATGCGGTTGAGGGACTGGTGTAGAATATTATCTTCCTTAAACCTCTTCTCCGTAGGAAAACTGAAGGAGAAATCCCCATTATCTATTGCATCAAAAAGGAAGGTTACCTTCTTGATGTTACGGCGATAGTGGCGGTAAAGGCGAATGTAACCTACTACAGCCACGTGCAAAAGCACGATAATTATAATTAGTTTATAACCCATATCGCTTAATCTTATTATAAAGCGTCTGGCGGGAAATGCCCAGTCTTGCTGCTACCACCGACAGATTTCCTTCACATTCCCTGATGGTTTTCTCTATCATTCGGCTTTCCATCTCGTCGAGCGTCTGAACCTCTTCCAGGGGCTTCTCTCTTCTCTGCTGGTTTCCGCCATCAATATCTTCGGCAGAAATCATTCCGCCATCAGATAGAATCACGGCTTTCTCGATGGCGTGCTGAAGTTCTCGGATATTTCCGTACCATGGCAAACTGGTAAGTTTTTTCTCTGCCTCTTCCGAAAAACGGAGATTCAACTTATTATATAAATCGCCATATTGATGGAGGAATCTTTCTGCCAGCGGAACGATGTCTGATTTTCTCTGTCTCAGGGCAGGCAATTCCAGATGGATGGTGTTGATGCGGTAGAGCAGATCCTCTCTGAATTCGCCATCGTTTACCATCTGCTGCAGATTGCGGTTGGTGGCGCAAACCAGTCGTACGTTGATGGGAATCTGCGTGCTTCCGCCCACTCTTACGATGCTTCTGCGTTGCAGGGCGGTAAGGAGTTTTGCCTGAAGACCATAGGATAAGTTTCCTATCTCATCCAGGAAGATGGTGCTGCCGTCGGCAAGCTCAAACTTGCCCGGTTTATCCACCTTGGCATCGGTAAAAGCACCCTTCACATGACCGAAGAGTTCGCTCTCGAAAAGGGTTTCCGTAATGGCTCCCATATCCACAGGCAGCATTTTCTTTCCACATCTTGTGGATAAACGATGTATCTCGTTGGCTAACACCTCTTTACCCGTTCCATTTTCGCCCGTAATGAGGATGTTTGCATCGGTTGCAGCAACTTTTTCCACAATACTTCTCAAATTGTTCATAACTTCGCTATCTCCCCAATACATAGCGCTTTGCGCATCTTTTCCACCAGGTTTTCCACCTTTCCTGTTGATAATGTTATCCATAGCCATGTTCTTATCCCTAGCCTCTACCAGCGTACGGATCATCTTCTCGTTTTCAAAAGGCTTCACGATGAAGTCGGCGGCACCTTCCTTGATGCCTGTTACGGCAAGTTGGATGTCGGCGTAGGCGGTAAAGAGTACCACTTCGGTTTTCGGGCTGAGGCTCTTGATTTCCCTGAGCCAGTACAATCCCTCGTTTCCCGAATTGATTCCGCTGGAGAAGTTCATGTCGAGCAGCACCACGTCGGGATGCTCCTCTCTCAGTTTGGCTGGGATGGAGTTAGGGTTGGCGATGGTGATGATGCCATCGAATATGGGTTCCAGCAGCATCCTTACCGTAGTAAGAATGTTGCGGTTGTCATCAACAATCAATATCGTTCCTTGTTTCTTAATCATGGTTGCAAAGTTACGAAATATCATCGAAAAGCGGTCATTATTGTCTAATTATTAGACGAAAAAATGCCGATAGTGGCGCCAAAAGTTACTTTTTCTGTAGTTTTGGGCACCCTATCGGCATTTATTTATTCCAAATTCTGATTCCTGATGAGGAATTACTTATTCCAAAAGAGGAGTTACAGCTCTATCGGAACCACTATCTTTATGCTGAAGTTGCGGCCCATATTGTAAACGCCTCTTCTGCCTGTAACCTGGTTTACGTCAAGATACTTCAGACGGCTCAGGTGGTTCTGGTAAGCACGGTTGGTAAGGTTCTCGCCCGAAAGATAGAGCGAGAGAATGCGCTTGCCATGGAGCTTCACGTCGGTACCGGCATACATATTTAATAAGGTGTACGATGGCGTTGCGGTCTCCGTATCGTTGGCTGCGAAATAATGGTTCTGGCGGAGATTGCAATCCATCTGTAGCTTTACGAAGAGATGGTCGAAAGTCTTGCCGTCGCAGACAAACTCATACCTTACATCCGAAACCCAGCGAGGGGCTGGGGTGAATGGCAGATACTTTGATTTGGATGGCTGATGCAACTGCACGGAGTTGACATACGAGAAAGTATTGCCGAAGTGCAGACGCTCTACAGGATGGATGTCGATGCTCGCCTCACCACCCAGAATGCGGGCGTCGCCCGATGTAAACTGATAGGCAGGCGTGTCGTCGATGAGGATAGGCTGATTGTTCTCATCAGCCAACTTCTCGCTGTAGATGTAATGGTTAATGCGATTGGCAAACAGCGAGAGTTCTGCCGAAATAATAGGCGAAGAATAGTCTAAACCAAGGTCGAATTGCCAGCTGTTCTCAGGCTTCAGTCCGGTATTTCCCAATTCGTATCGCTGGGTTCCCTCGTGCACACCATTCGATGATAATTCGCTGATGTTTGGAGCACGGAATCCTCTTGCCAGGTTCAGCTTAAGGTTGAAATCGGGCAGGATTTCATAAGCCAATCCGATGCTTCCGGTTACTCCTTCAAAGCTGCGCTTAAAGGCCTGGAAGCGGAAAGAATCATTCGATTCAGAACGATGCGATTCTGCATCATTCTCTTCTCTCAAAGCCTCGCTGTGCAGGTGGCGATGATCGTATCTGATTCCGCCGCTTAGATTCAGCTTGCCTATTTTCTTGCTCACCGTGGCAAACACGCCGTAATCGAAGAGATGATAGGCTGGAATCAGAAACTCTGTTCCCTTGTTAATTGATTGTTGCCACATGCCGTTGACACCTGTTGAGAATTTCCAGCCATTCATTTCCGGCGAGAGATAATGTAGGTCATAATTCACGGTATGGAGCATGAAGTCGAGTCCGCATTCCTTCGGATTCTCTTCCTCCTCAAACTCCTGACGGCGGTTCTGCTGATAACCCAAGAGGAGTTTCAGATTGCCGTCGCCCAGGAACCAGGAATTGTCGAGCACCGCCTTGTAATGGTGAATCTGCTGATAAGGCATCGGTTTGCCGTAACTTTTGGCATCGTAGCCATCGGGAACTTCCAGTTCGCCCGTTTTCTCATCTCTTTCTCCCTCTACGATGCCCGGAGTGAGATGATAATAATCGAGTGTAAGATGCGAATGCCCCTGGCGGTAGTTCCAACCGAGAAGCTGCGAGAATGCCTGCTCTCTGAGTGATGAACCGAATACATAACCATCGTATTTATTCTTGTAGGCATGCGCCATCTTTCCGCTGTAGCGGGTGTTCCATACAAATCCGCCCTGGTTGCCGGCAAAGTTGAGCGAATAATCAAAAAGTCCGTTGTTGGTTTGATAACCCGTTGAGAAATTTGCTCTCATGTCGCCCTTGGCAAGGGTAGGAGCGGAGTGGAAGATGAGGACGCCTGCCATCGCATCCGATCCATACATGAGACTTGCCGGACCTTTCAGAATCTCTACGGAATGAACCGAAGCGGGGTCGATTTCTATTCCGTGTTCATCGCCCCATTGCTGTCCTTCCTGTCTTATTCCATCGCTTACCACTACCACGCGGTTATAGCCCAGGCCACGGATTACGGGCTTTGAAATTCCGCTTCCCGTGGTAATCTGCGAAACGCCTGGCTGGTGGGCGATGGCATCGATGATGTTGGTAGAAGGCTGCATTTCGAGCTGGCGGGCAGAAACGAAAGAGATGGGTGCTGGCGACTGCTTGAGTTTCTGGCTGCCAGTCAATCCCGTAACCACCACATCGTTCAGTTTCACGCCCGATTCCGTCAGCGGCTGGTGTCTGGTAGAATCGTTTGCCTCTTCTTCATAAATGTTTGCGTCCTTCTTATCATGATTTGTTCTGTTTATAGCCATAGCTGGGGCTGTTGCCGACGAGCATAGACTCATCAGCAATATTGCTTTCAATATTGTTCTCATTATGTTATTAATTACCTTATTATGTTATTTTTTCAATTATTTATAAAAACTGATAATAAGGTGGAGCACGGGTAGATTTTACCCCCTTCGCCCTGCACAAGCAAGGAGAGCAGAAGGCACGGCGAGGGGAGAGATGGAGCACGGCGATGGCAACCCAAACCACGAGGGATGGAGCCAGATAAGGAGTGCTTTGCAATTGGCAAAGCACACAGTCGTGCATGGTATGCTGCAGGGCTATCAGATGCCCGTCGTGATGAACATGATGGGCACAATCGGCACAATAGAAATCAGTATGAGTTACCTGCGCTTCACCATGATGGTGAAACGTAACGGCCAGCAGCATCGGAAGGTAAACCAATAGCAGCAGCCAGGAAATTCTGATTCTCTTATGCGTTATCCTCTGCATTTATCTACAGTATTCTGTTTTTGTTTGCAAAAATAATCATTTCTGTCGGGATTATTCTTAGAATTCCGATATTTTAATGAAGATTATTTGTTTTTCAGCAGAAAAGCCATGTAGAGGGGAAGAATGAGTGTTTGTGCTCATCACTTTTCCATTCTTTGAGATATTTCTCGATTTTTCGTTTAAACATCTGTTTTCTAATGATTTATGATGTATTGCCATTTATGCTGTGCACGTTTTTCAAGGGACTTTTCTTGAATTCATGCACGTTTTTCAAGGGACTTTTTGCTCTGTTCTGCCACTTTTCCAAGGGACTTTCGGTTGCAAAGATACGAAAATATTTCTAACTATACTTTGAAATAATCCTAGAAGGTGGCTTGTTTAAGGAAAATTAATGTTTTTCCTATGATTTTCTGTTCCTAAGGTGAAAAGCAAATGGATAGGTCTTGCCTTCTAGAGAAAAGGGGATTTCCTTGGGGGCTGCGTTCCAATTAGCTTGCTCCGGTTGGCTGCGTTCCGGTTGTTCCAGTTGTTCCAATTAATTTTGAGTGGGTATGCATCTTCAGTTTGTTCTTCTTTTTTACTTCTTTGTGTTATATAACTTATTGATTATTAATTAATTATATATAATATATATATAAATATATATAAAAATAGGGGTAGGAGGGATATGTTGAAAAAATAATTGGAACAACTGGAACGGGAACGCTTCCTCTTTTTCTAGAAGGCTTATTATCAGATAGTTAATGCATGGAAATGGCGTTCCAGTTAGCTCGTTCCAATCTTCCAAAATCAGAAAAATGAAAATATTTCTTCCAAAAAAGGGGCGTTTTTCGGGATTTTATTCGTATTTTTGCCCTGTCGTTTGATACGATTTCAACAACAAACAATTCAAAACCTAAAAAAATAGTTGGATTATGAACATATTTAAAAAGCTATTTGGTGGCCAAAAGACTACTGAGGAAGTGAAACAGGAGAAGGAAAAGGGCTTCGACAAGGTGAAATATGAGGGTGTTCGTGCTCTCCGCATGCATCAATTTGACCTTGCAGTCAAGTCTTTGGAACACGCTCTGCAGTTGAATGCCGAAGATTTGGAATGCCGCGACTATCTCTCGCAAGCTTACATCTCTATGGGTGATCTGCAGAAAGCCTATGAGCAGTTGCAGATTCTCTCGGAAGCCCAGACCGACAACGTGGCGGTGTTGCTGCGTATGGCGGATGTGGCGTATATGATGGAGAACTATACTGCCATGTCGGAGGTATGCGATAAGGCTCTTCACCTGGACACATCGAATCTGCAGACCTATCTCTATTATGCCAAGGCTTGCCGGGGATTGGGCGAACCCATCCGTGCCGTGTCGATGCTGACTGAGGCGATAGGCAAGCGTGAGGATTTCTATGCCGCCCGATTGCTTCGTGGTTGCATCCTGTTGGATCAGGCTCAGCTTTCCGAGGCAGAACTCGATGCAACTTTCCTCTATGAGCATATTCCGGGCAACGAGGATGTGCTGTTGCTGAAGGCTCGTGTAGAGAAGGCGCAGGGAAAGATGGAGGAGGCTGAACAGACCTACGGTAAGGTGATGGAGGTAAATCCTTTCTCTATTGATGCGTATCGCGAGCGCAGCGAGGTTCGCAGAAGTCTGGGTGATAGTGCCGGTGCTGCCGAGGATGAGGCTGCAGCCAAGGAAATGGGTGCCGAAATTCCGGAATCATCAGAGGGAATAGAGCAGAAAATAAAGGAAAAAATGCAGCAGATGGACCCCTATAAGGTTTTCCATAACGAATACTGAATAATAGAATTTCATCTTTCTAACTGGAAAAAAATATTTTCCCAGTTAGAAAGATTATTTTTTATAACTACAAGTCGTCGTTTTCATCGTCTATAGACGATAAAATGTGGGTGTTTTGTCGTCTATAAACGATAAAATGTGTATTTGGATTACTGATGACATGCAAAAAGGCTAAACTTTGGGTTAGGAAGTTCAGCCTTTTGCTTATTTGTGATTTCAGGAAAATATAAAACTATTCTATCTGATACCATTATCTCTATCGCTATTGTTCAGCTTACGGCTGCCTGTATGGTATCTGCGGCCATGGCTGAAGTTGAAGCTGGCAGTAAAGACAAGCATGTTGCCCTGGTCAGCAAGGCGTACCTTGTTCTTCTGCTGCACATACTTGTTGAAAAGTTCATCCTTATAGACGCAGCCATGAGGATAGAATACGAATAATCCGAGAACGCCAAACTGCCAGTTCTTATAACTGTAGGTTACGGCAAGATTGGAGGTTGGCTCTCCGCCGTTTGTCTTTTCTCCCCAAAAACTCTTTTCCACCTTATAGGCACCATAGCCAATGTTCCAATTGCCCGTCATGTACCGAATTTCTGCTCCATAACTGAAGTAATTGAACTCGTGGGAATAATCCAAACCCTTTGTCTTGACATTCTGATACTCGCACATAAGGTTCAAATCCAGATGATCCTTGATGAGGTGAACTTCAGGAGTCAACAGCAGGTGCTTGTAATCATGATTCTTCTGATTCTCCGGTTTGCTCACAAAGAGATAAGAGCCATCCTCCCGCTTTTCGGGCAAGATAGAAGTAGCTATAGGCTTGTCGTAATACGTCCAGTTTCCCTCCAGGTACACAGACATCAGCGGAATGTTCCAGGAAGCCGACAAGGTATTGTTGTAGCCGGTAAATGGCTTCAGGCCGCTATTGCCGTCACGCGCCTCAAAGCTGTTGGAATATTGGCGCAACTCGCTCAAGTCGGAAAGGCTTGGGATGTCTGACGTGATTTTGCTGCTCCATTTAAAACTCAGACGGTCGCTAGCCTTTGCCTGTAAAGTTACCTGTGGTCGAAACAGCCATTTGCTGTATCCGTTCTCCCCCTGATGGATGGAAGACCTGGTTGCGCCAACTCCCACCTGATAACTGAACCACTTCTGCTGTCCCTGTAGCTGGGTGAAAAGATAGAGATTGCTGTACTTCAATTCCGTATCAGCATTACTGCTTCCCACATAGATGTTATCTGTGTGGCTGATATTATATTGTCCACCTACCGATAAAGCCATCTGTTTCCAGTTCTTGCTGTATGTTCCTTCACCAATAAGAGAGCGCTTTCTACCAGTTGCATCATAACTGTAATCGGTCAGCGGAGCGTTCTTTACAGATTCATCCGGCGATTTGTTGAACGTATATTCCCTCATACGATACTGGTAATCTGTGCCGATGTAAGTACCCACCAGGTTCAGAGCCAGGTTCTGATCATGGGGCATGTTGAGCGAATAATAAATGTCCAGAGATGGAATCTGCTCCAGCATTTTTCTGTTGTTTTGCAGATATTGATTTGCCTTGCCGCTTTCCTGATAAAGCTGGTTCATGCCTCTCACAGGACTGTTGTGATTGTAGAAATTCAACCGTACATTCAATGTATATTTGTCTGGCTCACTAAGATTATAACCCAACTGTACATTATTGGTGGTGTATAGGAACGGAGAATCATAACCTAAATAATTGCGATGTAGAGTTTCTCCTGTGGGCAGATGATAAGTACCGAGACTCTCATAGCTTCGTTCCTCTACCGAGCGATAGGAGAAACTGTAGTTGATGCTGAATTCCGATTTCTTCACATTGTATTTGAAATAACCGTCGCTATTATTGAAACCTGCCTTGGTGCCTTGCATCGTAGAAACTCCACCCACATAACCGGCATAACGTCGGCGGACCTGGTAGTTGATGACTGCATCCAGATTGTTGTCTCCATATTTGAGTCCTGGAACATTGATGAATTCCACCTTTGTAACTTCATCCGGCTGCAAAGCCAATACATCTTGCATGCTAGCCTTGACATCGTTGATGCGTATTTGCACATCTCCGCCCTTTAATGACAGAACTTTGCGTTCTGCTCGATTTACGATAATGGTAGGCAAAGACAAGTTGTCCAACAGATCATAACCATTGGAAGCCGTTTTCACCTGCTCTTTTGTAGGGAAGATGATTTGTCTATCTACTTTTTCTACAACCCTTGCGGCTTCAACGGTCACACCTTTCAACAGGTATGAATTCGCCTGCATTTTCACATTTCCGATGCGGGCAATAGGTACCAGCTTGCAAATCGTCTTGTAGCCCACGAACGAAACCTTCATGAGGGCCTGTTTCTGCTGGCAGGGGATGACGAAATCGCCATTGGCGTTGCTCACGCCTCCACAGAGAAAGGAGGAATCCTTCGGGTTAAGCAGCTGGATATTGGCGAATTCTACAGGAAGATTGTGATTGTCTATCAGTCTGCCTATCAGCTTGCGCTCGCTCTTGCGTATGCATTCTACCGTGATGAGGCTGTCGCCCACGGTCATCTGCATCGGATAGAAACCGATTACCTTGCGGATGGCATCGGGAATATTGGCTGTCTTCACGTTCTGGGTAACTGTGAAATCCTCCAGTTCGTTGTAGATGAAACTGATTTTGTAGCGCTTGGAAGCCTTGTCGAGGTCGATGAGAACGTCCGACATGCTGCGGTCGTGATAGTTGCGCTGGATGTGCTGTGCGCTCATCGCCAGGGCGAACGTGCACAGCAGGAATATGATGGCTGAAAATCTTCTCATAATGATACTTTTTAACTTTGAGCTTTGAACATTGAACTTTATGATTACTTTGAGAGTCGATAATATTATGCTTACTTTGGATAAACTTGTTATTTTACAATCAGCTCGTTTTGCTGCAATTCGATGTTTACATTCTCGAATTGGTTCAGTTCTTTTACGATGTTCTCGATGCTCGAATGACTGTTCCATTCGTAATAGAGGCGGAGGGTCTTGTCCTCGTTATTCTCAAACTTCACTTGTAAATCATAATAAGAAGCAATCTCTGAAATCATCTGCTCGAAAGCCACATTCTCGAAAGTCTTGTGAATGGCTGGCTTTTCTGGTTTCGGATGAGTCAGGGAATCCTTTGCTGCTACCTGCTTTGCGGAATCTGATTTTATGACTTCCGGATGAGTATCTGCGGTTACCTGGGTTGTTTCCTGGCTGCGCTTGATGTAAGTATGGATTGCGGCAAAGGCAATACCCGAAATCAAGACAAAGCCGGCGATGGATGCAGCCAGCTTACGCCAGGAAGTTATAGGATGGGATACTTCCTGAAGTTGATGTTTCTGACTGAATTTCCCCCATTCCTCATCTACATTAATAATAGGAGAGGGGCTTTCAAGTGCAGAATCCACTTCCACCATCGTCTGATAGAGTTTTCGGCATTCCTCATCCTGCAATATTTCATGAATCTCCTCATCAGAATACTTCTCCTGATGGTCGATGATATCCAGTATTTTTTCAAACTTGTCCATAATAAATCTGCTAAGGGTTAAACTTTTGCTTTAATTTTCTGATGCCTTGCGCCAGATGCTTATAAACTGCCACTTCGCTGATGCCCAATTCCGTAGCAATCTCCCGATATTTCAGTTTCTGCCGAAAGCGGAAATCGAGTACCTTGCGGGTTTGTGGTGTGAGCTCAGCATCCATATAAGCCTGAATTGCCTCGTACTTTTCGGTCTCCCTGTTTATTTCGGCAATCATCGCTTCCTGGGGAACTATCGAAGGCGAAGTATCGGCTTTCAGGAGGTGATGAACCCGGTCTTTCATTTGCTGTCGGCTCAACAGGTTGAGGCATTTATGGCGCACACACACCAGAAGATAGCTCCCGGTCTTAGTGGAAGGCAGGGGCGAATCGCTGGTTATAGTCTCGTTATCAAGACCCAGTTGGGTCTTTCCGTCGAGCACATCGGCAAAGACTTCGCTTACCACATCCTTGCTGGCTGCATCATACTTCAGAAGTACCCTGGCCAATTGGTACATCCTCAGATAATGCTGCCGGAAGAGCTGTTCTATCGTTTCTTTGTTTATTTGCATTACTTTATTTCTTTTCTTTTGCCTATATTACAATCGAATTTTCATTTTCCTAACCCTTAGCAGAATATTTTTTATAACTACAAGTTGTCGTTTTCATCGTCTATAGACGATAAAATGTAATACAAGAATTACTTGAATGCGCCAGCATCTGAATCGTAGTTGTTGATGTTCTTCCGGATGTTCTTCTTCTTTCCGGAGAAGAAGTTGTAGCTGACACCCAGCATCAGCATGCGGCGATTATCCTTGATAATGTGCTGTTCCGTCTGGTTCATAATCGGATTGTCGAACGACTGGCTCTCGTGCTTGGCAGGAGCAAACATCCACATGCCATAGAGCGAGAAACGCCAGGCTCCCTTCTGATAAAAAGCAGAGAATTCACTCTTAGGCTCATCCGCCTTGCGATAGTCCAAGACAGCCATCTTCGAAGGAATATTTCCCTGGTAAGATGCTCCCCAGTTTCCCTTCCGGAAGTTGATGCCATATTTGAATGGACTCCACCAGTAGCAATGGTGACCATAGGAATTGCTGATTACCTCTCGTTCAAAACCTCCACCCACCATCAGTTTCAAAACCTCGTTCTTGAACGGCTTGAACTGAAGATAATAGCCTGTGCCATAACGCCAATAGAAACTGCCGTTTTCATAGGTAGAAACTATGCTGCGCTTGTCGTTCACCGTTGTCCAATAATAATAAGGTGTAATTACCTTGTCATTATAGATTCCATAAAGTGCTACTTGCAGGTAGAGCATCGCATCATTATAGGTGTATCTGAATATCGGTCCCCATTCCATCGTAGCCTTTACATTTGGGTTGCCCTGCTTCATCAGTCCGGGGATGACAATCGTCATGTTCTCGCTCAATGTTGAGATGGCGGGATAATTGGTGCCGCTGGATGATAGCAGCTGCAACGAACCGTTCTTCAGCTTATAAGATAAATACAGCAACGGATGAATATAGTTGTTGTTATAGGTGAGATCCTGATAGCTCTGGGTTCTCCACGTGCTCTTTACGCCTATACGATAGGTAAACTTGCCGATATGGTTCTGGTATTGGGCATAAACCGTATTGATCTTGATGCATGAAGAATACTTGGATGGCTCATAGCCGGAAAGGATATTGCGCACATTATAGTCGCTCCACTTATTCCAGGTATAAACTCCTGCCGACAGCTCTCCCTGCTCCCATTCTTTGGTATAATCTGCTTCTCCTATCAGGGAATAGATGTGGCTCCTGGAGTGCATGTCGTCATCGGTCAAGATGCTATCCTTGTCGGAAGTCCATTGCCGGTTGAGCATTTGCTGCCTGGTGTTGAAGTAAGAGCCGAGCACGTCCACATCGAGTGTCTGCTTATGGGCAAACTGCTTGCTGAGATAGAGATCTACTGCTGGTTTCACGTAATCTACAATATCCTTCGTGTTTCCGAAACCATCCTTCCAAGCCTCGTTTCCTTGCGTTGCAACCTCGCTATTTCCCCGGTTGAACTTATGTGACAATTCTGGCGAAAAGGTGACCTGGAAGGTTACGTCATCTGGCTTGCTGTAAGCATACTTCAGGTTGAACTTGTTGTCGGTATAGCCAAAACGTTTGTGCAGATGGTAATCATAGACAGCCTGTTGGTTGTCAAGCGTAAAGGAATACTGGTTGTCTTCTATCCAGTCACGATAGTTTCTCACGTTGATGCTGTAATCGAAGGA
Organism: Segatella copri; assembly: GCF_026015625.1. Classification (NCBI taxonomy): domain Bacteria; kingdom Pseudomonadati; phylum Bacteroidota; class Bacteroidia; order Bacteroidales; family Prevotellaceae; genus Segatella; species Segatella copri. The sequence goes on along the minus strand of NZ_JAPDVG010000001.1, from coordinate 2,685,927 downwards.
AAACTGATGATTGCCCTTGTTGTACTTGAAATACACATTGTCATCGCTAAACCCTGTTGTCAAGGCACTAGACACGTCAAAACCGGTAGTATAACCCGTATCAAGCGGCTTGGTAATGATGTTCATCAAGATGCCCACATCGCCGTATCTGATAGGAGGATCTTCGTAGTATTCCACCTTCTTTATTTTGTTGGCGGCAATAGCCTTCAAGTCGTTCTCGCTCGTCATCGGCACGTTGTTGATGAGAATCTTGATGGATTTGCCGGTCATACTGGATGTCTTGCCGGTCATCGGATCGGTATAGATTCCTGGGAGTGTTCCCAGGAGATCCTGTGAATGGCGTGAGTTCCTGATCTGTTCGTCAGAGAATGTATAAGAGGCATGGTCGCCGTGGTCGATACGCAGCTTGCCCTTTACTTCCACCTTGCCCAGTTGATAGGCATTCGCCTGCATCTTTACATTTCCGATGCGGGCAATAGGTACCAGCTTGCAAATCGTCTTGTAGCCCACGAACGAAACTTTCATGAGGACCTGCTTCTGCTGGCAGGGGATGACGAAATCGCCATTGGCGTTGCTCACGCCTCCACAGAGAAAGGAGGAATCCTTCGGGTTGAGCAGCTGGATGTTGGCGAATTCTACAGGAAGATTGTGATTGTCTATCAGTCTGCCTATCAGCTTGCGCTCGCTCTTGCGTATGCATTCTACCGTGATGAGGCTGTCGCCCACGGTCATCTGCATCGGATAGAAGCCGATTACCTTGCGGATGGCATCGGGAATATTGGCTGTCTTCACGTTCTGGGTAACTGTGAAGTCTTCCAGTTCGTTGTAGATGAAGCTGATTTTATAGCGCTTGGAAGCCTTGTCGAGGTCGATGAGGACGTCCGACATGCTGCGGTTGTGATAGTTGCGCTGGATGTGCTGTGCGCTCATCGCCAGGGCGAACGTGCACAGCAGGAATATGATGGCTGAAAATCTTCTCATAATGATACTTTTTAACTTTGAACTTTGAACATAGAACTTTATGATTACTTTGAGAGTCGATAATATTACGCTTACTTTTGATAAGCTTGTTATTTTACAATCAGCTCGTTTTGTTGCAATTCGATGTTTACATTCTCGAATTGGTTCAGTTCTTTTACGATGTTCTCGATGCTCGAATGACTGTTCCATTCGTAATAGAGGCGGAGGGTCTTGTCCTCGTTATTCTCAAACTTCACTTGTAAATCATAATAAGAAGCAATCTCTGAAATCATCTGTTCGAAAGCCACATTTTCGAAAGTCTTGTGAATGGCTGGCTTTTCTGGTTTCGGATGAGTCAGGGAATCCTTTGCTGCTACCTGCTTTGCGGAATCTGATTTTATGACTTCCGGATGAGTATCAGCCGTTACCTGGGTAGGTTCCTGGCTGCGCTTGATGTAAGTATGGATTGCGGCAAAGGCAATACCCGAAATCAAGACAAAGCCGGCGATGGATGCAGCCAGCTTGCGCCAGGAAGTTATAGGATGAGTTGCTTTTTCCTGAAGTTGATGCTCCTGGCTGAATTTCTCCCATTCCTCATCTACATTAATAATAGGAGAGGGGCTTTCAAGTGCAGAATCCACTTCCACCATCGTCTGATAGAGTTTTCGGCATTCCTCATCCTGCAATATTTCACGAATCTCCTCATCAGAATACTTCTCCTGATGGTCGATGATATCCAGTATTTTTTCAAACTTGTCCATAATAAATCTGCTAAGGGTTAAACTTTTGCTTTAATTTTCTGATGCCTTGCGCCAGATGCTTATAAACTGCCACTTCGCTGATGCCTAATTCCGTAGCAATCTCCCGATATTTCAGTTTCTGCCGAAAGCGGAGATCGAGTACCTTGCGGGTTTGTGGCGTGAGCTCAGCATTCATATAAGCCTGAATTGCCTCGTACTTTTCGGTCTCCCTGTCTATTTCGGCAATCGTCGCTTCCAGGGGAGCTATCGAAGGCGAAGTATCGGCTTTCAGAAGATGATGAACCCGGTCTTTCATCTTCTGTCGGCTCAACAGGTTGAGGCATTTATGGCGCACACACACCAGAAGATAGCTCCCGGCGTTGGCGGAAGGCAGGGGCGAATCGCTGGCTATTGTCTCGTTATCAAGACCCAGTTGAGTCTTTCCGTCGAGCACATCGGCAAAGACTTCACTTACCACATCCTTGCTGGCTGCATCATCCTTCAGAAGTACCCTGGCCAATTGGTACATCCTCAGATAATGCTGCCGGAAGAGCTGTTCTATCGTTTCTTTGTTTATTTGCATTACTTTATTTTCTTTTCTTTTGCCTATATTACAATCGAATTTTCATTTTCCTAACCCTTAGCAGAATATTTTTTAATGCAAATTTTTAAAACGTCAAAAATACCCTATCGGACTTGCTCCTTCTTCAGATGCTTATAAAGCCACAGGAAGGCGGGGATGAGGAAGAGATCTGCCATAACCCACGCCACAGGGTCGCCGAAGCAGACTCCCGTCCACGCCAGGGCAGGCACCAGCCAGAGACTCACACCGCATCTCGCTATCATTTCCATTACGCCACTCAGCATCGAGAGGTTGCTGTAACCCAAGCCCTGGATGCTGTAGCGCAGGATGGTGAGCAAGCCCAGACATGGATAGAAATAGTTGGCTATGCGCATAAACTGGGCAGCATAAGTCACCACATCCGCCTCGCCCTTATCCACGAAGAGCATCATCATCTCGTCGGCAAACGGATAGATGAGCAGGAAGGTGAAGACGAAATAAACCAGCATCATCCTGATGGAAGCCCTTACGCCCTGACCGATTCTATCCAGCTTCCTGGCTCCCAGGTTCTGACCGCAATAGGTAGCCATCGCCACTCCAATATTCTCGAATACGCAGGTAAAGAGATATTTGATGCGCATAGAGGCAGTAAATGCAGCCACATAAACCGTTCCCAGAGCGTTGTTGGCACTCTGGAGCATGATGAGGCCGATGGCAGTAATGGAGAACTGCAATCCCATCGGAACGCCGTTGTTCAGCAGAATGCTTACCTTTTTATTATCAAATTTCCTTTCCTCACCCTTCGGAATCAGAATCTGCATTTTCTTCTTGATAAACCAGATACAGAGCAGCACGGAAATTCCCTGAGAAAGCCAGGTGGCAATACCTGCTCCCTCTACACCTAACCCCATACCGAGAATCAGAATGCCATCTAGAATAATGTTGATAACGGAAGCTGTGATGAGGAAATAGAAAGGCTGTTTCGAGTTGCCCAGAGCACGGATCTGACCGGAGAGCAGGTTGTAGGCGATGGTAAAAGGAATCGCCGCAAACTGCAGCATCAGGAAGATGTAGGCGTCATCGAACACCTCCTTCGGCGTATTCACCAGATGCAGAATCTTTCCGCAGAAGATGCAGGAAAGGAAGGTGATGACCAAGGCAAACACCACGGCGATGCGGATGCTGTTGCTTACGTAAGCCCGCATCTTGGCATAATCCCTGGCGCCGAAAGCCTGGGCGACAGGGATGGCGAAACCGGCACAGGAGCCGTTGCAGAAGCCCATGATGAGAAACATGATGGAGCTGGATGCGCCTACTGCCGCAAGAGCCCCCACGCCAATCCATCTTCCCACGATGGCGGCATCGATAATGAGATACATCTGCTGAAGGATGTAACCCAAGATAAGTGGAATTGCAAATTTGATGATGGCTCGCAAAGGCGAACCTACAGTCATGTCATTAGTAGACTTTGAACTTTGAGTTTTGACCATTGAATTTTATGATTAGTTTTTGTTATCCTAAAAATATAAGGAGGATGCACTCTTTATTTGAGTGCATCTCCAATCTTCTGTTTGATTTGTGCCATTTTGTTGCGGCGTTCGATGGAGAAGGTATCTCCGTGGGTTTCCACATAATCGAAGAGCATGAACGCCTTGTTCAGGAGTTCGTCTCTTGTGGGCTGTCCCACCATATCTGCCTCGTGATAATAGAGTTCGGCAAGCATGTCCATCTTGGAGAGTCGCTTCTCCTCGTCCTCTATTCCTGCCATCGCCTTCATCACGTCTTCTATGGTGGCGATGCTGTAGAAGGCGTAAGGACCCACGTATTGATTGTAGAGTTCCTTAATCTTCTCACGTCTCACCTCCACCTCTTTCTTTTCGAGCATTCTTTCGAGTGCCGCCATAAACTCGCGAATCAGTCGCTGTATGTAGTCTCGTTGTAGCATAAAATAGTCTTTATTTTATTCGTTGTTGTTGATTGCCTCCACATACTCCCACAGTTTCTTGTAGAAAGGATGTTTCGTCATCGTGTTCTTGTTGCCCAGGATGATGAGTTTCATTCGGGCTCTCGTCATCGCCACGTTCATGCGACGGAGGTCTTTCAGGAATCCAATCTGGCCTTCATCGTTGGAACGTACCAGGGAGATGAGAATCACGTCGCGCTCCTGACCCTGGAAACCATCCACCGTATTCACGCTGATCAGACGGCGGTAAGGCTTGAAGAACTCATATTTCTTGATGAGTTTCTTGAGATATTGTACCTGGGCACGATAAGGCGAAATGATGCCTACATCGATTCTTTCCTCCAAAACGCGCTGTTTGCCTATCTTGGTGAAGTATTCCGCCAGGGTGAGCAGGGTAAGCTCGGCTTCTGCCTTGTTGATGCGCCCGAAACTCTCGCCCACAAACTGCTCCTTGAAGTTCAAATCAGAATTCTGATTGGCTGCAGATACAGAAGATGCTGTGGAAGCAGAATCCTCAGGAGCATCTTCTCCTTCTATCGTTATCTGATTCTCCTCGTTTGAAGTATCAATCCACGTTATCGGATGGTCATAATCCAATACGCTCCGGTATTTGATCTGAGGCGCACTCTCCACCTTGCCCCCGTAGAACCAGTCGCTGGAGAATCGCATGATTTCGTCGTTCATGCGGTATTGGATTTTCAGCAGGGTTACCACCTCTGGCTTGTTTTCGGCGATGCGCTCCATCAGGGTCTTGCCCAGTCCGGCTCTTAATGCCGCAATACTCTTTACGGTAGGCGGCAGCTGACAATGATCGCCTGCCAGAATCACCCGGCTGGCTCTCTTCATCGGAATCCAGCAGGCAGCTTCCAAAGCCTGGGCAGCCTCGTCGATAAAGAGGGTACCGAACTTCATGCCTTCCAGCAGATGATGGGCTGAGCCTACGAGGGTACAGGCGATGACACGCGCCTCGCCAAAGAGTTCTGCGTTGATGCGGAGTTCTATCTCGGCAGCACGGCTCTTCAGCCTGTCCATCTTCTGATGATAGTTTTCGCTACCCTTCTTTCTGTTCTTTCTTAATTCCCTGATTGCCTTGCGGATTGCCCAAAGCTGAGGGTAATCAGCATGGCTCTCAAAGCGGCGCTCGTAGGTGAAGCCCAGCATCTTGTCGTTCACGCGGGTCGGGTTTCCGATACGGAGCACGTTGATGCCTCTATCCACCAGTTTTTCTGATATCCAGTCTACCGCCATATTGCTCTGTGCACACACCAGAACCTGGCTTTCGCGCATCAGGGTTTCGTTGATGGCTTCTATCAGGGTTGTAGTCTTTCCGGTTCCCGGAGGTCCGTGAACGATGGCCACATCCTTCGCCCAAAGCACCTCGTTCACAGCCCTTTCCTGGGTAGGATTGAGCCAAGGGAACTTCATCGGTTCGAAGGAGAATCTTCCTGCCTTCTGATGGGAATAGAATAAATCGCGGAGATAAGCCAGACGGTTGTTCTTCGCCTTCATCACGCGGTCCAAGGCCTCGAACATCAGCTTGTAGCTGGTTTCGTCAAAGGATAGCTGTACGCCGATAGGATCGGTTGACTGCTGAAGTTCGAGCAGAGGGGCAGAATCGGGTACGGTAATCACCATTCTGTCGCCATCTACATAACTCACGGTTCCGGTAAAGGAGAAATATTTTATACTTTGAACTTTGAGATTTGAATTTTGAACTTTATGATTAGCGTCTGAAGCGTTTTCTGGCTGCTGAAGGGCTGTGTTGCCCTGGTTCTCATTCTTGCCCATCTTCTTGACCATAAAGAACATGACGGGGCGACCGAACTCAAAATTGTGCTCGATATCCTGGTCAGAGGTTCGGAAAACCTCTATGGCTGTCTGGTTCAGCGAATTATAAAAGCTCTTTCCCACCTGTAGCGGGAACCAGGCATCACCTCGTTTCACCTTCCGCTGCATTCCCATCTGTTCGGTAAGCTTGCGGAAGGCTTCTTTCTCGGTATAATACTCCAGCTGGAGCAGGGTGCGTTGCTGCAATAATGCCTGAATTGGTGAAATCTGTTCCATATAGGATGCAAAGTTACACCAATTCAGGCAAAAATAAGAAGATAATAGGATAAATTATCTAAAATTTATTTCATGATGCGTTCTACGTCCTGGATGGTGCGGTTGAATGGTCCGTTGTGCTCCAGTTTGATGGTACACATGGCTGCAGCAAACTTGCCGGCTTCTACCGGATTGGCTCCCTGCAGGCGCTTGTAGAGATAGCCTGCCGAATAGGTATCGCCGCATCCGGTAGCATCTACTACTTCATGAGGAGGATAGGCTGGAATGTCGTAGAACGTATCATCTACATAAACCAGCGAACCCTCGCTACCCAGGGTGATGATAACCTCGGCTACGCCCCAGGCATGAATCAGCTTGGCGGCTTCCTTCGGGTCCTTCAGTCCGGTAATGGTCTCCATTTCGGTCTCATTCACCTTCAGATAATAGGTGTTCTTGAGCACATCGAGCTTGTCCTTCCAGTCGATGGCGTAAACTTTCTCGTCTCTCACCTCGCGCAGATATCCCTGCACATCGATGGAAACTTTTCCCTTCTTGGCAAGAAAGGCAACCACTTCTGGCGAGAAATCATCGCTCAGCAGACTGCCCAGGTGGAAGACCTTGGCCTCTACATGCTCCAGCTGCTGGATGGTGAAAGGATCTGCCTTGGCAAGCACACGCTGCTTACGGTCGTTAGGATTATCGCCATAAATATTCTCGAAGAAAACCGTATTGCGTGATGGGTTCAAGGTGACGTCTATTCCTGCCTTGAGCATCTTTTCAACTGGTTCCTTCTCTGTAGGATCCATCGCCGTAATGAGCGAGAAACTTACATCCTTTGGCAATTGGTTGATGGCGTAGGCAAAATAAAAAGAGGTGCCGCCAGCCATGTAAACCGTACTGCTCGGGGTCACGATTTTATCCTTTGTTACGTGCCCAATACAACAAATATCTTTCATTTTTATTACATTTTGCGGATGCAAAGGTACTGCAAATCGAGAATAATACAAAAAAAAATGGGAATTATTTTGTTTTGTTCGCATTTTAATGTACCTTTGCATCGATAAAAAGCAATTTTTAAAATATTATCTAGAACAGATATAAAGAAACATTATGTGGTTTGATAATTTAATCAACGTGCATTCGGCGGTGCAAGGCATCGTCATCCTGTCTTTGATTTGTACTTTGGGTCTTGCCCTCGGCAAGATTCATGTCAAAGGAATCTCCCTTGGCATAGCCTTCGTATTCTTCGTGGGTATTATAGCAGGGCATCTAGGGCTCTCTATTGACCAGAACATGCTGGAGTTTGCAGAAAGCTTCGGCCTTACCATGTTTGTGTATGTGTTGGGTCTTTATGTGGGTCCTAACTTCTTCGGTTCGATGCGTCACGAAGGCATTTCGCTCAATCTCTGGAGTCTGGCTGTCATCCTGGTGGGAACCTTGTTCTCGCTCGGCTTGTGCTGGATTTTGCCAATCAGTCTGCCTGATATGATGGGCATCCTGTGTGGCGCCACAACCAATACGCCTGCCCTTGGTGCTGCCCAGCAGGCGTTGCAGCAGTTGGGCTTGCCTAGCGAAGGTGCGGCTCTGGGCTGTGCCGTTACTTATCCGTTGGGTGTTGTGGGCGTTATCCTGGCGATGATGCTCTTGCGCAAACTCTTTGTGAAACCGGAAGATCTGGAGATTCGCAATAATGATGATGACGACCATACGTCTATCGGACAATACGTAATCGTGAATCCTGCCCTGAACGGCAATACCATAGCAGAGATTACGATGATGACGCATCGCAAGTTCATCATCTCCCGTGTGTGGAGAGGTGAACAGGTGATTGTTCCTCAGGCTGATACGGTACTTCATACGAATGATAATGTACTCGTGGTTACCAATAAGGACGAGGTCTCGGCGATGCAGATTCTCTTCGGAAAGAAGGTGGATAAGGAGTGGAATAATGATAAGGTAGACTGGAATGCGATTGATGCGAAGGTAGAAAGCCGCATTATCGTTGTTACCCGTCCGGGACTGAACGGCAAGCGCCTGGGCAGTCTGCAGATGCGAAATTCCTATGGCGTGAATGTGAGCCGAGTGCTTCGTGGTGATATCCGTCTGCTTGCTACAGATGACCTCCGTCTGCAGTACGGCGACCGACTGACGGTAGTTGGCGACCCTACGAGTATCGACCATGTAGAACAGTTCCTGGGTAATGCCGTAAAGACCCTGAACGAGCCGAACCTCGGCGCTATCTTCCTTGGAATCATTCTCGGTCTTGCCGTAGGAACCATTCCTCTGGATATTCCTGGAATGACGGCTCCTGTGCGTCTGGGTATTGCCGGTGGCCCTATCGTGATGGGTATTCTGATTGGTGCGCTGGGGCCTCGTGTGCATTTCATCTCTTACATGACGCGAAGTGCGGGTCTGATGCTGCGAGAACTGGGTCTTGCCCTCTATCTCGGTTGCCTGGGATTGGCGGCTGGTGGACAGTTCTTCGAGACGGTAGTCCGTCCGGAAGGTTTGATGTGGGTAGGCATCGGTTTCCTTATCACGGTTGTGCCTGTGGTTATCGTAGGTCTCATCATTCTGAAGACCAAGAAGTATGACTTCGGCAGTATCTGCGGAATCCTCTGTGGAAGTATGGCGAATCCGATGGCGCTTACTTACGCCAACGAGACGCTGGATGGCGATACGCCAAGTATCAGTTATGCTACGGTTTATCCGCTCGGCATGTTTATCAGAGTGGTGATAGCCCAGGTTATCGTGATGTTCTTTGTCTGATGTTACGATGTTTTCATCTGTTTCTGCGGATTCTGTCATCCGCAGATATGAAGAAAGGCTGGTTTCGGTTAGAAATCAGCCTTTCTTGTTATAGTCATCTTCTTTCCCGTCATCGGGTGCTCAAATGTGATTTCCTCTGCATGAAGATGCAGTCTTGTTGCAGGCTCGTTGCCGTAGAGCGGATCGCCGATGATAGGGGCATTCAGACCTTCCTGATGAGCACAATGCACTCTCAGCTGGTGCGTTCTGCCTGTTTTAGGATAGAGCGCCAGGCGAAGATGGGTATCGTCAATACGCTCTAGAACCTCGTATTCTGTAATGGCTTCCTTGCCCTGTTCGCGGTTTACCATCTGTCGTGGACGGTCTAGGAAATCTGCCATTAGAGGAAGCGAGATGTAACCTCTTCCGCTTTCTGCTTCTTTCAGAATCCGGTTGCACGATTCCTTGTCTTTTCCGCAAACGATGGCTACGTATTTCTTCTGAACCCGATGATTCAGAAACTCCTTCTGCAGGCGATGATAGGCAAACTCGGTCTTGGCAATAATCATCAGTCCGCTTGTTGCCATGTCCAGACGGTGGACGATGAGCGGACCAGTAGCTTCCTGATATTTCCTGCGCATCAGAGCGTAGACGGAAGGCTGGGCTGCATCTTTCCCGGGAACCGAGAGTAAACCTTCGGGCTTATAGATGACTGCCAGTTCACGGTCTTCGTAGAGCGTTTCCACCTTATTATATATAGTAGTTTCGGTCTGTTGGGTTTCAAAGACTGTTTTAGGCAGCATCCAATGTAGTATCGGTTTGCATTTTCCGTTGCAGGCAGGATAAAACTGAAGATGATGTCTGATTTCTTCTTTCGGACTCTCTCCCCACCAGAACATCGCCATCTGCAGAGGCTTGTAGCCATGCTGGTAAGCGTATTGCAGGAGTTTCGGCTCGCAGCATTCTCCACTTCCGGCAGGTGGAATCTTAACCGCCTCGTCCTTGAAAATCTCCAGCAGATCCTTGCTTTCTCCTTCCGCATTCAGCATCTGGAATTTCGAAAACAGCCATTGCTGAAGTGCTTCTGATAGCTCTTTGCGGAGCTGTTTCGCACTTTTCAAATCCTTTTCGTAGTTTTCATATAGCGTTTCGTACGCCGTCTTTTCGTTTATCGATTTCTTCAGTCTCTTCAGTTCAGCCTTCATAAACTGGCTCTCTTTTATCATCGCTTTCTCCTCTTCCTCGCTCAGGGGTGTTCCTGCCGAAAGGGCTTCCTGGCGCCTTGCATCTCGCTTTTCCTTTGCTTCTTTTATCTTTGTCTGATAGTTTGCGATAACTTCCTGGCGCTTTTGCTGCAAATTATCAATCAGGTTTTTCGCCTTTATCAGGGTTTCGTTGGCTTCAAACTGTCTGATTTGCTGGTTCATTTCCGAAATCTCAGCCTCATGTACCTTGAAATATCCGTCGGGTTGAAGATAATCGAAAACGGCTGGCACAAAACCTTCCCAATCGCTTCTGCCGCCAATCTGTCCGCTGTACGCTCTCAGATAGCCAATCTTACCGTTACCGGTTTCTACGATAAGTACGCCGAACATCTTTCCACGGTCAATTTCCTCTCGCCAGTCGTTTCGCTGTGAGAGTTCAGCCTGCAGCTCCTTGCATGCTTCGATGCAGAGCGGATGAGGTTCGTAGCTGAATGGATTGTTCATCCTTTCAGGCATATTATTTAGTTCTATATTTTTGAATAAATGCATTTCCATGCTACAAAGATACACATTTAAACGCGTTTTAGTTCATATTTTATATAAAAAATGAGTTTTTCAGTTATTTTTTTGTCTATTTGGATTTTTTGTTGTACTTTCGCAACTGAAACATAAATTCATTTAAATAGTCTATCATGGTAAGTGTATATAGAAAGATAATGACGATGCAGATTAAGAACGGACTGTGCCTTCTGTGGCTATTCGTTCTGCTGCTGCTGTTTGCCGCTTGTTCTCATCGGCAGAAGGATGATGAGTTGTGGCATAAAGATATCGATGAATTTGTGTCCGGTCACCAATCTCTCATGCAGAGTTATCCTGATTCGATGATCATGCTGATAAGAAATTTCAAATGTGAAGGTAATCCCGATAAAAGCGATCAATGGAAAAAATTATTAATAGCTAAATGTTATTATATGAAGGGGGCTGATGCCCAATGCCAGTCGTTGATAGATTCGGTTAACGCTTATTGCAAACAAACTCCTGACAACAGAATTCTTTCTTATGCTGATAATCTGCAAGGCATACTTTTGCTGGTTTCCGGCAAAAGGAAGGAGGCTTTAATTTATTATGAGAAAGCTTATCATGAAATCATGAACCTTGACAGTTGCGGCGAGGCGATTGATGTATGTATCAATATTGCCGATGCGTCAAGACAGATGGGTAAGCTGGCGGATGCTTCTTCCTGGTATCGCCGTGCCTATTTCCTGGCAGATTCTCTGAATCAGCATGAAGCCCAGAACAGTATTCTCTCAGGACTGGGACAGGTTTATAATGATTTGCAGAACTATCAGCTGGCGCATCATTATTTCCAGAAGGCTGAACGCCTGTATCCGCCAAAGAATCCGAAAGATGTTCATTTCTTTTACAACAGTTGGGGAAATGTGTACAGCAGTCAGGAAAAACCGGCTGAGGCTCTGAAATGCTTCCTGAAGGCTCAAAAGGCTACACGGCAGATGGAACAGCCCCTGGCAACGGCTATTGTTGATGCTAATCTCGGACAGACTTATCTGGAACTCAACCGGTTGGATTCTGCACAGAAATATCTGACTCTTACCACGAAATTCTTCTTTGCCCAGCCCTCCATGCAGAGCGATGTACAGTTCTATGTGGATGGGTTGAATGCATCTCTGGCTCTGAAGCAGGATAGTCTGGCTAAGGCTACCGAGATTTTGAACAAGCCATACGATCTCTCCAAGATGTCGCCTAATTATCTTTACCTTTATCATAAGGGACTGGCGGCTCTTTGTGAGCGCAAGGGACAATATGCCAAGGCTCTGCAATATCAGAAACTGATGAATCAGTACGACGATTCGCTCCGTAATGCCACGATGGTTTCGAATGTTCAGGAGAATGAATTGAGATTCAAGCAGGATACGGCCATCGTTCGCCGTGATTTATCCCTTAGCACCACGCAAGCAGAGATAAGATCCTTTAGAGTCATCCTGCTCCTGATTATCGGCTTGCTGGTAATGAGCGCGTTGGCTCTCATCGCTTTCCTCCGTTACAAATGGTTGCGCAGCAAGCATCAGCATCATGAGGAGATGAACCGGATGATGGCTCTGAAGATGGAGAATGTGCGCAATCGTTTCTCGCCTCATTTTGTATTTAATGTGCTCAATATCTTCGTATCTAATCTTCCGAAGGGGGTTAATGTCAAACCGCTTCAGCTCCTGATACAGGTACTGCGTGCCTACTTGCTTTCTTGCGATAAGATGGCGGTAAGTTTGGAAGAGGAACTGCAGATGGTGACGAGCTATTCTACTCTTCGCCATGAAACCAATCCGTTCCTTCCGATGCCTCAGTTCCATGTTGCCAAGGATGTGGATATGAAGCTCATGCTGCCGTCTATGATTATCCAGATTCCTGTAGAGAATGCTTTGAAACATGCTTTTGTGGGAATGAAAGAGACGGAAGATAAGCCTTTGCTGGATGTAAACATCTGGGTTGAGGACGATATGCTCCGCATAGATGTTACAGACAACGGATGTGGAGTTTCGGGTACCGTTGGCAAGAAAAAGAAAAATTGTGCTGCCAGTACGGGAACCGGATTGAGAATTCTGAACAGTACCATCGAAATGCTTAATGCAAGCAACGAACGCAAGATGTTTTTCAAGATGCAGAGCAACAGAGGAGCATCAGAAGAGGAGGGTGGTACCAGGAATAGAGGAATATGTGTAAGTATCGGAGTTCCATGTAATTACGATTATAATGTCTTTAAGTAAGAAACTTTTCATAAGAATTTAAAACGAAATAACATGCAAGATAGAATTAAGGTTGTGATTGTGGACGATGAACCACAGAGCATCCACAGGTTACAGGATGATTTGGCAACTCTGGAAGATTTTGAGGTGATTGCCACATCCTCTTCGGCGGTATCGGCAAAGAATCTGGTGATGAGCATACAGCCCGATGTACTGTTCATCGATGTTGAAATGCCTGGACAGACGGGTTTTGAGGTGTTGCAATCTTTGAGAGATGAAATTCCGATGGAACTTATCGTAGTATTTTACAGCGCCTTTGATAAGTATATGATTGATGCGCTCAGAGCCTCTGCCTTCGATTTTCTGTTGAAACCTTATCAGCAGGATGAGTTTGAACTGGTGGTAGACCGAATCCGGCAGAAAATGAAAGATGGAGATGATGTGGATGAAGATGCTTCTTCCGTTCCAGAGTCCTCTTCCTGTTCTTCTGAATCAGTCTTGGCTTCTCAGAAGGCTCAGGATTTTTCGGGAATGAATGGGATGCTGGGAACAGCAGCCAAGCGTCTTGCCATTCAGACCATTTCGGGTTTATTGATGTTGAAGCCCGATGATGTGTTCAGTTGCACTTTTGATGAGGCTACTCATCTTTGGCAGTTGAAGTTGTCGAATGGGCAGGTTTATAAATTGAAGAGGCAGGTCACGGCAAAGACCATCCTTTCCATGTCGCCTTCTCTGGCTCAGGTTCGTCAGGATTGCATCATCAATCTCGATTATCTTCTCTGCATTGAGAACTATACGCTCCGCTGCATTTTTTCTCCTCCCTTCGACCATGAGGAAATCACGGTTTCCCGCCGCTGCTATAAGGCGGTAAAGGATCAGTTGGAGATATTGTAGGGATATGGAAAAAAAGAGGGTGTGCAAGATATTGTCTTTGCACGCCCTCTTCTAGTTCTTGTTTATAGCAGGGGTGTCATATAGAGTGGCAGATATACTATCCCATCTTTTTCCGCTAAGTCTGAGGTGTGAATGACGTAAGGAGTCGATAGGTAATACGTCGTGCCCCATCAATGAGTAATGCGTTCTGCCCATTATCGTCTGATTTCCATCTTAATAATTGACTATAGATTTTACGTCTTATAACTTCCTGGTATTCTTGTTGTTGCACGTATCCTAGCTTTCAAAGTGCTAGATTTTACACGTTTCCTCTTTTTAAATCTTTAAACGTTTGATAATGAGGTAATTATCTCTCCTGTATAGCGTGATGGATATTCCCGTTTTCGGAGTATCTGTCACGCTATTTAAGTATCTGTATATTAGTGTATTAATGTGCGTGGTGTATGTAAATCGTGATGGATGATAGATAATTATCTAAAACTTATTCACGAATATGGCTGCGTTGGGTTACGAATATGGCTGCATTGGGTTACGAATATGGTTGCACTGGGTTACGAATATGGCTGCGCTGGGTTACGAATATGACTGCATCGGGTTACAGATATGGCTGCGTAGGCTAACAGAGCCGTATCTGTAAGCTTATCGAGACGTCTGCATCAGCTAACTGAGACGTCTGAACTCGCTGACTGAGCTACTTGAGTTAGCTGATTGAGCTACTTGAGTTAGCAGATTGAGCCACTTGAGTTAGCAAACTGAGCCACTTGAGAATTTTTCTTCATGTGCTTGCGTGCAACCATAGAAAAAATCAATTACGAAAACTCATTTGATTTCGATGCGGAGGGAATCCTTGTTGAATCGGATGCCGTCACGATTGATGAATCTGGATAAGGAACCATCGGCAGCCAGTTCTTTAGAAGTGCCGATAGAGAAACGGCTTTCTTCCATCAGCCAGAGATGATCGGAGAGCTGGAGCGCCAACTCTACATCATGGGTTGACAGTAATATGGATTTATGCTGTTCGTGCGCCAGACGGCGGAGCATCTGTAGGGTTTCTATCTTGCTGGGGAAATCGAGGAAAGCGGTTGGCTCGTCCAGGATGATGATGCGGGTTTGCTGCGCCAAGGCTTTGGCTATCATTACCTTCTGGCGCTCACCATCGCTCAGTTCGCTGATGTTTCTCTGGGCAAGATGCTGAATGCCCGTTTCCTGAAGTGCAGAGGCTACAATCTGCTTATCGGCAGCTGATAATGTGCCCCAGAAACCGGTATAGGGAGAACGGCCTATGCCAACAATCTCTTCTGCTGAGAGCTGGGCATGGTCTGTCTTCGATGTGAGAACGATGCTGATTTCTCTGGCGAGTTCCTGGGCAGAGAAATCAGAAAGAGATTTGTCCTGAATCAGGATTTCGCCATCAAGCGCTGGCTGAAATCCGGCTAAAGTTCTGAGTAAGGTAGATTTGCCCACTCCGTTGGCTCCGATGAGACAGGTCAGTTCACCGGCTTGGAGCGAGGCATGAACAGGTGAGGCTATCGCCCGGAGCTGGTGCTTCGAACGATAGCCTATAATCAGATTCTTTAATGTAATGCTTGATACCATCTAAAGAATATTTTCACCTTGAATGTTTACTTCCTGATAGAAAAAAGGAAGAATTACTTGGCTGCCAAAACCTCAACCTCTACGAGGGCGCCCTTTGGCAACTTCTCTACAGCTACGGCAGAACGGGCTGGATATGGCTGGCTGAAGAACTCGGCATAAACCTCGTTCATGGCTGCGAAATCGTCCATGCTGTTCAGATAAACTGTAGTCTTAACCACATGAGAAAGGTCGGTACCTGCTGCCTTCAGGATGTTCTGGGCGTTGGTGAGGCTCTGGCGAGTCTGCTCCTTGATGCCACCTTCTACGAAATTGCCTGTTGCAGGGTCGATAGGAATCTGACCAGATGCAAAAACAAAACCATTTACTTCGATAGCCTGGCTATATGGACCGATAGCTGCAGGCGCATTGTCTGTGTGAATTGCGTTCATAATCTTCAATTTATAATTTACAATTTATAATTTAACACTTAACACTTAACACTAAACATTGAACACTAACCATTCAACATTAAATATTATACTATCCAGAGATGGAATCCCTTTGATTCCAAAGCCTCCTTGATTTCTTTTACGTGTTCCTCGTCGCGAGTCTCCATGGTGAGGCGGAGCACGCAGGCATTCACCTTGTTGCGGTTGGCAGAACGGTCGTGGTGAACACCGGTGATATTACCGCCCAATCCGGCGATGACAGAGCAGACCTCTACCAATTCGCCCGGTTTGTCATCCAGTTCCATCTCGATGGTACAGAGACGGCCACTCTTGGCAAGACCACGGGTGATGACGCGGTTCAGGATGGTTACGTCGATGTTACCGCCGCTTACCACGCAGATGGTTTTCTTGCCCTTCACCGGAACCTTGTTGTACATTACTGCTGCCACACTGGCCGCACCGGCACCTTCGGCTACCATCTTCTCACTCTCTATGAGTTTCAGAATGGCTGCACAGATCTCATCCTCGCTCACGGTTACTATTTCGTCAACATAGTTGGAGCAGGTTTCAAAAGTAATCTTGCCCGGTTCCTTTACGGCAATACCATCGGCTACGGTCGCTACAGAAGGCAACTTCTCCTGTTTGTGATCGTGCAGACTCTGGACCATACTTGCTGCTCCTTCTGCCTGAACGCCATATACCTTGACGTTAGGATTCAGCGACTTGATGGCAAAGGCTACACCAGAGATAAGTCCGCCGCCACCTACAGGAACGACGACAGCTTCTACATCTGGCAACTGGTCGAGAATCTCCAGACCGATGGTGCCCTGCCCGGCGATGACATTCTCATCATCGAAAGGATGAACGAAGGTGTAGCCATGCTCATCTCTCAGTTCCAGCGCCTTCTGGTAGGCATCATCGTAAACGCCAGGTACCAGACAGACTTCAGCACCCAGTCGCTTGGTTGCTTCTACCTTAGAGATAGGAGCACCCTCTGGCAGACAGATAAGACTCTTCACTCCCATGGCGGTGGCACCGAGAGCTACACCCTGTGCATGGTTGCCCGCAGAACAGGCTATCACACCCTTCGCCTTTTCTTCATCGGTGAGTTGTGAAATCTTATAGTAAGCACCGCGAATCTTGAACGAACCGGTCTTCTGCAGGCACTCTGGTTTCAAATAAACATCACTCTCTGGGTTGATTCTTGGCGTGTGAACCAGCTCAGTCTTTCTTATTACCTTGCTCAGCACGAAGCGAGCCTTATAGAAATTGTCAAGTTGTAACATAACTGCTGATATGTGTATAGTTTATTTCGTGCAAAGTTACTATTATTTGAAGAAAATACAAAATAATTCGGTTTAATTTTTGTTTATTCGATAATATTGCTTAACTTTGCATAAGATAAGCTGCACTCGGCAATTTGAAAGCAAGCTTTCATTGCGCTCATTTGCATTATCTTTGCGGCATATTGGTCTGATGAAGGGCAATATGAACTTTATATAAATCAACAAAAGAACCCATCATGAAGAAAGCCGTCATTACCATACTCGCAGCGATGTTCTGCCTGTTGGCTGCCATTTATTGCTTTAACCCTGGCAGAAGAGCCACCCTCAAGGTGCTACAGGAAAAAGGTAAGCAGACTGTGAGAGATATGATGCTCTCTTCGCAGAGCGTTACGTCTTTCGCTAGAGACAGACGGGAACTGATGTGGATCGGTACTTCGGCAGGACTTAATGTATATGACGGGAAAAGTTATATACAGTTTGGTTATGATGTGAAAGATACTGCCGCCTTGCCTGATGATTATATCAACGTGCTTCATCTTGACCGCAAGGGCAGAATGTGGGTAGGAACGCAGAACGGACTTGCCCGGTATGTTGGGGCTTACCGCTTTCATCGCGTAGCTCTTCCCGCTCATCATCACAACATCATCGCCATAGAAGATTCACCTGAGAAACATGATTCCCTGGCGATATTGGTGAGCGATGGCAATCAGACTTACCGCATCGGCGGTGATGAAAAGATAACGCCTTCCTCTCATTCTATCCAGCCCAACAATCTGCAGGCTCCTCTGCCTGCCGATCTTTCCATCCTTCGTAAACCGGCGGAAGTGGTAACGGCTACATTCTGCGATTTGGGCGGCAATCTGTGGGTAGGTTACCGCAACGCCGGTGTACAGATTATTTCGCAAAACCGTATCGCTTATAAAAAAGCAAATGCCAATGCCTTATCTGATAAAACCAAGGGCATCTCTATTCTCACGATGGCTACTGTGGGCAGACATGTGCTGGCTGGTACAGCCCTTCGTGTTTTTGCTTATGATGAGAAGAATAGCCGGTTGGAACAGACGTTGTTTAGGGATTTATTCGATTCTTTGCCAAAGCCCCATCAGGTCAACCTGAATAATATGGTGGGCTATGATGATGAACATCTCTGGCTAGTGAGTGAACATCAGGTGTTATCTTGCCGTATAAACAACGAACGCATCGGAGTGCTTGCTAAATCACCTTTGTTCAAGTCAGTTTTAGGACAGGGTTTAAAGGCGGGAAATCATCTGTATGTAAGTAGTGAAAAGGGGCGTCTTTTGCGTTTTGAATTTGGTAAACCGCAACCGGAAATCATCCGTATTCCAAGTCCGTATTTTAATTATGAAACCAAACTGGCTAAACTGAGCGATGGGAATATTCTGCTCTTTATGTCGGGCATGCATTTGGCGATTCTATCTCCTGATACCGGAAAGATACGCGAGATGAAAGTTGCAGGTATGCCTCAGGAGGGCAGTCTGGATCCGGCGTTTGTGAAACAGGATTCCTATGGATTCGTTTGGCTGGGAACCAAGCGGGATGGTCTTTATTTAATGAATAAGGAAAAAACGCACATGCGCCGTATCAATATCTTGAATGATGCCCATATTCAGGCTCTGGTTGAAGATACGAAACGACAGGTTTGGGTAACCACCATACGTGATGCTTTCTTCGTAACCTTTGAGAGAAAGCAGTTTCAGATGAACAGCCTCCTGTCTGCCAGCCAGGATCTAGACGACTGGCAGTATTTCAGCAACTCTGCCTGTATTTCTCCTTCGGGCGATGTGGTGTTGGGCAGTTCTGACGGCTGCAAGTTCATGCCGCCTAAGGCGATGCAGACTAACTTCCTGAACACTCAGGCCGGCATTCATGCCAGCGAGATGCTGTCGGTTTATGGTGTAGAAGTGACGAAGAATAATGGCAAGGTGCTTGCCGTTACTGATGAAGTGGCTCATCTGCACAGCTATACTTTTGCTCACGATGAGAACGATCTGAAGTTCAATTTCTATTATCCCAACTTCAGCCGTCGCTCGGCATTGATGTGCCAGTACAAGCTCGAAGGCTATGATAGAGACTGGCAGGTTCCCACATATGGTCGCGAGGCCCGTTATGCCCATCTTCCGGCTGGAACTTATACTTTTCGTCTGCGGCTCATATCATCTCCCGACAAGCCGGCTTTGGCTGAGCGCAAGGTAGAGATTAGGATTATGCACGCTCCCTGGTGGTCATCAGCAGCATGGCTGCTCTATTTCAGCATCGTTCTTGGTATTCTCTTTTATCTCAACACGTTCTATCTCAGGGCTCGCACCAATCATCTTCTGCTTTTGCAGGAGCAGCGCGAACTGGAACGCGAAAAGCAGGCTAAGGAGATGAATATGCGTTTCTTTGCCAATATTGCTCACGAATTCCGCAATCCGCTTACCATCATAGCCGGACCTCTGATGACGCTGAATGCCGATAAAGCCTTGCCAGAGTCGGTACACCGTATCCTGATTCATGTATGTATGAGTGTGAACAGAATGTTGAGGCTGATAGACCAGATGCTCGACTTCAACCAGTTGGAGACCGATGAACTGCGCTTGAGAGTTTCGGAAGTGGATGCTGCTGAAGAGTTGCGCCAGCAGGTAGCGTCTTTTAAAGAATCTGCCAGAGTAAAAGGCATCAGACTGGAACTGACAGTAAAGAATGGCAATTACCGTGCATGGTTGGATTGTGACAAACTGGAAAAAATCATGAGCAATCTTTTCACCAATGCCCTCAAGTATACGGCTCCGGGCGGCATCATCCGCATCCAGGCTTCAGTAGATGAAGGAAGTTTGAAGGTTTCGGTCTTCAATAGTGGACAGCTGATGGAAGAAGATAAGATACAGGATGTTTTCAAGCGTTATTATCAGCTTTCTTCTTCTCAGGATTCCCATCAGTATGGCTGGGGTTCCGGAATCGGTCTCTATTATGTGAAGCGCCTGGTAGAACTTCATCATGGAGAGATTCATGTAAAAAATATGAATGCGGTCAGCGAGACTTCTTCAGAGGCCTCGCTAAGGAATGGTGTGGAGTTCTGTTTCAGTCTTCCTACCGATAAGTCTATATATAATAAGGTGGAGATTGTTGCTCAGGAGAAGCATGTGATGCAGATTCCGTTGAAAGTGGAGAATGAAGAGGGAAGAACTCTGGAAATGAAGAGTGAAGAGGGAAGAGTGAAGAATTCTCTTGCTGGAAATGCTTCTGCTCCTAGTAAGAATCTGCCTAGAATCCTGATTGTAGATGATGATGTGGATGTAGCTGATTACCTCCACTATCTCTTTGCGCCTGATTACGAAGTGGTGAACCGCTATTCTGCCGAAGAGGCTTTGGCGGATCTGGAAGAGGTGAAGCCAGATATCATCCTGAGTGATATTATCATGGGAGATATGTCGGGATTGGAATTCTGCAAGATGCTGAAGGGGAATCTCTCGTTCAGCCATATTCCGGTGGTCCTGATTACAGCGATGGCGAGCATACACAACCAGATAGATGGCTTGAAACTGGGGGCTGTGGCTTATATCACCAAACCTTTTGATCCGGCTTATCTGAAAGCGCTCATCAAATCGCAGTTGCAGAACATGCAGATGCTCCGTCAGCGTCTGGGCGAGAGTACGAAGACTGATTCGCTGGCAGAAAACATAGCTGATACGCTTTCTCCGCAGGATAGAAAGTTTATGGATGAGGTATATGAAATGATGGAGAAGCTCTTGGCCCAGCAAGACCTGAATGTGAACAGCATGTGCCGCGACATGTTCATCAGTCCGTCGAAGTTTAATTATAAGATTAAAGAACTTACTGGCGAGACACCTGGCATCTTCTTCCGTAAATACAAACTCAACAAGGCAGCTCAGATGCTGCATGAGGGTCAGTATAGCATTTCAGAGATAGCTGTGTTGACTGGATTCAGTACTGCAGCTCATTTCTCTGTTGCTTTCAAGAAGCAGTTCGGTGTTTCGCCGAGTGACTACCAGTAGATTCATTTTCATGAAACCTAGTCCCGCCAAGTAAGTTCAGTGGCTTCCGCATATGAAATGGATTGCCTAATATCATCTAATCTCCCCGTATCATATTATGGGGATATCATCTTCTACTTGATGCAAAACGCTGTATTAAATACTTTTCGCCGCAAAGATAAGTTTTTTATCGTTTCCTGGCATTCGATTTTCTATAAATCGTATTCGAAAACCTTTAAATGCAACATATAATAATATATTTTCTACCTTTTAGGGGGCAATATTTCTTTGTTTTGTGTTACATTTTCTTTGGCTTTTGTTCCATTTTCATGATTCGTGAACAAATTATCACAAAGAGATGCAGTCATTCTTCTCTTTTTTTTGTAATTTTGCCGATGGAATTAAGCATAAAAACATAGTAACAAATAAACTAATTACTTTTATCTGGAAATGAAGAAAAACGTTTTAGCAGTAGCGCTGGCATTGATGGCGAGCATCGGTGCATACGCAGAGAAGAATACTGTCAGTTCTCCTGATGGTAAGTTGAATGTCGTGGTAGAAGACCGCGATGGTAAACTCTATTATTCCATCGACTATGCAGGCAAGCGAATGATGGAGGAATCACAGCTCGGACTCCTTGCCAATGTAGGCGATTTCAGTCAGGGCTTGACCTATCAAGGCAAGAATGAGATAAAGGTGGAGAAGAGCTATGACCTCCGCACCGCCAAGGTTTCGCATGTAGATTATCATGCCAACCAGCTCAACGTGACATACATCAACGGTAAGAAGCAGCCAATGACGGTTACTTTCAATGTAAGCAACAACGATGTGGCATTCCGTTATACTTTTGATCAACTGAAGGCTCAGCATATCATCGTAAACGAGGAGAAGACTGCCTTCAATCTTCCTAAGGTAACCACCACTTACCTCTGTCCACAGTCGGATCCGCTCATCGGTTTTGCCCGAACCAAACCAAGTTATGAAGAAGATTATAAGGTGGATCAGCCTCTTACTGCCAAATCGGGTTATGGTCATGGCTATACCTTCCCATGCCTCTTCAAGGTAGGTGGCGATGGCTGGGTATTGGTCAGCGAGACGGGTACTCACGGCAACTATCCGGGTTGTCACATCAGCGATTACGATGCTGCAAAGGGTTATCAGATAGCCTTCCCAATGGAGAAAGAGGCTGATGGCATCGGTTCTACATCGGCAGCTTTCATTCTTCCGGGTTCCACTCCATGGCGCACCATCACCGTGGGTTCAGATTTGAAGCCTCTGGTAGAGACCACCATTCCATACGATGTAGTAGAGCCAAGATTCGAGGCTTCCCAGAAATACGGAACAGGTAAGTATGCCTGGAGTTGGCTCATCTGGCAGGATGAATCCTGCAACTATAACGACCAGAAGCAGTTCATCGACCTGGCTGCTACCATGGGATATGAATATGTGCTGGTTGATGCGCTCTGGGATACCCAGATTGGTAGAGACAAGATAGCAGAGTTGAGCAAGTATGCGCAGAGCAAGAATGTGAGTCTGATGCTCTGGTATAACTCTAATGGTGTGGCAAACGATGCACCTCAGGGTCCTCGTGGCATCATGGATAACATCGTAGCCCGTAAGAAGGAGATGGCCTGGATGAAGAGCATCGGCATCAAGGGCATCAAGGTAGATTTCTTCGGTGGCGACAAGCAGCATACCATGCAGCAGTATGAAGACATCCTGAGCGATGCCAACGATTATGGCATTCAGGTTATCTTCCATGGTTGCACCCTGCCAAGAGGTTGGGAGCGCATGTATCCTAACTATGTGTCGAGCGAGGCTGTACTGGCTTCGGAGAATGTATTCTTCTCTGAGTATCATGCCAAGCAGGAGGGCTTTGAGCTGACCATGCATCCATTCTGCCGCAATGCCGTGGCTGCGATGGATTGGGGTGGTACCATCATGAACAAATACTTGTCTCGTGACAACAAGAGTCGTCATCGTCGTTATACCACTGATGTTTTCGAGATGGCATCGGCTATCATGAACCAGGCTGCCATTCTGTGTATCGCCATCTATCCGAATAATCTCTCTGAGCTTCCTCAGCACGAGATTGATTTCCTGAAGAGCGTTCCTACAACCTGGGATGAGACCAAATTCATCGCTGGTTATCCTGGAAAATATGCCGTTGTTGCCCGTCGCCATGGTGATAAATGGTATGTTGCCGGTTTGAACGGCACCGACCAGGTGATGAAGCTCACCCTGAATCTGCCAATGCTTGCCGGCAAGAGCGTTACCTATTATCATGAAACTGCCAGCAAGGACAAGAAGGCTCTCTGGCCTGTTTCTCAGATGAAGACCGTAAAGGTGGATAAGAAGGGAAACCTGAAGGTGGAAATGCAGCCTAAGGGTGGACTGATTGTTGAAAAGTAAAAAGGTAAAAAAGTAAAAAGGTAAAAAAGTAAAAAGGTAAAAAGAAACTAGGGAGATTATACCCCGCTAGGCTTTTTACCTTTTTACTTTTAAAAATCCTTTTTACAGAAATGTTCCAAAGCAGCAGCTATGCCATCTTCTTCATTGGACAGCGTGATGTAGTCGGCTTCGGCTCTAACCTCTGGTGCTGCATTCTGCATGGCTACACCCATGCCTGCCAGTTTCAGCATGCTCAAGTCGTTGTAGCCATCTCCGAAAGCAATCATATCGGCTGGGGTGAGATTGATTTTCGACAGAAGGCGGAGCAGGGACTTTGCCTTGTCGATGCCTTTAGGAACCAGTTCCAGGAAGAATGGGGCTGAACGGAAGATGTCCATCCTGTCGCCCAGAATCTCAGAAAGTTCGTTTTCTGCCTTGAGCATATCTGCCGGGTCGCCTGTCATGAGGAGCTTGGTTGGGTGAGGCTCCAGGGCTTCGAACAGGTTTTCTACCTTTCGGATGTTCATCTTGTTGATACGCGATTCTTCCTTCACATACTGGTCGTCGGGCATCTCGGTGATAATCTCGTTGCCGGCATAGCCCAGAAGGGCATGGTTCTTCTCCTTCGCGTACCTATATAATATAGGTATCACTTCATCAGGCAGGAACTGGGCGAAGAGTTTTTCGCCAGTCTTGGCATTCACGATGTTGCCGCCATTATAAGATAGGATGTATCCGCCTCGCTTATCCAGTTCTAGACATTCCGCCACCGGTTCGATGCCGTAGGTCGGTCTGCCTGAAGCAAGGATGATAACAACACCCTCGGCTTCTGCCTGGAGCAGCGCTTCGCGGGTTTTCGGGGTAACCACCTTGTCGTGGTTGGTCAGGGTGCCATCCAGATCAAGGGCGATGGCACGGTATGGAAGATGATTCATATTTGATATATTATTGTATTTCTAATTTGACTGCAAAGGTAAGATAAAAAAACGATTGTAACAAAAAAAAGCGTTAAATATGATATAAATATGGGTGTTTGACTGATAATTACCTGTTTTTTATTGTTTATTATACACTATAGTCGGAAAGTTTTCTTATCTTTGCAACTGAAATAACAAACAATAATATAAAATTAATAAAACCTATTTGAAAATGAAGAGATTAATTTCTGCAGTATTGCTTTCTGCAGCCGTAGTTGTGCCAACCATGGCGAAGAATGCAAAGACATTGGGCAATGGTTATCCATTTACTCAGGTTCCTTTCACCAGTGTGAAGATTTCACAGAATACTTTCTGGGGTGCCCGCTTGAAGGCTGCCCGAGAAGTAACCGTGCCATTGGCTTTCAGCAAGTGTGAGAGCGAGCACCGTTACAAGAATTTCGATATGGCTGCCTATACCCTGCAGCATCCTAACCACCCGGGCTTGGATACCAAGGAGTGGGATGTGAGCAAGTTCATGGGCTTTTCTTTCGATGATACCGATGTTTATAAGACCATCGAAGGTGCCAGCTACATCCTCCAGACTTATCCGAACAAGAAGTTGAAGGCTTATATCGACAGCGTGCTCGATGTGGTAGCTGCGGCACAGGAGCCAGATGGCTATCTCTATACCGCCCGTACCATCAATCCAAAGCATCCACACCAGTGGTCGGGAAATAAGCGTTGGGTCAAGGACGAGGAGGCGAGCCACGAGCTTTACAACCTCGGTCACATGGTAGATGCAGCCTGCGCTCACTATCAGGCTACGGGTAGCACCAAGTTCCTGAACATCGCCAAGCGCTATGCCGATTGCGTGGTAAAGGAAGTGGGACCTAAGGCAGGACAGGCTACCATCGTTCCGGGACATCAGATTGCAGAGATGGCTTTGGCTCGTCTCTATACCTTGACCGGTGAAAAGAAGTATCTGGATGAGGCTAAGTATCTGCTCGATTATCGTGGCAAGACTCATATCCGCAATCCATATTCTCAGAGCCAGGCTCCTATCCTGGAGCAGAAAGAGGCGGTAGGTCATGCGGTTCGTGCCGGCTATATGTATGCCGGTATAGCCGATGTGGCTGCCCTGACCAAGGATTCTGCCTATATGAAGGTCATCGACCGCATTTTCGAAAACATCGTTGGCAAGAAGTACTATCTTACGGGTGGTGTAGGTGCCCGCCATGACGGTGAGGCATTCGGTGATAACTATGAGTTGCCAAACATGACTGCCTATAATGAAACCTGTGCAGCCATCTCTATGGTTTATCTCTTCGAGCGCATGTTCCTCCTTCACGGCGAGAGCAAGTATATCGACTGCATGGAGCGTACCTTATATAATGGTGTCATCTCGGGTATGAGCATGGATGGCGGTCGTTTCTTCTATCCTAACCCATTGTCAAGCGACGGCAAGTATGCCTTCAATGCTGATGGCAACACCACCCGCCAGCCTTGGTTCGGATGTGCCTGCTGCCCAAGTAACCTGAGCCGCTTCATCCCTTCTGTTCCAGGTTATCTCTATGGTGTGAAAGACAACAATATCTATGTAAATCTCTTTGCCGGCAATACATCTACCATCAAGGTGAATGGCAAGGATGTGGTTCTGGAGGAGACTACCGAGTATCCTTGGAACGGCGACATCAAGATTGCTGTGA
The DNA here is from genome assembly GCF_026015625.1 of Segatella copri. Taxonomy (NCBI): domain Bacteria; kingdom Pseudomonadati; phylum Bacteroidota; class Bacteroidia; order Bacteroidales; family Prevotellaceae; genus Segatella; species Segatella copri. Next base: position 2,659,734 of record NZ_JAPDVG010000001.1, on the reverse strand, counting down.
AGAAGAGCGGTGTGAAGAATGCCAACCTCCTGGTCCGTATTCCTGGATGGGTTCGCAATCAGGTAGTACCTAGCGATCTTTACAAGTATAGCGATGCAGAGAAGCCTGCTTACACAGTAACCGTAAACGGCAAGGCTGTAGAGGCTGATCTCGATGCCAACAAGGGTTATCTCCCTGTCAAGAACATCAAGAAGGGCGATGTCATCCGCATCCACTTCGATATGCCGGTTCGTACTGTGGTTGCTAACGATAAGGTAGCAGATGATAAGGGCAAGGTTGCCGTAGAGCGTGGACCATTGGTATATTGCGCTGAGACTGTGGATAATAGCAATGAACCTGTGCTCCATGCCGTTATGCCAGAGAAGCCAAGCTTCACTCTCGTTGACAACTACAGCATTCAGAACACGGAGACCAAGGGAGCCCCAGCCTTCACCGTAAAGGCTATCGTTACCTCTCCTGCCCATATTATCTACCAGAAGAAGGAGGATGTGGTCGCTGTAGATTGCACCCCTCTCACCTTGATTCCTTACTATGCCTGGAATCATCGTGGTGCCAACCAGATGAATGTCTGGTTCTATCAGGGCTTGTCGTTTATGGATAAGTAATAAATAGTTTTTTTAATCAAGAAAGCCTGGCAAACGGCGTTTGCCAGGCTTTCTTGTTAATATAGGTTAATCCCATTAAGAAAAACACTTTTTTTCCGTTTATGTTGTAGTTTTGAACAAATAAAACAAAAGAGAGCAAATGACAGAGAATGAATTCATCCATATCGTTCCGCAGTTGCGGCAGATAACCTTGCAGATCAGTCAAGGTTATGGTGTTGGCTGCGATGAGGCTGAGGATATCGCACAGGATGCGATGCTCAAGCTCTGGGCCATCAAGGATGATATTCAGTCTGCTGCTCATGCCAAAGGTTCGATGGGTTGCATCGCCAAGCATCTTTGCATCGACTTCTTTCGCAAGCGGAAGATGATTTCGATAGATGCCCAGCCTTTCGATAAGTCGCCTAGCCACTATGCGCCGCCCGATGTGGAAGTGGAAAACTCGGAGAACGAGCTGTGGCTGCAAAAACGCCTCAAGGCTTTGCCCTCCAACCAATATCAGGTGCTTTATCTGCGACAGGTAGAGAAGAAAAGCTTTGAGGAAATAGCGCAAATCGTGGGCATCACCCCTGAATCTGTATCTGTCTTGCTTTCGAGGGCAAGAAAGCAGATGTTGCAGGAAATCAGAAAAAGATGTCGATAGCCCTTATATATAAAAATAGGTATAATCAATAAAGGAGGAAACTGGATATGAACGAAAAAGAAAAGGACATACGACTGTTGCTCGACCGATTTATGGTTGGTGAGACTTCTCTGGAAGAGGAGGCTCTGATAGGGGAGTGGTTTCGTAAGCATCCCGATGTGAGCGATGACCTGAAGGAATACCAGATGATGTTTGGATATTTCGACGAGGGTATGCCTCTTGACCATGAGGCGGAGGAGCATGTAGAAAATGCTCATCCAAAGGCTAAGGCACGAATGCGCCGCCTATGGTTGCCGCTTAGTTTGGCTGCATCCATCGCCTTGCTGATAGGGTTTGCTATTCCTTGGGTAGGGCGACAGACAGGGCATCGGGATGATTCGAAGATGGCTCAATTCGAAGGAAGAACGCCTCCGGAGGATGTTGATTCTGCTGTTGTCCACGAGGAGAAATCGACAGATGCCAATCTTTCCATGCCTGAAAAGATAAAAAAGTCGGGTGATTCCGTATCTCCCAAGACAAGGAAGCACAAGCAGAGGCAATATCGTCAGCATCTGTTTGCTCCTGCTTCTCCAAAGCTTTGGATAGCTCAGAATATTGCTACCGATTCTTTGTTGGCAGAGCCGGAAAAGCTTGCCGATGAGCATCTCTGTGAGATGGAGGCACAGCAGACCGAAATGTTCTTCAAACTCTATCTCATCAATGCTCTTCAGACCCAGTCGCTCAATGCCGAAGTAGCCAGTGCCTCGTTCGAAAGCGAGGAGAATGTGCATGATGAGGACTATGTGAGTGGTGACCAAGAGGTTTATTAACAAGAAACAATTAAAAAGAAGAAGAATATGAAAACAACTTTTAAATTAGCATTTGTGGCTTGCCTGATGATGCTCTCTTCGGCTTGCCATGCTCAGGAGCCTATACCGGCTATCGACCAGGCTTTTGATGTATTCGCACAGGATTTGTTGAAAGGCGACTTTGTTACTTCTTCCTCTATGAATACCTATAATATTGGTATGATGAAGGGATTTGAGTTCGCTATTCCTGAGAGAAAGCAGAAAATGGTTGATACCTTTCAAAAGGCTTTATTGAGCAATAGTCGCCTCGCTTATATTAGTTTTACCAAGAAAGCGGGCTCTCTCAGTCTTGAAACGAATCGGGTGGGGTATGGCAAGGATAATTCCATGACTTACGAGTTTGGTACTCACAAAGACCGCAACTATAACCTGCAGTATTTCCGCGACAGCAAGGATTCTACCATGCGATATGTTTATGCCTTGGTATGGTATCAGGGAATGGATCGTTCGGTAAAGGGCAGTGTATATAAGTTCTACTCCAAGGATCCGCAAACCTATAAGAAGCCATTATCTTATAAGATGAATGCTGTTCAAGGTTTGGATTCTCTTGTTTCTCTGGGCAACATCAGGTATAACAAAAATCTGGTTCGCAGTTATGGATTGGATATGACTCCTCCAAAGGATGCGGCAGAGTTTATAATGCAACTCAACACGCTCCGTGCTGCCTTTAAGAATGCCAGAGACCAATACCCTTATTGGGGAAATCAGGTGACTCGGCGTACCCTCCAGACGGGCATTGCCAACAAAATAGTCAAGCTTTGTAAGGGATACGGCAAGTTGCTGAATGCTGACGAGAAGAAATTCTGCGCCTCTTCGCTGAATAAGATGAAGAAGGATACAGACGATGAATATCTGCAGAGTCTTCTGGAACTGACTGCCAATTCTTTGAGAAAGTAGTAAGTTTTGGAGGTATAAACAGAGGAAAAAGTGAAATTCTCTCTCTTAAAATACCGCTTAAAGCGATATTTGCTCTAAAATTATCATTTTCTAGACTTCGGTCTTGTTATAATTTCGTAACTTTGTACGCAAAAAGTAAACGATATGACTAAGAAATTGATAATGATATTAGGCTTGGTGCTTTCATCCATGTTGATGAAAGCCCAGGCTTTTTTTGTGCCTTTCCCGAAGGCTGGCGACAAGTATTGGCAGAAGCAGGTGCCCGTAGCGATGCGCAACGACTATATCCAGTTGGGCAATCTCTATCAGAAGAAGCTGGAGAATATGGGCAGATTCATCACCACGATGTATATCAACGACCTTACCTTCGTGAATTTCTCGGATGCCCAGGCTCAGAATGTTCCGAATATCAACATCCTCTTTCCTTATGGAGCCTATCTCCAGAATGAGCAGATGATGCAGCTGGAGGTATACGTGGCAAAGAAATATCTGTATATGCAGAAGCCTTCTGAGCTTTACCGGAAATAGCCAACTGGCAAAATATAAATAGCCAACTGGCAAACTGCAAACAGCCGACTAGCGCATGAGTCGCTAGTCGGCTGTTTTACTGGAACAGTTATCGAAACCTCCTTTATTTTATTTTCGTATAGGCTTCCTGCCAAATACTCTTCACTCTTCACCAAAAGCCCCGAATCCCCTGTGTTTATCGGCATTCCGAGGGGTGAAGAGTATTTGGGCACTCTTCACCTACTCTTCACCACTCTTCACCCTTCAGTTCTGGCTGATTTGCAATCCACCTATCAGTCTTTCGCCTCTGTTTCCGTTTCTGAAGGTGAAGAGTGGTGAAGAGTGGGTGAAGAGATAAAAACAACTCTTCACCCCTCGGAATGCCGATAAACACAGGAGTTTCCGGCCGAAAGGTGAAGAGTGAAGAGTATTTTGATGATAGCTTCGTTTATTTCTTAAACTGTCTTTGGTTTCGCCTTCCAGACGATGCAAGTCATCAAGACAGACATCAGGGCTGCACCAATCCAGAAATAATTGATGTAGGTAAAGTCGTAAGTTTCTACGCCATTTACCAGATGCTTGTTGCCCTCGATGAGCAGACCGCTCATGATGTCCTGGATGCCGGCACCTACATAACTCGCTACGCCGACAACGCCAAGAGCAGCACCCGATGCATTCTTAGGCGCAATATCTACCGCCATCAAACCACCGAGGAAGCAAAGCAACACGCCGATGCTCAAACCGAACAGTACCATCGCCGTAGCATCAACCCAGAGATGATGGCCCGGAATCAGCAGGAACAGACAGAGTGCCAACGCATTCAGTAAGCCGAAGATAACGGCTGGCAAATAACGGTTGCCCTTGAAAATCTTATCAGATACCAGTCCGGATGATACGGTTCCCACAATACCCAGGATAGAGTTGATAGAGATGATGAAGCTGGCATCAATCGTAGTATATCCCTTCTCGTTCTCAAGATAGAAGATACCCCAGCTGTTAACAGCATAGCGGCTGATATACATGAAAGCACTACTCAAGGCCAGAATCCAGATGAGCGGATTCTTCAAAACCGCACTCTGTGCCTTGTTGTAAGATTCCGTATCCTGTTTCTTTTCCTCTACCTTGATACCCGGCAGGGTAACACCCTTGCTGGCAGGCGTATCGTGGAAGAAAGTAAGGAGCAGGACAACGCCCGCCAAACCTACTATCGCAGCTCCGATAAAACCATATTGCCATCCGAAGGCGCTCACGATGGAAGCCACAAAGATGAAGGTCATCGCCTCACCTATATTATGGCTCGCACTCCAGAATCCGTAGAACGTTCCTCGGTTCTTATCGTTAAACCAGCGGGAGAGACCTACCACGCAGGAGGCAGCTCCCATCGACTGGAACCATCCGCTCAATCCCCACAAAACTGCGAAGAGGATGAAGGAATTGGTAAAGCCCAAAGCCAGATTCACCAAGGCTGTAACGAGCAGACCGGTAGACATCAGTCGCTTGATGTTGCTTCGGTCAGCAAGGAAACCGTTGGTAAACTTACCGATAGCGTAAGTGAAGAACAAGACAGAGCCTATGATACCGAGCTCAGTTTCAGAGAATACGCCATTATCTACAATCGGTTTTTTGATTACGTTCAGGCTGAGTCGGCACACATAATATGTACCATATCCTATGGTAGCAGAAAGGAAAGTAGCCCATTGCAGACGTTTCAGCTTTCTTTCGTTTTCCTCAGGTGTTGAGGCTTTAGCCGGAATCGGTTCCGAAACCTTATAGAAATCTATTATTTTCTTAAACATATAATCCTTAGTTGTTATTTATGAAGTTTCTTTGCTCTCAAATAATCGAGAAGCAGGGCAGGGCGATCGGTCTGAATCAGTTTGAATCCCTGTTGGATAAGCCATCCCCAACTTTCATCAGGTTGTTTCAGTTCAACAGCCCTATCATCGTCGTGTTCAGCATTTTGTGCAGGCCATAAGGCGTTGACAAATACTTTGATGCCGTTGTCGTTTAGCTTTTTAATCAGTTCAAATACCTTATCGTTTACTTGAGAAAATCTAACCTCAAACGCTAGAGGTTTCTCATTCTGCAAGTAACTGTCGATAATGCTTTCTGCCTCTGGCTTGCATAAGTCTGCCTTAGGCATGAAAATTACTTTGTCTAGAATATCGCCATGCTGTTCCTTAATCGTTTGATAAGGTATCTTTTCCTTGACAACACATTGGTTAGCCGTACCGGTTTCTTCAAGAATCTTTTGAACATCTTCAAAGTATTCGTAGCCCTTGTCAACATTCACCAGAATTTTTCCCTTACAGAGCAATATGGTTTCTCTAAGTGTAGGAATCTTATGACGGGTAAGGCAGCCTGCGCCGTTCTTCAACCTGAGTCCTTTCAGTTCAGCCTGCGTATAGTCTTCCGGTTTTCCTGTACCATTGGTTGTGCGGTTCAGCGTATTGTCGTGCATCAGGATAAGTTCTCCATCCTTGGTTTTCTTCAAGTCCAGTTCAACCATGTCTACTCCCATGTCTATGCAGTTCTGAAATGCCTGAAGTGAGTTTTCTGGAGCATTACGCCAATCGCCACGATGCGAAACCACCAAGACTGATTGCTTGGCAGGAGCAGATAATTCTGAGAGGATTTCATTTAGGTGCTGTGCATAACTTGCAATAGCAAGCATGCACAACAAACCTAAACTTGTTAACCTTTTGAACATATATGCGAAACCTATTGAATTTTACTTATGAAGTTTCTTGGCTCTCAAGTAATCAAGAAGCAAAGCAGGACGGTCTGTTTGGATAATCTTGGTACCCTGACCAACAATCCATCCCCAGCTCTCTTCTGGCTGTTTGAGTTCTACGGCGCGATCATCATCATGTCCACCGCAAAGCTCAGGCCAAAGTGTGTTGATGAAAACTCTTGCTCCACTATCACGTACTTTCTTTATCAGGCGGCGAGTGTTGGCATCATCAGTCTTGAATACCAATTCGTAAGCCTTTGGCTTCATGTTCTTGATGTAACCGTCGATTACCTCTTCTGCACCAGGCTTGCCGAGGTTAACTACAGGCATGAAAATCATCTTGTCGAGAACATCACCATGCTCAGCCTTTACCACCTCGTAAGGAAGTTCAGCCTTGATGATGCATTGGTCAACTGTACCAGTCTCCTTCAAAACCTTCATGGCATCGTCGAAGTAGTCGTAGCCCTTGTCAACATTTACCATGATTTTGCCTTTACAGAGTTCCATTACCTCACGGAATGTTGGAATCTGATGGCGGGTCTTGCAGCCTAAACCATTCTTCAGGCGGAGCATCTTCAAAGAATCAAGAGTATAATTCTCTGGGAATCCCTTACCATTCATGGTTCGGTCAATCTTCTTATCGTGCATCAGAACCAGAACGCCATCCTTTGTCTTCTTCAAGTCCAACTCAACCATATCAACACCCATGTCGATACAGTTCTGGAATGCCTGAATAGAGTTTTCAGGAGCATTACGCCAGTCTCCACGATGAGAAACTACCATAACATTTTCTTTTGCAGGCTTATTGAAATTCTTAAGAATCTCTTTCAGATTGCTTTGTGCAAAGCTCACCGAAGTGAGCATGCACAACAAGGATAAAATATAAATCTTCTTCATTTTAATTCAATTTACCGTCTTTCCAAACTAACTTTTCTCCCCAGAAAGGAACAACAGAGTTCTCGCAGTTAAGCTTGCTGGCTCTTTCTAAGGCAGAATTCAAACTCCATCTAGATTCTTCCTCGCTTTCGTGAGAAAGTTCCAGAATGTGTGAGAGCAATACATAGTCAGGTTTTGTCTGACCGGCACCAGTACCGATAATGTTGTTCTCGGTAAGCGCATTAGGTGCGTAGCGAGGAATCAAAACATTAACGTGTGGCAGAATGTTGGTATACTGAGCAGCCTTGAAGTTTGAGTCGCCAGTATGGAGCATTGTGAAGTTGCCACTATCATCGCCACATTCAAAAGTAAATACAGAAACGAAGTTTGATAAGCCAGAGTTGTTATGGTCTGTAATAGACACATGAATCTTGATGTTATTAAACTGGTAATCGGTATTTACCTTAGAAGTATAGCCACCCTTTATCCAGTTAGAATAAACAGGCTTTCCTGCATTCAGCATCGCGTTGATGAGAGCTGTGTTGTAGTGATCTTGGTGTTTGTGAGTAACACAGAGGAAATCCAGGTAAGGCTCCAGTTTCTCTGCCCAGCGATGGTTGATGTCAATACCAAAGCAAGTGGTAGGAGTCTTTACGATGTAACCCATATTGTAGAGCTGCCAGATGCATGTAGTACCATTCTCAACGGTAGTCGTCTTGATGGCATTAATTACATGATCCAGAGACAAACGGTAGAACGCCAGCATAGGGTCGTACTTTTCTCTCATTTCAGCAGACTGGTCCAAAGAAGCAATATAGCTTTCAAAGAAATCAGAAGTGCAGTCGTCTGCCATCTTCTGTATCTTCTTTAGAACTTCAGATCTTTCCGCATTGAGAGGTTGCTGCTGTAATGGAGTAGTAGCCCACAAAGCTTCAGCCACCTCTTTTGCAGTCTTCATGTCGGTAGTTTCACCTATTTCGACAGGCTGCGCATAAGTCATTCCATCTTCGTCACTTCCACAAGAGCAGAGGGCGCAAGCGAATAATGCGATGAATAAATATATCTTTTTCATACTGATTCAAATATTAATATTGGTTTGTACCATGAATATTACCACCTCTGCAGCTCCATGTAGATTTCTCTGGGCCGGCAAAGATCTTAATAGCAGCAACATTACCGCCGATATAAGAAACATAGAGCATCTGGTTCTCGCCGATAGTCATACCAGACATAATCTTGGCATTATTATCTGTACCTTCTGAGTCCATGTGCCAAAGTTCCTCGCCATTTGCGCTGTTTACTGCGTAGATGCGACCGGCGCCGCTACCGAAATAAACAGTTTCCTTATCGTCGAGAACAGGGAAGCAATAAGTAGGAGCTGCATCAATAGTAAACTTCCACTTCAACTGTCCAGCCTTATCTACAGAGTAGAGAGCCTTGTCACCCTTGTCTGTAAAGTAGATATTGCCGCTCTTGTCAACAATAGGAGCATAGATATCACCCGCAGCTTCAACGTTCCACTTGGTAGAACCATCTGCTGTGTTCAAAGCCAGCAAACCTGCACCACCAATCTGGGCAGCATAAAGAGTTTCGCCATCCAAAGCGAAAGAACCGATTTCAGTTACCTTACCGGCTACCTTCCAAAGTTGAGTGCCATCGGCCTTGAAACCATAAATAGTAGTACGTGTACCTACATAGATATTGCCTGTCTTGTCTATAGCTACAGCTCCAGCCTTGTTCTTTGCCCCAGCCAGTTTAACAGACCAGTTCTTAACACCAGTAGCTGTATTGATAGAATGGAGAACGTTGTCGCCATCAAGGATATAAACTGTCTGTCCGTCAGCAGTTACAGCAGGGAAACAGTCCAGATTCTTGTTGGCAGCTCCTGTAGCGTATGTCCACTTCTGTGTTCCATCGCTATTGATAGCATACAAGGTTGCGTTGCGAGCACCCTGATACAAAGTACCGTCTTTGCCTACTGCTACACCACCACCATAAGTAGTCTTAGGGATGGAAGCGGTCCATTTCACAGTACCAGTCATCGCATCAAAAGCAGTAACATCACCCGTAGCACCTGCAGAAGGCAAGTAGAATGTATTTCCGTCTAAAGAGAATACTGCATTTGCAGTCTTCACCATACCACCGTTAGGCATATCTGTAGACCAAACCTTGAAAGGCTCTGTATCAGAAACAGGTCTTGCCTTTGTCGTAGAAATCATAGAACGCTGGTTGCCATAGATGGCCTGGATGGTGATGGTATAAGTAACCTTGTTAACCAAACCTGTTATAGTATATGAAGTAGTCTTTGCATCCAACTCTACAGAACCACCTTCGTATGTAGCAACTTCCGGTGTCCAATTGACCAAATAACCTGTTGGGTTGGCTCCCTGCATAGGAGCCCATTCCAACAATACCTTCTCATCTTGTGCCGTAGCGTTCAAAGTACCTACCTGGCAAATGTCCCAACTTGCTTTTGGAAGATCATCGCTACAAGAACCGAGAATAAAAACTGTCACTAAAGACAGCAAATATATAATCTTTTTCATGTCTTAACCGTTTATTAATTGTTGTCATATCCAGGGTTCTGCCAGAGGATAGACTTGTCGCCTACCTTTTCAATCTCCTGCTGAGGAATAGGGAAGAGTAATTGATAATCCTTGATTTCAACACCATTCTCAGCCATCACGCTCTTTGCAAATCCCATTCTTACCAAGTCGAACCAGCGCTGACCCTCATAAGGGAATTCTCTCTGGCGTTCAACCAAGATGCCCTTACGGAACTTCTCCTGTGTAGGCAACTGTTTTACAGTCAGATTAGAAATGCCAGCTCTCTGTCTTACGGCGTTGAGATACTTCAGGGCAAGTGAACCCTCAGATGCATCATACTGAATCTCGTTGAGCGCTTCTGCATACATCAGAAGGACATCTGCGTAGCGAAGAAGGATCTGATCATTACCTACAGTCTTGAAGGTTGGGCTCTTTGTATCATAGAATTTATTCATCAAACGAACGTTTTTCTCAACCTGTACGTATGTTATGAGGTCTTTGCGAGCATCACCTGTAGGGAATGTGTTGAGCAGAGAACTTGTCTGGTTGGTATCATCAGATGCGTTGGTGAGATTGTACCAGTAACTATGTCCCTCTCCCTCTATTTCCTTGTTGAAATGTACGGCGAAGATAATCTCATTATTATTCTTGTTATCCACATTGAAGACTTGGGCGATAGGGCTTACCAACTGATATTTTCCGATTAACTGAGAAAGAATGTCTTTAGCCTCAGTCCATTTGTGGAAAGTAAGATATACCTTACCGAGCAAAGCCTTGGCAGCACCAGAGGTTGCTCTACCCATATCTGCAGAAGAGTAAGTTTCTGGAAGATAGTTGTTGTCAACAATCTCCTTCAAATCTCCGGCAATCAAATCGAACATCTGCTCATCAGAATATCTCGCAACTTTCAGAGCCTCCGCAGCACTTACTACATGCTTGGTAGCAGGAACGCCACCCCAAATGCGGTACATGTTAAAATAGTTCAAAGCTCTGACAAACATCGCTTCGCCCTTGTACTGCTTCTTCAGGTTTTCTGCAAAGTTTGCACCATCAATCTGGTCGAGCAAGAGATTGCAACGATAAACGTTGTTGTTGAAGTTCGCCCAGTAAGAACTGAGGATTCCATTAGATGGTTTCTCTGTGAAATGGTCGATATCGTAACGGTCCTGGGTACCTGCTGTTGGGGCGCCCAAAGAAAGATTGTCACTACGATACTCGCAGCATTCTGTATAGAAATTCACCTGTGACTGCAATTTTGCGTAGCAGCCGATAACTGCTACATTATAATCGCTCGCAGTCTTATATACTTTGTCAATGGTTACGCTGCTTGCTGGCTCCAAATCGAAGAAGCTGTCTCCGCAAGAGGTCATGAGCAGGGTTGCCAATGATGCTAATACTAATATCTTTTTCATGTTACTATATTCTTTATAATGTGAGATTCAAACCAAACATATATGTTCTTGCCAAAGGATAAGTACCATAGTCCTCACCTGGAGTCAGGTTCTTGGAAGGACGGGCATTTACCTCTGGGTTGTAGCCGCTGTAGTTGGTAATAGTGAAGAGGTTCTGTCCAGAAACATAAACTCTCATCTTCTCAACCTTAAACTTCTGAGTAAGTGCACGAGGCAAAGTATAACCTAATGACAGGTTCTGGAGACGGAGGTATGAACCGCTCTCCAAGTGCCAGGTAGAAGTACGGCTGTTGTAACCTGTCTGCTTACGGTTTGCCTTATTTACCGAACCACTGCCTGGATTCTCAGGACTCTTCCAACGATCGAGAGCAATCTTGGTACCATTGGTGTTACCCTCCATATTGTCGAGGTAGCGCTTGTTCAAGTTCAGAATCTTGTTGCCATATACACCCTGGAAGTTGAAGTCCATATCGAAACCTGCATACCAGAGCTTACCGCCGAAGCCGTATGTGAACTTAGGCATGTAGTTGCCGCAGATTGTACGGTCTTTATCCAAATCCAACTTGCCGTCTCCGTCAACATCAACGAAGCGGAAGTCACCTACTTCTGTATTGTCGAAGTGAGGATACTTTTTCAAGTCTTCTTCTGTAGCAAAGATGCCGTCCTGTACCAGGAGGTAATAGTTACCGATAGGCTTTCCTACCTCTGTAATATAATATGCGTGTCCTACACTACCCGAAGAAATGATAGGCGCATTACCAGGACCTAACTCTTTCACCTCATTGGTGTTCTTGGCATAGTTGGCATTAAATGAATAGCCGAAGCCATTAGCAAATGTATGCTGTGATGTCAAAGCTAATTCCCAACCGCGGTTGTTTACCTTACCCAGATTCTGAAGTGAGGTGCTGTAACCTGTCAACAGAGGTACTGGTACATAAAGCAACATGTTTGAAGTGTTGGTATTGTAATAGTCTACAGAGAATCCAATGTAGCCGTCAAACATCTGAAGGTCGATACCGGCGTTGATCATCTGGTTCTTCTCCCAGCTCAGGTCGTCGCGCTTGATGTTGTCTGGTTTATAACCATAATGCAACAAACCTCCATTGGTACCTAATATGTAATTGTCTGTTGACATGGTTGCCAAATGGTCGTAGTTACCAATCTCAAAGTTACCGGTTACACCATAGCTGGCACGAATCTTCATATCATTAACGAAAGACAACTCCTTTACGTTCTTGAAGAACTTTTCGTCGCTGATACGCCAAGCTGCTGAGGCTGATGGGAAGTAACCCCAACGGTTGTTCTTACCGAAACGTGAAGATCCATCAGTACGGATGGCTGCAGAAAGCATGTAGCGTCCCTCGTAGTTGTACTGAACACGAGCCAGGTAAGAAGCAATAGACCATTGTGTCTTGTCAGAACCACCCTTGGTTACAGTACCGCCATTTACGGTCTGGATGTAATCATTAGGGTAATCGGTTGCTGTTACGTTGTCGGTCTTCTTGGTTTCTTTCTGAGCAGACTGTACAAGTATGGCTGTAATGTTGTGCTTCTTATTGATTGTTGTTGTGTAAGTCAACTGGTTTTCAACCAACCAGTTGAAGAAGAAACTGGAAGAGCTGTAACCTGTTGGGTTTGAAGGAGAATCATAGTAGTCCTTTCCCTTCAAAGGCAAACCTGACTGGCGATATTTATCATTATGAGCACCATAATAATCACCACCCAAAGACAACTTATAGGAAAGTCCCTTCATCAGTTCCAATTCTGCATAAGCCTTACCTGTAATAGACATGCGGTCGGTAACATTAGACTGCAAGCGAGCCATCGCAACAGGGTTCATCACCTCGTTGTGCTCATAGTCTGTACCAATTCGCCAATATCCATTACCCTGGAAGTTATATGAACCGTCTGCGTTGTATACAGGGAAGGTTGGAGGCATCATCAAAGCTGATTGAACGATACCACCTGCACCAGATGCATCTACTGTATTAGAAACAGAATAAGAAGGAGCGAAGTTAACACCGAACTTCAAGCGCTTGTGCTGACCTGAGAGATTCATGCGGGCACCAAACTTCTCGAAGTCAGAACCGATAATAGTACCTTCCTTCTTCATATAGTTGCCTGATACGAAATAGTTGACGCTGTTAGACTTACCTGAAAGTGAAATGTTGTGTCCGGTAGTCATCGCTGTGCGGAAGATAGCATCCTGCCAGTCTGTATCTGTCAAGCCCTTAACACCCTCCAGATATGGGAACAAATCGGTTGCAATCTGCATGTAACCTTTAGGTCGTACGCTGTTAGGGTCACTTGCAGATGCACCAGGAACTTTAGAAAGATATGCGTTATTACGTGCATCCTTTACGAATTCTGCATATTCGTAAGCGTTCATCATATCGAGTTTCTTTGATACGTTCTGCACACCTACGTAACCATCGTAAGAAACAGAGAGCTTGTCAGAGGTACCCTTCTTGGTTGTAACGAGAACTACACCATTAGAACCACGGCTACCATAGATAGCTGCAGCAGAAGCATCCTTCAAAACTTCAACAGACTCAATATCGTTGGTGTTCAGGTTGGCAAAACCACGCTCCATAGGAACACCATCTACTACATAGAGAGGGTCGCTACCGGCGTTGACGGTACTTACACCACGAACGCGAATGCTTACGCTACCCTCTGGGTCTCCGCTAGGTACAGTTACCTGTACACCAGGCATCTTACCTGCCAAGGCCTGACGGAAGTCGGTAGAAGGATTGTTGGCAAGAGCCTCTGCCTTGACAGAAGACACAGCAGTAGATACGTCGCGCTTCTTCTGTACGCCATAACCTACAACCACAACTTCTTCCAATACCTTATTATCATCTGCCAGGTTAACATTGATTACTTCGCGACCATTTACCTTGATGTCCTGGTCCTTGCAGCCAATGTATGATACTGCCAACATACCGTCGGCAGGAATCTCGATGGTATAGTTGCCGTCAATATCGGTTACAACACCATTGGTGGTGGTACCCTTCTCCATGACGGTAGCGCCGATAACTGGCTCGCCAGTTTCGTCTTTCACTACACCACGTACCTTGATTTTCTTTCCATGAGTCTGAGATTTAGCTTTTTGCTGAGGCTTGATGACGATGTAGTTGCCTTCCATCTCATAGGTAAAATTGGTACCTTTGAGCAATTGGTTCAACATACCAAAGACATCATCACTTTTCTTGGTTAATGTAACCGAACGGTTAGCATCCAACTGTGAGGAGTTGTAGGCAATCTTGTACTTAGATTCCTTTTCAATCTTCTCAAAAGCTGACTTAAGCGTTACCTTGTTTGAGCTGAAGCTGACGTTCTGAGCCGAAAGGGTCATCTGGCCTGCCAGGAGCAAACAGAAGCATGACGCAGAGATTCGTTTAAGATTCATACTTTATCTATTTAAGTTATTAATAATTTTCTTGTTACGTCTTGAAGACAACGGGAAAGAGAGTTACACCCAATTACAAAACTGTTAAAATGAAGTTTTTCTGAAAAAAATATCTTGTGTTCGCAAACACCCTATAAAATTCTTCTTTTGGAAATTATAAATACATAATATGAAGGCTCTAAATTAGCATTTCTTGCTGCTAATTTAGAGCCTTGATTTTTTTAAAAAGTAATGCTTGGGGTATGGAAATAGCAGTAATGCTTTTGATAATCAGAACTTACTTTGTTCTTTCCTCAGACAGAATTTTTCTCAATTCCCGCTCGTACTGCGCAGCATTCTCAAAGCAGATGGCCTGCATTCCGAAACGCTGGGCGGCTTCTACATTCTCTATTCTGTCGTCAGCAAAAAGGCATTCTTCCGGTTTCAGATTGTATTTCTGGCAGATTCTTTCGTAAATCGCCCTGTCGGGTTTGATGATTTTCTCTTCTGAAGAAATCACCTGTCCTTCCAGAAGTTGGAAAATGGGATATTGGGCCATCGTTTCATGAACCTTGGTGCACCAGTTGGAAAGTCCGTAAAGGTGGTAGCCTTCTGCCTTCAACTGAGTCAGCAAGGTGCGCATACCTTCTTTTTCGCCCCTTACAAAATCGTTAAAGCGCTGGGCTACGGTTGCTATTTCTTTCTTGTATTGCGGCATGATCTGCTGCATCTTGCAGAAGGTTTCTTCGAAAGAATCTCCGCGATCCATGTTTTCATTCCACTTGCCATCTATCAGGAGATGATAGAATTCTTCAGTCTGTTCGTGGGTCTTGAATATCTGGTCAAGCGTTTCAAAGTATTCGTAATCTACGAGTACTTTTCCAAAATCAAAAATCAAATTCTTTATCATGATATTTTCCGTTTATGTTATTATTTCTGTTTTCATATCTCGTGCAGAGATACTCTTTTATGAAATAAGGCGCATCATTTTTACATAATGCGCCTTTTGTTTACCTATTATAATATATGCCTACCTGATGATTACTTCATCTTTCTTCACTTCATATTCCAGACCAGGAACCAGGTTCTTCAGGACAAACATGGCTCCCGAGAGGGTTTCGCCACGGTTGAAATGAACTGTAACCTTCGTCTTCTGGTGAATCTTTGAACGGAAGGTGAATTTCACTCCGTATGCATTACCCAGAATCTTACCAGCTTCTGCCAGCGTAACATCGTTCAGGTCAATCTCCTTGTTGCGCCAGCTTGTACCATCTTCTTCGGCCGAAACTTTGCGGAGGTTTACTGCCTTGGTCTTTACATTATATACTAACTGGTCGTTAGGCTTCATGCTGTAAACCTTGTCTTCCTGACCTATGATGCGGAGTTCTATCTTGCCGGTTTTGAGTGTGGCAGATACTTCATCTGTATTTGAATAAGATGAAACCGTAAAAGAGGTGCCCAAGTCGGTAATCTCGAAATGAGGAGTGCTGACGTGGAACGGCTGGGCATCATCATGCCTGATGTCAAAGAATGCCTCTCCCGACAGGAAAACCTTGCGTTCTTCTGCTCCCTTGAAAGAGGAAGGATAGAGGAGTACGGAACTCTGGCTGAGTCTTACTTTCGTTCCGTCTGCCAAGGCGATGACTTTGCTCTCTTCGTTGATGGTATGTTCCTGGAGCATGGTTACCAGTTTTATATCCTTGAGTTGGTTGTTCATCTGGACGTAGAGCTTGCCGAATACAATCAGTATCAGCAGCGGTACGAAGACGGCAGCCAGTTTGGCAAAGTTGAAGATTCGAAGCGATTTTTTCTTTTCTATTTCTCTTGTTTCTTCTGTTTCGAAGAGGCGGTTGTATGCAGCAGAAATTTCTTCTTCTTCCATATAGGCTGAATCAGCCTTGTCCCATAATTCTCTAAATGCTTCGTTCGCCTCTTTATCGTCTTGTGTATTGGAAATCCTATCTAATACCCTTTCTTTTATTTCATCCGGCACATTGTGCCCGCTATAATAATCTATGATATCCCTTATCTTTGTTGCCATAATAAAAACTTCATTTATTTTTAAGACATGTTTCAATGGTGTTACACCCAATGCCAAGGTAACAAAATCATCAAATATAAGGCTTTTTTAATTTCTTTAAGAGCTAGGTTAAGATGATTTTCTACCGTTTTCTTCTGAATACCCAGGCGCTGGGCTATCTCTTCGTTCTTGAGATGCTGTTCGCGGCTCATGCGATAAATCATCTGGCGTTGTTGCGGCATGCTTTCTACCACCATGTCGATGAGCAGCTGGGTATCCTTTGCCACCACATCGTCATGTGGCGAAGATTCGTTGGCGTATCTGTCTGGCAGACTGTCAATATCTATTGGGATGATGTGCTTGGAGGAAATATAGTTGATGACAGTATATTTTGCCAAAATAAAGAGGTAGGAATCGAAGTCCTGGATATCGGCAAACTTCTCGCGTTTGTTCCATACCTTTAAGAAGATGAGCTGGCTGACGTCATCAGCATCATCTTCGTTTTTCAAGAGCATGGCCACAAAACGGTGTACCTTAGGATAGAACCTGCGGAACATCGTTTCGTATGCTTTCTTGTCTCCTTTCGACATTAATAATATTGTTTCTTTTTCTATTTCCATTCTTGCGATTATGTATGTTTAATACGATAATAGCTGCAAAATTAAACAAAATATCTGAAATTGCAAGCTTTTGCGGGCATTATTTCGGGAAAGGCACATAAAAATGTCCTTTTTATCCCTTTCTTCCGAAATCGGCTGGAATCTCGCCCCATTTCTTCGTCTCCCATTTTATAATAGGTATGTTGATGGGGTGGGTGCGGAGCCAGTTTTCGGCTCGGGCGATGACCTGGTAGAGCTGTTCGGTCTGGGGAGTGCGCTCCAGTTTGGTCTTGCATTGTTTCTTGCTTACCCAGAGCTGGGCATTCACGCTGTCGCTATAAATTACCTTGTCGGTAATGCCCTTCTGCTGCATCAGGGCGAGGGCGTGGACGATGGCGAGAAACTCGCCGATGTTGTTGGTGCCGTGGATAGGACCATAATGGAAAACCTGGGCACCGGTCTGAAGGTCGATGCATTGGTATTCCATCGGACCGGGATTGCCGGAACAGGCGGCATCCACAGCCCAGGCGTTGGCTCTTACCTCGTTGGGCAGAGGCAAAACTGTATCGTTTCTCCATGAAGGAGGATTTACGGGCATTTTATTCATCTTTATTCTTTTTGGGGTTGGAAAACAAAAAGGATTGGCTAAAACTGAAATGAGCATGTGCCTTGGAGTCGAGCTCCAGGGCCATGCTCATTATGTCAAATAGTCAATATTTTTTTATTTTTAAATTGTAGGTTATTATATCTTATGTATATATTACATTCTTTCTGGAACCTCGATGCCGAGCAGAGACATACCGTTCTTCAGGATCTTAGCCACGTTGGCTGCAAGAACCAGACGGGTAATCTTCTCAGCCTCGCTCTCAGCATTCAGGATGCTGTAGTCGTGATAGAACTGGTTGAACTCCTTGGTCAACTCATAGCAGTAGTTAGCGATACCGCCAGGGTTGTAGTTGTTGCCGGCATCGGCTACGGCTGCTGCGAAGTCGTTCATCTTCTGGATGAGGTCGATCTCCTTCTCGTTGATAGGAGCATCTGCACCCAACTCTGCAGGAATCTCGATGCCCTCAGCTGCTGCCTTGCGCATGATGCTGCGGATACGAGCGTAGGTATACTGGATGAAAGGACCTGTATTACCGTTGAAGTCGATACTCTCTTCTGGGTTGAAGAGCATGTTCTTGCGGGCATCTACCTTGAGGATGAAGTACTTCAACGCTCCGAGACCCACGATGCGTGAAATCTCCTGGCGCTCTTCCTCGCTCATGTCCTTGAACTTGCCAAGCTCATCGCTTGTCTGGCGAGCATCCTTAATCATCTCTGCCATCAGGTCATCAGCATCTACTACGGTTCCCTCGCGGCTCTTCATCTTACCGTTAGGCAACTCTACCATTCCGTAAGAGAAGTGAACCAAGTCCTTACCCCACTTGAAACCGAGACGGTCGAGCAGGATAGAGAGCACCTGGAAGTGGTAGTTCTGCTCGTTACCTACTACGTAGATCATCTTGTCGATAGGGAAGTCCTTGAAACGGAGGTCGGCAGTACCGATGTCCTGAGTCATATAAACAGAGGTGCCGTCTGAACGGAGCAGGAGTTTCTGGTCGAGGCCCTCGTTGGTGAGATCAGCCCAGACAGAGTTATCATCCTTGCGGAAGAAGAGACCCTTCTCCAATCCTTCCTCTACCTTCTTCTTACCTTCGAGGTAAGTATTTGACTCATAATATATCTTGTCGAAACTTACACCCATCATCTTGTAAGTCTCATCGAAGCCAGCGTAAACCCAGCTGTTCATCTTCTGCCAGAGTGCACGAACTTCAGGGTCGTTGTTCTCCCACTTTACGAGCATCTCGTGAGCCTCCTTGATCAGCGGAGCCTCTACTTTAGCTTTCTCTGTGGCAGCTTCTTCGTCCATGCCCTCCTTCATATACTGAGCCTTGAGCTCTGCGATTTCCTCACGATAGTGCTTGTCGAAGGCTACATAGTAGTCGCCGATGAGGTGGTCGCCCTTCTTGCCGGAAGTTTCAGGAGTTTCGCCATTGCCCCACTTGAGCCAGGCGAGCATAGACTTACAGATGTGGATACCACGGTCGTTCACGATGTTTGTCTTGATTACCTTGTTGCCGTTAGCCTCCATAATCTGGGCCAATGACCAGCCGAGGAGGTTGTTGCGAACGTGACCGAGGTGGAGAGGCTTGTTGGTGTTAGGAGAAGAGTACTCAATCATGACGAGCGGGCTGTTCTCAGTAACTGGCTTCTCACCAAACTTAGGGTCAGCGTTGATGGTATTCAAGAGTCCTACCCAAGCGGCAGGAGCGATAGAAAGGTTGAGGAAACCCTTAACCACGTTGAAGTCTGCGATAACGTTAGCGCAGTTTTTCTTCAGGTATTCGCCGATTTCCTGTGCTGTATCCTCAGGCTTTTTCTTCGACATTTTGAGGAATGGGAATACGACGAGGGTAAGGTTACCTTCGAAATTACTCTTGGTCTTCTGCAGGGCTACCATCTTCTCAGGTACGTCCTGACCATAAAGCTCCTTCACCGCAGCGATGACCGAGCTGATGATTTCGTTTTCTATCTTCATTATTTAATATATCTTTTTTACCGGTAAAATTATCTTTTTAAACTGATTGAAGAGGGATTTGCAAGTTCCCTTTCCGTTTATGCGGCTGCAAATTTACAAATAATAATTGAATTGTGAAAGAAAAATTGCACATTCTTTTGTTTTTTGTCGCATTCTTTAGTTTTTTATTGCTTTTGCAACAGAAATGAAGTATTGCGGGGCTGTTGAAGACTGTCTTTAAAGGAAAGAACAGAAAGTATAAATGGGAATAGGAGCAAAGACCCCGCAAAAAGGGTCTTTGCTCCTATTCTTATCTGTTGGTAGCTGAATATAACTTCCGTGATTTATCCCTCAAGGATAATTGATGCCACGTCTTCGGGCGAATTCCATAGGAGTCCGTCTTGCAACTCGTCGTCGGTAAATCCGTTGAGTGCTTCCTGTGCTTCCCTTGGAGTAATGGCTGGAGTGCCGTCCTCGTTCTTAGTATCGAGCAAAGCCTGCAAGATGGCTGCTCTGTATTCTTCGATTGTCATCATAATTTTTATGTCGTTTCGTTGTTTATTTTATGATGGCAAAGGTAATGCATTTTTTTTGAAACACCAAACTTTTTTGTCATTTTCTTTTAGCGGATATTGAAAAAGTTTTATATTTCTATATGATATTCTATGATGGTATGGCTACCTTTAAAGGTGGAAACTGCAGCACAAAAGAAGATGTTTCATGGTGCTGACTATGTGTTCATGGCAGACATGTGGAACCCAAAGCACTTGAGTGACAGCAGACACTTGTGGGTACCTATTTCTTGGGAAAATGGTGCTCCGGTGTTGAAAAAACAAAAAAAAAACGGTCGTTCTGCTTGTTTCTAACTTAATTTTCATATATTTGCAGTTGCTTAGCTGAGGCTACCGGCAACATGGAGGCATATAAGATGCTCCAAGATATGCCTATATATAATAAGGTATAGAATAGCCTATATATAATAAGGTGTAATTTCAATCTAATGTATAAATAACTAACAAACATGAAACAGAGACTGTTCGTAACATTGAGTTTGGCAGGATTAGCAATGTCAACCTTTGGTGCAACCAAACCGAAGGCAGCCATTAAGTCGTTGAATAAGACGACCATCCAACAGCCAACTTACACAGAATGGCACGACCTTCAGGTGAATGCCATCAATCGTTTTCCGTTGCACACCAATTTCTTCACCTATCCGGCAGATGACTGGGTTTCTGAGAAAGACGGTAAGATCGTGAGCAAGGATATCCTGCACATGAACAAGACGGAGAGCAAGTATTTCCTTTCGCTCGACGGAACCTGGAAGTTCAACTGGGTGGCTAATGCCGACCAGCGTCCTACCGACTTCTACAAGGAAAATCTTGATGATTTCAAATGGAAGACCATGAATGTTCCAGGCAACTGGGAGATGAACGGATTCGGCGATCCGGAGTATGTAAATAATGGTTTTGCATGGCGTGAACATTTCAATGAGCAGCCACCAGCAGTTCCTACCAAGGATAACCATGTAGGTTCTTACCGTCGCATCATCGACATCCCAGCCAACTGGGATGGCAAGCAGGTTGTAGCTCATTTCGGTAGCGTTACTTCTAACATCTATCTCTATGTAAACGGCAAGTTTGTCGGTTATGCAGAGGATAGCAAGGTAGCTGCCGAGTTTGACATCACTCCTTATCTGAAGAAGGGCAAGAATCTGATTGCCTTCCAGACCTTCCGCTGGTGCGATGGTTCCTGGGATGAGGATCAGGACTTCTGGCGCTTGAGCGGTGTGGCTCGTGAGAGCTATCTCTTTGCCCGCGATGCCCAGTTGCATTTGGAGGATATCCGTGTTACTCCTGACCTTGTAAACAACTACAAGGATGGTGTGCTCAATATCTCTGCCAAGGTAAAGGGAACAGGCAAGCTGAACTTCATCCTCTTCGACAAAGAGGGCAAGCAGGTGGCTACAGCTACAGGATTGGCAAAGAATGGAACAGCCAACATTACGATGAACGTAGAGAATCCACACAAGTGGAATGCAGAGACACCTTATTTATATACCCTTCAGGTTTCCCTCTCAAGTGCGCTGAAGAATGGCAACATGAAATCAGCAAGCATGACTCCTGTCAAGGTAGGTTTCCGCAAGGTGGAAATCAAGAACAAGCAGTTCCTTGTCAACGGTCAGCCTGTGCTCATCAAGGGTGCCAACCGTCATGAGATTGACCCTGATGGAGGTTATGTATTGAGCATGGAACGCATGATTCAGGATATTAAGATTATGAAGCGCCTGAATATCAACGCTGTCCGTACCTGCCACTATCCTGATGATCCACGCTGGTACGAGCTCTGCGATGAGTATGGTATCTATGTGGTAGCTGAGGCTAACCAGGAGAGCCACGGTTTCCAGTATGGCGATGATGCAGCTGCCAAGAAGCCGATGTTTGCCAAGCAGATTCTGGAGCGCAACCAGCACAATGTTTCCATGTACTTCAATCATCCTAGTGTCGTAACCTGGAGTATGGGTAATGAGACTGTGATGGGCGATAACTTCCTGCAGGCTTACAAGTGGATCAAGAGCCAGGACCAGAGCCGTCCGGTTCAGTATGAGCAGGCTCGCAGAGGCGAGGGTACCGATATCTTCTGCCCTATGTACTATCCTGTAAGTGCTTGTGAAAAGTATGCTAAGGATCCTAACAGTCCGATGCCACTCATCCAGTGTGAGTACAACCATACCATGGGTAATTCAGGCGGTAACCTGAAGGAATACTGGGATCTGGTACGCAAGTATCCTATCTTCCAGGGTGGTTTCGACTGGGATTTCGTTGACCAGGGCTTGCACCGCAAGGTATTGAAGCCGATGACCATCAAGAATTCTGAGAAGATGAGCAATGAAGAACTCCGCAAGATAGAATATTGCTACGGTGGCGATTATAACAGTTACGACCCTAGCGACAACAACTTCAACTGCAATGGTATCATCGGCCCTGACCGTCAGCTCAATCCTCATGCCTACGAGGTAGCCTACCAGTATCAGAACATCTGGGCTAAGATGGTGAATGCAGAGAAGGGCGAAGTAAGTGTATACAATGAGAACTTCTTCCGCAATTTGAGCAACTATGCCTTGGCTTGGAGCCTCATTGAGGATGGCGTGGAGACTCAGAACGGTACCATCGCTGATATCGAAGTGGCTGCCCAGCAGACCAAGAACTTCACCATCCCTTACGACCTTTCTAAGGTAAAGGGCAAGGAGGTGTTCCTCAACATCGATTTCCGTCTGAAGAAGGCTGAACCTCTGATGGAGGCTGGTCAGATTGTGGCTTATGCCCAGCTGGCAGTGAAAGAGAAGAAGTGCTGCGGTCATTGTGCAGAAAACATGGCTAAGGCTCAGGACGGCAAGAAGGTGAAGGCTAAGCTCATCGACAAGAAGGGCGAGCAGGAGATCACCGTTACTACTCCTGATCTGACCGTGAAGGTGAACCGTACCACCGGTCTCATCTCTGAATATACCTATCGTGGCAAGTCGCTCCTCGGCGAGGGCGGTACCCTGAAGCCCAACTTCTGGCGTGCTCCTACCGATAATGATTTCGGTGCAGGCCTGCAGAAGAAGTTCCAGGTTTGGAAGAACCCTGTCATGAACCTGAAGGGTGTAGCTGTTGAAAAGGATAAGAAGGCAAACACCATCAGCATCTGTGCAACCTATGAGATGCCAGAGGTGAAGGGTGAACTGGAAATCGATTATCTCATCATGCCTAACACCGGTGCGATGAAGGTAAGCCAGGAGTTTGATGCTTCTGATGATGCCAAGGTCAGCGATCTGTTCCGTTTCGGTATGCTGATGCAGTTGCCATACGATATGGACAAGAGCCAGTATTACGGTCGTGGTCCTATCGAGAACTATTCTGACCGTGAGGACTGCATGCGCCTCGGAATCTACAGCGATGATGCCGACAACCAGTACTTCCCATACATCCGTCCACAGGAGAGTGGTACCAAGGGCGATATGCGCTGGTGGAACCAGACCGATGCTTCCGGCTTCGGATTCAAGGTGAAGAGCTGCAAGCCATTCTATGCTTCCGCCATCCACTTCGATACAGAAGAACTGGATGATGGTGATGACAAGGATCAGCGCCACAGTTTCAACCTGAAGAAGTCAAAATTCACCAATCTCTTCCTCGATGCAGAGCATTCTGGTGTGGCTGGTGAGAACTCTTGGGGTGCATGGCCTTTGGAGAAATATCGCCTCCATTATGGCGATAAGAACTTCACTTTCGTGCTCATTCCATTAGATAAATAGTAGAAAAGCAGGGATTTATACGAAAATCCAATATATTTAAACAGAAAATCCACCTTATTCGGGGTGGATTTTTTTATCTTTGCACCACCTATCACGGAAAAGTGTAGGTACAGCCTAAAAAATAAAAATAACGAACAATATGAGAAAAGCAAAAATTTTCGCAGCAGCATTGCTGGCGATGTCTTCACTCGGAGCTTTCGCACAGCATCAGTTTACTGTTCAGGCTAACAAGCCTGGAGCAGAAATCCAGCCTACCATGTATGGTATCTTCTTCGAGGATATCAACTTCGGTGCCGATGGTGGTCTTTATGCAGAGATGGTAGAGAACCGTTCCTTCGAATTTCCACAGCGCCTGATGGGATGGAATACATTCGGAAATGTAACCCTCAGCGACGTAAAACCTGCCTTCGACCGCAACCCTCATTATGTAACACTTGAGAGCGCAGGTGCACGTGAGAAGCAGACTGGTCTTGAGAACCGTGGCTTCTTCGGCATGGGCTTGAAGAAGGATATGAAGTACGATTTCACCGTATATGGCCGTCTTCATCTCATCGATGGCAAGCAGGGCAAGATTCGCGTAGAACTCGTCAATTCAAAGAATGATGTCATTGCCAAGCAGGTCATCAACATCACCAATAATAAATGGCAGAAGCTTACTGCTACCCTTACTTCTCCTCAGACCGATGCCAAGGGTTTGATGCGTGTTTATCTGGAGAAGGGTTCTGAGAGCGTAGATCTCGACCATATCTCTCTCTTCCCTGAGGACAACTGGAATGGTCTCCGTGCCGACCTCGTACAGGATTTGGCTGACTTGAAGCCAGGCATCTTCCGTTTCCCTGGCGGATGTATCGTAGAGGGAACCGACCTCGATACCCGTTATGAGTGGAAGAACTCTGTGGGCGCTCCTGAGAACCGTCCTCTGAACGAGAACCGCTGGAGAGATACCTTCCCACATCGCCTTTTCCCTAACTACTATCAGTCATTGGGCTTGGGCTTCTATGAGTATTTCCTCCTTTCAGAGAAGATTGGTGCTGAGCCATTGCCTATTCTCTCTGTAGGTCTGGCTTGCCAGTATCAGAACGATGATAAGGATCCTAATGCACATGTAGCAGTCAAGGATCTTCAGAGCTATATCGACGATGCACTCAACCTCATCGAGTTTGCCAATGGTCCTGTCACCTCTAAGTGGGGTAAGCTCCGTGCCGATATGGGTCATCCAGCACCATTCAATCTGAAGCAGATTGGTATCGGTAACGAGCAGTGGGGTCCTATGTATCCTGAGCGTCTGCAGAAGTTCATGGAGCAGATTCATGCCAAGTATCCAAAGATCAAGATCTGCGGTTCATCTGGTCCATCTGCTGATGGAAAGGATTTCGACTACGGTTGGAAGCAGATGCGTAAGTTGGGCGTAGACATGGTGGATGAGCACTACTACAAGAGTCCGGAATGGTTCCGCAGCAATGCCAGCCGTTACGACAAGTACGACCGCAAGGGTCCTAAGGTCTTTGCCGGCGAGTATGCTGCTCATGCCGAGAATGATCCAAACTCTTGGGAGGCAGCCCTTTCTGAGGCAGCTTTCATGACCGGTTTGGAGCGTAATGCTGATGTGGTTTATCAGGCTACCTATGCACCTCTCTTCGCTCATGTAGAGGGATGGCAGTGGCGTCCGGACCTCATCTGGTTCGATAACCTCAGCTCTGTCCGTTCTGCCAACTACTATGTTCAGCAGCTCTACGGCGAGAACAAGGGTACCAATGTGTTGAAACTTACCGAGAACGGCAAGGCTGTAGCAGGTGAGAATGGTCTCTATGCCACCGCTTGTTTCGACAAGGCTACCAAGAGCTACATCGTAAAGATTGCCAACACCTCTAACGAGGCAAAGGAAATCAACGTCACCTTTAATGGTATCAAGAAGTTGAACTCAGGTAAGGTAACTGTTCTCCATGCCGACGATATTCAGGCAGAAAACAAGATAGACAATAAAAATGTGGTTGTTCCTGTAGTATCAGATGCACAGGTTCAGGGCAATGTATTGAACGTGAAGATGAAGCCAAACAGCTTTGTTGTATACCGTTTCTAATTGCCGACCTCCAATCTTCAATAAATCATTAAGGTACAAATAGATAAGTGGATGATGTGAATCCCTTGCGACTCTAGTGGTTGCAAGGGATTTTTTCTCTTCTAATGCCCTTGAAATTACATGGCGACGCAGGAGTTTCTGTGTCAGGACGTAGGAAAAATTACGTCGCCATGTAGGAAAAAGGCACTTTTATTCCTAATCCTGCTTGTTAGCAGACTATTAACGGCTTCTCAATAGGGATAATGCATAGAGAGGCAGTATGGTGACATGCCTTATGGCATTATCGTCCTGCTTGTCAATGTAATCAAATGATCCAAAATTCTCTAAGGAACAACGGAATGCTTCGGTGAGCTTTTTCTCTCTCATGAATAGCCAGAGACTCTTCATGCCGCCCTGAGTGCCCGATTTGATTTCGATAGGGGTAATCTTCATGTTGTGGATTTCCAGATAGTCTATCTCGGCAACACTCTTCCCCTTCTGCTCCCAATAAAACATCTTCTGGCGCTGGATGCATGGTTTGTAACGCATCATCTCGAGTCCGGCAACCATTTCTGTTACGCCTCCCTTATTGACAAGTTCCTGAGGAGTGCCGGCTAAAATAAGTTCTATGAGCTGCTGAGACAGGTCGCCTTCCAGTTGAAGCACGGCTAACAGTAATCCTGGGTCCAGAAAGAGGACCTTCATGCTTTTCTCGTCAGCTTCCGCATCCAGCGGAATACCATTGCCCGAGGTAGCGACCACAGGAGTAACGATTCCTGCAAGTGTCAACAGGCGGAGGGCTTCTCTGATTTGTGAACTCTGATAATCTGCTGATATTTGCTTGTATGTCAACTTCTCTCCTGCCTGATGACAGATGCCACGCATCGTTGTGCGCAGTAAATCTGGGTTGACTCTCTTTTTATACTTGCTGAAATCATCTTCGTATGTCAGAATGATGTCTTCCTGGATGTTTCTGCATCGGTTGAAATCGTGTGTCTTGGTCCATGCCAGAACAGATTCCGGCATGCCTCCAACAAGCAGGTAGGTGCGGAAGTATTCCACGAGTTTATCATGGAAGGCTTGATCTAAAGACTGGTTTCCGTATGCTTCATTACGGAGAAGAATGAGTCCTTCTTCGTGATTGGCATACAGGAATTCATCGAAAGTCATCGGATACATGAAGAGCGAGTGAATCCTTCCTACTCCAAAAGTAGGGAGTTCCTGAAGCGTAAATTCCAGAAGTGATCCTGCGGCTATGACATGCAGTTCAGGATAATCTTCCTTGAAGAAGCGTAGTGCCATGATGGCTTCAGGGCATTCCTGGATTTCGTCGAGAAAGAGGAGCGTCTTACCTGCTTCTATAGGGACATTGATATAGCTACTGATTTTTTTAGCAATCAATCGTACGTCAATATCCCCCTGAAAGAAGGTTTTGATTGCCTTGTTACGTTCGAAGTTTACCTCGGCGAGATACTCGAATTGCTTTCCCAAGTTTTTAACTGCTGATGACTTCCCAACCTGTCGGGCACCACGAAGCAGCAAGGGTTTCCGCATGGAATCTTCCTTCCAGGCGAAGAGTTCTGAGTCTATGTTTCTATGTATATATTCTGCCATAATCGTAACTGTTTGAATAACAGGTGCAAATATAGCGAAAATACTCAAATCCGAGAAATAAATCGCGTTAAAATACTCAAATCCGAGAAATAATCGGCGATAAAATACTCAAATCCGAGAAATAATATGCGTGAATTGTCTTATCTTTTGCAGGCTAAGAATAAGAAAAGTTTGAATTTTGCATAAAAAATACGCTCAAACGCTAGCAATTTGCTCATTTTTTCGTAACTTTGCACCCGCAAACTTATAATTAATAATAAAAGAAAGAATGGCTAATTTGAGATTTGAGGTTGTAGCCGAGGCCTTTAAGAAAAGACCTGTAGAGGTAGAGGCTCCCAAGGTGCGCCCTTCGGAGTACTTCGCCAAGTATGTATTCAACCGCCAGAAGATGTACAAGTATCTGCCATCTGATGTGTATGAGAAACTCATCGATGTGATAGACAACGGTACTCGTCTGGACCGTTCCATCGCTGATGCCGTGGCTGCCGGCATGAAGCTCTGGGCTGAGGAAAACGGGGTAACACATTATACTCACTGGTTCCAGCCATTGACAGAAGGTACTGCCGAGAAGCATGATGCCTTCGTGGAGCATGACGGAAAGGGTGGTATGATTGAGGAATTCTCTGGCAAATTGCTTGTCCAGCAGGAACCTGATGCCAGCTCATTCCCTAACGGCGGTATCCGCAACACCTTCGAGGCTCGTGGCTATTCTGCATGGGATCCAACATCGCCTGTGTTCATCATCGACGATACCCTCTGTATCCCTACCATCTTTATATCTTATACCGGAGAGGCTTTGGACTACAAGGCTCCATTGCTCCGCTCGCTCCATACTCTGAGTGAGGCGGCTACCGAGGTGTGCCACTATTTTTACCCTCAGGTGAAGAAGGTGCAGACCAATCTCGGATGGGAGCAGGAGTACTTCCTGGTAGATGAGAGTCTCTATTCGGCTCGCCCTGACCTGATGCTTACAGGCCGTACCCTGATGGGACACGACTCTGCGAAGAACCAGCAGATGGACGACCACTATTTCGGAACAATCCCTGAGCGTGTGCAGGCTTTCATGAAGGATCTGGAAATCCAGGCACTTGAACTCGGCATCCCTTGCAAGACCCGTCATAACGAGGTGGCACCAAACCAGTTTGAGCTGGCGCCTATCTATGAGGAGTGCAATCTTGCCGTAGACCATAATATGCTCCTGATGAGTCTGATGAAGCGTGTGGCTCATAAGCACAGTTTCCGTGTACTCCTTCACGAGAAGCCATTCGCAGGCGTCAACGGTTCGGGCAAGCACAACAACTGGAGTCTCTGCACCGATACTGGCGTACTGCTCCATGCTGCAGGCAAGACACCAGAGGATAACCTTCGCTTCGTAGTCTTCATCGTAGAGACCCTGATGGGCGTTTACAAGCACAATGGACTGCTGAAGGCATCTATCATGAGTGCTACCAATGCCCATCGTCTGGGAGCCAACGAGGCACCACCAGCCATCATCTCTTCATTCCTCGGAAAGCAGCTCACCGATCTGCTCGACCATATCGAAAAGGCAGACAAGGAAGAACTCTTCGCCCTGGCTGGCAAGAAAGGTATGGAGCTGGATATCCCTGAGATTCCGGAGCTGATGATCGATAACACCGACCGCAACCGTACCTCTCCATTCGCCTTCACCGGAAACCGTTTCGAGTTCCGTGCCGTAGGTTCAGAGGCCAACTGTGCGTCATCCCTCATCGTACTGAATGCTGCCGTAGCTGAGGCTCTCGAAAATTTCAAGGCTCGTGTAGATGCCTTGATAGCAAAGGGCGAGGACCAGACATCGGCTATTATAGATATTGTACGCGAGGATATCAAAACCTGCAAGCCTATCCGCTTCGACGGCAACGGCTATTCAGATGAGTGGAAGGAAGAGGCTCAGAAGCGAGGCTTGGACTGCGAGGCATCCTGCCCGGTAGTCTTCGACCGTTATCTGGACAAGGAAAGCATCGAGATGTTTGCCAAGACCAACGTGATGAGCGAGAGCGAGTTGAAGGCGCGCAACGAGGTGAAGTGGGAGACCTATACCAAGAAGATTCAGATTGAGGCTCGTGTGATGGGCGACCTGACCATGAACCACATCATCCCAGTGGCAACCCACTATCAGAGCCGTCTGGCAAAGAATGTAGAGGGCATGATTCACATCTTCGGTGGCGAGGAAGGCAAGAAGCTGACTGCCCGCAACGTGAAGATTATCCGTGAGATAGCCGAGCGCACCGAGGCAATAGAGCGTGGTGTAGAGGCATTGGTAGATGCCCGCAAGGTAGCCAACAAGATAGAGAGTGAGCGCGAGAAGGCAGTAGCATATCACGACACGGTAGCTCCAAAGATGGAGGAAATCCGTTATCAGATAGACAAGCTCGAGCTTCTCGTAGCCGATGAACTTTGGACATTGCCAAAGTATCGTGAGCTGCTGTTCATCAGATAATATTTCCTGGATAAGGAATTGATATAATAAAAAAGAGTGCATTGCCGTTAACAATGCACTCTTTTTTTGCTTATCCTGAGCAGAAAAGCGCAAACTAAGTTAAATATTCATAAAAGTTTGGGGTTAAAACTCGTAACCTACACATAATCAAATAAAAATGTGTAATTTTGCAGTCCGATTATTTCGGGGATACGCTTAGAGTCCCCAAGATATGGTGTGTTAATAGCATGCCCTGTGGCCGGGGTATGTGGTTAGTGAATCACCTGTCTGAATAGTGAGTAAAAAAGATTAAAAACGTTTTTTAGTAGTAAATTTAAATTTTAAAATGGACACATTAAGTTACAAGACTATTTCCGTAAACAAGGAAACAGCTAAGAAAGAGTGGGTCGTAATCGACGCTACCGACCAGGTTGTAGGTCGCCTCTGCTCTAAGGTTGCTAAATTGCTCCGCGGAAAGTACAAGCCAACTTTCACTCCACACGTAGATTGTGGTGACAACGTAATCATTATCAATGCCGCTAAGGTAGTTTTCACAGGTAAGAAGGAAACAGATAAGGTTTACACTCGTTACACTGGTTATCCAGGTGGTCAGCGCTTCAACACTCCAGCAGAGTTGCGCAAGCGTCCTGATGGAATGGACAAGATCCTCCGTCACGCTATCAAGGGTATGTTGCCAAAGGGCCCTCTCGGTCGTTCTTTGATGGACAACCTCTTCATTTACGATGGCACAGAGCACAAGCACGAGGCACAGCAGCCAAAGGCTATTGATATTAACCAGTATAAATAATTAAGGTAGAATGGAAGTAATTAATGCAATTGGTCGCCGTAAGAGCGCTGTAGCTCGTGTATACCTCACAGAGGGTACCGGTAAGATCACAATCAACAAGAAAGATATTGAGACATATTTCCCATCAGCAATCCTTCGCTATGTAGTAAAGCAGCCATTGCAGTTGCTCGAAGCTGAGGGTAAGTATGATATTAAGGCAAACCTCGACGGTGGTGGTTTCACCGGTCAGAGCCAGGCTCTCCGCCTCGCTATCGCTCGCGCACTCGTTAAGATCGACGCTAACGATAAGAAGGCTTTGAAGGATGCAGGCTTCATGACACGTGACTCACGTGCTGTTGAGCGTAAGAAGCCAGGTCAGCCAAAGGCTCGTCGTCGCTTCCAGTTCAGCAAGCGTTAATCTTATACATATTTTATTATATATATACAGATTATATATAGCTGAGCTAAAAAGTTTAGTATCTAAATCGGTGAGATTCCATTAATCGGGGACTACTCATCGACTGATCTAACATTAGATTCAAAAAGAAAGTAAACACAATTAAAAAAGAAAAAACAATGTCAAGAACAAATTTTGACCAGTTACTTCAGGCAGGTTGCCACTTCGGACACCTCCGTCGCAAGTGGAATCCAGCAATGGCTCCTTACATCTTCATGGAGCGTAACGGTATTCATATTATCGACCTCAACAAGACTGTCGCTAAGATCGACGAGGCTGCTGAGGCTCTCAAGACAATTGCCAAGACAGGTAGAAAGATCCTGTTTGTCGCTACTAAAAAACAAGCTAAGGACGTAGTTGCTGAGAAGGCAGCTTCTATCAATATGCCATACGTAAACGAGCGTTGGGCTGGTGGTATGCTCACCAACTTCCCTACAATCCGTAAGGCAGTTAAGAAAATGACAAACATCGATCGTCTGTTGAACGATGGTACATTCTCTAACCTCTCTAAGCGCGAGTTGCTTCAGGTAAGCCGCCAGCGTGCTAAGTTGGAGAAGAACCTCGGTTCTATCGCAGATATGGCTCGTCTCCCAGTAGCCCTCTTCGTTGTTGACGTAATGAAGGAGCATATTGCTGTTAAGGAGGCTAACCGTCTTGGTATTCCAGTGTTCGGTATCGTAGATACCAACTCTGATCCTAAGAATGTTGATTACGTTATCCCAGCTAACGACGATGCTAAGGATTCTGTAGATGCTATCCTTACTGCAGTTTGCGGTGCTATCGCTGAGGCTCTTGAGGAGCGCAAGGCTGAGAAGGCTGACGACAAGGCTGCTGCTGAGCAGAAGGACCAGCCTAAGAAGAAGGCTGCCCGCAAGGACGAGGCTGAGTAATTAGGCAAAGAAATATATACTGAAGCCATTGATTCTGTTTATGATTCGATGGCTTTAGTAGCTTTTAAGCAAAGATTATTATTAACTTTTTAATATAAAAATATTATTATGGCTGTTTCAATTGAAGATATCAAGAAACTTCGCGCTATGACTGGTGCTGGTCTTGCTGACGTTAAGAAGGCACTCACAGAGGCTGAAGGTGATTTCGATAAGGCAAAGGAGTTGCTCCGTGAGCGTGGTCTCGCTATCGCTGCTAAGCGTTCTGACCGTGAGACTTCTAACGGTTGCGTTCTCGTTAAGAAGGTTAACGATTTCGCTGCTATCATCGCTCTCAAGTGCGAGACTGACTTCGTAGCTAACGGTGCTGACTTCATCAAGTTGACATCTGACATCCTCGACGCTGCTATCGCTGCCAAGGCTCACACTCTCGACGAGGTGAAGACTTTGAAGGTTGGCGATGCAGATGCTCAGGCTGCTGTTACACAGCGCTCTGGTATCACTGGCGAGAAGATGGAGCTCGACGGCTACTGTGTTCTCGAGGGTGACAACATCGAGGTTTACGACCACATGAACAAGCACACTTTGTGTACTATGGTTCAGCTCAACGAGAACAACGAGGAGGCTGGTCACAAGGTAGCTATGCAGGTTGCTGCTATGCGCCCTGTAGCTCTCGACGAGTCTTCTGTTTCTAATGAGACTAAGAAGACTGAGCTCGAGGTTGCTGTAGCCAAGACTAAGGAAGAGCTCGTAGAGAAGGCTGTTAACGCAGCATTGAAGAAGGCTGGCATCAACCCAGCTCACGTTGACTCTGAGGAGCACATCGAGAGCAACACCAAGAAGGGTTGGTTGACACCTGAGCAGGCTGAAGAGGCTCGCAACATCAAGAAGACTGTTGGTGAGGAGAAGGCTGCTACTTTGAACCCTACTATGATCCAGAACATTGCTAATGGTCGTCTGGCTAAGTTCTTCAAGGAGAACTGCCTCGTTGACCAGGAGTTCCAGTTCGGTGACGGTGACAAGCAGACTGTTGCTCAGTACCTCGCTTCTCAGAGCAAGGATCTCAAGATCGTTGCTTACCAGCGCTTTACTCTTGCTGCTGAGTAATCATTACTCAAAAGCAAGCGTTAATTTGACTTATAGTTAAATTAGAATACCCGGGAGTTATGAAGTTAAGCCTCGCTTTGCTTCTAACTCCCATTTCTTTTTTATATAAAAATTTGATGTTATGAAGATATTTGCCATCGGTATGAACTATACCGAACACAATAAATCGCTGCATGGTACGTTATCTAAACCAGAGCGTCCTGTCATCTTTACCAAGGCAGATTCTGCTTTGCTCAATAACGGCAAGCCTTTCTTCATCCCTGATCATCTGG
The DNA here is from genome assembly GCF_026015625.1 of Segatella copri. NCBI lineage: Bacteria > Pseudomonadati > Bacteroidota > Bacteroidia > Bacteroidales > Prevotellaceae > Segatella > Segatella copri. The sequence continues at coordinate 2,626,188 of NZ_JAPDVG010000001.1, read as the reverse complement.
GAAGAATAGAGTATGAAACCGAAGTAGTGGTCAGAATTTCCAAGTTGGGAAAGACCATTCCGCAGCGTTTCGCCCACCGCTATTACGATGCAGTAACCGTAGGTATCGACTTTACGGCACGCGAGATGCAGAAGAAGCTGCGCGAGGCTGGCCAGCCTTGGGAACTCGCCAAGGGATTCGACGGTTCTGCGGTTATCGGCGAATGGGTCGACATCCAGAAGTTCCGTGATATCCAGGCACTGCACTTCCGCCTCGACCTCAATGACAAGACCGTACAGGAAGGCTGCACGAGCGATATGCTCTACAAGGTAGATGAAATCATCTCCTACATCAGCCAGTACTTCACGCTCAAGACGGGCGACCTGCTCTATACCGGATGTCCTACAGGCTGCGGTCCTGTCAACATCGACGACCATCTCGTAGGCTATCTCGAAGACAGGAAGGTGCTCGATTTTCACTGTAAATAAATAATATTGCAAGTAATATATCGATATGAACACAACAAAGGTTTGGAAATACATGCTGCTGGCATGCCTGCTCATGCTGGTGGCTCCTGCTCAGGCACAGCGATTCTTCAATCTGACCTCTTCAGAAGTCAGAGTAGATTCCGTGTTGCCCCGTTTCGTGTATTCCATTCCTTTGACCGGTGCATATCGTGACTCCGTATATACCGTCAGCCTGAAATATGGCGAGTATATCGACATGACTGCCTCCGACATCGCCAATTACAACCGCCTGTCGGGTGCAGTTCCTCCTGAGCAGGTATTTCCACAGCAGCGGGTTACCGAATGCCGTAAGCAGGGCGTACTCCAGATAGATTTCAGTCCTGTCGTATTCCGCAATAACCGCCATCAGCTGCTGGTCAGCTTCATGCTTCAGGTAGATGCTCGTCCTCTGAAGCGCTCCGAGCGTTCCAGTCGAGGTTCTCTGTTGGCTAAGGGCAAAGTATCAGCCTTCACTTCTTCTGATGCTTTGCGCTCAGCTACCTCCCTCTATGCCTCCCATTCCGTTCTTGCCTCAGGCAGATGGGCGAAGATCAGAGTCAGCGAAACCGGTTTCCATCAGCTTACCGAACAGGTAGTGCGCCAGGCAGGCTTCTCCGATATCAGCAAGGTGAAGATTTACGGCTATGGCGGCAATCTGCAGAACGAAGCCCTTCTGGCGAGCGAACTGCAGGCTACCGACGATTTGCAGGAAGTTCCCCAGTGCATCGTTGGCGGCAAGCATTATTTCTATGCCCAGGGTCCGGTATCCTGGAAGTCAGAAACCGCCCTCCAGCGCATCCGTAATCCTTATTCCGATTACGGCTACTATTTTATTACCCAGACCGATGAAGCACCACTGGAGCAGGATTCAGCTACCTTTGTCTCTTCTCATTATCCGCAGCCTTACGATTATCATTCCCTCTATGAGTCAGATGGTTACAGCTACTATCATGGCGGCAGGAATCTCTTCGATGCAGAAGAACTGAAGGTGGGCGATGAGAAGAAAGTGGTGATTACGAATACCACCGGTTCTGCGATAGGCAAACTCTCCGTAGCCCTGACTACCGCCACAGACAGCAAGGCTCAGATACTGAAGAATGGCAAGGCTTTGGGCGAAATCACCCTTTCTCTCATGAATGACAATCCTACGGAGGAAACAGCTTACCTCAAGGCTACAGAGCGGGTTGTCACCTATCCCGATTCCGATTTCCAGGATAAGGATACCATCTCCATCAAGGTCATGTCGGGCGCTTCCATCCGCCTCGATTATATCTCCGTAACGTGGGCAGAGCCTGGAAGCTGTGCCTTTACCGCTGCCAACCTTGCCTCCGGTGGAAAGATTCCGGCTGCCCAGTATGTCTACGGAATCACCAACCAGGATCATCATGCCGATGGAGCAGCCGATATGGTCATCATCATCCCGACCTCACAGAAACTGCTGAAACAGGCTCAGCGGCTGAAAGAATTTCATGAACAGCACGACGGACTGCGCGTTACCATTGTGCCTGCCGATGAACTCTATAACGAATTTTCTAGCGGTACCCCCGATGCCAACGCCTACCGCCGCTACCTGCGCATGCTTTCCGATAAGGCGCAGAGCGAGGCTGACATGCCGAAATATCTCCTGCTCTTCGGCGACTGCGTATGGGATAACCGCATGCTTACCTCTGGTTGCAGAACCCTGAATCCTGACGATTACCTGCTGTGCTTTGAGAGTGAAAACTCCTTCAGCGCCGTATCCTGCTTCGTCAGCGACAGCTGGTTCGGTATGCTCGGCGAGGGAGCCGGACTGTATCCTAACCGCGAGCTGCAGGATGTAGCCGTAGGCCGTTTCCCGGTAACTTATGCAGAAGAAGCCCAGGTGCTGGTAGACAAGACCATCAGTTATGCTCAGAATGCCAATGTAGGCGCCTGGCAGAACACCCTGATGTTTATGGGCGATGACGGAAACGAAAACATCCACATGAAGGATGCCGATGAGGTGGCAAATGATGTGCTCACCACCTATCCCGCCTATCTTGTCAAGAAGGTGATGTGGGATGCTTATACCCGCGAAACCTCCTCTTCGGGCAATACCTATCCTGAGGCTGCTAAAATCATCAAACAGCAGCAGGCGGCGGGAGCCCTCATCATGGATTATGCCGGACATGGCGATCCTACCCAGATGTCGAGCGAATCGGTTCTGAAACTCACCGATTTTACCAATTTCCGCAATACCAACCTGTCGCTCTGGGTAACCGCCTCCTGCGATATCATGCCGTTCGACGGTCTCGAAGCCAATATCGGCGAATCAGCGCTGCTCAATGATAAAGGTGGCGCAGTAGCCTTCTATGGTACCACCCGTACCGTTTACGCCCAGTATAACAGACATATCAACCGCGCCTTCATCTACAGAGTGCTCAGTCTGGTTAACGGCAAGCCTATCACGATAGGCGAGGCACACCGGTTGGCGCAGAACGATCTCGTAACCGGAACCGGACCAACTTCCGGCTCCGATGTCACGGTGAACCATCTCAACTATTCCCTCTTGGGCGACCCGGCGCTTGCGCTCAATCTGCCTAAGCGTCAGATAGTAGTAGATTCCATCAACGGCATCCCTGTTGCCGGAGCCGCAACCCTGCCGATGCTGAAGGCAGGCTCTATCGCCCGCATGGCAGGTCATATCGAGGGAGCAGACGACTTCCGGGGCGTCATCACCGCTACCGTAAGAGATTCCAAGGAGACGGTTACCTGTCGACTGAACGATACCGGCAAGGATGGCGCTGAGAAGGCTTTCGAATACAAAGACAGAACCAAGACCCTGTATCAGGGCACCGATAGCGTAAGAGGTGGCAAGTTTGCCTTCTCCTTTGCCGTTCCGCTGGATATCAATTATTCCAACCAGAGCGGTCTGGTCAACCTCTATGCGGTGAATACCTCCAAGACCCTCTCTGCCCACGGCTCCTGCGAGCAGTTTACGGTAGGCGAGAGCGAGGAGCAGAAGAACGATTCCATCGGTCCTTCCATCTACTGCTATCTCAATTCGCCTTCCTTCGTAGATGGCGGCAATGTCAACACCACCCCGTTCTTTGTGGCAAAGATAACCGATAAGGACGGAATCAATGCTGCCGGAAGCGGTATCGGCCACGACCTGCAGCTGGTGATAGATGGCGACATGTCGAAGACCTACGTGCTGAACAGCAATTTCACCTACGATTTCGGAACCTATACCAGCGGTTCCACCTATTACAGCATACCGCAACTGGAACCGGGCAAGCACGAACTCACCTTCCGAGCCTGGGATATCCAGAACAACAGTTCTACGGTGCAGCTCCGTTTCAATGTGGTGAAGGCACTGAGTCCGGCGCTCTTCGATGTGGGCGTAACCGCCAATCCGGCTAAGACCTCCACCACCTTCATCATTAGTCACGACCGCACAGAGAGCGATATGGACGTGGTGGTAGAAGTGTTCGATTCGTCGGGCAGACAGCACTGGCGCCATTCCGAAAGCGGTGTACCTACCTCGGGCAGCTATACCGTCAGCTGGGATCTCACCTCCGATAGCGGCACCCCTCTGGGCACCGGCGTATATCTCTATCGTGTCAAGGTGGCGAGCGATGGCAGCAGCTACACCTCTAAAGTCAAGAAACTCATCATTATCAAATAAAAAATATATTTACAATGGCAATGAAAAGAATCTATAAGATATTCATCTTGGGATGTCTCGCTCTGATGGCATCAGAAGTGAAGGCGCAGGATAAGAAAGATCTCTTCAATCCTGTGAACTATGCAGTCATTTCGCAAACCATAGCTCCTGATGCCCGTGGTGGCGGTTTGGGAGATGTCGGTGCGGCTACCGACCCTGATGTCAACTCCCAGTACTGGAATCCGGCAAAATATCCTTTCACCATTTCGCGTGCCGGAGTGTCGCTCAGTTTCACTCCTTGGCTGCGCTCGCTGGTCAATGATATGAATCTTGCCTATCTCTCTGGCTATTACCGTATTGGCGATTACAGTGCCGTATCAGCATCGCTCCGCTATTTCAATATGGGCGAAGTGTTTACCAGTCAGGAAGGTGCCGAGAGTGGCAAGGGTATGACCATCAATCCTTACGAGATGTCGGTCGATGTGGCTTATTCTCTGATGCTCAGCGAGAAGTTCTCTCTTGCTGCCGCCATCCGCTGGATCTATTCCGATATGCGCTTCGATTATACCGAAGACAATTCGCCAGCTTCCGCTTTCGCAGCCGATATCGCTGCCTATTACCAGAACTATGTGGTCATCGGCCAGCGCGAATGCCAGTTGGGTTTGGGCTTGAATATTTCTAACATCGGTAGTAAGATTACCTTCAGCGGCAAGGAGTATGGCGAGTTCCTGCCAGCCAACATGCGTCTGGGTGCTTCGCTGATGATACCTATCGACGAATACAACCGCGTTACTCTGGCAGCCGATGCCAACAAGTATCTGGTGCCTACCGTTCCGAAGCAGGAAGAGGGTGAGGACAATTCAGAATATGAAGACCGTGTGCATCGTGAGTATGATGATATTTCGGGCATCAGCGGTATCTTCAAGAGTTTCAGCGATGCCCCTGGCGGTTTCAAGGAAGAGCTGGAGGAAATCAACTACGGTCTGGGTGCCGAGTATGTATACAATGATAAGTTTGCGCTCCGTGCCGGTTATCATCACGAGAGTCAGAGCAAGGGTAACCGCAAGTACTTCACTGTAGGTGCCGGTTTCAAGATGAATGTCTTCTCGCTCGATGCTGCTTATGTGGTGGCTACCGCCAAGAGCAACCCGCTCGACCAGACCCTCCGCTTCACCTTGTCGTTTGATATGGATGGACTGAAGGACCTGTTTAAAAGGTAATGTTGAGTGTTGAATGTTGAATGAATAGTGTTGAATGTTGAATGTTGAATGTTGAATTAGGCTAGCGCCCTTGAGTCCGTTAGGCAAAAATTCAACATTCAACATTCAACATTCAACATTCAATTAATTTAAAGTTATGAATATACGTGTAGGATTTGGATATGATGTCCACAAGCTGGTGGAGAACCGCGACTTGTGGCTGGGAGGAATCAAGATAGATTATGAACTGGGATTGCTGGGCCACAGCGATGCCGATGTGCTGATACATGCCATTTGCGATGCCCTGCTGGGCGCTGCCAACATGCGTGATATCGGATATCATTTCCCGGATACGGCAGCAGAGACACTGAATGTGGATTCTAAGATTCTGCTCCGCAAAACGATGGAACTGATAGCTACCAAGGGCTATACACTGGGCAATATCGATGCCACAGTCTGTGCCGAACGCCCTAAACTCAACCCGCATGTGCCAGCCATGAAAGCCTGTCTGGCAGAGGTAATGGGGGTAGACGAAGACCAGATATCCATCAAGGCAACAACCACCGAGAAACTCGGATTCACGGGCAGAATGGAGGGCATCTCCGCCTATGCCACCGTTCTTATCCAGAAAGGATAGAACGCAATCAACACGCCCTTAATCGGGCAGCACGCAATCAGCAAGGCGCCCTGTAAGGGCAAAAGCTTTATATTCTGCAAAATGTAGAAAAAGTGTCAGAAAGTTGTTAATTTCCGTTTCTTTTGTTCATTTTTGCTTGATATATATCAAAAAAATGCAAAAACGTCACACTTTCTTGGCTGAATATTTGGTGAATAGCCGAAATAGTAGTAATTTTGCAGTGTCAAAAGGTTAATAGATTGTTTAGGTTAGTAGTAATAGATTTAGGTTTTTAGTTATTAGGTTTTAAGGTAGATTGTTTAACCGATAATTGAGAAAGTCGTGAGACTATTTTGATTAGATTTTTTAAGTTAAACATATTGCATGCCACAGCTCGTTGAGAGTTGTGGTATGTTTTTTTATGCCCCTTTCTCCCCCTTCCGTTTCCTCTTTTCCGATTTCCTCGAAAAAAACATGCCTTTTTATTTTGTTTTGTCTCCGATTTGTGCTATCTTTGCAGTATCAATCAATATACGCAGCTTTTTGCGGTATCAAAAATATACGCAGATGAGAGTACTCATAGTAAATACAAGTGAAAAGACAGGCGGAGCGGCAGTAGCAGCCAACCGCCTGATGGATGCCCTTAACAACAATGGCGTTAAGGCAAAGATGTTGGTACGCGACAAGGAGACTGAAGACATCACCGTGGTCAGTCTGCCCCGTTCGCTCAGGTTGCAGTGGAACTTCCTGTGGGAGCGCTGGTGCGTGTTCTGGCATCTCCATTTCTCCCGTCAGCGCCTCTGGGAGGTAGACATGGCAACATCGGGTACCGATATCACCAGGCTCCGCGAGTTTCAGGAGGCAGATGTCATCCATCTCTCCTGGATCAACCAGGGCATGCTCTCACTCAAGAACATCCGCAAAATAATCCGCAGCGGCAAACCGGTGGTATGGACTATGCACGATCTCTGGCCAGCTACCGGCATCTGCCATTATGCGCGCGGCTGCAACCGCTATGCCTCCGCCTGCGGCAACTGTCCGCTTCTCCCCAATAAAGGCAGCAAGAACGACCTCTCAGCAAAGATATTCCGCCGCAAGAAGGAACTCTACCATCGCGGCGCCATCTCCTTCGTCACCTGTAGCCGTTGGCTCGAACGGCAGGCAAAGGGCAGCGGTCTCTTCGTAGGTCAGCGCATCACCAACATCCCGAATCCGATAGATACCCACGTGTTCTGTCCTCAGGATCAGGCAGAGGCGCGTCTGCGTGCCGGTCTGCCAGCCGACAAGCATATCATCCTCTTCGTATCCCAGCGCGTAACCGACGAGCGCAAGGGCATGCGTTATTTCATCGAAGCCATCGACCGGCTGGTAGCGCGCTATCCCGAGATGAAGGAGAATACCGCCATCGCCATCCTGGGCGGCCATTCCGAGGAAGTGAACCTCACTCTGCCGTCCTATTCGCTCGGCTATGTCAGCGATGAGAAGCAGATTGTGGCAATCTACAATTCTGCCGATGCCTTTGTGCTGCCATCGCTCGAAGATAACCTCCCTAACACCATCATGGAGTCGATGGCGTGCGGCGTGCCGAGCATCGGTTTCAGGGTAGGAGGAATACCGGAGATGATAGACCATCAGCAGAACGGCTACGTGGCCAACTACCGTGATACCGAAGACCTGGCGAGCGGTATCCACTGGGTACTCGAAGAGGCCGACAGGGCGGCGCTGAAGCAGGCATGTCTGCAGAAGGTAGCACAGAACTATTCGCAGCATGCCGTAGCATTGAAATATATTGAAGTTTATAACGAGGCGATGGCCTACAAAAACTATAAGTTATGATTAAGTTCACCGTCGTAACCTGTACGTACAATGCCGAGAAGGAGTTGCAGCGTACCCTCGACAGCGTGCAGCGCCAGACCTACTGCAACATCGAGCACATCATCATGGATGGCGGTTCTCGCGACCGCACCCTCCAGCTGGTGAAGGCATATCAGCATCGCAATGCAGTAGGCGAGAGCTCGCACGAAATCGTGGTGATATCAGAGCCCGACAAGGGACTTTATGATGCCATGAACAAGAGCATCGACCGTGCTACGGGCGATTACCTGGTGTTCATGAATGCCGGCGACACCTTTCCTACAGCCGATACGCTGGAATATGTAGAAGGCTGTGTAGGCGAAGGCGAATTACTGCCCGGCGTACTTTACGGGGATACCGATATCGTGGACGAGATGGGCCATTTCCTGCGTCATCGTCGTCTAGCCCCACCCATGAAGCTCACGTGGCGTTCGTTCATCTGGGGCATGCTGGTATGCCACCAGTCATTCTATGCCCGCACAGACATAGCCCGTGAGATTCATTACGATCTGCACTACCGATATTCGGCAGATGTAGACTGGTGCATCCGCATCATGCGGGAGTCATCTCGCCGCAAGTTGCCGTTGCGCAACGTCCATGCCGTCCTCACCCATTTTCTGGATGGTGGCATGACCACGCAGAACCACAAAGCCTCCCTGAAGGAGCGTTTTCAGGTGATGCGCACCCATTACGGTCTTCTTCCCACCCTTGCAGTTCATGCCTGGTTCGTGATAAGAGGGGCTGTAAAAAAGTAAAAAGGTAAAAAGAGCCTTAACCCCTTTCGTTTAGTTAATAATTTATAGTTAATAGTTGATAGGGCAGCCTCGCTCGACGGCGTTAGCCCTCTATAAACTATCAACTAAAAAAGCGGCCCCGTTCCCAGCGATTCCATCGCTGGTCCCCTTAAGTCTTGAAAAATAGCCCCTGGTGTGTTCTTGCATCAGGGGCTTTTAACTTTACGGGGACCAGCGATGGAATCGCTGGGGACGGGGACGAACGGGGGTAGGCCTTTTTTACCTTTTTACCTTTAAAAGCCCCTTCAGGTCGGCGATGATGGCCTGGGTGTAGGCTCTTATCTGAGACTCTGACAGATCGCTGATATGCTCGGGAGCGAGGGCGGCGATGTGCTGGCGGGTCTCCATCTCTATCATCGTGGCGATAGGGAGGAGCTTGTGGGCTGTCTTGCTGATGGCTTCTATTGATAACCCGCCTTCTGTTGCCTGCTGGAGGTTCTGGAGATGGGATGACAACTCCTGCTTGACGGTGCTGAGTATCTCGGCTTCTGCCTCCGGATCGCCTTCTGCAAAGGCCAGGAGGGCTGCAAAGCGGGAATTCTTATTGTTTTTCTCTGCTATATCCTCTGCTTCTGATGATGTTTTCTCTGCAATATCCTCTGTTTCTGATGCTGCATCCTCCAAACCGAGGATTTCTTTCAGCTTCTCTGTGCTGAACGGCTTGAAGAGGCAATCGTCGAAACCGGCTTCTTTCAACTCTCTGATGATGCTGGCATCGTGGGCGGTCATTGCTACTACCTTCATGTGGCTGTGGTTGATGTGCTGAATCATCCTGATGCCGTTCATCTCGGGCATTTCGATATCCATCATCATCAGCGCAGGATGCTCGTTGTGGAGCACGGTGAGCGCCTCGGCTACATGCAGACAGGCAAAGACTTGCCAACTGTCGCCTACCAGCTTCTTCAGCATCTCCTGAAGCAGACGGAGCTGCAACGGGTCGTCATCGAGCAGCAGTATCTTGTGATTTTCGAAATGGAGCTTGACTGGGGTGATCGGCTTCTGCTCTTCTGCCTCTTCTACTGCAGGAGCGGTACCTAAGGCAAGCGGAATGGTGACGGTGAAGGTGCTGCCCTTGTCCTTGACGGATTCCAGACGCAGGGTGCCCTGGAGCAGATTGACCAGTTCCTGGGTGATGTTCAGTCCGAGACCGGTGCCCTCGATGCCCTGGGCACTCTTCAGACGGGTGAACGCCTGGAACACCTTCTGGCGCTCTTCGGTGGTCATGCCCTTGCCGGTATCCCTTACCGAGAAGGTAAGAAGGTGCTGGGGACTGATGGCTGCCTGGATGGTGACGCTGCCCTTATCGGTATACTTGATGGCATTGCTCACCAGGTTGTTGAGTATCTGACGGATACGGAAGGCATCGGCACGGTAGTAGGTCTGCGGACTGCTGATGCCATCGAGCTCCAGATGCAGTTCCAGTCCCTTCTCCTGGCTCAGGATCTGCATCTCTCCGGCACACTGGCGGAACATGTCGGCAGGCGAGAAATCTACAGGGTTCAGCTTCATCAGTCCGTTTTCCAACTGGTGATAATCGAGCAGGGCGGCAACGAGCCGGGAGAGATGGGTGGCAGAACCCTTGATGCTGTTGAGACAGGAGATGCCTTGCGGGTTGTCGACATAATCCTTCATCAGGTTGATGAAGCCCGAGATGCTGGCAGCCGGAGCCTTGATGTCGTGGGTGATGGTGAGGAGCAGGCGTTCGCGCTGGTTCATGATGCGTCTGATTTCCTCGTTAGCCTCTTCGAGATTCTCGCGGTAGATGCGTTCCTTCTGCGTATCGCGGTAGATGTAATAGACGAGGATGACGGCGGCTGTGATGGCTACGATGGCAAGCAGACCTATCTGCCAGAGCAGATTCTGGCGCGCCTGCATCGCCTGGTTGATAGCCTGCTGCATCGCCTGACGTTCGCGCTGGTGAATATCGTTGAGCTGCTGGGAGGAGCGCAGGGCGAGGCGGGCATTGGTTATCTGCAGGTCTCTCACCTCGCGGTTGATGGCCTCGTGGTTATCGCGCGTAGACTGCTTCTCCTTGCGGTCAATCTGTTCCAGGATATCGGCTACGTTTCCGGCTAAGTTGACCGGGGTAGAGAGGGTATCGGTGACAGCCTGGTTGCTGTCGCGTCTGATGCTGAGCGTTTCGGCATGTTCCTTCTTGAAGGCATCGGCAAGGCGGCGGAAGAAGCCCTTGCAGGTTTTCATCACCTCTACGGTGGTGTTCTTTGCCACATGGGTCTTGGGTGCCTTGGAATGCACGACAACGGAATCTTCGCCACTGTTGAGGCTGTTCATCTTCTCGTGCAGATAGTTGTGGGATGACTTGCCCTGCATGGCGCGGGTAAGCTGCTGCAGATTGGTCTGTTCCTCCTTGAGCAGGCTGGACATGGTGCTGTCGGCTGCCTGGCGCTTTTCGATATAGTCGCGGGTTGCCTGGTTGATAGCGAGCACGGACGTGGTGTTGCGATATACCAGCCCTATCGCCAGAATCAGTACGATGGCGACGATGATGTAACCCAGGGCTACCTTGAAAGGAACGTTTGTTTGCTGCATCTTCTTATCTTTTAATGTTTTGAGTTTTTTTGCTATTTGCGTGCAAAGTTAATCAAAAATGCGATATAAACCAACGAAAACAGGAGATAAATGCCAAAATCTGGTCATCTATCTCCTGTTTCATTGAAAGCGACGCGTAATTACTATTTTCTGAAGGTGGATTTACTCTGCTACGGTTGAATCCACTGTTGCAGCTGTAGTGTCTGTAGGAGCTGCTGCTGGGGTCTCAACAGGTGTTGCTGTTGTGTCGGCTGGAGCTACTGTGTCTACTGGTTCTGAACCTGCAACGTTTACCATTCTGTTACCTGCAAATACATTGCTAACTGATACCATTGCTACTGCTGCGATAACTGCAAATACTAACTTTTTCATAATTCTTTTGTTTTTTAATTGTGAATATTATTGTTTATTAATTCTCTTGCTGAAACTCATTTGCGAGTTCGCTAAATAATATCACAATAGGCGTGCCAAAAATCGATGAATTTGTTAAGTGTCTGATAATCAGAGGAGATGGTGTTTTGTGCCAGAAACGGGATGTGGGGAAAGTGGGGAAAAGGTGTAGAAAAATTCCCCAATATAGTGTGGAATATATTGGGGAATCGGGGTGTGGCATGTTTACTCCATGCCGTATTTCTTCATTTTGTTGTAGAGAGTCTTGCGGTCGATGGCAAGCAGTTGGGCAGCCTTGCTCTTGTTGCCGTGGGTGGCTCTCAGGGCAGCGGCGATGCTTTCCTGTTCCGACTGTTCGCTGTGCAGCTGCATATTGATTGGTCGGGCTGTGGAGGTCTGTGCCATCGTCTTCTCCAGTTCCTGGGCACCGATATACTTGCCACGGGTGAGCAGGGTGGCGCGCTTCATCACATTGTTCAGTTCGCGCAGGTTGCCCGGCCAGTCGTATGAGGCAATGATTTCGGAGGCTTTGGCATCCAGTCCGAGCACATTCTTGCCCAGTTCCTGGTTGGCGTGCTTGATGAAGAGGTTGGCAAAGAGGAAGATGTCGGCACCTCTGTCCTTGAGGGCAGGCATGTAGATGGTAAACTCGTTGATGCGGTGATAGAGGTCCTCTCTGAACTTGCCTTCGGCTACCGCCTGCGCCAGATTCTCGTTGGTGGCACAGATGAGTCGGATATCCACATTAATCTCCTGCGTGCTGCCCAGCGGACGGATTTTTCTCTCCTGCAAGGCTCTGAGGAGCTGCACCTGTACTTCGTAGTTGAGGTTTCCCATCTCATCGAGGAAAACCGTTCCGCCGTTAGCTATCTCGAAGGCGCCCTTCTTATCCTGTTCGGCTCCGGTAAAGGCACCCTTCTTATATCCGAAGAATTCAGATGCCGCCACCTCCTTAGGAATGGCGCCGCAGTCGATGGCATAGAAAGGCTTGTCCTTGCGCAGACTCTGTTCGTGGATGCTGCGCGCCACATATTCCTTTCCGGTGCCGCTGGCTCCGAGAATGAGCACTGACATCGGGGTTGGGGCAACGAGCGAAACGAACTCGTAGAGTTGTTTGGAAGCCTCGCTTTCACCTTTTAGATATCTAGGCACCTCCGCGCCCTGCTGCTCTTCTTGGGGCGCATCCTGCATGGCGGCAGATTCCGCACGCTGAGGGGCAGAAACCGCTGAAGCAGCCGACTGGATAGCCTCACGGATTTTCTCTAAGAGGATTTCGGGATGGAAGGGTTTAGCCACGTAATCGGTAGCACCCGATTTCATGGCACATACGGCATTCTGAACCTCTGCATAGCTAGTCATTACGATAAAAGGCAGGTGGGCATCGGACTTTCTGATATGCTGGAGCAATACCAGTCCGTCATGGTCGGGCAGGCGCAGGTCGGAAAGAACCAGATGGAATGCATCGCCGGCTCCCATCGCTTTGATGGCAGCGCCTACAGATGTTACCCTTTCCACATCGAATCCTTTCTTTTTGAGCCAAGTCTGTATCATGGTTCCGAATGCCAAATCGTCTTCAACAATCAATATCCTCTTCATAATGTTCTGTTTTATCCTCTTCTAAAATATCGTTATATATAACTTTGTGCAAAGGTACGGAAAAGTTGTATGGAAAGCTATTTAATTCACATTATTTAGCAATAAAACCGACTAAAAATCTACAAACCCTGTTCTATTATCTTATTTTTAGTGAAAAGAACAATTGTTTTCGGATAAAAGCATGCTAGTTGCTTTATTTTTTGTATCTTTGCATAAGATAAATAAGATTTAGAGTCATGAATCCGATAGTACAAACCATCATATTGTCAGCTTCGGCGGTGCGCATGTTGCCGCATATCGCTCTGTATCTGCTCCATAAGAAGGAGATAGATGCCGACCTGCTGAAGGTGCAGGACAGGAAGCCTACGGTGCTCAACCTGATTAAGGCATGCACCCGCGAAAGGAGTTTCCGCAATCTGTTTTATTACCGCCTGGGCGAATACCGTTCGGTTTTCATCAGCTGGCTGTTGCCTCCTGAGCGCACGATGACCATTTGGTGCCCGTATATCGGGAAGGGTGCGCATCTGGAGCACAGCTATGCCACCTATCTCAACGCAGAAAGCATAGGTGATGACTTCTACTGTCTGCAGATGGTGACGCTGGGCAACGGCAAGGGCGGCAGACCTACCATCGGAAATGACGTGAAGATTTATACCGGCGCCACGGTCTTCGGCGGCATCCATATCGGCAACCACGTGACGATAGGCGCCGGTGCCGTCGTATTCCAGGATATTCCCGACGGGGCTACCGTGGTAGGGAATCCGGGGAGAATCATTCAGAAATAATCAATTTAAAGATAGAGAATATGAACTATGCATTGATCATAGCCGGAGGTTCTGGCAATAGAATGGGACAGGACATCCCAAAGCAGTTTATGCATGTAGACAACTGTCCTATCATCATCCATACGATGATGGCTTTTCAGAAGCATCCTGATATTCAGGGTATTGCTGTGGTATGTCTGGCAGGTTGGGAAACGGTACTGCAGTCGTATGCCAACCAGTTCTGCATTACCAAGCTGAAATGGATATTCCCTGGCGGAAGCAATGGTCAGGAGTCAATCCACAATGGTATCTATGGCTTGAAAGAGGCGGGATGCGGTGATGACGACCTGGTGCTGGTGCATGATGCCGTGCGCCCACTCTTGTCGCAAGACATCATCTCATCCAATATCGCCATCTGCCAGAAGTATGGCTATGCCATTACGGGTATCAAATGTAGAGAGGCTATCCTGGAGAGCGAAGATGGTTTCACGACCAACACCAGTATTCCGCGCGACAAACTGATCCGTACCCAGACACCCCAGACCTTCCGTTTGGGCAATCTGATAGCAGCCCACGAAGAGGCTAAGGAGAAGGGCATCACCAATTCGGTAGCATCCTGTACCCTGATGGCAGAACTGGGAGGCAGACAGATGCATATCGTGCCTGGTTCAGAGAAGAACATCAAGATAACCACCGTTGAGGATCTGGAGATACTGAAGGCACTGATGAAGGTTCAGCCTGAGGCTTGGTTAAAATAAACATGTTATGATAGGAAATTCACCATATAAGGAAGATATTGCGCGCCTTTTCCGGGAAGGTTTGGAATTGGAGCGTCTGCATGGCAAAACCATTCTTGTGGCTGGTGCTACAGGATTGGTAGGAGGCTGTGTGGTTGATGTGCTGATGCAGAATCCTGCCCGGTGCTACAAGGTGATAGCAGCCGGAAGAAACAAGGAACGTGCCCGACAGAAGTTTGCTGCCTATTGGGAGGATGAATCTTTCTTCTTTGCAGAGATAGACGTTACCCAGCCTGTCATCAAGAGCATGGACAGGATGATAGGGGAACCAGTCTATAATGAGTTGGCTGAGGGCGCTGATTACATCATCGATGCAGCCAGCAATGCGAGTCCTAACTTCTTTAAGCAGAACCCTGTAGAGGTGATGAAGGCAAACATCAACGGTGTATCCAACCTGCTGGAATATGGATTGAGTCACCGCATGCAGCGCATGGTTTATATCTCTTCGGGTGAAATCTATGGCGAGGGCGATGGCTCTGAATTTACCGAGAAGAGCAGCGGCTATGTGGATTGTGCATCGGTGCGTGCCTGCTATCCATCTTCCAAACGTGCTGCCGAAACGCTCTGCATGGCATACGGAGCAGAATATGATGCCGATGTGGTGATAGCCAGACTGAGTCATACCTACGGTCCGGGTTTTACGGAGAGTGACAATAGGGTGTATGCCCAGTTTATCCGCAATGTTCTGAAGGGTGAGGATATCGTCCTGAAGAGTAAGGGTGAGGCTTTCCGCTCCTGGCTTTATGTAGTAGATGCCGCCCATGCCATCTTGCGCCTCCTGCTGGATGGCGAGAGGGCAAATGCCTATAATGTGGCTCATTCAGAATCGAATATCTCCATCCGCCAACTGGCAGAGCTGATAGCCCGGAAAGCGGACAGAAAGGTGGTGTTTGATATTCCTGAGGCGGATGCGCAGCAGGGCAATACCACGCCTATCACCAAGGCAACCTTCAGTACGGATAAACTCAAGGCTTTAGGCTGGAAACCGCTCTTTGATGTAGAAGAAGGTTTCGGACATACCTTGCAGGAAGTGAGGGAAGGCTAAAGCTTTCTTTTAATCTCATCCCATGTTTCCCGCTTTTCCATGTTCAGATAGTAGCGAAGGTGTTTCTCTACTCTCTGTTCTACGGGTGGAAACTTCATATAGTCGCCAAAGAAGTGGCGCAGATAGGTATCAGCCTGCTCCGGCAGCAAGACGGTGGTATCCTCGAACGGGAATTCCTTGCCCTTGCCGAGCCATTCCTTCGGAAAAATCTCCTTATAGTGGTAGGAACCTGTATTCACCAGTACGTTCTTCGCCTTATCGAAGTCATACCGGTGACTCATCTCGTCCATCTGCTGGATGAGGCGGTGGCGCATCTTGCTGCGGCAGAAGAAGGCGATCGTCTTGATGGCAAAGCGGCCCCAGGTTTCCTTGTGCAGGAGCAGGGAGATGTACTCAAAGAAAGTATTGTGGGTGGTTACGGCGTTCAGACGGTTGATGGTCTTAGAGTATTTGCGATACAGCGCCTTTGCCGTTTCCAGGTCATCGTCGGTGGCATCAAGAGGGAAGATATCTACGTAAAGACCGATGATGCAGGGACGCTCCTTCTCCTCGATAAGGGTGGTTTCGCGGTTCACGAGTTTTGAGAAATACAGAGGGTATGACTCGTTGTTGTACGGAGTTACTACCTCGTATTTGCCAAAGTCTTCATGCTTGGCGATTTCGAGCAGACGGTCGTAGTCGGGGCGTGGCATCAGTACGTCGATGTCATCGTCCCAGGGAATCATTCCGTGGTGACGGGCGGCTCCGATAGCGGTGCCGGCACAACAGTAATATCTGAGGTGATACTTGTTGCAGATTTCGATGAAAGCCTTCAATATATCGAGTATTGTGGCGTTCCATTCCTTCTTGATGTTCTTAATATCCATACTTTTTTCTGTTTTACGGCTGCAAAAGTAAGCAAAAAGTTTTGAACTTCAAACTATTTATGCTACTTTTGCATTCTAAAAAGTAAAAACAAGTAATATTCCATATTTATCAGATAGAAACGATGGCAGAATCATTAAAGGAAAAAACCGCCAAGGGATTGTTCTGGGGAGCGATGAACAGTGGCTCTACCCAGGTACTCAATATCCTCTTTGGCATCTTCTTGGCGCGTTTGTTGTCGCCAGCCGATTATGGTATCATCGGCATCCTCACCATATTCACCCTGATAGCGGGCAATCTGCAGAGTAGTGGGTTTACCCAGGCACTGGTGAATATCAGGAAACCCACCGACAACGATTATAACTCGGTGTTCTGGTTTAATGTCCTGGTGAGTCTTACCATGTATGTGGTGCTCTTTTTCTGTGCGCCGCTGATAGCAGATTTCTTCCATCAGCCTTGTCTCACCTCCCTGTCGCGCTTCGTGTTCCTGAGTTTCTTCATCTCTTCGTTTGGCATCGCCCAGAACGGATATATGATGAAGAACATGATGAACAAGGAGATTACCATCGTTAATTTCATGGCTCTGATCAGTTCGAATGTCGTGGGACTGGTACTGGCATTCAACGGCATGGCTTACTGGAGTCTTGCCTGGCAGCAGGTTATCTTTATCCTCGTGCTGAATATAGGAAGATATTATTATACGGGATGGCGCCCGAACTTTCATATCGATTTCGGACCGGTGAGAAAGATGTTCGGATTCAGCGTGAAACTCCTGGTTACCAACATTATCAATACGGTGAGCAACAATGTATTGACCTTTGTCTTCGGCAGGTTCTATCCGATTAATGATGTGGGTAACTATAGTCAGGCATACAACTGGGACACCAAGGCTAATTCGTTTGTTGCCAATACGGTGGGACAGATAGCTCAGCCCGTCTTGGCTTCTATCCAGGACGATAAGAACCGCGAGTTGCTGGTGTTCAGAAAAATGCTCCGTTTTACGGCATTCCTTTCTTTTCCATTGATGTTTGGCTTGACCCTGGTATCACGCGAATTCATTCTGATTACGATTCATGAGAAATGGATAGCCAGTGTGCCGCTGTTGCAGATTCTTTGTGTGAGCGGTGCCTTTATGCCGATTTATACGCTCTATCAGAATCTGGCTATCAGCAAGGGTCGTTCTGATGTGTATATGTGGTGCAACATCGGTCAGGTAGTGGGTTTGCTCGCCTTGGTATTGTTCTGTCATCAATATGGCATCCAGACCATGGTGATAGCCTATACCTTATTTATAATAGCTTGGCTTCTGGTCTGGCAGTGGATGATGAAGCGTGTTGCCGGATTGCGGTTTCTGGATGTGGCAAAGGATATACTGCCATTCATGCTCTGTGCGGCAGCCACGATGGTAGTTACCTATTTTATGACCCGCAGCCTGCAGAACATCTATCTCCTGCTGCTGGTTCGTCTGCTGGTTTCAGCCACCATCTACTTCTGTATCATGAAACTGCTGAAGGTGCAGATATTAGAAGAGTGTATAGCCTTCTGTAAGCGAGGTAGATAAGATTCACCCTCTTGACAGGTACCCCCTTTTTGATGAGCTTGATGATGAGTCGGATGAGGCAGCTCTTAGGCTTGTAGTCGAGTGCCTGATCCACCTTTTCGAAGGCTACCTGTGCGTTTGCCGCCCAGCGGTAGGCATTGACGATGCCTATCTCTGTGGCCCTGAGGTACTGATGTTCCGTATCGTTCTGCTCGAAGAAATCGATGAGTCGGCGGGTTGACTTGAAGTATGACAGGAGGTTCTTTTCAGAGATGTTGTGATTGTAGGAATTCTCATTGTCGGTACGGTAATAATATACCGCATCATCGATATTCACCTTTTTGCCGTAGAACATGAACTGGGCATTCCAGAAGAGATCTTCCGCATAGTTGATGCCCTCTTCAAAGAATATCCTGTGCTCCATGATGAGCGAACGCTTATAGATTCTGCCCCACAGCCGGTTGGTGATGATGTTCTGGCAGACAAGCAGTTTGAGCAGCTTCTCATCAGAAACATCAAAAGGTTTCTGGAGTCTTCCTGCTTTTCCTTCGCACCATTCCCGGTAGCCGCCATCAACCAGGTCGGCATGGCTGCTATCTGCTTTTCCTGCCAGCTTCTCAACTGCATCTTCCGGCAGCATATCGTCGCTATCGGCAAATAAAAGATAATCGCCTGTAGCCGCCATCAGTGCCGTCTGTCTTGCAGCTCCCACGCCCCGGTTTCTGTCGTGGTGGATGATGCGTACCTGTTGTGCTCTTTCAGGATATTCTTTCAGGAGCGATTGTAGGATACCGATACTTTTATCGGGGGTACAGTCATCTACAAAGATGTATTCGATAGACGCATACGACTGCTCGAACAGTGAACGGGCGCACTGTTCGATATATTTTTCTACCCCATAGATAGGAGTTAAGATACTTATTTTCAGCATGATGGTTTTAATCTAAGATACTTTTTTATCTTGTCGGGTTCTCTTTTTTTATCTTGTGAGATACTCGAATATCAGCGTGCTGTTATAGAAGAACAGGAAGATGGTGATAACTGCGAGTGTTCCACGAAGATAAGGCAGATATTTCTCCTTACAGTTTCTGATGATATATCCGATACTGATCGGAATGATGAACGCCCAATGGGCAGCCATGATATAAACCTCGTTCAGTCCGAATCCCATGACCAGATGAATGAAGGCATCGCATGCCACCCATGAGGCTGTGAGCCAGAGAAAGGCCGATCTTCTTCCCATCCAAAAGCCCATACACAGCAGAATCACGATGATACCCTCTATGATATAAGGAACGGGTGTCTGGTATTTCACGAATATCGGGCGGTGGCTGTGGATATCTTCCAGCAGATGTTCTCTGTGCAGGATAAGCGATTCGCCAAAAACGTTTTCTACCAGTGATTCTGAACGGGAGATAGACATATCTGCCCATGAAAGCATGCCTCGTTTCTGGATATTCTTGCCAGCGATAGCCTTATCGTGTTTTTGCTTCTGTTCCATCTTTGCCCTAAAAGTACTGTCTTTCGCTGCCTTTTGGGCAACGAGCCGTTCTCCTTCCAGACGGTTCGGAATAATGAATGCCTTGTTCTGATAAATGCCTGCAGCACCTATCAGAAGGGTAGGCAAGATGATGCCCAATGCCAGATATTTCGGGCGGAAGAGTTTTTTGCCATTGGTAAAGAGGGCGGCAAGGAAGGTCTTGGCGCCATTGCTCAGCGTGATGCCTGCCGTGAAGAAAAAGAGCAGGGCTGTTTGCCACCAAGGCATGCTGCGGTGTTCCTGCTGCTGTTTGCCTGCCAGATAAAGTGTCATCGACAGGAAGAAAAGCGACATGCCGAAATGGTCATCCACAAAGGTGACGAGCAGCACGTAGGCAAAGGAAAAAAGCATCGCTGTGAGCACATTGCTGTCTATAGCCTTCAGCTGCATCACCTCTCTGAAGATTCTTCTGAAGAAGAGGGTGGAGTAGGTGGAGAAGAATGTCATCATCACCGCCACGATGGAAGTTGCCCAGTTGCGGGAGGTGAGTTCTATCAGCCAGCCGTTCAGTAGCGAGAAAGGATAGAGGAAGAAAGGGAGCATGGGATGGCGATACTCCGTGTAATACACCTTCCACTTCGAGAGGGTAAGGTAGGTGTAGGGGTCGAAACCTGAAATCTGAAAGTTCTTGGTGAAGAGCGTCCAGAATCCTGCTTTCGGTTTGCCGAAATCATCAAAATGATAGGTTATCATCAGCACATTGAAGGCGATGATAACGATGAGTGTAATCAAGGCAAAGAGCCTTTCTTCTTTTTTAATTCTAAATATATTGTTCATTCTCTGATTATTTTTTTTGCTGGGCTGATGCATGCCGCATCTCCTTCTTAGCGCTGCAAAAGTAATTGTTTTTTCTGAATATTCAAAAAGAAAGGCTCTATTTTGTGTCTTTTTTCTGATAAAAACGGAGTTTTATTTTGTATTCTCTTTTATTTGGTGTATCTTTGTCGCAATGATGATGAAAAAAGTCATCAGGACGGACAGTTGGATAATAAAGATAAATAATGACAATGAAACATGCTTTTTTGATAATGGCTCATGGCAGTTTACCGCTTCTGAGGGTATTGCTGTCGATGCTCGATGATGAGCGCAATGATATATTTCTGCATATCGACCGGAAATCGGATATGCTGGATGGTGCTGAACCGCTGGTTCTTTCCAAGGCACGCCTCTTTGTATTGAAGCAGAGGGTGGATGTGCGTTGGGGAAATCTGAGCCAGATTAAGGCGGAGTATGTGCTTTTCGAGGAGGCTTTGAAGCATGGACCTTATGCCTACTACCATCTGCTGAGTGGTCAGGATTTACCTATCAAATCGCAGGATTACATCCATCAGTTCTTTGAGGAGCATCAGGGTAAGGAATTTGTGGGCATCAATCATGGTGAGGAATTTGAATGGGATTGCCGCCGGAAGATGATGCGTTATTGGCTATTTACCAGTCTTACCCGCTCGAAGTATGGGGCTTTGAATGCTATCACCAGGCGACTGAATAAATATCTTTCGATGCTGCTCATGCCGTTCCTGCATCGCCAGAAGATGGATTTTGCCAAGGGTGCCAACTGGGTGAGCATCACGCAGGCATGCGTGGAGTATGTGGTGAGCCAGAAGCCGTTTGTATTGAAAAGATTCAATTATACCTTCTGCCCTGATGAGTTCTTCCTGCAGACCCTGGTATGGAATCAGCCCGATTTCCGGGCCGCCTTGTACTCAGAAAAAGATGAATATGAGGGCTGTATGCGACTCATTGACTGGAAACGGGGCAATCCGTACGTCTGGACTTTGGCAGACAAAGAGGAGCTGGAACAAAGCAACCGCCTCTTTGCCCGTAAGTTTGATATAGAGCATGAGGATATCATCCGCTGGATCAAGGCTTCTTGCTAATATTTATCCTAGCATGTAGCCTACCAGCAGATATCCGTTGCTTATCCACAGATAGAGGGTGATGGCGAGCATCAATCCTCTGAAGGCCCATTTCAGGTTCTTTCCTTTTGCCTTGAGCGCCAGGAAGGCGATGGCGATAGGAAGGGCATACATATAGTGGGCAGTCATGATATATACCTCGTTGATACCGAAGCCCAAACCGATATGGAGGGCAGCATCCATTAGGAAGAATGTCAGGGTGAGCCAGAGGAACTTTGATTTTCTTCCGGCAAGGATGCCAAGTAAGAAAAGCACAACGATGCATGCCTCTACCACATAATTGACCGCAGACTGGTATTTCACGATAACCGGACGGTTGCGCAATACATCGCCCAGAAGGTTCTGCTGGTGCAGCATGATGCTTTCACCGAAGAAATTCTCGACCAGAGTTTGCGAGCGGGAGGTCGTCTTGTCGGTCCAGTTCATGAATTCGCCCTTGGCGATAGGCTTGCCCGTGTTCTTGTTCCATATCTGTTTATGGTCGCGAACATATTTGGCATGCGCTTTATCCTTGATGATTTTCTTGACGGCAGCTTCTACCTTTGCCGAGTCTTTCACGCCAGTGCTGTCGCGGTATTGCTGGTAAATCTTGGCTGTGGCTTCCTTGTTTTTCTTCATCTTAGCCTCGTGTCTTGCCATCTCCTTAGGCCATACGAAGGTGCGGTATTCCCATCTGGCGAAAGCCCACATGAGTGCGGCAGGAAGGATGACTCCTATCAGGAAGTATTTGATACAGAAGAACTTTCTGCCATTGGTGAAAAGGGCGGCAAGATAGGTCTTCAGACCATTGTTGAGCGATACGCCCGCTGTAAATACAAAGAGCAGGATAGTCTGCCAGATGGTAAGTTGTCTGCCTTTCTTCATGCATACGCCTGTGATATACAGGGTACAGAGGAGTATGATCATCGACATAATGAAATGGTCGGGTACCATCGCTGAAACCATCACATAGGCGAAAGAGAAATAGAAGGCAGAGAGCAGGTTGGCATCAAAGCGCTCTGTACCAATCACTTCTCTGAATATACGGTAAAGAAAAATGAAGGAATAGAAGGCGCAGAACACCAGGATAGCTCCCACGACAAACTGAACGCAGTTGATGCCGGTAAGCATTATCAATCCTTGATTTATCTGATTCGGGATATACATGAAGAACGCCAGCAGTGGGTGGCGGTATACGTTATATTCTGTGTCCCAGTGAGATACGATGCTATAGGTAAGCGGGTCGAAACCTGCCACATGGAAGGTCTTGACAAAGAGTTTGTGATAATTATCTGTAATCTGCGAGAACTGGCTGTGGTATTTGATGACAGTCAGGGCATTGAGGGCACATGCTATGATGAGTGCGACGAGTGCTGAAACTCTTTCCTCTTTCTTGATTTTAAAAATATCGAATATCTTTTTCATATCTTTCTTTTATCGTGTTTTGGGAATCCCCTTATTTCTTCAGGAAGAACCTTACCAGGAGGAAGTTTACCGGGATGCAGATGCAGAGGGTGGGTATCATAGCCAGCTGTTTGGCTAGACCCAAGCCTACGAAGAGGTTGAGGCAGAGGGTCTGCATCGAGTAGTTGACGATGTGGGAGAGGGTGAATCCTGCTCCGCGTTTGGCATTCGCCTTTACCTTGAAGGTATAGCGGGTACTGGCGATGAAATTGAAGATGAAACTCACGATATAGGCGATGGTGTTGGCTGTAGTAGCCAGACTGTGGTCGCCCATGTTGGGGATGAAATGGGTCAGTGCCGGCATCATAGCCAGGTAGATGACATATTGCAGTACCGTAGCCAGTCCGCCTACGATTCCGAATCTGATGACTTCGCCCAGCTTCTCTCGCTTGGCATCATCCATATTATTTATCTTGTTCTTGATATTCATGTTGCAAAAGTACTTCAAAATCTCCAAATTACCAAATATATCGTGGTATTATTTATCTCAGCATCTTTTATCTCAGCATCTTTCCTTTTCCGAAGAGATAAGCCAGTCGGGTCTTCTCCATCATCTTGGCGATGCCGATGCTTCCGGCTATAGCGATGAAAATGGTAACGAGGGCAAAACAGATTTCGCTCCTGTCCCAACTAAAGAGGGGATGATAAAACTTGGCTGCCATCGTAAAGATAGGGTGGAAGAGATAGATGGGCAGCGTGTTGCGGCCTATATATAATAAGGTGTCTTCTGTCTTTCGAACGCTGGCATTATCCTGTAGGCGGTTGATGAGGCTGTGTATCCACATCAGGGATGAAATGCAGCACCAGCAGGAGAAGACGATGGCGAGCGTGCCCCAGTCGTACCATTCTTCCATGCCCAGAAGTAGCAGCCAGAGAAGTAGGGCTACCGGTGAAGGACGGAAAATTCTGTCAAAGCCGATATGGCATTGTCTGAGTACCGCTCCGATGAAATAATAGGTGGCGGCACTGGGCGAAAGAGCGGGTGTCTTGGACAGGAGCAGGAGTAGGGTGGCGAAGATGAAGAGGCTTGTGGTGGTGCTCATCGTCGTTTTTCCCTGTCTGAGGGTTCCCCAGGTTGCTCCCTTGAAACTGACGTAATAGAGAATGCCGCAGATAATCATGGTCTGGATGAACCAATAGGGACCGATGGAAGTAACGAATATCTTCTCACAAATCTGAGAGAGTGACAGTTCCGTGATGCCATCTCTCACCGGCATGAAATAGGAGAGTACAGAGAATCCTGTCACCATGATGACATAAGGCAAGGCAAGACACATCAGGTATCTTCCCATCTCCTTTGGGCTTTTCTCGATATTCACGAGATAGCCCGTGATGATGAGGAAGGTAGGCATCATGAAAGAGAGAATGCCTGCCTTGAGATGGGGGTATGCGTTGCCGAAGCTCACGATATGAATCAATATCATGAGAATAATGAGGATGGCTCTTATCCAGTCGATGTCTGTATTCCTTTGTTTCATAATGAATATATTCAAAATCTTTACTTGTTGATGTTACAATTGGGGGCAAATATACATAAAATATTCTTTTCCTCAAAATCTTTTTGCCTAAAATCCCCCAAATTCTCAAAATCTTGCCTGTGTAAGTCTTAAAGAACTGTACGGCACGGGCTGAAAGCTCAAAAGCTCTTAGCCCAAGGGGATAATAGCAATCTACAAGGCATTCTATAGCCAAATCGAAGGAAAATTACTCGATTTGGCTATAATATAACCTATTCTTTAGCCAAATCGAGTTAAAATTCATCGATTTGGCTATAGAATCCTTGTTTTTCTCGGATAATTATCTTATATTTGCACCATCATTAAAGTTAGATTTAAAAGGTATGGAGCAAATTATCGGACGAAAGAAAGAAATCGAGCTGTTGACAGAATATTATCATTCTGGCAAAGCTGAGTTTGTGGCTGTATATGGCAGGCGTCGTATCGGCAAGACTTATCTTGTGAGAAATCTCTTCCGTGATAAGTTTGCCTTTGATATGTCTGGGTCTATAGAGGCACCAGCTGAGGCGCAACTCTCTAATTTCGGGTTTGCGCTGAGGGAATATGGAGATTCCAAACAGCCTATTCCTGCGAATTGGACAGAGGCTTTTGAGGCATTAAAACAGTTGTTAAAGGCAAAAATGAAAGGAGAACGACTCGTTGTTTTTATCGATGAACTACCATGCTTGGATACGCCGAAATCTGGTTTCCAACAGGCTTTTGAGCACTTTTGGAACGGATGGGCAGCTTACCAAAGTGAAATCATGCTTATCGTTTGTGGCAGTGCCACGTCGTGGATGATAGCCAATCTGATAGATAGTCATGGTGGGCTTCATAATAGGATAACGCACGAGATGTATCTTGCTCCTTTTACTCTTCGTGAGACGGAACTGATGCTGCAAGCTTATGGATTCTCATGGACTCGCATTTCTATCCTTCAGATATATAGCATCCTTGGTGGGGTGCCTTATTATCTCAGTTTGTTGGATAAAAAGCAAGGTGTGGAAGGGAATGTCGACAGATTGTTTTTCTCATCCCACGCTGAACTGAAGCGAGAATATGGAAGACTATATTCGTCCTTGTTTAGAAATTCTGAGTCCTATATGCGTGTCATAGAGGTACTTGCCTCATGCAGACAAGGTATGACCCGAAAGGAAATCATGGAGAAATTGAAGCTGAAATCGGGTGGAACTTTGACAAAGGTTCTTAGTGAATTGATAAATTGCGATTTCGTAAGAGGGTATAATACCAGAGATAAGAAGATAAAGCAGAAAGATCAAATCTTTCAGCTCACCGACCTCTATACATTATTTTATATGACGTTTTGCCATCCTGGTACGACGGACACGGAATATTGGACTCACTTGATGGGAAAACCTCGTCAAAATACTTGGTATGGCTTGGCTTTTGAGCGAGTTTGCATGTTGCATATTCCTCAAATCAAGCATTTCTTGGGGATAGACCAAATCCATACCGAGTATTATTCTTGGCGAAGTAAGGTTTCAAAGCCAGCTGCGCAAATCGACTTACTGATAGAACGTGCCGATAATCTCGTGAATCTATGTGAAATCAAGTATTCGCAGATGCCTTACACGATCACTAAGGAGGAGGATATGCGCATTCGTAATCGTATGGCTGATTTCGTGGCAGAAACAGGAATAAAAAGTGGCATTATCCCAACGATGATTACTACTTTTGGCGTGCGCCTTACACAGTATGCAGCCTTGGCTCAAGTACAAATCACAATGGACGACCTGTTCGTATAAACAAATGGTGCAGTGTCGTAAGTCCGTAATACAGGTTCGCAAGTCCGCTAGGCGTTAGTGTGATATGCAAATCCGCAGGAACGCCTAACGGACTTACGAGCTGTTGATTTATGACACACCCTCTTGTGGACCTTCAGCCCGTACTTGAACCAAAAGTTACAGAAAAAGTTTCTATGGTTGCACGCAAGCACATGAAGAAGAATACTCAAGTGGTTCAGTCAGCTAGCTCAAGTGGTTCAGTCAGCTAGCTCAAGTGGTTCAGTCAAGCAACTCAAGTGGTTCAGTCAGCGAGTTCAGACGTCTCAGTTAGCTGATGCAGACGTCTCGATAAGCTTACAGATACGTCTCCGTTAGCCTACGCTGTCATATTCGTAACCCGATGCAGTCATATTCGTAACCCGATGCAGCCATATTCGTAACCCGACGCAGTCATATTCGTAACCCGATGCAGCCATATTCGTAACCCGACGCAGCCATATTTGTAACCCGATGCAGCCTTTATATGAACAAATTTTATGTAATTATCTATCATCCATCACGATTTGCATCTCTTACACATCTTGATATATTGACATACAGACACTTGAATGGCGTGATGGATAGCGTGATGGATATTGTAAACTTTTTGTCAATCTGTCACGCTAAGTAAAAGAGATAATATCCTCATTATCAAATAGTTAAAGTTTTTAAAAACAGAAAACGTGATGAATGTGAGGGATAAAACAGATTTTAAACTAAAAAAATGAGGGTATTCTATTAGATACGCGAGTCCGTTAGGCGTTCTATTAGAAACGCAAGCCCGCTAGGCGTATCTCCCTAACGCCTAGCGGGCTCGCGTATACTTGATACGGCGTTTCGCCGTACATGGGTAGTTGGCAAGATACAGGCTCGTTTCTAGATTCTAAAGGGCTTGTAATGTCCTTTATCGGCGAAGGCGAGCATCTCCTTGTCGCCTCGGCTGTCGCCAAATGCCTCAATATCATATTGCGTGCGGTCGAAAGATAATGAGGGGGTACTGTAGGCATTGGCGGTTGTGGTGGTCAGTGCCTCGCAGATGCGATGCACCTTTTCCTCGCCATAGCAGTTGTTGCTCTTGAACTTGCCGGTAAGTCTGCCGTCAATCACTTCTATCTGGGTGCCTAAAACCCTGACTCCATCCAGGCCGCGAACTTTAAAGAACGGGCGGACCCAATTGTCGATGCTGGCACTCACGATGAAAACCTGAGCACCTGCAACCAGGGCTTCGTGTACCAGCGTAACACCTTTGGGGCGTAACAGATGCTGGTATTCTTCGGCAAAATCGCGGCAGAGCGCATCAAACTTCTCGATACGCATGCCGGCAAAAAGATGGGCAAAGATGAGTTGCTTCGCCTTCCAGTTGGGAAAGAGATGCAGCTTCATCAGCACCAGGAGCGGACTGTACATCAGGAAAACCATCAGAAAACGACCGGTACCCTTGGCATATCTGATGAATTCCAGCAGGGTATCGCTTGTTGTCAGCGTTCCGTCGAAATCGAAACAATATAATTTTTTCTTCATTTTCTTATACGATATAAATAAGGATCAGGAAGGAGAGCAACCAGGCAAGCACGATAAACTGGGTGATGCGGTCGCGCAGGATAATCTTCGTAGGGTCACCACTCTTCTGGTCTACCACAGCAATCTGGATGTATCTCAGCAAACCAACCAGCACAAAGACACTCGTAAGATAGAGATTCTCGGTATGGAAATTCTCGATAACCTCCGGACTCACCGTATACATGATGTAACATACCAGGGTTACGGAAGCCGTAATCGTAATAGCCTGGTTGATGAAAGTGAGGTTGTAGCGGATGGTATTCTTGCGGGGAGCCTCGCCCGTCTTCTCCATGCGCAGCACATCATCGCGGCGCTTGGCAAAACTCATGAAGAGGGTGATGAGGAAGGTCATCAGCACAATCCACTTACTGAGTACGATGCCCGTAGCTACACCACCTGCCAGCAGACGGAGTACGAAACCGAATGCCACGATACACACATCGATGATGGCATATTGCTTGAATTTGGCGCAGTAGCCGAGATTCAGAAGCCAATAGAAGATGATGATTCCCATCGTCTCACATGATCCGAGCAGGCTGCATACACCCATAGAGAGGGCAAACATCAGGAACATCAGTCCGTATGCCTGCTTGATGCTGACCGCTCCCGATGCTATCGGACGATGACACTTGACCGGGTGGCGGCGGTCGGCCTCCACATCATAGATGTCGTTGAAACAATAGATGCTCGATGCGGCAAAACTGTAGGCGAAGAAAGTAATCAGACCCGCCAGCAGAGCATCTGTATGCAACAGGGCGCCGCCAAAGAACAGCGGTAAGAAGATAAAGCCATTCTTGATCCATTGCTTCGGGCGAACCAGTCGCAGCAGCGCAGCAAAACCTTTACTGTCTTCCAATTTATTCTCGTTCATAAAACTCCTATTTTTCTTAATAAATAAATTCCTTTTTACTTGATAAACTTAGCTAACTCTTTAGAAATCCATCCGGCTATCTTGCTCAGAATCCATGCTGCAGGCAGGGTGATGCCTATGCAGATGAAGAAGGTTGGCCAATAGCCCAAGTGATGCGGTTCTAGGTATTTCAGCACGAAGTGGATATGGAGCAGATAACACTCCAGACTCAGCGCTCCCACAAACATGAACCCCTTGTTAAACCAGCTCGGGGTGCGGCGGAAGATGCGGTTCAGCAGCAGGATGCTGGTGATGGTAAGCGGGATATAGAGCATGCGTTCGAGGAAGAGCGGAAACATGCCGTGCTTCTCCTGTTCCAGGAAGATGCTCGCCAGCAGCGTCATCAGGAACATGAGCCATATCATCCATATCGAAGCGCCGTCGAGCGTCTGTTTCTGTCTTACCATCTCACCCATGTTGATGCCGATGAAGAAGATAGGCACGCGGCTCCAGAAAATCTCCAGGTGTCCTACAGCCTGATGTATCGGGGTAACATATTGTACCAGGATGCACCACATGATCATCACCACCGGCAGCCAGCGGTAGATAGGATGGCGCCTGATGAGTTCCATATAGGCAGGGGCAAAGAGATAGAGCATCATCGTAGCCGGGATGTACCAGAAGTTGAGCTCATCATGCAGCCAGAAGCCCCAGTTGATGGTTATCTCGCCAAAGAGATAGATCCAGTTCCAGGTGCTTCCGCCCTGGAAAGCTGGGATATAGAAGAGGCAGGCTATGATGAGCCAGGTAGGGTAGATGCGCAGATAACGGCGGATGAAGAAATGCTTGGCAGAAGGATTCTTCATCCACGAGAACCAGAGACCTATTCCGCTGAGAAAGAGGAACATGTCTACACCGACATTGCCCATTCTGCGAAGCCCGAAAAAGGCATCTTCTCTAGGCAATGCCACATGAAAGAGGATGATGAACAGCATGGCTGCTCCCATCAACTCGCCGCGAAACCGGCTGATATTCGCCAGTTCTATATCTTTTATCTTCCAATTCATGCTGGTATTTCTTTTTTGTTTATTATGGGGGACAGGCGATGGAATCGCCTGGAACGGGGGCGCTTCCTTCTTCCTATTGAAGAGGGTTAGGGCTTCGGGTTTGGAATCTTCTTCATCAGTTGGGTGAAGAGCCAAGCCAGGCAGATGCTCGATATGATGTAGAGGAGCAGGCCGGCATAGATGTCGCCCTGACGGCTGATAGGGATGAATATCTTGCGGGTGATAGGGTGGCATACGAAGAGAGCGGCTGATATGCTGCCCATCCACTCTAATACCTTGTAAATACCTGATAACCAGCTGATGTTCTGGAGTAGGTCAGCTACCAATACGCTCAGCAGACAGAAGAAGAAAGGCACGAAGGTCCAGCCAACCATGCTGCCACTCAGACTATAGATAAGCGACAGACAGAAGATGCAGCCAAAGAAATTGGTGATAGGCGAATGGAAGGTCATCAGAATCTTCTCGCCATAGCGGGCATAGAGGATGCCCAAACCGAATGGCAGCATGCCGCCCATAAAGTTGTAGCGGTAGCGGTTCATCACTTCACTCTCCGGATTGTCAAAGCCCAGGAGGAGCTGGATGACGATGCAGATGGCCATCAATCCTACGGTCCATCCCCAATGGCGGCGATAGAGCAGCAGACGATAGACGATGTAGAGTTGCAGCATCAGACCGAAGAACCAGTACGGACCCGGCCAGATGATGTTATCCGGATTTGGCAATACATTATTGAACATGCCCAGCATCGCAACGATGTCGAGCGCTGCATAGTGGTGAGAGCCAGGCGTGATAAGGTCGAGCATCGTGAATGCCACGAAACCTACTATCATCATCTTGAAGAGCTTCAGATAGTGATAGCGGATAAAGTGGAGCGGTTCGCGCCAGTTGATGCTTCCTGTAAGTTTCTTGCCCGAGATGCTGTACATTCTGGTCTGCTGTTCGGTAGAGAGATGAGGTTTAGCCTCGTATTTCATCACCAGTCCGTAAGCACTCAGGAAGAGAAATACGGGCACACCATAATGGCCGAAGAACGAGAGCAGGTGTACAGGCAGGTTGAGGTCCATGCTGACCATTACCTGGTTCAGCCAGTCAACATTGTGCTGGAAGTATTGATACTCGTTCTCCTTGACAATAGGTCCCAGCCAATGGCAGTAGTTATGCAAGAAGATGCCGATGATGGCGAGTCCTCTCAGGGCATTGCATGCCGGGCGTGATAGAATAGCACTATTCATAATCAGTTTCTCCTTTCTTTCTTTTTTACCTTTTTACTTTCTTCCTTTTTTATCTTTTCCAGATGCGCATCACGAAGTTTGTCGTAATCGGCAGAGTTTTTGAGGATACGTGGTCGCATCTCGTCATATTTCGGACTCAGAATGTTATATTCCTCCTTATAGGTAGGTGTCTCAATGCCAGCCAGATACAGCAGAAGATGAGGCAGGGCATCGGTCATGAAGCGCTTGTCCTTAGCCTTGCGTATCTGACGGTAGATATCGCGGTGGTTCCTGATATATTTTGGCGAACAGTATATCCAGAACGGAATTTCAAACTCATAGTGAGCCAGCGGCCAGTCGATTTCTGCAGAGTGGTTACGACAGATGAAGCCACGGTTCTCTTCGTAGCATTCCTCGCCATGGTCGGGCACGTAGATGACGATGGCATCCTGCTTCTGGAAACGCTTCACAATCTGGGCTACGATAGAGTCGTTGTAGAGGGTGGCGTTATCGTAATGACTCAACATCTTGCGCTGGGCATTGGTCAGTTCAGGGCGCTTGTCTTCATAACTGCTTGCCCAGAACCGGGCTTGCTTCGTGCGGTAGCGCTGCTTATAGTTTACATGCTGGCCCATCAGGTGGAAGATGGTGAGGTTGTGCTCCTTCTGGAAGTTCTTCAGACTGTCATCGTAATCCTTCAGCAATCCGTCGTCCAGGTCGTGGAGCTGGGTGTTGCGATGGTCGAACTGAAGTTTGCTCAGTTCCGGGTTGTTTAGGAAGAAACCGCCGCTGAAGTCGTAAACCGCCTCCTTTGCCTGTGGCAGGAATTCGTTGGTGATGAAGGTTACGTTGTAGCCTGCCTTTCGGAACACTTCAGGGAAGAGCGGATAGTCGCACCATTCGCCTTTCTCGCCTACCACATGGGTAGAGAGCATGTTCTTGAAAACGAAACTGGTCAGGTTCCAGCAGGTTACCACATCGGTAAACTTGGTGAGTTTGCGCGATTTCTCCAAGGCTACCTGCTGTGGAGTGGTATCCATAAAATAGCCGTACTGCTGGGAATGATGGCGGCCGAAGCTTTCGCCGATAATCAGCACGATGTTTGGCGAGCGGTAGCTGCAGCTGTCAACCTTTACTTCGTGGGCAGCATGAATGAGTTGGGTAATCTGATGCGCAGCCAGCTGGTTGGCATAGATACTGAATTGGAGTCGGTAGACAGGCAGATAGAGTACAGCATGATCCTTTTCTGTCAGGATATGCTCTACTTCGCCTATCGTTCTACCGTTCATGAGTTTATGGTAAGCCATCTTGTTGTGCCAGGAGGTGCAGCATCCTATGATGAAGATGATGAGGCATAGGATTCCGAAGCTGGCAGGCATGGCTGCAGTCATGCGGGGGATAGCCATCAGCCGTTTCTTGACAGAAGCCAACTCCAGAACGGTAATGATGAAAACGTATAGCTTGATGAGTTGCTTGCGGAAGATGGCGATGAGAATCTGGATGAGAGCCAGAAGCAGAATCCAGCCCACACTACTGAAGAGAACCTCGGCAGAGATGAGGGCTGAGAGAAAACTGCTAGCCTCCGAACTGTTGGTCTCGCCCACCAGCATCAGCATAGAAGGGTTGAGCGTAGAGCCGAAATTCACATAGCAATAGGTGTCGGCGGCAGCTGTACTATATAATATAAGGTATAGTACGGCACGCAGACCCCAGCGCACCTTCTTGGGGAAGATGGCGACAACGGCACACACCACATAGAGGTCGACAAAGAGTTCCAGGAACAGGTTGTCGTATAAAGTCCCCTTGGCAGGTGTAGTCACGATAGAACTGATCATGCCCAGCAGGTACATGAACACAAAGAAGTTGGCATTTCTGCGAATCGGCGCAGAAGCCACGTTCAGACACTTCTTAATGATTTCTTTCCAACTCATTTTTTGCTGTTTGTTGTTTAAATATGATTTAAAGCGGTTTCGGAGAGAGGGATGCCTAGAGCTGCCTGTAGTTTCTGACAGCCAGTTGCTCGATGCATTCCGGCACCATTCCCCTGATGCTTTTCTCCTCTTTGATACGCTTTCTGATTTCCGTGCTGCTGATGTTGAGCAGTGGAGTTTCTACGATGGTAACGCCTTTTGGCACATTGCCTATGCTGGCTCCCTGGCGCGGATAAACCACGATGGGATAGTGGGCTAGAATGTCGTCGTGGTGGTACCACTTGTCGAAAGCAGCCCAGTTGTCGCCACCAATCAGCAGGGTGAACTCGTTTTCGGGGTAATCCTTGCTGATGGCTTGCAGCGTGTGCCAGGTATAAGATGGCTTAGGCAGGCGGAACTCGTAGTCGCATGCCTTCAG
This sequence comes from Segatella copri, assembly GCF_026015625.1. Lineage (NCBI taxonomy): Bacteria > Pseudomonadati > Bacteroidota > Bacteroidia > Bacteroidales > Prevotellaceae > Segatella > Segatella copri. The sequence goes on along the minus strand of NZ_JAPDVG010000001.1, from coordinate 2,592,853 downwards.
TTGTGGCTCGTGCTCCAGCGCTTTTTCTACCATTTCCAGGCGCAGCTGGTCGTCGAGCAAGTCGGTAGCGGTCTTCTTGAATGGGTTCATGGGCGAAACCATGAACCACACCTCATCCAGGCAGGCCTTCTCGCAAAGGCTTTTCGCCAATGCAATATGGCCCGTATGGATGGGGTTGAAGCTACCGCCAAAGATTCCTACCTTCTTCATTTCTTACTCTGCGTCTAGGAAGGCCTTGACGAGCTGATAAACCTCCTGCTGAGCCTTCTCCAGGTCATCGTTTATGACCACGTGGTCAAACTGAGGGGCGAAGGTCAACTCATAGCTTGCCTTGGCAAGGCGCTGCTCAATCACCTCAGGCGCATCAGTATTGCGGCCAACCAGACGGCGGCGCAATTCCTCTACCGAAGGTGGCTGGACAAAGATGCTCAAGGCACGCTCGCCATAAAACTTCTTGATGTTTACACCACCCTTCACGTCAACATCGAAAATCACCGACTCGTCCTTGGCAAGCTGGTTTTCTACCTGTGACTTCAGGGTGCCGTAGAATCTGTCCTTGTAAACCTCCTCATACTCCAGGAACTCGTCAGCCTCAATCTTAGCCTTGAATTCCTCTGGAGAGAGGAAGAAATACTCTACACCATTCTGTTCTGTACCGCGCGGAGCACGAGAGGTGCAGCTGATAGAGAAAGCCAGCTTCAATTCCGGGTGCTCTTTCATCAGCCAGTTTACTATTGTGCTCTTACCGCTGCCCGATGGGGCGCTGAAAATTAACAATCCGTTCTTCATTTTTTCTTCTTCTTTTCTTTATTTGCTGTTTGATAGGGGGCTTTTTGGATAGGCGATAATCGCCTGGAACGGGGGCGAGGCTTTCAAAAACGCCACTTGAGGGGGCTTTTGAGGCGGCTCTTGGGGGAGAGAGGAGGTGCCTGTCTCTTGTTTAGAGGGCATTCAGCACCTGCTCCTTGATCTGCTCCAGTTCGTCCTTCATCTTCACCACGATGTTCTGCATCTCAGCCTGGTTGCTCTTAGAGCCGGTGGTGTTGATTTCGCGTCCCATTTCCTGTGCGATGAAACCGAGTTTCTTTCCTACACCATGACCTTCCTCATTCATGGTCTCGCGGAAATACTTCAGGTGGTTGGCAAGGCGCTGCTTCTCCTCGCTGATGTCGAGCTTCTCGATGTAGTAGATGAGTTCCTGCTCCAGGCGGTTCTTGTCGTAATCCACATTCGGAATCTGCTGCAGGCCGTTAACGATGTTCTGTCTGATCTTCTCCACGCGAGCCTTCTCGTATGGTTCGATGCTAGCCAGGAGAGTCTGGATGTTATCCACCTTCTCTGTGAATTTCTTCTGAAGAGCGGCTCCTTCCTGCTTGCGGAAGGCTACGAGATGGTTCACAGCCTCGCAAATTGCATTTTTTGCCACTTCCCACTCCTCATCGCTCAATTCTTCCACATCCGTCTTCGTTGTTACATCCGGAAGACGCAACAGAGTGCTGTACCAGTCGGTTGGCTCAGGAATGCCTGTTTCAGCCGAAATCTTCTTGATTTGCTGGTAATAATTCTGTACAAGCGCCGCGTTGATAGGAGTGGCATCTGTAGTAGCATCCTTATCAATCCAGATGGCGAAGTCAACCTTGCCTCTTTCTAGATTTTTAGAGATATACTGACGGATTTCCATCTCCTTCTCTCTATAGAGCGGAGCAATACGAGTAGAGAGGTCAAGAGTCTTGCTATTTAATGACTTTATCTCTACATTAATCTTCTTTGTTTTAAAGGCCGCGGTAGCTTTTCCGAAGCCTGTCATTGACTGTATCATATAATCTTTCGCGTTAAATTTCTGCAAAAGTACAAAAAAAAGCGAGAAAATGAGTATATTTGCACCTTATTTAAGAATATATTTTTTAATTATGTCGTGTATTTTGAATATTGAGACGAGTACGGACGTGTGCTCAGTGGCAATTAGTGATAGTGGACAGGTGATTTTCAACCAGGAAGATCACACAGGTCCGAACCATGCTGTTAAGTTGGGTGTGTTTGTGGATGAGGCTCTTGATTTCCTCGATTCTCATGGTCTTCCGCTGGAGGCTGTGGCGGTAAGTTGTGGTCCGGGTTCCTATACCGGATTGCGTATCGGTGTGAGTATGGCGAAGGGCATCTGTTATGGTCGCGGTGTGAAACTCATCGCTGTTCCAACACTCGAACTGATGGCAGTGCCTGTATTGCTTGGCGAACATCCTGAGGAGGAAGACGCCCTCATCGTACCTATGCTCGACGCCCGCCGCATGGAGGTATATGCCGAAGTGCTCGACCGCGCCCTGAAGGTGGTTCGCCCTATTCAGGCTGATATTGTGGATGCTGATACCTACAAGGAATATCTGGACCAGCATCATGTGTACTTCTTCGGAAATGGCGCTGCCAAGTGTATGGAGACCATCAACCATCCGAATGCTCACCTCGTAGAGGGCATTGAGCCTTTGGCTAAGAATATGGCTCCGCTGGCAGAGAAGCGTTTTGTAGAGGGCAAGTTCGAAGATGTGGCATATTTCGTGCCTTTCTATCTCAAGGATTTCGTGGCTAAGATGCCAAAGAAACTGCTCTAGAATTATTGATTATATAAAATATTTAAGAATGAATATAGAAGGATTAGACTATAATACCCAGAGAGCTAAGCTCATTCTGCCTGAGTATGGCCGTGAGATTCAGCAGATGGTAGACCATTGTCTGACGCTTACCGACCGTGAAGAGCGCCAGCGCTGTGCAGAGACCATTATTGCTGTCATGGACCGTATGTTCCCTGAGAACAGAGGGGTAGAGGACCATGAGCAGAAACTCTGGGACCAGCTTGCCATCATGAGCAATTTCCAGCTCGACATCGATTTCCCTTATGATGTATCGGATGCTGTGAAGATAGCAACCAAGCCGGAGCCTTTGCCATATCCTATGCAGCACATCCCGGTGCGCCATTATGGAGCTATGCTCTTCGAGATTTTCGAAAAGCTGAAGACGATGGAACCAAGTGAGGAGCGCGATAAACTCGTGGAGCTTACTGCCAACCAGATGCATCGCGACCTGGTAACCTGGAGCCATGGCTCCAGTGATGTAGCCAAGGTAGCTTCCGATCTGGCACGTTTTACCGATGGCAATATCCAGCTCGATCTCGATACCTTCGTTTTCGAGAAGATTGAGGCGCAGCCTAAGAATGTAAATAATAATAAGAAGAAAAAGTAATCCACATTATTATATATAGTAGACAAGCTTATGGAGTCTTTCATCATAGAGGGCGGTCATCCGCTCAAAGGTACTATCACACCTCAGGGCGCCAAGAACGAGGCGCTGCAGGTTATCTGTACCACAATCCTTACCGACGAACCTGTGCGCATCACCAACGTGCCGGACATTCTGGATGTGAACAACCTGATTAAGTTGCTCCAGGAGATAGGTGTCAAGGTAACCAAGCACAGTCGTCACGACTATACATTCCAAAGTGATGAGTTGAAACTCGATTATCTCGACAGTCTGGAGTTTGTTAAGAAATGTTCTTCTCTTCGTGGTAGTGTGCTCATGATAGGTCCGCTGCTCGGTAGATGTGGCAAGGCTACCATAGCTCAGCCGGGAGGCGATAAGATAGGTCGTCGCCGTCTGGATACCCACTTCCTGGGCTTCAAGTATCTGGGCGCCAACTTCGTTCACGATGATGAGCGTAATGTTTACCAGATACAGGCAAAGAAGCTGAAGGGCTGCTATATGTTGCTCGATGAGGCTTCGGTTACCGGTACCGCCAATATCATCATGGCATCAGTATTGGCAAAGGGCACTACCACCATTTATAATGCAGCTTGCGAACCATATATCCAGCAGCTCTGCCATCTGCTCAATGCGATGGGTGCTCAGATCAGCGGCATCGCCAGCAACCTGCTCACCATCGTGGGTGTTGATAAACTGCATGGTGCCGAGCATCGCATCTTGCCTGATATGATTGAGGTAGGTTCGTTCATCGGCATGGCGGCAATGTGTGGCGAAGGTGTGCGCATCAAGAATGTGTCTGTCAAGGATTTGGGCATTATTCCTGATGCATTCCGCCGCCTGGGAGTGAAGATAAAGATAGAGGACGATGACCTTGTGATTCCAGAACAGAAACATTATGTCATCGATTCATTTATTGACGGCACCATCATGACGCTTGCCGATGCCCCTTGGCCAGGACTCACTCCTGACCTTCTTTCCGTGCTCCTCGTAGTGGCTACCCAGGCTCGCGGCAGCGTCCTCTTCCATCAGAAGATGTTCGAGAGCCGCCTCTTCTTCGTGGATAAACTGATTGATATGGGTGCGCAGATTATTCTCTGTGATCCTCACCGTGCTGTGGTGGTTGGTCATGACCATAAGATCAAACTGCGTGCTGGCAGAATGACCAGTCCTGATATCCGTGCCGGTATTGCCCTGCTGATTGCTGCCATGAGTGCCAACGGTACCAGCCGCATTGCCAATATCGCCCAGATAGACCGTGGTTATGAGGATATCGAGCATCGCCTTAATGCGCTGGGTGCCAAAATTACCCGTGTCAGTGATTAATCAATGTTAAATGTTGAATGTTGAATGATTAGACGTGACGAAGTATATAAGATAGGCAAGTTGGGAAAACCTCATGGCGTGAAGGGCGAGATTACTTTCGCCATTACAGATGATGTTTTCGACCGTGTAGATGCCGAGTACCTGGTACTCGACATCGATGGCATCCTCGTGCCTTTCTATTTAGAGGAATATCGTTTTAAGAACGATGAGAATGTGCTCGTGAAGTTTGAGGATATCGATACCCAAGAGCAGGCACGCAACTATACCGGTTGCGAGGTTTTCTTCCCACGTCATCTCTCTGACAGTGATGAAGAGAACATGAGCTGGGCAGAAATCATCGGTTTCCATCTGGTAGATGCCGTAAGCGGCAAGGTGGTAGGTACCATAGAACATGTAGACGATTCTACCCTCAACCTTCTTTTCGAGGTAACAACCGATGCAGGTGATGAAATCCTCATCCCTGCCAGCAACGACCTCATCGAAGAGGTGAGCGCTGAAAAGAAAGAAATCAGAATGGCGATTCCGGAAGGATTGCTCGACTTATAAAGTGAAGAAATATGAAGAAACAACAGATATGTATTCTCGGTTCTACGGGAAGTATCGGTACACAGGCGCTTGATGTCATCGAGCAGCACAGTGACCTTTACGAAGTATATTGCCTCACCGCCAACAACCGAGTGCAGGAACTTGCCGAGCAGGCTCGCAAGTTCCATCCGGCTGCTGTGGTCATAGCCAATGAGGCTCGCTACGAGGAGCTGAAGGATATGCTCAGTGATGAGCCTGATATCAAGGTTTATGCCGGTGCTCAGGCGCTTTGCGATATTGTACAGGCTGAGCCTATCGATATGGTGCTGGCTTCCATGGTAGGCTTCTCGGGTCTGGAACCAACCATCCATGCCATCAAGGCGCGTAAGAAGATATGTCTTGCCAACAAGGAAACGCTGGTGGTAGCGGGTGAACTGATCTGTAATCTTGCACAGGAATATCATGTGCCTATCCTCCCTGTTGACAGCGAGCATAGTGCCATCTTCCAGAGTCTGGTGGGTGAGGGCGACAACGAAGTAGAGAAGATTCTTCTGACCTGTTCGGGTGGTCCTTTCCGTAATTATACCCACGAGCAGTTGGAGAAGGTGACTGCTGCCGATGCCCTCAAGCATCCTACCTGGGATATGGGCGCCAAGATAACCATCGATTCGGCTTCGCTCATGAACAAGGGCTTCGAGGTGACAGAAGCTAAATGGCTCTTTGGGGTTCCGGCTGATAAGATTGAGGTGCTTATCCATCCGCAGAGCGTTGTGCATAGTGCCGTTCAGTTTGTTGATGGTGCAGTCAAGGCTCAGTTGGGTGTGCCAGATATGCGTCTGCCTATCCAGTATGCCTTCTCTTTCCCTCAGCGTCTGCATCTGAATGGCGATCGTCTCGACCTCTTCAAGACGCAGGATTTGCAGTTCTTCAAGCCTGACTATCAGAAGTTCAAGTGTCTGCAACTGGCTTTCGATGCCATCAGAAAGGGTGGTAATATGTCGTGTATCGTGAATGCTGCCAACGAGATAGTGAATGCCGGCTTCCGCAAAGGTGAGTGTGGCTTCCTTCAGATGGCTGATATCATCGAAGAGACGATGGCGAAGGCTACTTTCGACAGTAATCCCGACCTCGATGTCTATCTGCAGACCGATGCTGAGGCTCGCCGCATAGCTACAGAGCTGATGCACAAGTAATAGTTTATAGTTAATAGTTTATAGTTAATAGTTAAAATGAACGTAGGATATAGGGCTAATCATAAAGTTCAAAGTTCCAAGTTCAAAGTTCAAAGTAAATAAATGGAAGTATTTTTGATCAAAGCGTTGCAACTGATGCTGTCGCTTTCCATCTTAGTGTTGCTCCATGAGGGCGGACACTTCTTCTTCTCCAAACTCTTTGGTGTAAGAGTGGAGAAGTTCTATCTGTTCTTCGACCCTTGGTTCCATCTCTTCGAGTTCAAGCCAAAGAATTCGGATACTACCTATGGTTTGGGATGGTTGCCGCTCGGAGGATATTGTAAGATTTCGGGTATGATAGATGAAAGTTTCGATACCGAACAGATGAAACAGCCGGAACAGCCATACGAGTTTCGCAGCAAACCGGCATGGCAGCGCCTGCTCATCATGATAGGTGGCGTGCTGGTCAACTTCGTGCTGGCTCTCTTCATCTATTCCATGATTCTGTTCCATTGGGGCGACAATTATGTGGCTACCCGCGATATGAGTTATGGTATGAAGTTCAATACCGAGGCAAAGGCATTGGGCTTCCAGGACAAGGATATTCTGGTAAGCACCGATCTGGGTGAGTTCAAGACCTTTGATGGCGATCTGTATCGTAATCTCTCTGAGGCTAAGCAGGTCAATATCATCCGTCAGGGCAAACCGATGACGCTTAATCTGCCTGGTGATCTCAACATGCTCGATATGATTAAGAGCAGTCCTCGCTTCGTAGATGTGTATGTACCGCTGCAGATTGATAGTGTGATGAAGGATTCGCCTGCCAGCAAACTCGGTTTGACAAAGGGTGATAAGATTCTTGCTATTAATAATAAAAAGGTAGTCTCTTTCAACGAATTTCAGATAGAATTGGGCAGAGTAGAGGATGTGCTTGCTTCGGCAGAGACGCCGCAAGACAGTGCCAGAGCACTTACAGCTCAGGTTACTTATCTCAAGGCTTCTGGCGATACCGTCAAGTCAAGTGTTCTCCTGAAGTCTACCGAAGAGGGTGTGAAGTTTGGTTTCTACAATCATCCTGTCATGCTCGATTATAAGATTACTCATGTCAACTATGGCTTCTTCGAGAGTTTCCCTGCCGGCATCAAATATGGCTGGAATGTCTTGGCCGGTTATGTGGGCGATATGAAGTATGTCTTCTCTAAGGAAGGTGCCAAGAGTCTGGGTGGTTTCGGTGCGCTGGGCAGTCTCTTCCCATCTGTATGGGATTGGCATGCATTCTGGCTTATGACAGCGTTCCTGAGCATCATTCTTGCCTTCATGAACATTCTTCCTATCCCTGCTCTTGATGGTGGACATGTGTTCTTCCTTCTCTATGAGATTATCACAGGTCGCAAACCGGGCGATAAGTTCATGGAGCGTGCTGAGTATATTGGTTTCGGCATACTGATTCTTCTGCTTGTCGTTGCCAACCTGAACGATGTATTGCGACTCTTCGGCATCTTGTAATGCCGGAGAATCGCGAAAATAAAGGTCAAAAAAAAGAGGGTGTGTCATTAATTTATGACACACCCTCTTTTTTTGAGTTTATTCTTTTATACGTATCTGATAATCTGTCCTACACTAACCTTCTTGTCTTTGCGGTAGCCGTTGAGTCTGCAGATCTGCTCTACAGATACGCCACGCTTTTCAGCGATAGAACTAAGCGTTTCGCCTGGCTTCACCTTGTGGTAGAGCTTCTCGTGGCCAGCAGGCAGTTCGTAGTATCTTCCCACTTCGCCGCCGTTAACCTGCTCTCTGGTGTAACCACCGTTGCCAACCTTGCCGCGGGCAGCATTGGCATCAGCTGATTCGCTTTCGTAGGTATTACGGTTAAAGCTGTAGAAGTCGCCTGTAACGTCCTGGTTGCGGAAGTCGAAGAAGAGTGCCGGGTTCAGAGCCACACCACAGAGACGGGTCTCAAAGTGGAGATGCGAACCGGTACTTCTACCCGTATTACCACCCAAGCCAATCACATCGCCGGCTCTTACCTCTTCGCCCTCAGTAACGAGCTGCTTAGAGAGGTGACCATAGATGGTCTCCAAACCATTGTTGTGACGAATCACGATGTACTTACCGTAACCACCACCTTCATATCTTACGATGCGAACTCTGCCTGAAAAGGCTGAGCGGATTGAGTCGCCAATATAAACCTTGATGTCCATACCTTTATGTTGGCGGCCAAAGCTAGCACGGTAACCGAAGTTACTTGTGACAACGCGACTAGAAGTTGGCATGCAGAAATGACGGAGATCGATACGGAAGTGCTCAGGCAAGGTTGTAGCCCTGTGAGCGTACTTGTTAGAGAAATCCTCATACAGCTCGGCTGCAGGGTTCTCTCTGTCTTCAATCATTCGATAATGCGACACAGTGAGTGTGTCGAGCGATTTCATTCTGTGGTCTACAGGTGCCTGTCTTGCCAACAGGTCTTGTCCGCAAACGGGAGAAGCTGTTAGCGCCAACAATGCAACGACCGAAATTTTCTTTATACTCTTTTTAAAACTCATACTACTTTTTCTATTTTCTTTTTTAGGTTCGTGTCAACAGCGCAGAATCATACAAGAAATTCTGTAAAAACCACTAAGGCAAATGCCTTCATGTAGCGGTTTTGTTATATAGACGTTGCAAATATAACAAAAAAACTTCAAAAAACCAAAGTTGTTAAAGCCAAAAGGGCGATATTTAACGCCCTAGCCTTTTTTTTAACTTACATTAGGAAAATGAGATGCAAGGAGTTGACTTTTAGTACGTTTCATGCTTTTGTCGCATTCTCAACAGAGCCACGGCAGGAGAATGCCCCATGAAAATATACTTTTTTACCTCCGGACTGGTGAATCGGAGGCATTCCTGATAAGCGCGGTAGAGGTCGTTGAGATTGATGGTAAATTCCTTACCCGATGACTCTCTGATACCGATAATCATCTTTGCCGTGACATGCAGTTTGACATATCTGATGCCTGTTGCACTTTCTATTTCCGTAATGTTTTCGAGAATGGCTCTCATTTCTTCTAGGGTTATTTCTGGTCGCGGCTCCCTGATAGCCGGCTTTCTTCTTTTATCCATAATTATACTTTTTACTTTTGGGACAGGCGATGGAATCGCCTGGAACGGGGATGAGGCTGCTTGATAGCTGAAGCCACCTTTTAGCCTTGCTTTCTGATAGCAGGAACTGCTCTTGCTTGCTGCTTTAGCTGATGGCTGCCCAGTTGATATGGGTTTTCTTCAATTCCCTGAGGCGGTTCCAGAGCAGGGCGTTGTGAGGAGCATTGCATTCGGGATCGTTGTCGATGATTTCCTGTGCTTCTGTGCGTGCCAGTTGTACCAGCTGACCATCTCTGGCAATATTCGCTATCTTCAGGTCGAAAGCCATGCCGCTCTGCTGCGTTCCCTCCAGGTCGCCGGGACCACGGAGTTTCAAGTCGGCCTCGGCGATACGGAAACCGTCGTTCGTATCGCACATGATATCAATACGTTTGCGGGTTTCTTCTGAAAGTTTATAGTTGGTTACCAGAATGCAGTAGCTCTGGTCGCAGCCTCTTCCTACACGGCCTCGCAGCTGGTGCAACTGGGAGAGACCGAAGCGCTGTGCATCCAGGATAACCATGACAGAAGCATTGGGCACATTTACACCAACTTCTATCACGGTGGTGGCAACGAGAATCTGTGTTTTGCCCTTTACAAACTGCTCCATCTCTACCTCCTTCTCGGCAGATTTCATCTTTCCGTGTATCTTACTCAATTTGAATTCCGGGAATGCCTGTTTCAGCGTTTCGTAACCTTCTTCCAGGTTCTTCAGGTCGCTCTTCTCGCTTTCCTTGATCAGCGGAAAGACGATATATACCTGTCTGCCGAGATTAATCTGGCGGCGGATGCTCTGATAGAGACTGGTGAGTTGGGTATCAAACTTATGTAGCGTCTGTATCGGTTTTCTGCCCGGTGGCAGTTCATCAATCACGCTCACGTCCAGGTCACCATAAATGGTCATGGCGAGGGTGCGGGGGATAGGAGTGGCGGTCATCACGAGGATATGAGGCGGATTCTCGCTCTTGTTCCACAGCTTGGCTCTCTGCGCTACACCGAAGCGATGCTGCTCATCGATAACGGCTACGCCTAATCTTCTGAAAACTACCGGGTCTTCGAGGATGGCATGGGTGCCCACCAGAATCTGGATTTCGCCCGTAGCCAGGTCGGCAAGAATCTTTTCTCTCTTCTTTCCCTTTACGATGCCAGTGAGCAGTTCTACCCGGATATCCATTCCCTGCAGGAAGTCGCAGATGGTTTGCAGATGCTGCTCGGCAAGAATTTCGGTAGGTGCCATCATACATGCCTGATAACCGTTATCCAGCGCAATGAGCATGGTCATGAGAGCCACGAGCGTCTTGCCCGAACCTACATCACCCTGCAGAAGACGGTTCATCTGTCTGCCGCTGCACATATCGGCTCTGATTTCATGCATCACCCGTTTCTGTGCTCCTGTCAGTTCAAAAGGCAGATGATGGGCATAGAACCCGTTGAAGATGTCGGCGATGCGGTTGAAGACATAGCCCCTGAACTTGCGGCGCTGGTCGGTGGCATGCCTTATTATATTAAGCTGCACATAGAAGAGTTCCTCAAATTTAAGGCGTACCTGTGCTTTCTGCATCTCCTGATGGGAATGCGGATAATGAATCATGCGGATGGCTGCATCGCGCGAAACCAGATGCAGACGGTCTACGATATGGTTTGGCAGCGTTTCGGGAAGAGGAGGAAGGATGGTGACCAACTGCTTGGTTATCTTCTCTATGGAACGTGAGGTGTAGCCGCGTTTTCTCAGGTTCTCGGTAAGCGAGTAGTAGGGCTGCATGCCCATCTCTGAAATCTGGAGATTGGTGGCATCGTCCATATCGGGATGGGTAAACTGGAATCTGCCGTTGAAGACGGTTGGCTTTCCGAAAACGAGATATTCGGTTCCCACCTTATAGGTCTTCATGATGTATTGGGCACCGCGATACCAGATGAGGTCAGCCACACCGTAGCCGTCTGAGAAATGGGCTACCAGCAGCTTGTTGCGCTTGCCGGTATCAATCTCATCGTAGCTGAGTATCTTGCCTTTGAGTTGTACAAAGGGCATGTCGGCATTGAGTTCGCTGATGTGGAAAACCTTGGAGCGGTCTACATATTTATATGGATAGTATTCCAGCAGGTCACTATAAGAGTTGATGCCGAGCTCCTTGCTCAGTATCTCTTTCTTCTTGGGTCCTACCCCTGGCAGGAACATGATATCTTGGTCTAGAATACTATTCATATTATGCAAAAGTACAACATTCAGACAAAACAGCCAAAATGTTTAACTTATTTTTAAATAGTGACGTTACAAAACGGAGCGTCTTGCGTCTTTATTCTATATAATCATTAGAAACAAACTCTAGAACAATGATAAAGATAAAGAATAAACTGTTCATCATCTTATGGTTGCTGTCCTTGGGCTTTGCAGTCCAGGCACAGGATTTTTATGTATCAACCTCTTTCCACGAGCCTGCAACCGACGGCTTGCGGTTCATCTATAGTAGGGATGCCGTCCATTGGGACAGTATTCCGGGCACCTTCCTGGCTCCTAAGGTAGGCAAGCAGAAAGTAATGCGCGACCCTTCCATCATCCGTACCCCTGACGGTGTGTTCCATCTGGTATGGACCAGCAGCTGGCGGGGCGACCGTGGCTTCGGTTATGCAGAAAGTCGCGACCTGATGCATTGGAGCGAACCGAAATTCATCGAGGTGATGGACGATCCTACTACCGTGAATGTATGGGCACCGGAGTTCTTCTGGGATGAAGACCGCCAGCAGGCAATGGTGGTATGGGCATCGTGTGTGCCTAGCCAGCACTTCGCCCTGGGCATCGAAGACGAGAAGAACAATCACCGTCTCTACTATTCCGTAACCAAGGATTTCAAGACATGGACCAAGGGTAAGCTCCTGATAGATCCGGGATTCAGTTGCATAGATGCCACTCTGCTGAAGCGTGGTAAGAACGATTATGTGATGGTATTGAAGGATAATACCCGCAATGCCCGCAATATCAAGGTGGCTTTTGCCAAGAACCCGATGGGACCGTGGAGCAAGGCTTCAGAACCATTCACCGGCAATTTCATGGAAGGACCAACCACCGTCAAACTGCCTAAGAACAGTCCGCTGGGCAATGGTTATCTCATTTATTACGACCGTTACCGCCTCTTCGATTTCGGCGCTCATTTTACCAAGGATTTCGTTCATTTCACCGATGTGAGCCAGCAGGTGAGTGTGCCGAAGAACCACAAGCACGGCACCATCTTCCGTGCTCCGGAACGCATCGTGAAGGCCATGCTGGAACAGGACCGCATCCACTATACCGGAACCACGATGGCAGATCCGTCGCGTCATGATGGAGCTTTGTCGCCAGTGGTAGGAGTTCACAATATCCAGACGCTCCGTGCCAACCGCGAGCATCCTTCCCAGGCAAATGGTGGAGGCTGGACCTATAACCATCAGCCGATGATGGCGTATTGGAACGGCAAGTTCTACATGCATTTCCTGAGCGATCCTGCCGAGGAGCATGTACCCCCATCGAGAACCCTGATGCAGGTTTCTGAGGACGGATACAATTGGAGCCAGCCACAGATTCTCTTCCCTGAATATGATGTGCCAGCCGGTTTCAAGAAGGCGAAATACCAGCCGAAACCGGAACTGCAATATCCTGATGTCTACAAGCAGAAACCATTGAAGGCTATTATGCACCAGCGTGTGGGCTGGTATGTATCTAAGGGTGGCATCCTCCTGGCTACCGGAAACTATGGTGTGGCTTTGGACAGAAAGGACGACCCGAACGATGGCAACGGCATCGGCCGTGTGGTGAGAGAGGTGAAGAAAGACGGTTCGCTCGGACCTATCTATTTCATCTATTACAATCATGGATTCAATGAGAAGAATACTGCTTATCCTAATTATAAGAAAGCATCCAAGGCGGTAAGAGCGGCTTGCGAGGAAATCCTTGCCAACCCACGTTACCGCATGCAATGGGTGGAAGAGGCTGATAGGGGCGACAAACTGATACCGCTCAACAACGGCTATAAGGCTTATTGCGACTATACCCTGCCGGATGGCAGAATAGTCAGTCTGTGGAAGCACGCCCTCACCTCATTGAGTCTGGATGGCGGTAATACCTATACCACGACCAACCGTGCCCTGGGATTCGTCAACAGCAATGCCAAGATTTGGGGACAGCGGTTGACCGACGGCAGCTATGCCACCGTCTACAACCCTTCAGAATACCGCTGGCCGCTGGGCATCTCGCTGAGTGGTGACGGTCTGGAATACAAGACACTGAATCTGATTTGTGGCGAAGTACCACCGATGAGATACGGTGGCAACTATAAGAGTCGCGGTCCGCAGTATGTCCGTGGCATTCAGGAAGGCAATGGCATTCCTAAGGATTCCGATATGTGGGTGAGCTATTCCATGAACAAGGAAGATATCTGGGTGGCGCATGTACCCGTTCCGGTCAAGACCGTGGCTACTGCCCATGCCGATGATGATTTCGCCCAATATCAGAAACTCGGCGATCTCAAGACTTGGAATATCTATTCTCCGCTGATGGCACCGGTTTCGCTCCGCCAGGAGTGGCTCGAACTGAAAGATGAAGATCCGTTTGACTATGCTTGTGTAGAGCGCAAGATTCCTTCTTCTTCCTATCTGAAGGCATCCTTCGATGTGCAGGCAGCTCAGACCCGTAACGGTTCCCTGCAGATTGAATTCCTCGATGAGAAGGGCATCGCTTGCACCCGCATCGAACTGAACAAAGAAGGAATGATCCGTGTGAAGAACGGAGCGAGATATGGCAATGTGATGCCTTATCAGGCAGACCAGACCTATCGTTTTGAGGCAACATTGGATACCCAGCACCGCCAGCTCAACCTCACCGTGAGTATCCTCGATGCAGAGGGCAAGACTTTGCAGAGCAAGAGCACCAGGCGCATCTTCTTTGCACCGGTGCATCAGATAGAGCGCATCCGTTTCCGTACCGGCGACCTCCGTACCTTCCCGACCATCGACACTCCTGCCGACTGGTTTGGAACCTTGGAACATGCCGGTGACACCGATACCACCGCCCTCTACCGCATCGCCCATGTCAAGACCGAGAGTCTGGGTGCTGATGCCGGTTCTGCAGTACTTAAGACCGCAGATTACAAGCATTATGTAGACGATTTCAATGCGATGGAGCCGGAGGTTCTCCATACTTCAGCCATTCCGAATGCGCAGGCATGGGACTGGATGAAGCAGAATGTGCCCCTCTTCGACTGTTCGCAGCGTAACTTCGAGGAGATGTATTATTTCCGCTGGTGGACGCTCCGCAAGCATATCGAAAATACACCTGTAGGCTATGCGATGACCGAGTTTCTCGTGCCTCGCAGCTATGCCGACAAGTACAATCTCATCGCCTCTGGAGTGGGTCATCATATCCACGAGAGTCGTTGGATCCGCGATGGCAAGTATCTCGACGGCATCCTGAATACCTGGTATCATGGCAATGGTGGCAAGCCGATGGCTAAGATTAATTTCTATAGCAGTTGGATGCCTGCTTCAATCTGGGAGCGCTATCTCGTAGACGGCAACCAGAAGGAGTTTAAGTCGTTGGTGAACGATCTGGACAAGGAGTATCAGCTGTGGGATAATCACCGCTGGGGTAACGGACTCTACTGGCAGTATGATGTGCGTGATGCGATGGAAGAGACCATCAGTGGCGGCAGAAGAGAAAAGAATGCCCGTCCTAGCATTAACAGTTATATGTATGGAAATGCGATGGGCATCGCGCAGATGGCAAAAATCATCGGCTATCAGGATCTGGCAAGGAAGTATGAGGCTAAGGCTGATACCCTGAAGCATCTGGTAGAAACCCAGCTCTGGGATGCCGACCAGCAGTTCTTCGAGGTGTATAAGCCGAATGCCGGTGAGGCAAAGGAGGTAGTCAAGAAGAGAAGTTACCAGCCTAGTGGCGATGCTGCGGTATCGGCAAAGGTGCGTGAGGCAATCGGTTTCCTGCCTTGGTATTTCAATCTTCCTGCCGATGAAGCTAAGTTTGCTGAGGCATGGAAGCAGGCTGCCGACAGCAAGGGCTTTTCTGCTCCTTACGGACAGACCACCGCAGAGCGCCGCCATCCTCAGTTCCGCTCTCATGGCGTAGGAAAGTGTGAGTGGGATGGTGCCATCTGGCCTTTCGCTACCGCCCAGACCCTGACAGCGATGGCGAATTTCATCAACAATTATCAGGTGAAGCCGTCTGCCCTCGCAGCTTCTGCTAAGGGTAGTCTCGATATGGACAGCCTTTATTTCAATGAGATGGAGAAGTATGTACAGAGTCAGAGCATGCGTGGCAAACCTTACATCGGTGAGTATCTTGATGAAACCACTGGTTACTGGTTGAAGGGCGATCAGGAGCGCAGCAGATATTACAATCATTCTACCTTCTGCGATCTCATCATCACCGGCATCGTGGGTCTTCGTCCTCGTGCCGATCAGACCATCGAGGTGCGTCCTATCATCCCAGCCGGCAAATGGCAGTACTTCTGTCTTGACAAGGTGCGTTATCATGGTCACGACCTCACCATCCTCTACGACCAGGACGGCTCCCGCTATCATGTGGGCAAGGGTCTGCAGGTATGGGTAGATGGCAAGTTGGCGGGGCAGCGTGATACGCTCGGCAAACTCGTAGTGAAGGATGCATTCAAATAATGTAGAATAAAATACGATATGAAACAGAGAAAATATTTATTGATATTGATAGGACTTTTGGGCATGATACAGATTCATGCTCAAAAGTCTGTTGCTTTTAAGACGGACGATGAATCGCCTCTGCCACAATGGATTGGTGCGATAACCGATGAGGATGTGCACATTCCGAGTAACCGCGATTATGTAGGAACAGGAACGGTGAATGCCAAGGGAAAACCAGACTGGAAGGCTACGGCTCCATTGTCAAGACAAAGCATCTGGCTGAAGAAAGAAATGAAACTTCCGGCTGATGTCCGCAAGGCAACGATGAAGATTGTGGGACTGGGTTTCTATGAACTCAGCATCAACCGGCAGAAGGTGACGGATGCCGTTTTCGCCCCTCTGTGGAGCGATTACGACAAGACCGTCTTTTACAATACTTACGATGTGACTGCGTTGTTGAAGAAAGGCAAGAACCAACTTTCGGTATTGCTGGGGAACGGATTCTATAATGAGCAGGGTGGAAGATACACCAAGATGAAGGTTTCCTATGGTCCTCCTACGCTCTACTGTTCGCTCGAAATCGAACTGAAGAATGGCAGAACCGTCTGCATCGTCAGCGATAACTCGTGGAAATATTCGCCTAGCAGCATCACCTTCAACAGTATCTATGGTGGCGAAGACGAGGATGCCCGCATCACGTCTTCCTGGAAACCGGTAGTGATACAGAAAGGACCTCGTGGCGTTCTGCGCCAGCAGATAGCCCAGCCCGTGAAGATGATGGAATACTTCGGTGTGAAGAGCCGTCATCAGCTCACTCCTCAGCAAATTGCCAAGGCTTCCAATGCCAAACATCCTATTCCGGCAGGAACTTTTGTGCTGGATATGGGACAGAATCTTGCCGGTTTCCCACAAATCAAGGTTAGTGGAAAGGCAGGACAGCAGGTACGGCTCTATCCCTCCGAGACCCTGACCGCACAGGGAACCTGTAACCAGAAACAATCGGGCAGTCCTTACTATCTTACTTATACACTCAGCGGAAAGGGCGAGAAGTCGGCTGACGGCAAGCGCATCGAGACTTGGCATCCGCATTTCACCTATTATGGTTATCGCTATATCCAGGTAGAAGGTGCCGTGATGAAGGGTGATGAGAATCCTGATGGCAAGCCAGTGATAGAGGATATCCAGTCGTGCTTCGTCTATAATTCAGCTGCGAAGATTGGCAACTTCGAATGTTCTAATCCGATGTTTAACCGTGCTTATCAGATTATCGACCGTGCCATCCGAAGTAACTGGCAGGCTGTCTGGACCGACTGTCCTCATCGTGAGAAACTCGGTTGGTTGGAGCAGGATTGGCTCAATGGCGAGGGATTGGTATACAACTACGACTGTCGCTCGATGATAGAGCAGACGATGCAAAATATCGCCGATGCCCAGCATGCCAATGGTGCCGTTCCTACAACCGCTCCTGAGTATATCTACTTCAAGGGCAAGTGGCTCGACCCGTTTGCTGAATCTCCAGAGTGGGGCGGTGCCCTGGTAGCGCTTCCATTCCTTTATCAGCAGCATTACGGCGACGACCGGATGGTGAAGAAATATGCACCGCAGATGTTCCGCTATGTGGATTATCTCCAGAGTAAGGACAGTTGCCGTATACTGAAACAGGGTTTGGGTGACTGGTATGATTACGGAAAAGGCCGTTCGGGTTTCTCTCAGAATACCCCGATGCCGCTGGTAGCTACAGCCCATTATTATCAGTGGGTAAAACTGACACAGAAGGCTGCGGCAATGAGCGGAAAGACAGCTGAAGCCAACCGCTATGCCATCCTGGCTTCTGAAATCCTGCAGGCTTTCCAAAAGGAATTCCTGCATGTTGAGAAGGCTACATCTTCTGGGAAATCTTCTTCGGATGCTGTAGTAAAGGATGCTGTAGAAAAGGTATATTACGGTTCGGGAAGTCAGGCTTCCAATGCCATTCCTTTGGCGCTGGACATGGTTCCATCCCAGTATCGCAAGCAGGTTCTCCAGCATCTGGTAGATGATATTCATGCGCATCACGACCGGCTGACAACCGGTGATGTGGGCAACCGCTACCTCTTCCAGGCATTGCTCAGAAACGGATATGCCGATCTCTGGTACAAGATGCTGGCGCATGATGATGTGCCGGGCTACGGCTTCCAGATCAAGAAGGGAATGACCACGCTCACCGAACAATGGAATCCGGAGATGGGTGCTTCGATGAACCATTTCATGATGGCGCATATCAACAACCATTTCCTGCCGGATATTGTGGGTATCCGCATAGAGCAGGGCAGACTCATCATCGCTCCTCAGCCGATGGGCGACTTGACCTGGGCTAAGGGAAGTACCCGACTCAGCGATGGCAAACAGATTGCCGTGGCTTGGAAGAAATTGGCTGATGGTAAAATAGAGGTAACGGTAGATACTGATAATGATATAGAATACGAAATCAAGATAGATTATGATGAAACAGAACATAATGATGGCACTTATCGCGGCAAGCATGTCTTTGTCGGCAAGTGCGCAAAATAACGGAAACCAGCCAGAGGCTGTTGCTCAGAACTGTTATCAGGGGCATTTCACCCGTAGTCTTCACGATGTGATGCAGGACGTATCTCAGCGCTGGGGTGTCCGCTTTAAATATAATGTGGATACCGTTGGTAGGCAGTTGCCTTATGCCTACTTCCGCATCAAATCCTATTCGCTGGAGGAAACCCTGACGAATATCTGCAAGTATTTCGACTTCAATTGGTGGAAGCAGAATGGTAATGTCTATAAGATCAAACCTTATGAATATCCCCGTCGCCATACCGAAGAGGGTGAGCAGATGCTTGCTTATCTCAAGACACTCTACCAGAACCGGGAACAGTTTGAAGCACGCAAGGATTCTGTACGCAAAGAGGTGCGCCACATCCTGGGTATCGACCGTTATATGGATTCCCTGGTTCATAAGAAACCGATTTTGGGAAAGGTACGCAGGTATGATGGTTATACGGTTCAGAATATCTGCATCGAGACCTTGCCTGGCGAGCATGTCTTCGGTTCCATCTATACGCCCGCCAAGAAGGGCAAGCATCCTTTGATTATCTGTCCCGACGGTCATTTCGGTGGCGGCAGATATCGTGCCGATGAGCAGCAGCGCCTCGGAACCTTGGCAAGAATGGGTGCTATCTGTGTAGATTTCGATCTGTATGGCTGGGGACAGAGTGAGGCTGAATATGGCAAGAATTCGCATCAGACCGACCGTGCCCATGTGATTCAGGCTCTGAATGCCGAGGTCTTGCTCGATTATATGTGGAACCATCGCAAGGATGTGGATAAGACGCGCATCGGAGCGAATGGTGGCAGTGGTGGCGGTACGCATACAGTTCTGCTGACGGTACTCGACGACCGAATCACGGCAGCAGCCCCAACAGTGAATCTCGCCTCTCATTTTGATGGCGGTTGTCCTTGCGAGAGTGGCAAACCTATCCAGTTGGCGGGGCATGGTACGTGTAATGCCGAGCTGATGGCTTTCTTTGCCCCTAAACCGTTGTTGGTTGTGAGCGATGGTGGCGATTGGACAGCCTCTGTTCCAACCCTCGAATATCCGTATCTGCAGTATATATATAATATGTATAGTGCCAAGGAGCAGGTTACCAATGTGCATCTGCCGAAGGAGCGTCATGATTATGGCATCAACAAGCGCCAGGCAAACTACGATTTCTTTATCCGTGTCTTCGGGTTGGACCGCAGCAAGTTGGATGAAAGCAAAGTGAAGGTTGAAAAACCGGAAGTTTTGCAATCTGTCATCAGATAATAAGATAGAAGATAATAAATCAGACCTCACGCCGTTTTATAAATGACGTGAGGTCTTTTTCGTCTTTTCTGACGACAAAGGCGGCTCTTTTGCGTCTATATATATAAATGTTTAATCGATTAAAACAAAAACAAATGAAAATCTTAAAAACCATCACACTTTGCTGCCTGGCTTGTCTCTCTTTGCAGACTACTGCACAATCGTATAAGCTCTGGTACGACAAGCCAGCATTGGTCTGGACCGATGCCTTGCCTCTGGGCAATGGACGGTTGGGCGCCATGGTATATGGTATCCCAGCCACCGAACGCCTGCAGTTGAACGAGGAAACCATCTGGGCAGGACAGCCTAACAAGAATGCCAATCCTCATGCCAAGGCAGCTCTTCCAGTCGTGCAGAACCTCATCTGGCAGGGCGAATACCGTAAGGCACAGGATATGTGTACCGAGAAAATCATGTCGAATACCAACTTCGGAATGCCTTACCAACCCTTTGGTGATGTCTATATCTCGGCTCCCGGCATGGATGGCTATTCTCAGTATTATCGTGAACTGAGTCTGGATTCAGCCCGCTGTCTTACCCGTTGGACAGCCCATGGCGTTAACTATCAGCGCGAGGTCATTACCTCTTTTGCCGATAACGTAGTGATGGTAAGATTTACCGCCAACACGCCTCATAGTATTACTTTCAATGCCAACTTCACTTCTCCTCACGATGATGTCATCATCCGTACCGATGGCGAAGAAGCTACCCTCGAAGGAGTGGCTGCCAAGCACGAAGGTCTGAAGGGAAAGGTGAGATTCATGGGCAGAATGGCGGCTCAGATCAAGGGAAGCGAGGGTACGAAGACCTGTCGCGATGGTGTGGTCAGCGTGAAGAATGCCGATGAAGCCGTACTCTATATCTCCATCGCCACCAACTTCGTGAACTACAAGGATATCACCGGCAATGAGGTGGAGCGCAGCAAGCAGGCTCTCCATACAGCCATGGCAAAGGATGCCAGGGAACAGATGGCGCAGCATGTGGCTAAATTCCAGAGTATGATGCATCGTAACTCGCTCTGGTTGGGCGCTGATAAGTATCAGAATCTGCCTACCGATGAACGCCTTATCCGTTTTGCCCAGCAGGACGACAACTATCTCGTAGCCACCTATTATGCTTTCGGCAGATACCTTCTGATATGCAGTTCGCAGCCAGGCACACAGCCAGCCAACCTGCAGGGCATCTGGAACGATAAGATGTTCCCGTCATGGGACAGCAAGTATACCACCAACATCAACATGGAGATGAACTACTGGCCATCAGAGATGACCAATCTCTCCGATCTCAACGAACCGCTCTTCCGGTTGATTCGTGAAGTGAGCGAAACCGGAAAGGAATCGGCTCAGACCATGTATGGCAAGAACGGATGGATCTTGCATCACAATACCGATATTTGGCGAGTAACCGGTGGTATTGACAAGGCAGCATCAGGCATGTGGATGACCGGTGGTGCCTGGGTTTCCTCCCATCTCTGGCAACATTATCTCTATAGTGGCGACAAGGAATTTCTGCGCAAGGCTTATCCGATTATGAAAGGTGCAGCCACTTTCCTCGATGAGATGCTGATACCGGAGCCAGAGCATGGCTGGCTCGTGATTTCGCCAGCTGTGAGTCCAGAGAATGTGCATCCTTCGAAGGATGGAAAGATAGCCATGAGCTATGGCACCACGATGGATAATGAATTGCTCCACGAACTCTTCTCTTCTGTCATCAGAGCGAGCGAGATTCTGGGAGAAGATGCCGGATATGCAGCTCATCTGAAGGAAGTGTTAGGAAAAATGGCTCCGATGCAGATTGGCAAGTGGGGACAGCTGCAGGAATGGATCAAGGACTGGGATGATCCTCAGGATAATCATCGCCATGTGAGTCATCTCTACGCCCTCTATCCAGGTAATCAGATTACACCGGAGAAGACACCGGAACTCTTCGATGCTGCCCGTACTTCGCTGATACATCGTGGCGACCCGAGTACAGGTTGGTCGATGGGATGGAAGGTTTGTCTCTGGGCTCGCCTTCTGGATGGTAATCATGCCTACAAGCTGATTCACAACCAGTTGACCCTGACCGATGACCACTTCCTCGCCTATGGATTGAACAAGAAGAAAGGTGGAACCTATCGCAATCTCTTCGATGCACATCCACCGTTCCAGATAGATGGCAACTTCGGCTGTACTGCCGGTATCGCCGAGATGCTGATGCAGAGCCATGACGGATGTGTCAATATCCTGCCGGCTCTTCCTGATGCCTGGAAGGCTGAAGGAAAGATACAGGGGCTCCGCACGAGAGGTGGTTTCCTCATCGAGGAACTGGCATGGAAGAATGGCAGAATCATGTCGCTCAAGATCCGTTCTACTCTCGGTGGCAATCTCCGTCTCCGTCTGCCGGCAGGTAACCGGTTAAAGGGCATTAAGGGTATGAAATCTGCCAAGGGCAAGAATCCGAATCCGCTCTTTTCTGCCTTCGAACAGCCACAGATGCAGAATCATTCAGAAGTGAAACTCAACAAGGTGGTGTTGCCAAAGGCAAATACCTATGACATCACTACACGAAAGGGAGAGACCATCCGATTGTTTTAAAAACATGGGTCTTCACTCCTTAACATCTAAACTCCTTTAGAAAATGAAAAAAATAATGATAACATTGGCGCTGGCTTGCGGAATCTTTACCGCTGCCTCTGCCGCTAAAAACGAAAAGCCTTGGGCTAATGGTAAATTACAGGTTTCTGCCAACCAGCGATTCCTGCAGTTTGAAAACGGACAGCCGTTCTTCATGTTGGGTGATACCGGCTGGCTTCTGCCGGAACGTCTGGATAGAGCCGAGGCACAGTATTATCTTCAGAAATGCCGTGTAGCGGGATTCAATACCGTTCTCATCCAGGTGATGGACGGCACACCTTCCTTTAATATCTACGGTCAGCAGTCGCTCCCTGCCGGATGGGATTTGTCAAAGGCAGACCCTGCAGGTGTCTACAGCTATTGGGATCATCTCGACTACATCATCAAACTTGCCGAGATGAACGGCATCTACATCGGCATGGTAACCATCTGGGGTTCTCAGGTAAAGGCAGAGAATATCAATGCACAGCAGGCTAAGGCATACGGAAAGTTCCTTGCCAACCGCTATAAGAATTCGCCTAATATCATCTGGGTGATGGGTGGCGATATCCAGGGTGATATCCACCCAGAGGTGTGGGAGTCGCTCGCTACCAGCATCAAGAGCATCGATCACAATCATCTCATGACCTATCATCCTCGTGGCAGATATACTTCTGCCAAATGGTGGAGCAAGGCGAAATGGCTCGATTTCCATACCTTCCAGAGTGGTCATCGCAAGTATGGTCAGCGTATGGGCAATAAGGATTATCCTATCCCTGACAATACCGAGGAGGACAACTGGATGTATGTGGATTCTACCTGGGCATACAAGCCTATCAAACCTGTGCTCGATGCCGAACCGAGCTACGAGGATATTCCGAAGGGCTTGCACGATCCTAATGAGGAGCGCTGGCAGGATTATGACGTTCGCCGCTATGCCTACTGGAGTGTCTTTGCCGGTTCCTGCGGCCATACCTATGGTCATAATGCCATCATGCAGATGTTGAAGCCGGGCTATCCTACCAGTTATGGAAGTGATGGAGCCGAGAAGCCTTGGTATGTGGCGCTCAACGATCCTGGATTCAACCAGATGAAGCATCTCAAGAATCTGATGCTCTCTCTGCCATACTTTGAGCGTGTGCCTGACCAGAGCATTATTGCCGGTGAGAATGGCGAAAGATATAACCGTCTGCTGGCTACCCGAGGCAACGATTATCTGCTGGTTTACAATTACAACTGTGTTCCGATGAAACTCGACCTCCGCAAGGTTTCGGGCAGCAGAAAGAACGTATGGTGGATGGATGCTGCCAACGGACAGCTGGAATACATCGGAGAGTTTGACAACAAGGTCATCACCTTCGCTCCTCAGAAGGCTACCCGCGGTATCAGCGATGGTGTTTTCATCGCCATTGATGCCAGCAAGGACTATCTGAAGAAAGACCAGAAGATGATAGAAGATCAGAGTCTGGCTGGTAAGAAAAGAGATTTGAATGAGTAAATAAAGTGAAGAGTGAAGAACGAAGAGTGAAGAATTCAAATGAAGAATAATATATTGATGAGTGTGTTGCTGACGGCATCGCTGTCGGCAGCACTTCCGCTTTCCGCTGCCAGTCATGTTGACGTGGTGAAGATGCGGACGGAGAACCGGGTGAATCCTTTGGGAATCGGAACTTCAACCCCTCGCTTCTCCTGGCAGATTACTTCTGACAGGAAGGGTGTGGTGCAGACGAGTTATCAGATTCTTGTAGCTTCTTCCAGAGAAAAACTGGATAGAAACGAGGCGGATTTATGGGATAGCGGTGAACGCAACAGCGATGAACAGCTGTGGATTCCTTATCAGGGCAAGGCGCTGCTGAGTGGCGCTCAAGCTTACTGGAAGGTGCGTATCACTACCAATAAAGGAAAATCGGAATGGACCGAACCGCAGCTCTTCACCATCGGACTGCTCGGTGAAACCAAATGGAGCGGTACCTGGATTGGCTTGGAAGACCTGCAGCCTGGAGAACAGAAAGGCATGCATACCCGACTGGCAGCACGCTATATCCGCAAGGACTTTGCGGCAAAAGGTAAGGTGAAGCGGGCGGTGGCTTATGTTGCCGGACTCGGTGTCTATGAGTTCTACGTCAACGGACAGCGTATGGGCGGCAGCCAGGCATTGCAGCCTGCACCAACCGATTACCGCAAGACTATTTACTACAATACGTTCGATGTCACTTCGCTCCTGACTGAGAAGAATGCCATCGCCATCAAACTGGGCAACGGAAGAATGTTTCCGATGCGACAGGAGAAGGCATACAAGACGCCTTTTTTCGGTTATCCGAAATGCCGCATCAACGTGAAGGTGGAGTATGAGAACGGAAAGACTGAAACCTGGGCTACCAACAATACATGGAAGTTGAGCTTCGATGGTCCTATCCGCAGCAACAACGAGTATGATGGCGAGGAGTATGATGCCCGCAGGGAACAGGCGCTGAAAGGCTGGACCCAGGCTGGTTTCGACGATAGCCAGTGGCAGAAAGCCGAGCGCTGTGCCATTCCTGACGGTACGCTGATGGCGCAGCCGATGACGGGAATGGTTGAGAAGGAATTCGGTCATCCGGTAAGTCTGAAGCATCGCCACGATACACTCATCGTAGATTTCGGACAGAACATGGCGGGCTGGATCGGTTTCCAGGTCCGTGGCAGGCAGGGTGATACCATCCGTGTGAAATATGCCGAGAAACTGCAGGCTGACGGCAGTCTGTATCTCGACAACTTCCGCAATGCCCTCTCTGAGGATATCTATGTCTGCAATGGTAAGGAGAACGGCAAGCCTTGGCGCCCGGTCTTCTCCTATCATGGTTTCCGCTATGCTGCCATCACCGGTATGAAGAATGCCCGCAAGGAGAATTTCACCGCTTATACCGTGAGCGATGAGATGGCTACCATCGGGCATATCGAGACTTCTGATACGATATTAAATAAGGTATTGAAGAATGCATGGTGGGGCATCTACGGCAATTACAAGGGTATGCCGGTAGACTGTCCGCAGCGCAACGAGCGCCAGCCTTGGTTGGGCGACCGTACGGTGGGTTCGTTGGGTGAAAGTTTCGTTTTCGACAATGAGCGACTCTACAGCAAGTGGATGCACGATATCTGCGATGCCCAGCGTTCGGATGGCAATATTCCGGATGTGGCTCCTGCTTTCTGGAATTACTATACCGATGATGTTACCTGGCCGGCAGCTCTGCCTTTCACCTGTGATATGCTCTACCATCAGTTTGGCAACAGGCAGCCTATCATCGATTCTTATCCATCCATCAGAAAATGGATCAACCATATCCTGGCTGAATATACGGATGAGAACGGCATCATCACCAAGGATAAATACGGCGACTGGTGCGTGCCACCGGAGAAACTGGAACTGATTCACAGTCAGGATCCGAAGCGAAAGACCGATGGCAAGCTGATAGCCACCGCCTATACAATCCGCTGTTTGCAGCTGGCAGAGCAGTTTGCAAACCTGCAGGGCTTGAAGGAAGAAGCTAAGGTTTGGGCTGACCGCAGAAGCGGGATGATAGAAGCCTTCAACAGGCAGTTCCTCACCAACAAGGCAGGAACTTCCCGACGTCCGGGTCATGTGCTTTATCCAGACAGCATCTATTATGGCAACAATACCTCTACCGCCAATCTCCTGGCGCTCTCCTTCGACATCGCTCCTCTGGAGTTGCGCAGCGAACTCATCAAGCAGGTAGTGAAGGGCATCTGCATCGATGCCAAGGAACATGTCAACTGCGGTGTCATCGGCATCTCCTGGCTCCTTCGCGGTTTGAGCGACAACGGTTTCCCTGATGTGGCTTATCTCCTGGCTACCCAGCGCACCTATCCGTCTTGGGGTTATATGGCTGAGAACGGAGCTACTACCATCTGGGAACTCTGGAATGGCGACAAGGCTGATCCGAAGATGAATTCGGGCAATCATGTGATGCTTCTGGGTGACTTGCTTACCTGGTGCTATCAGTATCTGGGAGGTATCCAGCAGAAGGGTGTCAACGTGCAGCAGGTGGCTGAGGCTGATGCCAGCGTGGCTTACAAGCACATCGTGTTGAAGCCAGCCTTCAGTATTCAGAACTGCGAATCGGTAAAAGCAGATTACGAGACTCCATACGGAGTAGTGAAGAGCCAGTGGAAGAAGACTTTGCAGCATGTGGATTGGGATATCACCGTGCCTTGCAACACCACAGCCGATGTCTATCTGCCTGATGGCAAGGTTGAAACGGTGGGTAGTGGCGATTATCATTATTCGGTAGAAATCCCTACCCGCGATGCTGCCATCCTGAAGGATGAATTCCTCTATGATTACAGCGGATTCCCATCGGCTCATGCCTCTACCATCACCCAGTTGAAGAATGGTGACCTGGTGGCTGCTTACTTCGGCGGTACCTTCGAGCGCAATCCGGATGTCTGCATCTGGGTAAGTCGGAAACCGAAGGGTGCCAAGGCTTGGGAGAAGCCTATCCTGGCTGCCGATGGTGTTTATCGCCTGGGTACTCCTGAGGCTAAGAAGGCGGGTCTTTCGGGCATCGATGAGAAGACGACTCCGGCTGATAAGGGACCTATCAAGGACGGATTGCGCCGTTTCGGTGTGCCTGCCGGCTACAAATATGATTTCCGCTCTAAGTCAGCCAATATCAAGTTGCCTGCCAATCTGAAGCGCAAGTCTTGCTGGAACCCTGTGCTCTATACCATGCCGGATGGCGAAATATGGCTGTTCTATAAGGTGGGATCTACCGTTGGCGACTGGACGGGCTGTCTTGTGAAGTCGAAGGATGGCGGTAAGACTTGGAGTGATCCGGAGGCATTGCCAGACGGTTTCCTCGGTCCTATCAAGAACAAGCCGGAAATGGTGAACGGCAGACTCATCTGCGGTTCCAGTACCGAGAAGAATGGTTGGCGATTCCATGTGGAGATCCTCGATTTGAAGACCAATAAGTGGAAGTATGTGGGTCCGGTAGATGCCGAACTGAAGCCTCGTACCGATGATGTAGATTCGGCTACGGTAGATATGGAGCATCCTATCTACAAGGAGGGAGAAAAGGCGAGATTAATCTACAGCATCCAGCCATCTATCCTGAAGTTGAAGGATGGCAGATTGCAGGTTCTGATGCGTACTCATAATGCCAAACTTGCCACCAGTTTTAGTAGCGACGGTGGTGATACCTGGACTCCGGTTACCCTGCTCGATATCGAGAACAACCAGAGCGGTACGGATGCTGTTACCCTGAAGGATGGCAGACACGTGCTCATCTACAACAATTTCGAGACGTTGCCGGGAACCAAGAAGGGATCTCGCACGCCATTGAGTCTTGCCATCAGCGATGACGGCACCCATTGGCGCCATCTCCTCACCCTGGAGGACAGTCCTATCAACCAGTATTCCTATCCAGGCATCATCGAGGGAAAGGATGGCAAGTTGCATTGCATCTACACCTGGCGTCGCCAGAGAGTGGCGTATAAGGAAGTGGATTTGAAAAAGATAAAATAAGAAAATAGTAAATTAAAAGGATAGATATGATATCTATCCTTTTATTGTTTTAAATTCCCCAAGCGAAAGTTCCTTCATTGATTACAAAAAGAAGGAAACTGCGTCTTTATCTATAAAACAAAGACTAAGACAATGATAAAAGTACAAAAGATTTTTGTGATGGCAGCCCTCGTGCTGATTCCATCTGTATCCTTTGCCCAGAAAGTGAATATCCTGACCGAAAAGACGGCTTCTAATCGGGAACAGTATGCTGCTGAATACTTGCAGAAGAAGCTCAACCGTTTGGGCTTCCCTACTGTGGTGAACGGCAAGAAGGGCGAATATCGCATTTCGCTCTCGCAAGCCAAGGATACTGCCGGACTGAAGAAGGAAGGTTTCTCATGGACCCGCAAGGGAAAGAAAATCCAGTTGCAGGGAAATGATGGCTCGGGTGTCATCTACGGCTGTAACGAAATTGCTGAATACGTGGCTCAGCATGGTTCTCTCAATGTGCCGCTGATGCAGGAGGATGCGCCTGAAATGGTGCTCCGTGGTGCTTGTGTAGGTTTGCAGAAAACCGTTTATCTACCGGGCCATCAGGTTTACGAATACCCTTATACCCCTGAGAATTTCCCTTGGTTTTATGACAAGGAACAGTGGATTCTGTATCTCGATATGCTCGTAGACAACAAGATGAATTCGCTCTATCTCTGGAATGGTCACCCTTTTGCTTCGCTCGTCAAACTGAAGGATTATCCTTTCGCCCTTGAGGTGGATGAGGCTACCTTCAAGAAGAACGAAGAGATGTTCTCGTTCCTGACCAGGGAGGCTGACCGCCGTGGCATCTTCGTCATTCAGATGTTCTACAACATCATCCTCTCCAAGCCTTTTGCTGATCATTATGGTTTGAAGACACAGGACCGTCACCGTCCTATCACTCCGCTCATCAGCGATTATACCCGCAAGTCGGTAGCTGCCTTCATCGAGAAATATCCCAATGTAGGCTTGCTCGTCTGTCTCGGTGAGGCGATGAATACCTACGAGGATGATGTGGAATGGATGACCAAGACCATCATCCCGGGTGTCAAGGACGGACTGAAGGCTTTGGGAAGAACCGACGAACCGCCAGTCCTGCTCCGTGCCCACGATACCGACTGCAAGATGGTGATGGAGGCAGCGCTGCCGCTCTACAAGAACCTCTATACGATGCATAAGTATAATGGAGAGTCGCTTACCACCTATCAGCCTCGTGGTCCTTGGACCAAGATTCATACTGATTTGGCAGCCCTGGGTTCTACCCATATAAGCAACGTGCATATCCTTGCCAATCTCGAACCATTCCGCTGGTCATCTCCTTCGTTCGTTCAGAAGGCGGTAACGGCGATGCACGATGTTCATCATGCCAATGCCCTGCATCTCTATCCGCAGGCCAGTTACTGGGATTGGCCTTATACGGCAGATAAATTGCCTGGCGGAAAGCGCGAGAAGCAGTTAGACCGCGACTGGATGTGGTACAAGACATGGGGAAGATATGCCTGGAACTGCCGTCGCGATGTAGCTGCCGAGGGTAATTACTGGGATAAGGTGCTTGCCGATTACTATGCTACTGATGCCGCTGTTGCCGACAGCATTCGCAAGGCATACGATGAGAGCGGTGAGATTGCGCCTAAGCTCCTCCGCCGTTTCGGTATTACCGAGGGCAACCGCCAGACGCTGCTCCTGGGTATGTTCATGAGTCAGCTAGTGAATCCATATAAGTACACCATCTATCCTGGTTTCTATGAGAGTTGCGGTCCTGAGGGCGAGAAACTCATCGAATATGTAGATAAGGAGTGGAAGCATCAGCCTCATGTGGGTGAGTTGCCACTCGATATCGTAGCTCAGACCGAGGCTCACGGCGACAAGGCTGTGGCTGCCATCGATGCCGTAGCGAGTCGTGTAACCGGCAATCAGGATGAGTTCCGCCGTCTTCAGAACGATATGCATTGCTACCGTGCTTTTGCCTACACTTTCGGCTGGAAGGTGAAGGCAGCTCAGCACGTGCTCAACTATAAGTGGAGTAAGGATATCAAGGAATTGGATGCTGCCGTTCCGCTACTCGAAAAGAGTCTGGAATATTACCGTCAGCTGGTGGATCTCACCAAGGATACCTATCTCTATGCCAATTCGATGCAGACCGCCCAGCGCCGCATCCCTATCGGAGGTGATGGCGGCAACATGAAGCATTGGAGCGAACTCTTACCAAAATATGAGCAGGAGTTGGCGAATCTGAAGAAGAATATCGCCATGCTCAAGGCTCAGGCTGCGGGTACCTACAAGATGAAGGCAGAGGATATCAAGCCTTTGAAGGATGCAACCCAACAGACGGGTGCTTTCCAGATGGAGAATATCAATGGCGAGGCTAATTTCAAGACTGTGAAAATAGCCAAGGGTGCCAAGCTCTTCAACGATTTGGATAGTGTAGTAACCGATTTTGCTCCTGAGTTGGCAGGTATGAATGCTTACGTGATGAACAGCAGCAAGCAGCGTGGCGCATCTACCTCGCTCATCTTTACCACCAAGAAGCCTGTGCAGCTCTTGATAGGTTATTTCCGTGATGACCAGATGAAATATGCCAAGGCTCCGAAGTTGGAGACCGATGCCACAGCCAACGATTACGGTCAGGCAGAGCCACAGCTCACCAGCGCCATCCGCATCGACGGCATGCCACAGGTGAACATCCACAAGTACGAGTTTGCTGCCGGCAAGCACACCCTGCTCCTGCCAAAAGGCTTCCTGCTAGTGCTCGGTGCTACGGGCGATAAGATTACCGCTCGCGATGCCGGCCTCTCAGGTGCCGATAAGGCGATTGATTGGCTGTTCTACTAAATAGAATGATATAATTGGAAGGATAGAGTATAGCACAAATCATGTGTTATGCTCTATCCTTTTTTTTATTAGGTGAGTCCACTCGAAAAAGTGGGTTCTATTTAAATCAAACGATAACCTTGGGCAGTTATATTCTGCCCTTGGCGTTAATTAACTCTGGCGAATAGTTAGTGTTCATTAGTTGATCAAACAACTTTAGCACGCTATGCGATCATCTTGAAACACTGGGCAATAGAGCAAGAAACATGTGTATATAACGTATAGAAATCTCAATGAAGGTGATTACAATATTTGGATTCTTTTCGTCTTTATGATAATCTTATTTGTTTGTAGTATACTAACATCACGGCACAGATGATTGGGAACAGACTATTTATGAAGTTAGATTAAAATATAAAAACAAACCTAAAAGACTCAATTATGAAGAAATTGAAAAATCCTGACGCTATCTCAGGAATTACCTCTAAGGTAATGTTGGTTTCGACTATCCTGTTGACTCCAACAACTATGATGGCAAGTAAAATTCAAGGAGGAATTCAAACACCTCTTTCTGTAGTGCAGCAGTCAAACTCCATCAATGGTACTATTGTTGATGAGCTTGGCGAGCCGATGATTGGTGTAACCATCAAAAAGAAAGGTAGTGGTGTCGGTGCCATTACTGACCTGGATG
Organism: Segatella copri; assembly: GCF_026015625.1. NCBI lineage: Bacteria > Pseudomonadati > Bacteroidota > Bacteroidia > Bacteroidales > Prevotellaceae > Segatella > Segatella copri. Next base: position 2,561,334 of record NZ_JAPDVG010000001.1, on the reverse strand, counting down.
GCAAGTTTTCTGTAAATGTACCTGTTGGTACAGTCTTGGAAATCAGTTACACAGGTTATAAAACTTTTACTATTTCTGCCAAGCAAAATATGGGAATCAAGATGGAGCCTGATGCTATAGGTCTTGAGGAGTTGGTTGTTGTAGGTTACGGTACACAGAAAAAACGTGACTTGACAGGTTCTGTAGTATCCGTAAAGAATGAAGATGTTGTAGCGGCTCCTACTTCCAACGTAATGGAGGCTTTGCAAGGTAAAATCGCAGGTCTTGATATTACAAAATCCAGTGGTCAGGTTGGTGGCGGAGTAAATATTTTGCTTCGCGGTTCTCGTTCTATCTATGGCGATAACAGTCCTTTGTTTATTATCGACGGACTGCCTGGAAGCTATGATGACATAAGCCCTAACGATATAGAGAGCATCGATGTATTGAAGGATGCTTCATCTACCGCTATCTATGGTTCAGCAGGTGCCAATGGTGTCATCATTATAACAACCAAGCGTGGAGCGAAGAGTTCTAAGACAAGGGTTAATTTTGACGCTTACTATGGTTGGAGTGGTTCTCCTGAGTACAAGAGTGGCATGACTGGTGATGAATGGGTTAATTATTATACAGAGGCGTATAAATATAAAAATGGCGTAGCTCCAGCGAGCGTTTCAGACCTCTTCGGTGGTAACCAGGATTATGTAGATGCTTATAATGCAGGAAAATGGATAGACTGGGTAGATCAGGCTATGGATAATAAAGCTACTACTCAAAAATATTCACTTTCCATCCAGGGTGGAACTGACAAGACAAATGTTTACGCTTCATTGGTGTATAACCGTGACCAGGGATTACTGTCTAATGAGAAACTCAACAAATATTCTGTACGTTTGAACATCGATCAAAAGGTATTTGACTGGTTTAAGGCTGGTGTGTCGACCAATCTCAACTATAGCATCCGTAACCGCGGCGACAACAAGACATTCACAGGAGCATTGAGGGCTTTTCCTCTTGGTGATGTCTTTGATGAATTTGGTGAGTATAACTCTGAGTATATCAATAACCAATACTCTCCTATGGGCGATTATATCAAGAATCAGTATGACAATAATAACCGTTATACTTATATCAATGCAATTGGTTATGCAGAGATTACTCCTTTCAAGGGTTTGTCTTACCGTACTCAACTTAACGGTTCGTTAGGTCATGGCCGCCAAGGTACTTATTGGGGCAATTTGTGTCATGCCAACAGACCTACATATGCAGGTTCGCCACACGCACAGATACAGAACTCAGACAGTTATAGTTATACATGGGAGAATATTCTTTCATACAACTTCAGCATTGCTAATGACCATAACATTGGTGTTACAGGCGTTACTTCTTGGCAGAAGAATTCTAATGAATATACCAATGCAGATGGTAGTGGCCAGGATTTGGACATATGGAAGTATTGGCGTTTGTTGGCAGCTAATAGCCAACGTGTAGAGTCAGGACTGACAACCACCCAAAAAATGTCATACGCCTTGCGATTTAATTATTCCTATAAAGGTAAGTACCTCTTCACTTTCTCAAATCGCTGGGACGGTGTGTCATTCTTCTCTCCAGGCAAGAAATGGGATTCATTCCCTGCAGGAGCATTAGCTTGGCGCGTGTCAGATGAAAGTTTCATGAAAAGCTCAGAAAAGTGGCTTGACAACTTGAAACTCAGAGTGGGTGCAGGTATTACAGGTAATTCAGGTGGCGTAGGTGCTTATTCAACACAAACAAATGCCTATAAATACACTTCTGCCGGCATCACTATAAATGGCAACATAGTGCCGTTCACTCAATATACCGGTACCTATGGTAGTCCTTCTTTGGGATGGGAAAAATCTTATAATTGGAACTTCGGTATAGATATGGCTGTACTCAAAGGACGTCTTGATGGCAGTTTGGATTTCTTCACCACTAAAACACGTGGTTTGCTCTTCAAGCGTACTATGCCTATAACAAGTGGCAGCACAGGTTGGGGCTCTCCTTTGGCTAGCTGGGAAAATATTGCCAAGACTAGCAACAAGGGTGTGGAGTTCACCATCAACAGCCGTAATATCGTTACCAAGGACTTTAAATGGAATACCACATTGACAGGAACTTGGAGCAAGGAAAAGATCGAGAGCTTACCTAATGGTGACTTGATTTCAGAGAATCTTTTCGTGGGTAAACCTATTCATGCTATATACGATTACAAGTATGCTGGTATCTGGGGTACTGATGCTTCACAGGAAGAACTTGATAAGTATGGCGTGAAACCTGGATGGGTAAAGGTTGAGACGATTGAGAAATTTGACGAAAATGGCAATGGTGACGGAGGTGTGCATAAGTACAGCCAGGATGACCGTCAGGTATTGGGACATGAGAATCCTAACTGGATTATTGGTCTTAACAATACTTTCGTCTATAAGGACTTCGACTTGACTATCTATGCAATGGGACGCTTCGGTCAGACTATCTATAGCAAAATGCTCGGTTCATATACAGCAAAGTCTGGAATTGATACAAATCAAATTTCAGGTATAGACTATTGGACAGAAGAAAACCAAGGTGCTTATTATCCACGCCCTGGTAGTGGTGATGACCAAACGATTGGCAATACAGCCATCAATGTATATGATGGTTCTTTCATCAAGATAAAGAACATCACATTGGGTTATACACTTCCAAAGAGCATCTCTAAGCATGCACTTATGGAGAAGTGCCGTTTCTATTTTACTGCCTATAATCCTTGGATTTTTGCTATGGACAGTAAGTTGAAAGGTACAGATCCTGAAATGGGTGGCTCGGATACTTTCCCAACTTACAAGCAGTTTGTTTTTGGTATAAATATCACATTCTAAACAATTAAGAAAAATGAAAAAGATGAATTTTAAGAATATATTGTTCTCTGCAGCCCTCGCTGCTGGTGCGATGTCTTTAGCTTCGTGCTCTTTGGAAGAAGAAAACCCTGGTGGTTTTACCATGGAGAACATGGCAGCGAACTCGGTTGAGTCATACCAGACTTTGCTTAATCAGTGCTATTTTGGTATGGAACGTTTCTTGTATGGTACGGATGGTTTCATGGAATTGACAGAAGGTGATACAGACCTCTGGACTTACCAAGGAAATCAGAATACTTCCTATACTCAGTATTTTTGGTTCTTCGCAGGTGCAGCACCTAACACCACCTATACAAATGGTATCTGGAACTCTCTCTATGATGGTATTGGCAGTTGCAATATGGCTATCAGTTTGGCAAATAAAGCCCCTTTTAAAACTGAGGCTGAAAGAAATGTCAAAGTTGCAGAAGCTAGATTCTTGCGTGCTATCTATTATTTCAATGCTGTAGAGCAGTTTGGTGGGGTTACCATGATTACAGAACCGGCTAGCTCTATGAATTTTGCTCCTACCCGTACAGAACCTCTAACGATTTATAAGGAAATTATCATTCCTGACTTGGAGTTTGCTGTGGAATGGCTGGATAAAGGCAATGACGCAACTACTACACAGCCTACCAAAAAAGCTGCACTTGGAATGTTGGCAAAAGTTTGTCTGCAGACCAAAGAGTATGCTACGGATGAGTATATACCTGAGGCGCTTGATGCAGCTAAAAAGCTGATAACTGACTGTGAGTCGGGTGGCTCTACATATGGTGCTTACATGTATCCTACGTATGAGGAGGTTTTTGCTGAGAAAAATAATAAAGAAAATAAGGAGGCTCTATGGAAGCATCGCTGGTATGCTGGCAGCGATGGACATGGTTCTAGTAATGGTAACTTCAAATTGAATCGTAACGATGAGAAGTTCCTCTGTAATATCAATAAGTTTGGTGCTCGTGAAGACAATCAGACTAGCCGTCTAACATGGGAAGGCAGTCAGGCAGGTATCTTCATGCCAACTCAGTATTTGCTCAATCTATATGTACAGCAGGATGGAACACTAGACCCACGTTTCCACAAGTCTTTCACTACTCAGTGGAACGCAAATAGGAATTATGAGTGGGACGAAAGTTCAAAGAACAACTTTGGTAAGGAAGATGCCATTGTTGGCAAGAAGCTCAATACAGGCGACTTGGCCATCAAAATCGTGATGCCTCAGGATGCAGATTATGCAACGGAAGTAAGTAAGAAAGTTACAGCCAACTACTTAATAGTAGATTATAAGGATGTATATGATGATGCAAATAAGAATGTGATAACCGAGCGTGGCGCAGGTGAAAACATGTTCCGCTACTTCTATCCATCTCTTAACAAGCATAATAGCAGCAACTATTATGTTGCTAATGCCAGCAAAAAACGTAATGGAAATTTGAATGCTACATTCATTATACGCATGGCTGAGATTTACCTCATTGCAGCAGAGGCTGATATCTATCTAAATGGCGGGGCTAACGCTATGGGCTATATTAATAAGGTTCGCCAACGTGCAGGGGCTACCCTTCTCACTGGTTCTGCTTCTGTTCGTACAGTATTGGATGAACGTGGTCGTGAGTTATGTGGTGAATACTGCCGCTTCTATGATTTGAAGCGCACAGGAATGTTCAAGGACAATTCATATCTACAGGCTACACATCCAGACTTGGCTAGGTATTTCAAACCAGAGTATGCTCTTCGTCCAATTTCAACAACCTTTACAAATGGTATTAATAATGGCGCTGAATACCAGAATCCTGGTTATTAATTTTTTTTAGATTTAACTAATATATACTCGAGTAGGAGGTGAATGCTAATAATAGGTGTTTATCTCCTACTTTTTATGGTTAATAATTCTAAATAGCATAAACTTTATGTAATTAGTTACAAAAACTATCTCCAAACGTCTTTGTATTTGTAAGATTTAAAATTAATATGTACTAAAATAAAAATATGAAGATCGAAAGAAAAAGACTGGTACTCTTATCTCTTCTTGTCTTTGGCTGCATCACCGCTTTTGCACAGAAAATCAGCCAGAACGTGATGCAGAAGATATACGACGAGGTAAAGACACCTTATAAATATGGTATGGTGGTTGCACCTGAGGACAACTACCACAAGATAGACTGTCCGATGGTGTATCGCGAAGGAAACAGGTGGTTTATGACCTATGTGGTATACAACGGCAAGGACGGAACGGATGGAAGAGGGTATGAAACATGGCTCGCTACCAGCGATGACCTGCTGCAATGGAAAACCCTGGGCCGCCTGCTCTGCTATGCCGACAAGGGATGGGATATGAACCAGCGTGCAGGATATCCGGCGCTGATAGACTGGACCTGGAACGGATCCTATGAGATGGCAAAATACAAAGGTCGCCACTGGATGAGCTATTTCGGTGGAGAAGGTACGGGCTATGAGTCCGTCCGCAAGCCTCTCAATATGGGTATGGCTTCTACCAAAGGCGATATCACCCAGGCTCATCCTTGGGAAACATCCCCAGCGCCTGTTCTCTCTATCAACGACAAGAGTGCACAGTGGTGGGAGAAACTCACCCATTATAAAAGTACCGTCTACTGGGATAGGAACAAGACGCTGGGCAAACCTTTCGTCATGTTCTATAATGCCGCTGGCATCAACCCTGCCAACCAGTTGAAGGCAGAACGCATCGGTATCGCCCTCTCCAGCAACATGACTTCCTGGCGCCGTCTGCCTCTCCGCACAGCCAAGCGGAAGACAGGCAATCCGGTCTTCTTTCATGAGGCTCCTGGCATCATTACGGGAGATGCACAGATCGTGAAGTTCCCGCATTATTATGTCATGTTCTATTTCTCTGCCTTTAATCCGAAGAGAAAATACAATGCCTACAATACCTTTGCCGTGAGCCGGGACCTGGTGAACTGGCAGGACTGGGAGGGAGCCGACCTGATTTATCCTTCCAAACCTTATGATGATATGTTCGCCCATAAGAGTTATGTGCTGAAGCATCAGGGTGTGGTTTACCATTTCTATTGTGCCGTGAACCATGCCGGACAGCGAGGCATTGCCGTGGCTACCAGCGTGCCGATGGGGCGTTCGCAGGTTTCTTTCCCGACACTAGAAAAGAAGGGAAAGCGACAGATTATGAGTCTGAATCAGGACTGGCAGGTAAGCTTCGGCAAGACTTCGGAAGATAGTATCACGAAGAAGATGGGAACCTTCCGGGGGAATGTGCCCAACAATCTGGACGATTATTACGGTTACCGCCAGCTGAAGCACGGCAACCTGCATGGTACCGCCACCTACGAGAAGCATTTCTCCGTTCATAAACAGACCGGAAAACGCTATTTCCTGCAGTTGGAAGGTGTGGGAACCTTTGCTACGGTCAAGGTGAACCGCAAGAGTTATCCGAAGGAATTGGTAGGCAGAACCAGCTTTATGCTCGATATCTCGGATGCGCTCCGTGAGGGCGATAATACATTGAATATCAAGGTAGAACATCCTGCCATGCAGACCAATAATCCTTGGCCTTGTGGTGGCTGTTCGTCAGAGTGGGGCTTCTCGGAGGGCAGTCAGCCTTTCGGCATCTTCCGTCCGGTATCGCTCATCGAAACCGATGAGGTGAGGGTAGAGCCTTTTGGAGTACACGTCTGGAACAACGAAGTATGCGACAGCGTCTTCGTAGATACTGAGGTGAAGAACTATTCCGACCATGAGCAGACCATCGAGGTAATCAGTAAACTGGCGCTGAGCAGCGGCAAGACCGCTTTCCGCCAGGCCGGAAAGATTACCCTGAAGGCAGGCGAGACCCAGGTGGTCCGTCATCAGGCAAAGGTCAGCGATGCCCATCTGTGGGGCATCACGGATCCTTATCTCTATACCCTTTCCAGCATCATCAAACGAGAGGGCAAGACCATCGATGATGTGGCTACCCCTTTCGGCATCCGCTCCATCTCCTGGCCGGTACTCCGACAGAAACAGGCTGCGCTCCGTGGCGATTCAGCCCAGATGGATAAGAAAGACGGCAGATTCTATCTCAACGGCAGTCCGGTTTTCATCAACGGAACCTGCGATTACGAGCATCTCTTCGGTCAGAGTCATGCCTTCTCTCACGAGCAGATAGCTTCCCGTGTCAAGATGATGCGCCAGGCAGGTTTCAATGCCTTCCGTGAGGCTCATCAGCCACATAATCTCTATTACCAGCAGTTGCTGGATGAGCAGGGCATGCTGTTCTGGAGTCAGTTCTCGGCACATGTCTGGTATGATACATCCGCCTTCCGCAAGAACTTCAAGCGTCTGCTGCGCCGCTGGATTAAGGAGCGCCGCAATTCGCCTAGCGTCATTCTCTGGGGCATTCAGAACGAGAGTGTGATGCCGAAGGATTTCACCGAGGAGTGTGCTGCCATTATCCGGGAGATGGACCCTACCGCCCAGACCATGCGCGCCATCACCACCTGTAATGGAGGAGAGGGAAGCGACTGGAATGTGATTCAGAACTGGAGCGGAACCTACGGCGGAACAGCCGATAAATATGATCAGGAATTGAAACAGCCTAACCAGTTGCTGAATGGTGAATATGGTGCCTGGCGCACGCTCGGTTTCCGCAGTTCCGATGCAGAGAAACTGCATGCCGGTGATGCGAAGGCCCTGTCAAAAGCCTATACCGAAGATGCCTTTGTATCTCTTCTCAGCAAGAAGGCGATGCTGGCAGAAAGCGCCAAGGACAGCGTCTGCGGCCATTTCCAGTGGCTCTTCGTATCGCATGAGAACCCAGGCAGAGTGCAGCCAGATGAGGCTTACCGACGCATCGACAAGGTGGGACCGTTCAATTACAAGGGACTTCTCACGCCTTGGGAACAGCCTACCGAAGGCTTCTACTGGTATCGCAATCATTATACGAAGGTGCAGCCTGATACGCTTACGCCTACAGCTGCCGACCGCAACAGAGATCTTCTGAAACCAGCCGAGGGTTATACCTATCTGTATAGAGTGAACTGCGGCGGTGATGCCGTTACAGACAGTTATGGCAGCGAGTGGGAGCAGGACGACAGCGTCTATTCTCATTCCTGGGCAGAGCGTTTCGGCATGAATCCGTTTACGGCGAGTCAGGGACATATCACTTCCCGCATTCATGGTTTGAAATCATCGTCTGCAGCCTCTCAGCATGCTGCGGCTCCTGATGCAAAGCTCTTCCAGTATTTCCGTTGGGGCCGTCATGCGCTGAATTATCAGTTTGCTGTTCCGGATGGAGAATATCGCGTAGAACTCTATTTTGCCGAGCCTTGGCTGGGCAAGCATGAGGGCACCGGTATCGATTGTGATGGCGAGCGCATCTTTGATGTAGCTATCAACGATTCCGTGGTAGTAGATGACCTCGACCTTTGGGCTGAGGCTGGCTTTGCGGGAGCCTGCAAGAAGGTGGTAGATGTCAAGGTAAAGGGCGGTCTGCTGACCATTTCTTTCCCGGAAGTTAAGGTGGGAGAGGCTATCATCTCTGCCATCGCCATTGCTGCCAAGGGAGAGATAGGAGATGCTGAGAAGTGGAATACCGCCTTCAAGGGCAGCAAGCCTGCGAGCGGAATGAGCAAGACTTACTGGGCTGACCTGGATAAGGATGTGGTAGAGAAATATCCGAAGGAACTGTTGCCTCAGGACAACGAAGTGTTCCCGGCTGTGCGCTATAAGAGCAAGACCTCAACCTGGACCATCAATCCCGGTGTGGCCCGCGAATACATGTTGCGTTTCCGCTATAAGAACACCACCGGTGAGCAGCAGGTAGGCAGGTTGAAGATAGTGGACAGCAAGGGCATCGTCCTGCTGGATAGAGACATGACCTTCCCTAAAACGCCGAACAAGTTCAAGACCATCGGTACCACTACCGATTCTCAGATCAATGCCGGTACCTATCAGATAATCCTCTCCGGTCTTCCGAACGTTTCGTTTGATTATCTGGAAGTGCAATAAAAGGAAATCTGCGCCATTTGCGAAATCTGCGTGACTTAAGAATCTCACGCAGATGACGCAGATGGCGCAGATTTTTTTTCGGCGCAATAAGTTTTTTTTGATAAAAAAGTCTCAAAGTCTCATTATTTGGTGGAAATATCTTTGTAAGACGTTGGTATATAACGATATGCGAAAATGAGACTTCCAGATATCTTTACAAAAAAGTATCATCGAAGTATCATAAAATGTAAGCGTCTCCGCGTTTATACCTTGCATAATTCAAAAAAAAGCAGTAACAGCTGATTAAACTAATGCTGTTGCTGCTTTTTCCATCGGTCAGGAAGTAAGTCTCTATATTTTTCCCATGGAGTATTTGGTTGCCATTCTGCAGTCTTTTCTATTACGTCGCATATGTATTCAAACAGATTGATGCCATTCAGTCTGCATGAGATGGCGATGGAATATAGGATAGCCGCACGTCCTGCTCCTTCGTGCGAGCCAAAGAACATTGAGTTTCTTCTTGATAGTGATATGTACCTCTGGATTCTCTCAATATAGTTGTTATAGAGAGCCGTATCACCTCTTTTGAAGATGTCACAAATGGCATTATATTCATTAAGGGCATAGCCGACCGCCTGCGCCAAGGTAGACTTGGGCAGCAAATCTTTCCTGGAAGATATTTCCTCCAGTTTCTCCAATAAATCCTGCAAAATGTCCGGTGCATATGACTGCCGATAGGCTAGATGGTCTTCAACGGTCCATCCATTTACCCCAACCTTATGTTTTTTGTCTTCTCGATAAAATCTGTTGAGGATATCTACGACCTCCTGAGCATCCTTGTCTTCCTTGCCGCAGTCGATGAAATCTCTCTTGACATGCTGCAGGCAGGCGATTCTCATAATGTCAGGATAAGCATCCGACTCCAGTTTCCGGTAAGGAGCATATGCATCACTCTGTATGGTACCTTTATAATCAGAGAATATGTTAAGTATGACCTGCTCAGAGCGTGATCCATCCTCATATACGAAGAAGACAAGTCCCAGTTTAGGCGCACTTACAGCCCAGAAGTAGCCTTTCTTCGAACCCTTGTCCGTAGGCTTTGTCTTGGCTAACAGCACTTTATGGTATGTCTCGTCTGCCGAGACATAATCCTGCTGCAACACTACTTGGCAGATAGCCTTATAGAAGTTTTCCAGTACATCGGCACTTCTGGCAATCAGTTTGTTTGCCGTGGCTTTCCTTAACGTAAACCCATTGTCGGCAAAGTATTTGATGATTCGCTCTACCGGCATGGAATAGATGTATCGCATCTGCAGGAGTCCTGCTGCAAAGGAAGGTGAATAGGAAGAATTCAACAACAGAGCCGGCGGAGTTTTCCCCGGATACATGATACTTCCATCAGTATAAGTGTTGATGTGATACACGGTCTTGATGAATTTGATGGGTTCCATGCTGTAACGTATACAGGTACGAGTTCCGAAGAGACGCAACGTCTTCAAAAACTCTGCATCCATGACAGGATCTATCGTAACATGCACCTCTTTCATCTCGTAATGCATGTCACGCTTGGCTCCGTTGTTTTTGCGTGCCTTTCTCTTTTCGGCCTGCTCTTCTTTCTTCTTGTCAAATTCCTCCTGGGTCATCGAGTCTTGTGGATTCTTTTCCTGACGTTCGGACTTCTTGCCTGAAACGAGCTTGCCGAGTGCCTTGTTCTGACGATTCGCTTTGTCAATGGCGATTCCTTTCTGGACGAGTAATTCTTCTAATGACTTTATACGTTCAATGAGTTCGTTGACCTGTGTAGTCAACGAACTCACCGTAGCATTAGCTTGCTGAAGCTGTTCGTTTGCAAGCTGAAGCTGTTCCTTTAAAAGTACTATAATTTCGTCCTTTTTCATAGTGCAAAGGTACGAAAAAATATCGAGATATGCAAGGATTTTTAGATATTTATTTTTCTATCTTGTTGATACACAGTTCATTAAATATAATCTTATGCGCCTATAGATTAAGCCGTTTCCTATATCTCATACTTTTCAGGCAAATTCCGCTCATGATGGCAGATAGCGTCTTGTACGGCATTTTGCATTGTTTGCTTTGGGGATCAAAGAATGGTAATTCAAAGGTTCCTCGCTCCAGTCGCTTCTGATACAGCAAGAAACCGTCGCCATCCCATTTTAGCATTTTTACCTGCTGGCGATTCTTTGAGAAGAAGATGAAGACGGCACCACCGAGTGGCGGCAGCTCCATCTCCGTCCTCACAATCTGGTACAGGCCATTTATGCCCATGTTCATTCGGACATATCGCTGGCAGACGTAATACTGGGTGTTTTCGTTTAATCCAAACATAGCAAGTCCTCCTTCTCGTAAAGTTTCATCAGATGCATGACTGATTTGGCACTACCTTTCTTGATGGTGACTATCGTTCCATTGGGAAAGGTTAAGGTTATGCCGAAAAGATAATTTTCCGGGCAGACGGAATCGGATGGCATTTCCATGGGAAGGAACATCATCCCAGTGTCCTTGGCTGTTGCTTCGGAACATTCCTTACGGGCTTCGGCCTGAAGCAGACGAATCTGTTGTTTGGCTAACCTAACAGAATAACCTTTCTCTGACATCCATCTATGCATCGAGCGATGGTTTACATGCCGTTCCTTTAAAAAAGGAATCAAACTGGCTTTTGGATTATGATTCAAATGAATCTGGAAGGCATTCCATGCCCTCTCATAACGTTCTGTTGCTCTCATAATTGCGTTGCTTTTAAAATTATGGTGCAAAGGTAAGAACTTTTACGATAAAGGGCAAGGTATAAACGCAGAGCCGCTTACTTTTTTCGTGAAAAAACATTGTTACGTGTGCGCGTGACGGTAAATCTAAAAAGTACTCTTTTTCAGTTACAAAAAATGGGGTGGGGCGTCTTTATTGTATGGACAAAAACGATAAACTGGTAAACTGTTTAAAAAATAAATAATATGATGAACAAACGGAAAATCATGATCATGATGGCTGGGATGGTTTTGCCAATCCTTGCACCTCAGGCTTCAGCTGCTGCAGAGCACCATGACTGGGAAGACCAGCATGTGCTTTCCATCAACCGGGAACCGGCACGGGCTGCATTCATGCCTTATCAGGCAAAGAAGGGAGATAGCCAGATGTTGCTCAACGGTGAATGGAAGTTCAGATGGACGAAGACGCCGGAGGAACGAATCGTGGATTTCTATCGTACTGACTATAGCTGCAAGGGCTGGAAATCGCTCGCGGTACCAGCCAACTGGGAGGTGAATGGATATGGTACACCTATCTATATATCAGCAGGTTATCCCTTTAAAATCAATCCTCCTTATGTGATGACTACACCCAAGAAGGACTGGACCACCTACGAGGAACGCAATCCTACCGGACAATATAAACGTACCTTCCAGCTGAAGGCAAACTCGCTGCTGTTCCGCCAGGACCGTCAAACCTTCCTGCGTTTCGAGGGCGTGATGAGCGCATTTTATGTATGGGTGAACGGCGAGAAGGTGGGTTATTCGCAGGGTTCGATGGAGCCGAGCGAATTTAATGTGACTCCTTATCTGAAGGCTGGCAAGAACGAGATAGCCGTGGAGGTTTACAAGTATAGCGACGGCAGTTATCTGGAAGATCAGGACTTCTGGCGCTTCGGTGGCATCCACCGTGATGTGTGGCTCTATTCCACACCGAATGTCCGCATCCGTGATTTCGCCGTTCGCACCCTGCCGCAGCTCTCTTCCGCTACATCCTCTCCTTGTGATTTCACTCTGCAGATCAATCCGCAACTGGCGGTGGCAGCAGGCGAGAAGGGAGAAGGTTACCGGCTGATGGCGTGGCTGGAGGATGCTGAAGATAAAGGCGTGATGCTGAAACTGCCGGGAACTGACAGACTGGAGGCTTCTCTGCAGGCTTCTGCCGACGAGATTCTCGACCTGAATCATAAGGCAGCCCTGATGAACGAATGGTATCCGCAGCGAGGTGGAAGAAAATTCGAACGTATGGAGGGAGTAGTGGAAAAACCGCATGCCTGGACTGCTGAGACACCTTATTTATATACCCTGAAACTGGCACTTCTCGACAAGCAGGGAAGTGTGGTGGAACAGGTGCAGCAGCGCATCGGATTCAGATGGGTTTCGGTAGAAAACGGACAGTTGATGGTGAACGGAAAACCTATCAAACTGCGTGGCGTGAACCGGCATGAGCATGATCCGAAGTTGGCACGAGTGATGACCGAGGAGATGATGCAGCGCGATATCCTACTGATGAAGCAGGCGAACGTGAATGCCGTCAGAACCAGTCATTATCCGAATGTTTCACGCTGGTATGAGCTGTGCGACAGCGCCGGCATCTATGTGATGGACGAGGCAGATTGCGAGACCCACGGACTCCGTGGTACGCTCACCTCTACTCCCGACTGGAATGCCGCCTTTCTGGACAGAGCCGTGAGAATGGCAGAGAGAGACAAGAACCACCCGAGCATCATCTTCTGGAGCCTGGGCAACGAGAGCGGTTTCGGTGCCAATCATGCAGCCATGGCAGGCTGGCTTCATACCTTCGACCCAACGAGACTGGTACATTATGAAGGTGCTCAGACGCCTTATCAGCCAGCGAAGGGCTTGAACGAGCAGGACTTTGATGAGACTGACCCGGACTGTGTGGATGTCTTGAGCCGTTTCTATCCCCGTGTAAAGGCTGAGTATCTGAATCCGGGCGTTCCCGAAGGTTCTGACAAGGAGAGAGCGGAGAATGCCCGATGGGAACATCTGCTGGATATTGCGATGAGAAAGAACGATAATCGTCCTGTGCTTACCAGTGAATATGCCCATTGTATGGGTAATGCGCTGGGTAATTTCAAGGAATATTGGGAGGAGATATACAGTCATCCCCGCATGGCTGGCGGCTTTATCTGGGACTGGGTTGACCAGGGTATCTATGCTCCGGGAACCAACCACGTGCTCTATGGCGGTGATTTCGGTGATAAGCCTAATCTTAAAGCCTTCTGTCTGAACGGCGTGGTCTTCTCCGACCGCTCGGTATCGGCTAAGTATCAGGAGGTAAAGCATGTTTATGCACCGGTGTGGATAACTCAGAAAGGGGATGAGGTCTGGGTGAAGAATCATCATTCTCATCTCTCGCTGGAGGGCTTCAGTTGCCAGTATCAGGTGACGAAAAATGGGGTTGTCGGTCAGGAGAGTGTGCTGAAAATGCCTTCAGTACAGCCGGGTGATAGTGCAAAGTTATGCAGCTTGCATGATTTCAAAGCGTATAAAAATACGGATTCCCGATTGAATATCTCAGTTATTTCCCAGCAGGGAGTAGAGGTAGGAAGGGAACAGATAGCCCTCAGCGATAACTTGTATGAAGCTGGCTGGAAACTGGCTGCGGATGCCATGAAGCGATACAAGTCTTCCTGCCGTTTGGCAACTCTGTCAACTGCCGAGTTGCTGGCACGCAATATTTCCGTGATTCCTCAGTTCTTCCGTGCGCCAACCGACAACGACAAGAGTTTCGGCAACTGGATAGCGAAGGATTGGAAGAAGACTCATCTCGACAGCACACTTTCCGCTATCCCGCTGAAGGATGGGGAGTATGTATATCATTATGGTGAGGATGGAGCATCAGATAAGGCTGGTTCTTCGGCATCGGCTAAGTCTGGCGGCAATATCCGTCTCCGCTTGGAGGTATCTCCTCAGCAGGACGGCTTCGTCGACGTGAAGGCTACCTATAGTTTTGAGGGCAATCTGCCTGAACTTCCTCGTCTGGGTCTGATGCTGAAGCTGCCAAGAGTGGCTTACGATCAGGTGAAATGGTATGGCAGGGGACCTTGGGAGAATTATCCTGACCGCAAGCAGTCTTGTCCGATAGGATGGTACGAGAGTAGCGTGGAGGATCAGTTTACCCACTATCCCCGTCCGCAGGACAACGGCAACCATGAGGACTGTTCATACATCGAACTGACCAACAAGAATGGTAAGAATGCCCTGCAGGTTATCGCAGTCGGCGATACGCCTTTGAGTTTCTCAGCCTTGCCATACAGCGTGGCAGACCTCTATGCCGCCCGGCACGATTTCGAACTGAAGCAGTCTGGTAATCCTAACCTGCGCTACACCTATTTCAGTCTCGATTGTGCCGTTCTGGGCTTGGGTAACAGCAGTTGCGGACCTGGTGTATTGAAGAAATATGCCATCGACAAAACTCGCAGTTATACCCTGCATTTCAAGATGAGAATACTATGAGGCATCAGGTATTTGGGGATGCCGTTTTGAGGTAAATTAATAACTTGTCGGAAAAGGTGCGTAAAAGTTCTTTTCCGACAAGTTTAGTTTTATCATCTGCGAAAGTTGATGTTTTTTGATATATTTTCGCAGCTTATCTCGAATTATTTGTTTTGCATTATGCAATTTGCATAATTTAATTTGCATAATTCGAGAAATCTTATTATCTTTGCCGCCATAACCAATGATTTAGTTAGGTAAAGAGTATGGAGAATCCTTTTATTATCACAGGCAAGATTAAGCCAGAGTACTTCTGCGACAGAGACGTAGAGGCAGAGAAAATCATCCGAAAGGTAACTTCGGGTGAAAATATTGTGTTGATGGCTGCACGGCGTGTGGGCAAAAGTAAGCTTATCGACTTTTGTCTCGACTCGCCGATGGTCAAGAATGATTTTATCGCCATTTCCATCGACATACTCCGTACTTCGAGCATCCAGGAGTTTGCCTTCGAACTAGGTAAGGCTGTTTTCGAACAGGCGGCTCATCGCAGTCAGAAGATGCTTAAGATGGTGGTCAGCACATTGAAATCTATCAATGGGTGTTTCGGCTATGACCCCATCTCGAACACGCCGACCTTTAACCTTTCGCTAGGTGATATCTCCAATCCGCTCTATACCCTGGATGAGATATTTGCCTGTTTGGAGCATGCCGACAAGAAATGTATCGTGGCGATAGACGAGTTCCAGCAGATTGGCTATTATCCAGAGAAGAACATGGAAGCAATCTTACGCACTTATGTGCAGAAGTGCAGCAATGCCAACTTCATATTCTCTGGTAGCGAGCGCCATCTCATTACGAAGATGTTCTCCGAAAAGGCGCATCCATTCTACAATAGTGCCGACATGATGAACTTGGAGGTGATACCATACGATAAGTATTTGGAATTTGCGAAAAGTTTGTTTGCCAGGTTTGGGAAGGACGTGGAGGAAGAGGCTGTGCGTGATGTCTATGATACGTTCGGAGGAAATACGTATTATATGCAGAAGGTGTTTCATGAAGCTTTCAACCAGACGGATGTAAAGGGCAAGGCTGACAAGGCGATGGCGGAAGCCATCATCCACATGATGATATTGGACAACGACCGTAAGTTTAGTGAAATCTTGTCGCGTCTCACGCTCCCTCAGAAGGAATTGCTCTATGCGATAGCCAAGGATGGCATTGCCAAGCAGATTACTTCCACTGTTTTTGTAAGACGGCATAATCTACGCTCTGCCAGCAGCGTTCAGTCTGCCATCAAGAAATTGCTGGAGTATCATCTGGTATCTACTTCGTTGGGTACGTACTATATTGATGACCAACTGATGAAGCTGTGGCTGAATTAGCTCTATAATCTGCGAAAGTTGATGATTTTTGATATATTTTCGCAGCTTATAGGCGTATTTCCGATTTGCTAAATAGTTACAAAATCTGTGTTTATGAGTCTTTATTGATGAATAACAAAATGAATATAAACAAATACGGAATAAACAATATGTATCTAAAACAAACGTTTTTAATAATAGCTTTGGGGGCGATGGCGATGACTGCTGCCGCACAGGCTAGTATTGATACACAGCGCCAGTACCTCTCGGGACATGGATGTGATGATATGGTGAACTGGGACTTCTACTGCACAGGTGGTAGAAATGCCGGCAAGTGGACCAAGATTGGTGTGCCTTCCTGCTGGGAACTGCAGGGATTCGGTACCTATCAGTATGGCATGCGATTCTACGGAAAGGCTACTCCGGAAGGTATTGCTGACGAAAAAGGAAAATATAAATATGAGTTTACGCTGCCACAGGAGTGGGAGGGCAAACAGATAGAACTCGTCTTCGAAGCCGTGATGACTGATGCCAAGGTGACCATCAACGGCAGAAAGGCGGGAAACGGCTTGCATCAGGGCGGTTTCTATCGCTTTACTTATGATGTGAGCGACCGCATCTTCTTCGGAAAACATAAGAACAGACTCGAAGTGGAGGTGAGCAAGGAAAGCAGCAACAGTCAGGTGAACATGGCGGAGCGCCGTGCTGACTACTGGAACTTCGGTGGCATCTTCCGTCCTGTATTTATCGTGGCAAAACCTGCTCAGAACATCAACCGTGTGGCGATTGATGCCAAGGGTGATGGTCATTTTATGGCAGATTGCTACCTGAACCGTGCTATCAAGGGTGCGAAGGTGAAGACTGAGATTCTGGATGAGAAAGGAAAGGTGGTGGCATCGAACGTGGCTGATGCCAGAAACAGCGATGAGGCGCATGTCGACTTCCAGGCAAAAGCACCTAAGCAGTGGACTGCCGAGACTCCGCATCTCTATACTGCCGTCTTCACACTCCAGGATGCAGCAGGCAAGACGCTCCACAGAGAACGTCAGAAGTTCGGCTTCCGCACCATCGAATACCGTGCCAGCGATGGCGTTTATATCAATGGTCAGAAAGTTATCTTCAAAGGCGTGAACCGTCACAGCTTCCGTCCGGAGACCGGTAGAACGCTGAGCAAGGCGAAGAATATAGAGGATGTGAAACTCATCAAGAGCATGAACATGAATGCCGTGAGATTGAGTCATTATCCTGCCGATCCGGAGTTCTTGGAGGCTTGCGATTCGCTCGGTCTCTATGTCGAATGTGAGTTGAGCGGATGGCACTGGGCACATCCTACCATCGTGGGCAAGCAGCTGGTGAAGGAGATGATTACCCGTGATGAGAATCATCCTAGCATCATCTTTTGGAGCAACGGTAACGAGGGTGGTTTCAACTACGAACTTGAGCCAGACTTCGCTCTCTGGGATAAGCAGAAACGCGTGGTACTCTATCCTTGGGCTAACCGCAACGGCTTTGAAACCAAGCATTACCGCTCTTATGGCGAGACCCAGGAGTATATGCGACAGAAGGAAATCTTTATGCCTACCGAGTTCCTGCATGGTCTGTATGACGGCGGACATGGAGCAGGACTGAAGGATTACTGGGACATGATGATAGCAAACCCTCGCTGTGCCGGCGGATTCCTCTGGGATTTGATGGACCAGGGTGTGGTGCGTACCGACAAGAACAATTATGTAGACTGTATGGGTAACTTCGGAGCCGATGGTATCGTGGGGCCTCATGCCGAGAAGGAAGGCTCTTACTATACGATTAAAGAGGTATGGTGCCCGGTACAGTTGACTTGGAATGATGTGGAGAAAGGTGAACTCACCTTATCTAATCAGTATAACTTCGTGAATCTGAAGGATTGCCGCTTCTCTTATCGTCTGTTGCAGATGCCAGCGATGGGCAGCACTCAGGTCAAGGTGTTGAAGCAGGGCAATCTCTCTTCTCCTGATGTAGCTCCGGGCAAGGAAACCCAGGTGAAGATACCGATGATGGCGAATGCTGATGCGGTAGAAATCAAGGCTGTGAACCATGAAGGTGAGGAAATCATGATATGGAGCAGGGGAGTGAAGAGTGAAGAACGAAGCGTGAAAAATTCAAGTGCTCCAAGTACTTCAAGTGCTTCATCTGCTGCTTATGCTGACCAGGCTGATGCTGTAGAAGTGAAGGCGGGTGGCAGAACTTATCGCTTTGCCAAGAAAGATGGCAGACTGATGGGTGTTGAGGTTGGCAGCAAGGCAATCTCGCTGAGCAACGGACCTCGGTTCATGGCTGCCAGAAGAAGCGACCGCAGTCTGGACCAGTTCTATAATCACGACGATAAAGAGGCTGAGAAGAAAAAGACACTCTATACCGAGTTTGTTGACCAGGGCGCTTTTGCCGGTTTCGAATGGAAGGAAGCGGAGGCAAAGCTGGTGGCTACATATCAGCATGGCTCACTCGATGAGGTAGACTGGCAGTTCCTTTCTGACGGTTCGGTGGCTGTAACCTGTCATTACAATTTCGGTGGCGTAGTAGATATGATGGGCATGGCTTTCGACTATCCGGAAAGCAAGGTTCGCAGCAAGGCTTGGGTGGGCAATGGTCCTTACCGGGTTTGGCAGAACCGCGAACAGGGTCCGCAATACGGCTATTGGCAGAACGACTATAATGACCCGATTCCAGCCGAAAGCTGGGATTATCCAGAGTTTAAAGGCTACTTTGCCAACGTGAAGTGGATGCAGTTCAAGACTGATGAAGGAAAGATCGGCTTCTCTGGTCTGACTGCCGATGAGCACATGGGCGTTTATACCCCTCGTGATGGTAGAGATGGTCTGCTCTATACCTTGCCACAAACCGGTCTGGCAGTCTTCAAGGTGATACCTTCAGTAAGAAACAAGGTAAATACCACCGACCTCAACGGACCTTCAGCCCTGCCAAAATGGCTGAACGGTAAGGGTAAGACTGTGTTTACTTTGAACTTTGAGCTTTGAACTGTTAACTTTAAACTGTTAACTTTTAACTGTTATGAACTGTTATGAATAAGAAAAAACGATATACGGTGATGGCATTGTCGGCGCTTCTGGTAGCGTCGACAATGGCTCATAATGACGAGGCTAAGCCCTGGACCTTCTGGTACTGGATGTATGGCGCCGTTTCCAAGGCTGGTATTCATGCCGATCTGGTCGGTATGAAGAATGTTGGTTTGGGCGGTACCTATCTGATGCCAATCCGTGGTGTCAGCGAACGTCCGGAGTATCAGGGCGAGGCGGCACAGTTGTCACCTAAGTTCTGGGAGATGGTGGATTACTCTTTCCAGCAAGCCGACTCCCTGGGCCTTGACATGGGCATTCATATCTGCGACGGTTTCGCCCTGGCAGGCAATCCGTCTATCCTTCCTGCCGAATCGATGCAGAAGGTGGTATGGACCGATACCATTGTGGGTGGCGGTAAGAAGATAGAAGGCATGCAGATGTGGCAACCCGAAAGTTATAAGGACGGGAAGTTGCAGCCTGCTGGAAGCGAGGGTGGATATTATCAGGACATCGCGGCTTTTGCCATCCGATGCAAGGAGAAACCCCAACTCTTCAAACCGGAGAAGATAGAATATACCGAGGCTGTTTCTACCGCCAAGGGCTATTATCTGGCAGCGAAACCTGCCTCTATCATCTATTCGTTTCATAAACCCGTCACGGTGCGCAGCATGCGTGTGGTGCCTAACGGCAACAACATCCAGTCGCAGCGCCTCCTGGTACAGGCTTCTGATGACGGCATCAACTTCATAGATATCAAGCAGTTGGTGCCTCCCCGTCAGGGTTGGCAGAACACGATGTGTGATTATACCTTTAGTTTGCCGACTACCACCGCCCGCTATTTCCGATTCTCATGGACGCCGGAAGGTACAGAGCCGGGAGCAGAAGACCTGGATGCAGCTAAATGGAAACCGCTGCTGAAACTGGAGAATATCATCTTGAGCAATCAGCCGATGATTAACCAGTATGAGGGAAAAACGGGTGCCGTATGGCGTATCGAAACCGATGCGGCAGCTAAGAGCGAGACCGTGGCGATGGCAGATGTACTGCCTTTGAAACTGGAAAATGGAATGGTGATGGGTGTCATGGTGAACGGCAACCTGATGAATAAGTTGCCTAAGGGCACCTGGCGCCTGTTGCGAATGGGACATACCTCAACAGGACAGACCAATGCAACAGCCGGAACCGGTAAGGGACTCGAAGTGGATAAGTTCTCACCGGCAGCCGTCAGGAAACTTTTCAATTCCTGGTATGCATTGTTCCTGAACCGTCCGCACAGCGATGTGGTGAAGTATCTGCACATCGACTCCTGGGAGTGTGGCAGTCAGAACTGGGGCTATCAGTTTGCCGAGGAGTTCAAGGCACGCCGCGGTTACGACCTCATCCCATACCTCCCGATTATGGCAGGTGTTCCGATGGAGTCGGCTTCCAGATACGAACAGGTACTGAAGGATATCCGTCTCACCATCAATGACCTGGTAAACGAGAAGTTCTTCAAGACCTTTACCGATCTGGCTCATGAACAGGATATAGAAGTATCTCACGAGAGTATTGCACCAACCTTCCCTGCCGATGGTCTGCAGCATTATCAGTATGCCGACAATCCAATGGGAGAATACTGGCTCAATTCGCCTACTCACGATAAACCCAACGACATGCTCGATGCCGTGAGCGGTGCACATATTTATAATAAGAACATCGTTCAGGCAGAGGGATTCACCGAGGTTCGTGGTGTATGGAATGAGACACCAGCCATGCTCAAGCCGATGCTTGACCGCAATCTGGCGCTTGGCATGAACAAACTCTTCTTCCATGTAACTGCCCATAATCCTTGGATGGACCGCAAGCCTGGTATGACGCTTGATGGCATCGGTCTCTTCTTCCAGCGCGACAATACCTGGTATCCTGAGGCACGCGGTTTTGTGGATTACATCACCCTGTGTCAGAATTATCTGCAGCAGGGCAGACCGGTGGTAGACATCGCCGTGTTTACAGGCGAAGAGATTCCGAGCCGTTCGCTTACTCCGGATAAACTCGTTCCGATGCTTCCGGGTGTGTTTGGCGCAGAACGGGTGGCTAGTGAACAGAAACGTATGGCTAATGTGGGCATTCCGATGGAAGAATCGCCTGTGGGAGTAACTCATTCGGCGAATATTCTCGATTTGAAAGACTGGTGCAATGCCCTGCATGGCTACAAATATGATTCGATGAATAAGGATGCCTTGCTGAAATGGAATTTCGAATACAGTCCGAAGGGCAAGTTGCCAGGAAACCAGGACTACCGCATCCTGGTGATTCCGCAGCCGGCAAATACCCTGTCTGCCGAGGTAAAGGCGAAGATAGAGGAGTTGCGCGAGGAAGGCATCATTATCATCGACAAGCCTTATCAGGCAAAGGACTTCTCGCAGTATGGCATCGAACCGGATGTCGTTCTGCCCGAAAATATGGATTATGCTCACCGCTGTGTGTTGGAGGCAACAGGCAGAAAGGACATCTATTTCCTGACTAACCAGGAGGATAAGGAACGCCAGATTACGGCAACCTTCCGTACCAGGACTTCCAAAATCCGCCAGGTTGTGAAATTGAGTCTGCCAGCTTATGGTTCCGCTTTCGTTATCCTTTCGAACAAGGAAGACATGCAGGTTATCAGTCAGACAGGTCATAAGCTGGTTGAAGAAGAAGGTGCAGGTTTTACAGAAAACTATCCTTCTGTGCTGGCTGTATCCGATAAGTGGAAGGTTCATTTCGATGATATCCGCAAAGATACCACCGTAACGCTTCCTTTCGACTGGTCGAAGTCGGCAGATGAGAAGATGAAGTACTACAGCGGTCACGTAACCTTTACCTCTTCTTTTGAATGGGGCGATTCTGTTCCGGTTTCAGCAGAAGAGAAAATGGAAGTTCCAGCCGAGAAAACGAAGACGGCTCCTTCTAATGACGGATTCATCAAAATCCAGTTGGGCAAGATTGGTGATGTGGCACGTGTGCTGGTCAACGGCAAGCAATATGGTTATGCCTGGACAGCTCCTTACGAGGTGTATGTTCCGAAGCGCGACCTGAAGAATGGCAGCAACGAAATACAGATTGTTGTAGCCAATACCTGGCACAATGCGCTGCAGGGTGCTGGCGAGGGAAAGGCTCCGTTTAAGGGAATCTGGACCAATGCCAAATATCGCACCAAGAGCAAGGCGCTTCTGCCTGCCGGATTACTCTCCACGATTAACATCGTGTATTAGTTTATAGTTGATAGTTAATAGTTGATAGTTCATAGCAAGACTGCTCATTTAACATTTAACATTGAATACATTGAATAAAATGAAGAAACTGTTATGTTCAGCTCTGCTGCTTGCCATGACTCTGGCAGCGCAGGCAGAAGTGAAACTGCCAAAAATCTTTGGCGACAACATGGTATTGCAACAGCAGACGGAATGCAACCTCTGGGGTACTGCTGATGCCAACAAGGTGGTAAAAGTGCGTGCTTCCTGGAACGGCAAGACCTATAAGACTCAAGCCGATGCCCAGGGAAAATGGGCGATGAAGATAGAAACGCCTCAGGCTGGCGGTCCTTATGAACTGAGTCTGAGCGACGGAAAGGAACTGAAACTTCACAATATCCTGATTGGTGAGGTCTGGATCTGTTCGGGTCAGAGTAACATGGAGATGCCGATGAAGGGATTCAAGGCACAGCCTGTTGCGGGCACTCCGGAAGAACTGATGCTGTGTAAAGACCAGCAGTTGCGCCTCTTTACGGTTCAGCGCAATGCCCAGTTGCATCCTGTTGATACGGTGGCTGGCGACTGGAAGGAAGCTGATGCAGCAAGCGTTCGTGAGTTTAGTGCTGCTGCTTATTATTATGGTAAGACGTTGCGCCAATCGCTGGGTGTACCAGTAGGTCTGATTGTTACTTCCTGGGGCGGTAGTGCCTGTGAGGCATGGATCAACGGCAATCTCATCAAGAGCGATTGGCTCAAGGCATTCCCTAAACTTCATACACCTTGGAATGAGGCTGATGTGAAGAAATATCAGCAGCGCTGTCCTTCAGCTCTCTATAATGGTATGCTCCATCCGCTCATCGGTTACACCATGAAGGGTGTTATCTGGTATCAGGGTGAGGATAACTGCAATCGCTATGCTACTTATGCCGACCAGATGCAGACCCTGGTAAACAGTTGGCGCAAGGAATGGAAGCAGGGGATTTTTCCGTTCTATTATTGTCAGATTGCACCCTACGATTATAGTCTGATAAAATGGAAAAACAACAGTGCCCTGCTTCGTGAAAAGCAGATGGAGGCAGAGAAGCGCATCAGCAACTGCCGTATGGCTGTATTGCTTGATGCCGGTCTGGAGTATGGCATCCATCCACGTAAGAAGAAGGAGGTGGGCGAGCGTCTGGCTCTGCTTTCTCTTGCCAATACTTATGGTCAGAAGGGATTGCCTGATTTCGCTGTCTACAAGAGTGTTGAGTTCAAGGGCGATACCGCTGTTGTCAGCTTCGACCGCAGCAAGGAGTGGGTTTACTTCAACAATGGTCCTAAGAGCGACAACTTCGAGATTGCCGGCGATGACCAGGTATTCCACAAGGCACAGGCTTGGATTTCACGCAACAAGGTGTATGTGAAGAGCGAGGAAGTGAAGAAACCTGTGGCTGTGCGCTATGCATTCAAAAACTGGGTTGTGGGCGATCTCTTCCACGATGGTCTGCCTGTCAGCTCTTTCCGTACCGACGATTGGGAAGTGAAGTAATAGTTTATAGTTTATAGTTAATAGTTTATAGATGAGATATTACATATTGATGGCTATGATGCTTTTGCTGGGTGTAGGCTCGGCAAAGGCATCGGCTTACGATGATACATCGGTGGCGGGGTTGTTCCCTGTCAGCAACCAGGGACGCGAGGTGTGGAATTTCAATCCCAACTGGCGGTTCCATCTGGGGGATGTGCAGGGCGCAGAACGTGCCGACTATGATGATACAAGCTGGGGGGTAGTTTCTACCCCTCATAGTGTGAAACTGGAACCTGCTGAGGCTTCGGGTTGCCGCAACTATCAGGGTATAGCCTGGTATCGCAAAACCTTTATCGTGCCGGGCAATCGCTCTGAAATCTATTTCGAGGCAATAATGGGCAAGCAGAAGATTTATGTGAACGGCAAACTGGCTAAGGAGCACTTCGGCGGTTACCTGCCTGTTATCGTCAACCTGAAAGAGCAGGGACTGAAGAAGGGCGATAAGTGTGTGGTGGCTGTGATGGCTGACAACTCTAATGACAAGAGTTATCCTCCTGGCAAACCGCAGTATACACTCGACTTTGCTTATCATGGTGGTATCTATCGCGATGTATGGCTTATCAATAAGAAGGAGATTTCTATCACCAACGTGATTGAAGCCGACCGCCGTGATGCCGGCATCTTCGTTCATTTCTCGGATATTTCAGAGAAGCAGGCGAAGGTGTTTGTTGATGTCGACTTGCAGAATGTGGGCGGAAAGGCACGCAAGGTGAAGGTGGAGCAGAGTCTGCTGGATGCTTCGGGCAAGGTGCTCAAGACCATTTCGCAGAATGTGCTCCTGGCAGCTGGCGATGCACATCAGACCGTCAGACAGATGTTCTCTGTCAGGAATCCGCATCTCTGGTCGCCGGAGACACCTTATTTATATAGTGTGGTTACCCGCATCAAGGATGGTAAGCAGGTATTGGACGGCGGAAAGACCAAGTTAGGTATCCGCAGCTTCGAGTTCCGTGGCAAGGAAGGTTTCTGGCTCAACGGCAAGAAATACCGTCAGTTTATCGGTGCCAACCGTCATCAGGATTTTGCTTATGTGGGCAATGCACTTCCCAACAGTCAGCAATGGAGAGATGTGCTCCGTCTGAAGAATGCCGGTTTCAACATCATCCGTACTGCCCACTATCCTCAGGACCCGTCGTTCATGGATGCCTGCGATGAACTCGGAATCTTCATCATCGTGGCTACACCGGGCTGGCAGTATTGGAACAAGGACCCTCAATTTGCTGAGCGTGTGTTCCAGAATACCCGTGAAATCATCCGTCGTGACCGCAACCATCCTTCGGTTCTGATGTGGGAGCCTATCCTGAATGAGACCCGCTATCCTAAGGATTTCGCCCTGAAGTCGCTGCAGTTGACCAAGGATGAGTATCCTTATCCATACCGTCCTGTGGCTGTTGCCGACTGGAATTCGGCAGGTGTCAAGGAAAATTATGATGTGGTTTACGGATGGCCGGATATGGATATGAGCGGCATCAGCCAGTGTGTCTTTACCCGAGAGTTTGGTGAGTATGTGGATGACTGGTATGCGCATAACAACCTGAACCGTGCCAGCCGCAGCTGGGGTGAGAAACCGATGCTGACCCAGGCTTATTCTCTGGCAAAGACAACAGAGGAGATGCACACACCGGGACAGTTTATCGGTGGTTGCCAATGGCATCCTTTCGATCATCAGCGCGGCTATCATCCAGATCCTTACTGGGGCGGTATCTATGATGCATTCCGACAGAAGAAGACTGCTTATTATATGTTTGAGTCACAGCGCAGCGACCAGCCATTTGTGCATATCGCTCACGAGATGACCCAGTTCAGCGATGCCGATGTGACGGTATTCTCTAATTGTGACAGCGTTCGTCTTACCACCTATCAGGGTGCTCATACCTATACTTTGCCAGTTCTTCATCCTACGGCAGCCGCCTTTAATGCCCCTGTGGTATTCAAGAATGCCTGGGATTTTTGGGAGGCTCGCGAATACAGTTATAAGAAGAAATCTTCTCAGATGGTAGTGATGGTAGCAGAGGGATACAAGGATGGCAAGGTGGTTTGTACCGACCAGCGCATGCCTTCCCGCCGCAGCACCAAACTCCGTCTTTATGTTGATGAGATGGGCAAACCGCTGGTGGCTGATGGCAGCGACTTTGTGGTTGTGGTAGCCGAAGTGACCGATGATAACGGTCATGTTCGCCGTCTGGCTAAAGAGAATATCCGCTTTACCCTGGAGGGTGAGGGCGAAATCATTGGTGATGCCAGCATCAATGCCAATCCGAGAGCTGTAGAATGGGGTAGTGCTCCTATCCTGGTGCGCAGCACGATGAAGCCGGGCAAGATTAAGATTCATGCCGAGGTTCAGTTCCCGGGTACTCATGCTCCTACTCCTGCCGACCTGGAGATAGAGAGCGTAGCTTATCAGGGAACCATGATGATGGGTACAAAGACTGCCAAGTCTGCCACTTCATCATCTGTTCAGAATGCTTCTTCTGCCACTTCTTCTTCTCATGAGTTTACACCCGAGCAGAAGGCAAAGATGCTGAAAGAGGTAGAAGACCAGCAGGCTGATTTCGGTATTAATAATTAATAATGCGTAACCGGAGAGTTCTTTGCAGAAGATTCCGTTTACGTAATCGTTATCGTCTTGAAATCTTCAAAAAACAGAAAGTTTATTGGAGATTTCAAGACTTTTTTTGTACTTTTGCATACGTGAAACGATATTTTACCATACTTTTCTGTTCGCTTTATGCCTTGTTGGGTATGGCACAGAACAATATGCAGGTAGCTCATTATTCTACGAAGGAAGGGTTACCTCACGACATCGTATACTGTTCTCTGAAGTCGAAAGACAGTTTCCTGTGGTTTGGAACCTGGTTCGGCTTATCCCGTTTCGACGGTTCCCGTTTTGCCAATTATTCTGATGCTTACATCTCTTCTTCCGACCAGCCACCCCGTAAGGTAGAATGGTTGGCAGAAGATGCTCTGGGCAATCTCTGGATCAAGACGCTCGACTGGAAACTCAGCGTCTTCTTCAAGCAGATCGAACGTTTCGAAGATGTCTATGAAGAACTGAAACCTTATGCCCGTAATCTGCAGGTCATCAAGATTCAGGCAGATGGTACCGGCAAGATTCTCCTGCTCACCAAAGATAAGAACCTGCTTCTTGCAGAAACATTAAAGGATGGAAGCATCCGTATCCAGACGCTGGTAGATGCCCGAAAGTATATCAATACGTTCAATTATCAGTTGTGCCAGGATGTGGTACAGCTGAAGGCTTCGCGTGCCAACTATGTAGGAAAGGATTATCAGATTTATTCCGTTCCTGTTACTGCGAAAAACAGGAAGTGGACGCTCGGCATGTGGCAGCAGTATTTCGCCCGTAAATCGAAGGAACATTTTGTTTATCATACCCCGAACGGATGTGTGTGGCAGTTGGATGAGTCGCATACCGCCCTGGTGTGCCGTAATCCGAAGACCGGATGGGAACGCCGTTATCCGGTTTCGGGCGTAGGTAAGGTGGTGGAACCTAAGTTCATCGCCACCTCTCATCATGGTTACTTCTATCTTTCCGGTGCTGGCGAAATTATCTATATTGATCCGCAGACGATGGAAGGCGTTAACCTGGCTTTCCTTCCTAAGTTCCAAGACCATAAGCCAGATAGCCACTTCTTGAACATGAACCTGGACAAGGACGGACTGTTGTGGCTCACTTCTGCTGATAATGGCATTTACCGTGTCAGTTTCACCCCCAACCAGTTCCGTGTCATCCCTTTGCCGGATGGTGATAAGAGTGGAGTGAAAGCCATCTGCCAGTTGAAGAATGGTGATGTGCTAGTGGGTGCCCGCAGCAAGAATGTTTATCTGTTGGATATGCAGGGCAGGGTGAAGCAGGTGTTCGATTATGCCCATCATCAAATCGGCAGCATTTATCATGCCATGTGTGATGACAGGCAGAATCTCTGGCTCTCTACCAAGGGAGACGGATTGGTAAAACTGACTCCCGATGCCTCCAGACCAATAGGGTATCGCATCGCTCATTACCGTCATGATGCCCGGGATCCTTATTCCATCAGCGGCAACAATGTCTATATGACCTGTCAGGATTCCTACCATCGCATCTGGGTGGCTACGCTGGATGGAGGTCTCAATCTGCTGCAGGAACAGGGCGGAAAGGTGCGCTTCTATAATAAATATCATGGTATGAAAAACTATCCCGGTTACGGACTCTACATGGATGCCCGCAACCTGGTAGAGGACAGTCATCAGAGAATGTGGGTAGGAACGATGGACGGACTGATGTCTTTCAAGACAGATTTCAAATCGGTAGGCGACCTGCGCTTCGAGACTTATCGCAATACCGATATCAATACCCGTGCCAATAGTGACATCTACGGACTTTACAAAGATAACAGCAGGCAGGTTTGGATGTGTACCTTTGGTGGAGGTCTGAGTCGTCTGGATGGTTTTGATGAAGTGACGCATCTGCCTATCCTTACTTCTTTGGGAGCAAAGGAAGGTTTGCATAATGATGTCATCATTTCGATTTTAGAGGATAAGATGGGACGCCTTTGGCTGGTAAATGCCGATGGCTTGTCGTGCTATGATTATCAATCAGACCGCATCCAGCATTTCGACAATTCCGACGGTTTCCCTGATGTCCAGCTTGAGGAATCTTCTGCGGCTTTGATCCAGAATGGGGAGATATGGCTGGGGTGCAAGGAAGGAATCCTTGCTTATCAGCCGGAACGTATCCATACCACCCGTCTGCAATATCCTATATATATAATAGGTGGAGAGGTGAACAACCGCGATATCCGCAGTTACAATCAGCCAGCCATCCTGGAGAAGTCAATGGTTTATACTGATCATCTCACCCTGCGTCATTCCCAGTCGATGTTCACTCTGGAGTTTGCTGCCCTGAATTTCTGCAATCCGGAGCGCATCAGCTACCGTTACCGGCTGAAGGGGTACGACCATGACTGGCATTATGCCGGCAAGAACCGTCTGGCTTCCTATACCAATGTGCCGTCGGGAACCTATCAGTTTATCGTAGAGGTAATGGATGCCACCAATCCTGATTCTCACAGCACGAGAGAGCTGACCATCACCATTCTTCCACCCTGGTGGGCTACGTGGTGGGCTTATCTCATCTACATCATTCTGATATCCGTAGCCAGCTACTATGCTTTCCGCTATGCGAAGTATCAGATTCGGCTGAAGAACAATATCTACATCCAGAACCAGCTGGCAGAGTATAAGCGCAAGTTTAATGCCGAACAGCAGGATAAGCAGTTTGCTGACAAGGTGCGCCGGTTTATGGAAGCCAACCTGACCAATGCCGATTTCGAGATAGATATGCTGGCACAGGAATTGGGCATGAGCCGTTCAGCCTTCTTCAAGAAGACGAAGGCTGTGATGGGCTGTTCGCCAAGCGATATGGTGAAGGATTTCAGACTGAGTCATGCCGTAGAATTGCTGAAGCATTCCGGTCAGAGTATCACAGATGTAGCCTACTGTTGCGGCTTCACCGATGTAGGCTATTTCGGCAAGTGCTTCCGTAAGAAATATGGCATGTCGCCAAGAGAGTATGTAGCGCAGCAGCAGGAGAGTGAAATAAAAAAATAAAGTTTTTTATAAAAAATCTCAAAAAAGGTGATTACAGCGTGAACCAATGTGCGTCTTTTAGGCAATTGAAACAAACAAATTAAATGTTGACTAATCATTTTTACCTAAAAGGCTAATGAAACAACTGTCTTATCATAGTAGGTTTATATTGGTTCTGTTATTTACGTTGTTGAACACTTTACCAATATGCTCACAGGCGGCAACTCCTAGGTACAGGATAGCTGCTTGCGACTGGATGATGCTGAAACGTCAGAAGCTGGGCGAGTTTAAACTGGCTCATGAATTAGGAGCAGATGGCGTTGAGGTTGACATGGGCGGATTGGGTAAACGCGTGTTATTTGATAATCAGCTTAGAGAACCACAACAGGCAGAAAAGTTTCAGGCTGCAGCCCGTCAGTATGGCGTAGCTGTTCCTTCTATGGCGATGAGTGGCTTCTTCGCTCAGAGTTTCCTGACTCGTGATAATTATCAAGACCTTTTGAAAGATTGTTTCCAGACGATGAAACTCTTTGGCAGCAAGGTGGCTTTCCTTCCACTCGGAGGTAGCGGAAAAGACTGGCAGCAGGAAGGCTGTGCAGCATACCAGCAGATGGTTTCTCGCCTTCGCACAGCCGGTGAGATGGCAAAGCAGGAGAGTAT
Organism: Segatella copri; assembly: GCF_026015625.1. Lineage (NCBI taxonomy): Bacteria > Pseudomonadati > Bacteroidota > Bacteroidia > Bacteroidales > Prevotellaceae > Segatella > Segatella copri. Next base: position 2,530,837 of record NZ_JAPDVG010000001.1, on the reverse strand, counting down.
CACCATCGGTATCAGAACCGGAATGGGAGCTAAGTTTGATAAGAAACTGCTGAAGAAAGTAGGCAGCAGTCAGATTAAGGTCTACTACAATTTCCAGGATGCAGCCGATCATCATCGTGATATCTGCAAGGAACTCCGGAAGTTGGGCGCCCAGCGTATCGTCCAGATACATGTTTCCAATACAGATAGCGTAAATCTTCAGGAAGACCCGGAGATTAATCTTCCGAAAATCAGGAAGACGCTTGACAAGATGAAATGGAGCGGCTGGCTGGTGGTAGAGCGGAGCCGTGATGTAAAGAGGGTAAGAGACGTGAAATATAATTTCGGTAGAAACATCGCTTACTTAAAACAGGTATTTCAAGAGCGGTAACAGTTTCGGGGAATAACTGGCAAACTACTTTTTTATAATTAGGAAAGTGTAAATCGTGTTAGAAAAGAAATAAATAAAAATATAGTTAAACCTAAAAAAGACAATTATGAAGAAAAATCATTTCATTGCGCGGAAAGGACTCTTCTCTCTGGCACTTGCTGCCGTAGGAGCGATGTTCTTGGGTTCGTGTGCCGTTGATGGTTTTGATGACAAAGAGAAGTTTGACGACGGCGTGTCTGGAGTGAAACTTGAGTCACCTGAACTCTCGACAAAGACAGTTGCTGCTTCTGATGGTTCAGATAAGTTGCAAGTATCATGGAAGGTAGTCTATGGCGCTGGCGGTTACGAGTGTAAGGCTTATAATGTGGATGATCCAGACAATCCTGAGGAGGTGGCGAGTGATACCATTGATGGTACTTCTTTCCAATTCAAGATAGCTGAAGATACCAATTATAAGATTGAGGTACGTACCTTGGGAAACAAGGCAAAGAACAATACTGAGGCTGATAAGCCAACAGTTAAGTCTTACAGTACTTTGGTTCCAGCGACGACCATTCCTACAGGTTCTGACATCTCTGATTTTATTGCTGCCAACTTGCAGGAATCAGATAAGGAGCAGGCTTTCGAGTTGGAAGCAGGTGGTACTTATACCTGCAATAACTCAATTGATTTCAAGGGCAACAAGATGACCCTTCGTGGTAACAAACTGAGCCATGCTTTGGTTACTATGGGTGAAGGTGCTGCCATCTATACTTCAGCTCAGCTGAAGGTGAAGTTCATCAATTTCGACTGCTCTGCCACAACTCATAAGGGTGGTATCATCGAGATGTCTCCAGAGCCACCTGCATCTTGCTCTGCAGAGTCTCAGGGCGTTGGTGCTGGCAAGAATGGTGGTAAGCCTGCCGATGTATATATCCTGCAAGACCCAATTATCATTCAGGATTGTGCCTTCAAGAATGTCATCGACGGACTCTTCTCTGTAGGCCAGTGCTCTTGGGGTATTGCTGATGTACGTGTGATGAACAGCGTGGTTCAGATGCGTAATGACGGAAAGAAGAACTCTAATGGTGCTATCATCTGCGGCTTTTCTAATGGCTTCAAGGCTCCTAGTGGCGGTCAGTTCTGGTATGGTGGTATCAAGAGCATTACCATCAAGAACTCTACTATCTACAATATTGAAAGCAATAGTAAGAATCGTATGTTCCGTTTCAACAACAAGGATTTGGACCATGCCTTCCCTACAGCAGGTGGTTCTTGTACCATGATGGATAATACCTTTATCCGTGTATATGACAAGAAGGAGTTCGGTAACAATACTCCTAACAACAATAAGTACGTGATTACTTATGATAACAACATCTTCTATGACTGCTTCCGTTTGCAGAAGTTCATTCAGGGCAACTGTAAATTGGAATATCACCAGAATCTGAATACTGTCTGGGGTGTCGGCAGTTCAGTAGATGGAACCGATAAGGGTAAGCTGGCTACTGAAGAGGATGCTGGATTTGCTGAGGCAGAGACCAAGAAGGAACTCGACTTCACCCAGCCTAACTTCGGGCTTAATTTCAAGGCTACCGGTGCGATTTCAAGTACAATCGGTGATCCACGTTGGAGAAAATAATTTAAACTATCTAATCTCGAAACAAGATGAAACGTAAATATATAAAGACATTGGCCTTTGGTATGGCACTTACCTGTGCTGTGCCTGCAATGGCTCAAAATAAAGTAGTGCAGGGTACTGTACTCGATGACCTCGGTGAACCTGTTATCGGTGCTACCGTAAAGGTTGCAGGTACCAAGACTGCTGTGATTACCGATATGGATGGTAACTATAAGTTGTCTGTTCCTAAGGGTGGCAAGGTTACCGTTTCTTATATTGGTTTTAAGGATGCTACTACCAATGGTGGTACCATCAAACTGGTTGCTGACGACAAGACTCTTCAGGAGGTGGTAGTCGTAGGTTACGGTACTCAGAAGAAGGCTCACCTGACCGGTTCTGTAGCTAACATCCCAACAGATGAAATTCAGGACCTCGCTAATGGTGGCTTGGCTTCTTCTTTGGGCGGTCTGGTTAACGGTTTGAGCGTAAGTGGTGGTGAGAGCCGTCCAGGTGTGAATGCACGTATCATGATTCGTGATACCAACTCATTGGGCGAAGTAGGTTCTACAGCCCAGCAGCCTCTCTTCGTTATCGATGGTTATATCTATCCTAACGATGTAAAGGTAGGTAACACTTACCAGAACCTCGGTGCTGAGGCTTTCAATAACCTGGATGCCTCTGAGGTAGAGAGTATCTCAGTATTGAAGGATGCTTCTGCTGCCGTTTATGGTGCCCGTGCTGCCAATGGTGTTATCCTCGTAACAACCAAGAAGGGTAAGATGGGTGCACCTCGCATTTCTTATAGCGGTTCTTTCGGTTTCACAGATGAGTTTTCTCGTCCTAAGATGCTGAATGCTTACCAGTATGGTCGTTTATACAATGCAGTTATTGCTGAAGACCCAACCAATACTTCCCTCAATAAGACTACTGCCCTTTTTCAGGCTGATGAGTTGGAGGCTATGAAGGGACTGAATTACGACTTGCTCGATAAGTATTGGGAAACTGGTATGACCCAGAAGCACAGCGTGAACGTAAGTGGTGCTACCGATAAGGTGAACTATTTTGCAGGTATCTCTTACTTCGATCAGGATGGTAACCTCGGTAAACTCAACTATAACCGTTGGAACTACCGTGCCGGTGTCGATGTAAAAGTAAGCAAGTGGTTGGGTGCTAATCTGACTGTTAGCGGTGACTATGCTACAAAGGAAAAGCCATTGGTAAAGGTGGGTGGATCTGGCGATGAGAAGGACTACAACCTCCTTCTGACCCGTCCTACTTACATGCCAGAATCAGTAAATGGCTATGATATCCTGGCTTATGGTCCTAGCAATACAGAGAAGAACCAGAACCAGCAGTATAACTTTGCTACTCTGCAGAATAATGGCGACTACCGCAAGAATATGAATTCTAACCTGAATATCAGCGGAAGCCTTAATTATGATTTCGGTTGGAGCAAGATTCTGAAGGGATTGAAGTTGCGCTTCTCTTATTCCAAGAGTATCAATACCGATAAGGGTAATGAGTATGGTTCAAACTTCACCCTCTATCAGATGTTGACTCGTTATGGTAGCGGTAACCACCTTTATACTCCTACCAGTGGTGATGATGCAGATTTCGATTACCTGGCAGAGTCTAACTTCAAACGTGTGACAACCGCCAATGGTGACTATCTGGCTCGTACCATGGTTCGTACTGATAATTATCAGATGAACTTCACAGCCCAGTATCAGCGCGATTTCGGTCAGCATCATCTGGGTGGTCTGTTCTCTATTGAAAAGTCTGAGGCAGAGAGTGAGTACTTGCAGGGACAGCGTTTGACCCCATATCCTTTCACTACCGGTCAGTATAACTCTGCAACAGGTGAGATGACTACTATGTTTACCCGTAGTGAGAGCGGTACCCTTTCATATATCGGCCGTATCAACTATGCATACGCCAATAAGTATCTCTTCGAGGCTCTGGTTCGTTCTGATGCATCAACCAAGTTTGCTCCAAAGAACTACTGGGGAACATTCCCTGCTTTCTCTGCAGGTTGGGTAATCTCAGAGGAGAGCTGGTTCCGCAACAAGGTGAAGGGAGTTGACTTCCTGAAGCTCCGTGCTTCCTGGGGTATGACCGGTCGAGACAATACAGCGGCATGGCAGTGGATGCAGGTTTATGCACAGGATGCTAACCGTGGTACAGTATTCGAGACTGGTAAGGATTCTGGCAACCGTATCACTATCAACAAGAACAATTCTGCTGTAAATACAGATGTTCATTGGGATAAAGACTACAAGACCAACGTGGGTATTGATGCCCAGTTCCTCAACAACCGCCTGGCTGTAACCTTCGATTACTATTATGAGAAGAACCGCGAGATGCTGATGAATATCAAGCAGACTGTTCCTTCTACCGTAGGTACACAGAGTGCTGCATCCAACATCGGTGAGATGGATTCATGGGGTGGTGAGCTCTCTGTTACATGGAAGGATAAGATTGGTAAGGACTTCAAGTATCGTATCGGTGTCAACACTGGTTGGTCTGATAACAAGGTATTGAATATGGACTGGGTTACAGATTATCTCTACCGTCAGATTACTCCAGGGCATCGTACAGACGTAGGTCTGTGGGGTATGCAGTGCATCGGTATGTTCCGTAGCTTCCAGGATATTGAGGAATACTTCACGAAGTACAACATCTCTACTTATATGGGTATGACCAAAGACCAGGTTCGCCCTGGTATGTTGATGTATAAGGATGTTCGTGGTGCTTACGATTCTGAGACCGGTACTTATGCCGGACCTGATGGTATCGTAGATGTAGACAACGACCAGGTAGAGTTGGGTCATCGCAGCAGCAACCTCTATGGTTTGACCATGAATTTGGGTGCAGACTGGAAGGGAATCTCTCTGACAGCTCAGATTGGTGCAAGCTGGGGTGGTTATACCACACTTCCTGGTGCAGCATTGAAGCCAACTGGTAATCTGGAGTATAGCAACATGCCTTCATTCTGGAATCCAGACAATATGTTTGCTTATCAGAATGTATATGATGGATCAGGAAATCTCGTAGTTAAGGAGAACCGTGAGGCTTACTATCCTAACCTGAAGTATACAGATGTGAATGCTGTAGCATCCAGCTTCTGGAGAGTAAGTACAGCACGTGTGGCTCTGAACCGCTTGACCTTGGCTTATACTTTGCCAAAGAACTGGTTGGGTAGCATCGGCATCAACAGTTGCCGTATCAATATTACCGGTCAGAACCTCATCAACTTCTACAATCCATATCCAGACAACTTCATGAATCCTATGTCGGGATCATACGGAAGCTATCCTAACCTCCGTAAGTGGACAGTGGGTGTAAATCTCTCATTCTAATGAGATACTTATATAATTCTTAAAAAGAAAAGAACAATGAAAACGACAATAAAATTATTCAGTCTTGGTTTGGTTTCAGCCTTGGCTTTCAGTTCTTGTAGTGACAGCTTCCTGGAGGAAAAGAAGAACTATGACAATGTAAATAAAGACATCTACAACTATTATGAAGGATGTGATGGTCGTGTAAACGATATCTACAGTTGGTGTTTGCCAGCAACCAACGATTTGACCTGGAAGTATCCTTCTATGGGTAATGCGGATGAGGCTGGTAAGTCTACTGAGGAATACAGTGGTCTCAGTTCTTTTGTAGACCCACAGGTTGAGCTGAGTTCTACCAGTACCACAAATTCGGTTCCTGATTTCTTCATGGGCGACCAGTCCAATATCCAGGCATCTGTATATGGTAGAATCCGTAATGTCAATGATGTTATCCAGGGTATCAGCGGCAGCACTCTTTCTGAGGAACAGAAGAATGAATTGCTCGGTCAGGTATATTTCTTCCGTGCATGGTGCTATTACAACTTGTTCAAGTGGTATGGCGGTGTGCCTCTGGTTAAGGAAACACAGGATCCTGTAGAAAGTTCTGTTACTCCTCGTGCTACGTCTAAGGAGACTTACGAGTTTATTCTCGATGATTTGAACAAGGCTGCTGATATGTTGGCTGCCAAGACAGAGAATGGTCCTGGATGGTCGCAGAAAGGCCGTGTAACAACTGGTACAGCCTTGGCATTGAAGGGTCGTTTGATGCTTTTGTGGTGTAGCCCTCTCTTCAACCGTACTAACGATGAAAACCGTTGGAAGACTGCTTATGAAACCATGAAGGCTGATTTGGAACGTATCAACAAGTGTGGTTATCACCTGTATACTGCCAATGACAATGTGAATGGTTCTGCCTTTGCCAAGATGTTTACCGATGGTGGTAATAATCCTGAGGCTGTGTTCGTTACCTTATACAATAATGTAACAGGTGATGGTCTCGATAATCAGAAGAACAACAACTGGGAGCGTCAGATTCGTCCAGCTAATACAGGTGGTGGCGGTAAGAATGCTTCTCAGATGCTGATTAATATGTTCCCAATGTCAGATGGTAAACTTCCAGAGAGTTGCGATACTTATACCAAGTTGGCACGTTCAGAGAAGACTTTGGATAACGTGACTCCATTCCTGAATCGTGACAAGCGTTTCTACCGTACCTTCGCTTTCCCAGGTTTCCGTTGGGCTTACGATGGTAATGCGTCAGAGCGCGATGCGAACAACCCTTCGGATGGTGCCAACTACGTACTTTGGAACTATGTATGGTATACCAGCATGAATGATGCCGGCAACCCTGAGAGTGGTGAATCTTATGGTGCAGACAACCTGTTGAAGAGCCGTCAGGGTGTATATGTACGCAAGAAGAGTGATGATTTGGATGTCAATTCTACTCCTCTTTATAAGTACGTAGCTCTTGATAAAAAGGGTGCAGCTCCATTCTATTCTGCTGCTCCGTTGATTGAACTCCGTTATGCTGAGGTCCTCCTAAACCTTGCTGAGGTTGCAGCAGGTGCTGGTCATCTGGATGAGGCTGTTGGATATGTTAAGCAGATTCGTGAGCGTGCTGGTTATTCAGCAGCTAATTCTGAGGATGATGGTATCACACCTGCAGCTTACAATGATCAGGCTACCTGTATTTCTCAGATTCTCTATGAGCGCCAGATAGAGTTTGCTTACGAGGGTAAGCGTTTCGATGACCTCCGCCGTTGGATGCTCTTCGATGGTGGTACTGGCAAGGTAGAGGGTGCTCCTTCTACATGGACTTTGACTGGTTGGGGTGGCAATACCTGTACATGGCTTGGCTTCAAGGCTTTGAACGGTCAGCGTCGTGAAAATATCCAGTATCGTGTTGCTGATAAGTATGGCGTAGGTGGTACAACTTTCAATTCTGACCCATTGTTGAAAGCTGGTACTGAGCGTCCTAAGGGTGTTGATCTCCGTGAGGATGATTTGAATACTCAGCTCGAGAACTTGTCTACATGGTATAAGGACAACTTGAAGATGAAGGTACAGAAGGGTGACGGTTACGATTCTAACAAGAATTACCTCTACATGAACTTCCGTCCTAAGTATTACTTCTTAGGCTTCACTTCTGGTGCATCTATCGCCAACAAGGCTTTGCCTCAGACCATCGGTTGGGGTGATTACAACAATGGTGGTGCCAATGGTACCTTCGACCCATTGGCTGAGTAATGTCAAGAGAGGAATGACGATATAGTCATAACATAATATATTAAGGTTGCGGGGTGTGTTCTCTTTTTAGAGAATGCACCCCGTTTTCTGTCTCTGATATTTTCTGTAGGAGAGTGTGTCTAAGTCTGGATAATAGTTGGCGCACAACAGTTGACCACCGCATGCACATCACCTGTTGTGCGACCGGAGATACTAACTATCTCGCCAACATATCCTATCTTTCCCAGCAACATATCCTATGTTTTCCAGCAACAAGAAGAGAGGGTGTGCCATAAGTCCATAATACAGGCTCGCAAGTCCGTTAGGCGTAATAAGTAACGCGAGTCCGCTAGGCGTTCCTGTGGATTTGCAATCCGCAGACAAAAAAGGCTCGACCTCTTTATTGGGGATTTGTAATCCCCAGCCGTAGGCTTTTCATATCTCTAAACTATATTTGCATTTTCGCTTGAGGCGGATTGCAAATCCGCCGGAACGCCTAGCGGGCTTGTCCTCAACTTCTGCCAAGAAGTCTGTTCGCTATAATATGGCTGGCCAGCAGGTGAATGCTTCTTATAAGGGTCTCGTTATCGAGAATGGCAAGAAGTTCGTTCAGAAATAATCTGACGTTATTCGGTTAGAATTTTAAGATAAAAGAAACAATCATAAAAGGGAGCGCATCACTAATGGTTGCGCTCCCTTTTTTGCATCTCTCAGGATGCTGAGTTATATGAAAAATGCACTTTCTAAGGTGCAGATTGCCTTATTGTATGCAAGTTTTCTTCGAACTGATTACCTTGCCATCCTTCAATGTCTTGATGATATAAACACCTGATGGGAGAGAATCGAGATTCTTGCCTTTTCTCACCTTGATACCTGCAGCATTGTATACCTCGTAGCTATCGGCTGCGATTGAGGTCTGAATGTTTTGAATGCCTGTTGCAGAACCATCTGTCAGATAGAAATGGAAGGTGCGGGTATAGGTGCTGATGTTGTCATCATCGCTTACCTTGACAGTATAATCTACGAGCGCCTTGCCACAATCTTCGTTGGCGGTGAAGATATATTCACCCTCGTTGGCACCCGTATCATGACTCATCTTGCTCATCGCATCACCCTTAGCCTCGCATTCAAACTGAGGATTGTTGGTGTAGCCATCTGCGTTTTCATCGGCATTTCCATCACTTACGCCTTTTACTTCCTCCCACCAGTCTGGCATTCCGTCCTGGTCGGTATCCGGGTAATAGCGATGTGGAAAGTACGTTGTAGGGAAGCTACCTGGTCTTTGTCGGTTGCCTTCACCTTGATGTCGATGAGGCAGTCGGCAGCCTTTTTGTTGAGGCTGATGGTGAGGATTCCCTTCTTATTGAGTTTCATCTTGCCTTCCTGTGGCTGGATGCTGTTCTCCAGGGTGAAGACGGGCTGCTGGTTGTAACCGGCGAAATACTGCTTCAGGTCGATAGTCAGCTTATTGCCTGCTGAGGTGATGAAATGTGGTTCTGCAAGCCAGTTGAGATAACGTTCCAGCTGCGTATATTCGCCATCGGTCAGTTCGTTGTTGTCGGCAGCTGACGGGTTGGTACCAGCCAGCTTCTCCCACCAGTCTGGCATTCCATCCTGGTCGGTATCCCAGTTGGCAGGGCGACGGTCGGTGAGTGCTTCAAACTCCTTCCAGGCATCGTTGCCGGCATCCAGGTTATCATCTATCAGTCCCTTCTTGCCGGTCTTGGAACCAACATATTTATAGGTTCCGTTCAAGGTTTCTTCTACCATGCGCTGGTCGTGCTGGTCGATGCAAGGCTGGTTGGCTCCCACATCGCTCAATACGTTCTTGAAGGCAGCGCGGGCACTTTCTACCTTGGCATAGGATGGGAAGAATGGTTTGTCGGTAAATACCTTCCAGTTGACTACCTGTCCGTGAGAAGTGGTATATTTGTAGGTTTCGCCTTCCTTGTCGCTGACCAGTTCTCCATGCTTTCCTGCCACAGCTCCTGCATTCTGTTTTACATCGCCCACGTAGTTTTGGCGGATATTATCGTGCATGTAGTAAGCCTGACTTCCCTGGCCGGTACCTTCCAGCTGTGCATTGAGGATATATTTCATGCTGGTGGCTGGTCCCATCTTGTAATAGTTGCCAACAAAGTTTACCTCGTGGGCTCCTCCGTCGCAGGCACGGTTGCCCCAGTTGTATACTACATTATTAAAGAGGTCGAGCTTTCCAGCATAATATCCGGCTCCGTCTAGTCCGCCACCCATACTCCAGTTTCTTCCTTCGTTGTTGGCAAGCAGGTTGTGGTGGAACGAGCCTACGTTGCCTCCGATGGTTGCAGCATAACCATGTTTGGCATTGACATAATTTTGATGGCCAGCCTGGTTGAGTGCTTCGGAGATGAGGTTGTGCTGGAAAGAGATGTTCTTGCCGTTGCGGCTGGAGAAAGCCTCGTCGATGGTCCAGCCTACCGAACAGTGGTCGATGATGGTATTATCGCAGCCTGCAGCACCCAGTCCGTCGAGGGTAATCGTCTTACCGTTTTTATCGAGATATTTTCCCAGTCGGAGACGGATGAAGCGGAAGATGCCTTCTGAGCCGAAACCGAAAGGATGCTCACGGAGAAGGATTCCCTTGCCGGGTGCAGTCTGTCCGGCTACCGTGATGAATGGATCGGAACAAACCAGACGGTCTTTCAGGTCGATGATGCCGGCAACATCGAAGACGATGGTACGAGGTCCCTTAACCTTTGTGATTCCGTATCGGAGAGAGCCTGGCTGCGGATTCTCAGGGTTATCTTCTAAAGAGGTAACATGATAAACTGAACCGCCACGACCGCCGATAGCAAATCTTCCATATCCCTCGGCACCTGGGAAGGCGAGACGGCGTGGACGGAAGTTCCATACTTCGCCCTCTGAAACCTTGCCGTTGGCATCTACCTCGTCTACACGCCAGTAATAATCGTTGGCGCTGCTGAGACCGGTGACTTCGAAAGCGGCTTCTTCGGTGGTGGCAACCTTCTTCAACTGGTCGGCGCGCTGTCCTATATAAATAAGGTGTTGCTTGGCACCTTCGCCGGCTTGCCAGCGAAGAACAACCTTGCCTCCTTCTGCATTGACGTGAAGATCATCATCGGCAGGATAAGGGTTGAGAACGGTGGCTTTCGGGTTGGCTTTGTCGAATACCAAACCATTGATGGTGAGCGTGTTGTTTGCGTTATCCACACCTTGTAACTGATAGTGGATAACTACAGGCTGGTCGTCGGTTACATCAAATTCAATGTACGACTGGCCGCTCTGCGATGCCTTCATCTCTCTTACGGTCTGCTTAATATCCTGTGCAAGAATCTCCTGCATCATGCTCTTCTGCTGGATACGTTTCTTGCCCTTCTTCACGGTGATTATCTGTTCCTTCTCTCTGGAAACCTGGATAGAAGGAATATTGCCGGTAAGTCCGTCTACGATGTTGTGATAGGCAAGGAGAGAGTGATGCCCCGGTTTCAGACCTCGGATGGTGATGCGGAGCTGGGCATTATCGCCTTTTGACGGATATACTACGATACCATCGCTGGTGAGTCGGTCGCCCAACTGTATGCCCTGCTTAAACCAGTTGGATTTGATAATCTGGTCTTTTACGGGAGTATCGAGTGTAATCTCCAGTCCACCCAGAGCAAACTGGTATGTATTGCCCTGCTTCACGCCAACGGGAGTGAAATTGAGGGCTGTAACTTCAGCAGCCTTTCTGCTGGCGATATTGAAATCAATTTGCTGCGCCTGGCTTGAAAGCGCCATCAGCGAAGCGGCAACTAAGGGGAAGCATCTTCTGTTCTTCATTTTTCAACTTTATGTTTTTTGTTTTATGTTTCAATAAAATAATAGATAAGTAACTTTCGTTTATATATTATAGGTGTAAGACGTTCCTGCGGATGAAATGTCCCCACCTGTTCCCGAAAAAATGCGCATGTTCATTGAGGACAAAAGAAAGGGAAAGGCGTCTTTAAGATATAACGAACAAACAATATTAAAACAATGCAAAGAAGTAAGAAGATTTTCGCTGCGATGGCTTTGACTATCTTGCCAGCAGCAACTTTCGCTCAGTATCCTACTATTACAAAGGAGGCTCAGGCGAAGATTGATTCTATGCAAGCTGCATGGACTGCCCATTCTGATTCTGCTTGGGCTGTGGCTTTCCCTATAGTAAAACAAGAGGCAATGGCAGGACGTCCTTATGTGCCATGGGCTTCCCGTCCATACGATTTGCGCCAGGCTAAGATTCCTGCATTCCCAGGTGCTGAGGGTGGCGGTATGTTTACCTTCGGTGGCCGTGGTGGCAAGGTGCTGACTGTGACCAATCTCAATGATGCTGGTCCTGGTTCTTTCCGTTGGGCTTGCGAACAGGGTGGTGCCCGCATCATCGTCTTCAATGTATCGGGAAATATTGTATTGAAGACTCCAATCATCGTCCGTGCTCCTTATATTACCATCGCCGGACAGACAGCTCCTGGTGAGGGCGTGATGATTTCGGGTGAATCTTTCCAGGTTGATACCCATGATGTCATCGTTCGCCACATGCGTTTCCGCCGTGGTAATACCCATGTATGGTATCGTGAGGATTCTTTCGGCGGTAATCCGGTAGGTAACATCATGATTGACCACTGCTCTTGCGAGTTTGGTCTGGATGAGAATATCTCTTTCTACCGCCATATGTTCGATTTGCACGACGGTAAGCCAAAACGCAAGGTGCCAACGGTGAATGTAACCATCCAGAATACCATCTCTGCCAAGGCACTCGATACTTGGAACCATGCCTTTGGCAGTACAATCGGTGGAGAGAATTCTACCTTCATGCGTAACCTCTGGGCGGATAATACAGGCCGTAACCCTTCTATCGGATGGGGTGGTGTGTTCAACTTCGTGAACAACATCGTTTACAACTGGGTACATCGTACAGCAGATGGTGGTGAGTTCTCAACCATGAGCAACTTCATCAACAACTATTATAAGCCAGGACCTCTTACTCCGAAGGGTGCCATCAGCTACCGTATCGTGAAGAGCGAAAGCCGAAGCAACAAACTCTTCCCTTGGGCTCAGTATGGTCGTATTTATGCTGAAGGAAATATCGTAGAAGGCAACGAGGCTGTAACCAAGGATAACTGGAACGGCGGTATTCAGATTGCTGATAAGGATCTTCCAAATGGAATATCTGCAGATGTAAAGGCTCTGATGCGTTCTAACGAACCATTCGCCATGCCACACATGACCATTATTCCTAAGGACCAGACTTTTGATAAGGTACTTGAGAATGTGGGTGCAACCATTCCTTCCCGCGATATCGTGGACCAGCGCATCGTAGAAGAGGTTCGTACCGGTCAGGCTTACTATGTAAAGAAACTGCCTAAGAAGAATCCATACGGCGACTTCTGGGGATTGGCTAACAAGTCGAAGGCTGAAGATGGCAGTTTTAAGTACCGCCGTCTGGACAAGGAATCCTATAAGTTGGGTATCATCACAGACATCTGCCAGGTTGGTGGATTCCCTAAATATAAGAAGGTGAAGCCTTATGTAGATACAGATGGCGACGGTATGCCTGATGAGTGGGAGATTGCCAACGGCCTGAATCCTAACGACCCTAGCGATGCCAACAAGGATTGCACGGGTGACGGATATACCAATATCGAGAAGTATATCAATGGTATCAGCACCAAGGAAAAGGTGGATTGGACTGACATGAAGAACAACCACGATACCTTGGCTGAGAAGGGAAAACTCCTGTAAAACAGGAATGAATGCCCGGAGTTGTTTCTCCGGACTCATTTCTTAATGCATGACAAGAATATGAAAAAACTTTTGAGAAATAAGTTGTTAGGCGCAGCCTGTCTGCTCTTGCTTCCTTTGGGAGCAGGAGCACAGGTACAGCTCGACAGCGTGGGGCGTGATGCCAAGTATGTGAACAACATCATCGCCCGTTCGCAGAAAATCGTGGATGCGCTGCAACTGACTGATAAAAGCAGCAAGCAGAATGTGCTCCACATCATCTGTAACCGTTATTTCCTGCTGAACGATATCTATGAGAAGTTCGGCAAGAATAAGGTTGGGCGTGATGCGGAACTCTATAAGCACCACTTCGAATTTGCTGCCAATCTGGAAAACTATCTCTCAGAGAAGCAGGTAGAGCAGGTGAAGGATGGTATGACCTTCGGTGTCGTTCCGAAAACCTATCAGGCTCATCTGGAGATGATTCCTTCTCTGAAAGAAAACGAGAAACTCCAAATTCTCAATTGGTTGAAAGAAGCTCGCGAGTTTGCCATTGATGCCGAAAATTCCAAGGCTAAACATGGCTGGTTCGGAAAATACAAAGGACGCATCAATAACTGGCTCACCAAACGGGGCTACGACCTGAAGGCGGAGCGCGAGGGGTGGTATAAGCGTATTGAAGCGGCAAAGAAAAAATAAACAGTTTCCGTAAGGTTATAAAAACTCTGATGAAACAAGAGGTATGAAAAGATTATTTTCTATATGGATATTTACGTTAGTAGGGGTTGTGCAAATCTTTGCGCAACCCTTCGCGTTTGATTTTAGCTACGTGGGCTACCAGCAGAGCGAAAAGGGAATTCCGGATGCGGATGTTGTGGTCTTCGTAAAATGGCAAGATGGTGACCAGAGCGCTCGCATCCAGAAAGCTATCGACTTTGTTTCTGCCAGAAAAGTGGATAAGAAGACGGGACTACGAGGGGCTGTCTTGCTCGACAAGGGCGTATTCGAACTCTCACAGCCACTTCGCATCCAGACTTCGGGCGTGGTGCTCAGAGGTACTGACCGCAACCAGACGGTACTATATAAAAAAGGTGTAGACCGTGGAGCGGTGGTGTATCTAGAAAGCGAAAAGCAGATGCAGACGCTGGGCGAACCCATGAAACTGTCTGCTCCCTGGAAGTTGGGAGAGCGGAAGGTGACGCTGCCTGCCGGCTGCAAGATGGGCGATGAGATACTGATAGTACGTCCTTCTACCAAGGAATGGATTCAGAAGATGGGCTGTGTTGACTTCGGTGCAGGCAAGGATCTGGGCTATTGGGGCTGGCATCCGGGAGAAATCAATGTGCGCTGGACCCGTAGTGTGGTTTCTGATGGAAAGGGAGGATTGCAGTTGGATGCTCCTTTATCCATGTCGCTCGGTCAGGATGATGCGGAATGCTTCGTTCAGCGCATCGCCGGTAATGACTGGCGCTTGAAGAATGTGGGTGTAGAAAATCTCACGATAGATTCTGAATATGATGCTACCAATCCGAAGGATGAAAACCATGCCTGGGAGGGTGTATATATTAATAAGGTGAAAGATGGTTGGGTGAGAATGGTGAATTTCCGCCATCTGGCTGGTTCGGCTGTAGTAACCCAGCGTGATGCTTCCCGTATCACGGTAGAGGATTGCATTTCTCAGGCTCCTGTCTCTGAAATCGGTGGCTACCGTCGTCGCACCTTTCTCTGTATGGGCGAACAATGTCTGTTCCAGCGTTGCTATTCTGAACAGGGCATGCACGATTTTGTGGCTGGTCTCTGTGCAGCGGGTCCTAATGCCTTCGTACAATGTGATGGTTATGAATCGCTGGGTTATAGTGGTGCAGTGGGACCTTGGTGTACAGGATTGCTCTTCGATAATGTGAATATCGATGGCAATGACATCAAGTTCTGCAATCTCGGTCTCGAAGGTTACGGCATCGGATGGAATACAGCCAACAGCCTCGCTTACCAATGTACGGCTGCCGGAATCTTTGCCGACAGCATTCCTGATGGCAGCAACAACCATGTGTTTGCCTGTTGGGCGCAGTTTAACGGTTCTGGCGATTTCCAGCAATGTAACAATCATGCCAAACCATGGAGCCGCTTTGCATCTCTTCTGGAGAAACGCCTGGGTAGGGATGTCTCTGCTCAATGTCGTGTGCTGGAGAGAGAACGCAACAATGTGAGCAATAATCCTACCTATGATGTGGCACAGAAGATGGTGGAAGAGGCGCGCAAACCTCGCATCACCATGCAGATGTGGATAGCAGACTGCGCCCGGTTCATGGCTTCTGTTTCTCCTGTTAGGGCTATGGATGTGGATAAAATCAAGGAACGTTCTAAGAAAAAGGCGGATCTTGCCCATGCCGGGAAGCCTGTCTTCGCGATAAAGGAGGGTAAGATCATGGTGGCTGATACGCTGTTGAAGGGTGCAAGAATGAATACTCCTTGGTGGAACGGACGTGTACGTTACTCGGCTTTCCCTAAGATTGCCGATGCCGTGACCCGTTTTGTGCCGGGAATGGAGGGACAGGGCACTACCACCCGTGTGGATAGTGTGGTGGCTCATCTTCGTGATAAGCATGTGGTGCTCTTCAACCAGAACTACGGCTTGTGGTATGACCGCCGCCGTGATGACCACGAACGTGTGCGCCGCCGTGATGGAGATGTCTGGGCTCCGTTCTATGAACAGCCTTTTGCCAGAAGCGGACAGGGCACGGCTTGGGACGGACTGAGTAAGTATGACCTTACAAAGTTGAATCCGTGGTACATCAGCCGTATTAAGGAATTGGCAGAAAAGGGAGCCAAGAATGGTTTGCTGGTTATCAACCAGCACTATTTCCAGCATAATATCCTGGAGGCAGGTGCCCATTGGGTAGATTGTCCATGGCGCCCGGTCAACAATATCAATGGTACGGTATTCCCTGAACCTGTTCCTTTTGCTGGTGATAAGCGTGTATGGATGGCTGAATACTTCTATAATATAGATAATCCGGTGATGCGCCAGCTGCATAAGCAGTATATCATGAAGATGCTGGATGCCTTTGCTGATGAGCCGAACGTGATTCAGTCGATTGGCGAGGAATATACGGGACCTTATCATTTTACGAAGTTCTGGTTGCAGACCGTTGCCGAATGGGAGGCTAAGACGGGCAAGCATGTCTGGGTGGCTTTGTCGTGCAACAAGGATGTGCAAGATGCCATCCTCCAGGATCCGGAGTTGAGAAAGGTGGTTGACATCATTCATATTGAACAGTGGTATTATACCCAGAAGGGACTTTATGCTCCTGAAGGAGGCAAGAATCTGGCACCTCGCCAGTATCAGCGTCGCCTTCGTCCGGGCAAGGTTACCTATGATGATGTCTTCAAGAGTGTGAGCGAGTATCGTCAGGCTTATCCTGAGAAGGCTGTCATTTACAGTGGGGCTTCGGCACCCGAGAATGGCAAGGCAGTGATGGATGCCGGCGGCTCCTGTCCGAATGTGAAGTAATATGTAAGATGTAATAAAAATAGAGAAGATGAAAAGAATGATGATAACAGAATCTGTAAGAAATCTTTTATTGGATTCCGACTTTCTGGAGTCGGTACTCGGTTCTCCTATCGTAGAACCGGATGCCAACTCTGGGAGGCCGGCATCTTCTCGAAAGTTTGAGAAAATGTATCTTCCTGCCGAAATAGAGCAGGCAAAATATGTTCTTCTTCATCTTGACGAGATTTCTGACTTGTTGTCTGAAACAGATATAGAAGAACTGAAAAATCGCATAAAAAGCCACTTGTACCCTTAAAATGGGAGGAAAAATACACTGAATACCAATTTTTCCCATTCATTTACCTGATTTTTCCTTAGAGTTTGCCGCATTTAGGCTACTTTTGCACCATCAACAAACAAAAGTACACCTAAGATGAAAACAAACTACAATAACATCAGAGAAAGAGAGGAAGCAGCACAGACGTTGCTCGCTGCCTATCGCCAAGGCGACCAGAACGCTTTCATGTCTTTATATGATATGTACGCGGAAATGTTGCTCAATTATGGTCTGTGTATAACATCAGACAAAGAACTTGTAAAAGATTGTGTACAAGATGTGTTTATCAAACTCATCTCTAAAAGCCAGGATTTACAAGTTACAAAGGTAACCTCTTACCTGCTCATTTCTCTCCGCAACAGATTGCTGGATGAGTTTCGCCGCAAGAACTATATGACGGAGACTGCGGTGGAGGATATCCGTATCTCTACAACTGTAGAAGATGTGGAAAACTCTTATATCCTTGATGAAAGTTCGCTCAATAATGTTCGTAAGGTACAGATCCTGATGGATGAGCTGACACCACGCCAGCGCCAGGTGTTCACCTTATATTATATAGAGCAGCGCAAATATGAGGACATCTGCGACATCATGCAGATGAACTATCATAGTGTACGCAACCTGGTACATCGTGGCATGTTGAAGTTACGTGCAGCCGTAGCAGTATAAACTCTTCTGAAGGAGAAAGGTGTTTGACTGATGTTATTGGTAGACCCGAAATAGAGATTTGCACTTTTAGGTTAGTGATTATCAAAAATAGGTTTATTATAGTTATAAAAAATAGGCAGGGGACTCCGTGAGGAATCTCCTGCTTTTTGTTTTATGTCTTGTTGTTTCGCTTTACCCCAGCAACGCTTCAGCTATCTTGATGTCGAATGGGGTAGTAATCTTGATGTTCTCACGATTACCATCAACCATCGCAACCTGGCAGCCAAGACTTTCTACCACCGAAGCATCATCGGTAAACTGCTCCTTGTATTCCTGGTTGAAAGCCTGCTTTGCCAGACCGATGTCGAAGGTTTGGGGAGTCTGCACCACGCGGTAATCGCTGCGCAGCACATTCTTTCCGCCTCCGTGCTGGTCGATATAGCGCAGGGTGTCGGTTACGGCATATACAGGGATGGCTGCATATTCTTCGCGAGCCGTCTCGAAACATTCCTCGATGACTTCTTTAGATACGAATGGGCGCACGCCGTCGTGAATACCCACTACGCCATCTTCATCATCAGGAATGAGTGCCAGTCCGTTTTTGGATGACTGGAAACGGGTGTCGCCACCATTGGCTATCTGGTGCTTGATGCTGAAATGATGCTCCTCGCAGAGCTGGTGCCAGTATGCCTGCTGACTCTCCGGCAGAACCAGGATGATGTTCAATGCAGGGTCATATTCATGAAAACGCTCTATGGTGCGCATCAGGATAGGCTTGCCCGCTACCGGCAAGAACTGTTTTGGAATCTCACTTCCCATGCGGAGGCCCTTGCCTCCGGCTACTATGATTACGTAATCCATTTTTTAAGTGAAGAGTTAAAAGTGAAGAGTGAAGAATTCTAATCCTGCCTTTCTTCACTCATTGTTATTATTTGCTCTGCATGAGATGATCATACATCATGCCATCCTGCAGGGCAGCTACAGTTTCCTTGCTTACGAAATAGCTCAATATCTTATAGGCGTATGGGAGGGTTGCTGCAGGACCTTCGCCTGTAATCACGTTGCCGTCTTCCTGGAAGAGGGTGGCGGTATATTCGGTGTTCTCGCCGAAATACTGCTCAAAGCCAGGATAACAGGTAGCCTTCTTTCCTTCGAGGATGCCTGTGCTTGCCAGAACCATTGGGGCTGCGCAGATGGCACCGATTCGCTTACCAGCCTTGTGCTGGGCGATGAGCGCCTGGCGTACACCTTCGTGCTCGTTCAGGTTTGTACTGCCTGGCATTCCGCCCGGAATCATCAGCATGTCAGCATCTTCAAAGCTGGCAATATCCTCAAACTTCAGGTCAGCCTTGATGGTAACACCATGCGATGTTTCTACCCATTCAGTACCCGTTACACTTACAGTCTTGATGTCTACACCACCTCTACGGAGGATGTCAACCGGAGCCAATCCTTCGATTTCCTCGAAGCCATTGGCAAGAAATTCATATACCTTAGCCATAATTTATTTGTTTTTTGTCTTGTTATTCAAATAATATGATTACCTTTGCAAAAGTAAGAATAATTATTGAAATAACAAAATAAATGGCACAGCAACATTTAAAATTCGCAATATTTGGTAATGAATACCAGGCTAAGAAGTCGGCTTCGATAGAGAAAATCCTTCTTTATCTCGAAAAGAAGGAGGCTGAAGTTTATGTGGAGAATGCTTATTACGAGTTTCTTACCCGCGACCAGCATCTCGATGTGAAGGCGGCTGGGGTGTTCGAGGATTACAACTTCGATGTGGATTACGTCATCTCTATGGGTGGTGATGGTACCTTCCTGAAGGCAGCGAGCCGGGTGGGAGCCAAGGGTACGCCTATCATCGGTGTGAATATGGGCAGATTGGGCTTCCTTGCCGATGTGCTGCCTAGCGAGATAGAGTCGGCGCTGGACAGTCTTTATGCTGGTGAATGTCTGATAGAGGAGCATGCGGTGATTCAGGTTGAGGCTGAAGGAGGCGTTCTGGCTGGCAATCCGTTCGCACTCAACGATATTGCCGTGCTGAAGCGTGATGATGCTTCGATGATTTCCATCCGTACGCAGGTAGATGGCGAATTCCTCGTCACTTATCAGGCGGATGGTCTGATTGTTACTACGCCAACCGGTTCTACGGCATACAATCTCTCGAATGGTGGACCTATCATCATTCCGCAGAGTGGTAGCATCTGTCTTACTCCGGTAGCTCCTCACAGTCTGAACATCCGTCCTATCGTCATCAACGATACGGCTGTCATCACGCTCGATATCGAGAGTCGCAGCCACAACTATCTGGTAGCCATCGATGGTCGTAGTGAGCGTATGACGGAGGAAACCCGCCTTATCATCCGAAAGGCTCCTCATAGCATCAAGATTGTGAAGCAGCGCAACCAGCGTTATTTCTCTACCTTGAGAGAGAAACTGATGTGGGGTGCTGACCAGCGCGAAAGATAATTAGAATAAGAAAATAATAAGAATAAGAAAAGAGGTATATCCCGAAGATGAATCTTGGGTATACCTCTTTTTCCTAACCTAAAACAACTAACTAGTAACCTTGTATGTACTAAAACTACCTTTAAAACAAACCTAAACCTAAAAACATAAACCTTAATAAACCTAAAAACTTAAAACTGAAAAACTTAAACTAAAAACTGAAACTATTCTTTGAACTTATTTGTTGTATTCTGCAGTAACATCCTTCACTTTATAGTTCTTACCTTCTTTGGATGTTTCGATTTCGAAGTAAGCCGTACTGGTGAGACCTGTTATATCTACAGTCTGCGGCTTATTTTTGCCATTATTGAATATGACATTTACCAACTCGGTTGCATTATCAATGCTGACTTCCTTGTAGTACCATGTCTTACCACCGATGGTCTTTGTTTCTGTCATCTTTTCACCAGGCCACTCAACAGATGCTGCTTTCTTCCATGTATAGCAGTATAATGGGTTCCATTTCACAGCATCGGCATTCACATAAACCATAAATTAATATGCCTTGAACTTCTCAATCGTATATTGATGAGTGGCGATATTTCTTACTTCACCATTCACAAGCAATCCAACTTTCAAGGTACAAGTACCATTGATGCTGATTTCCTTACCACTTTCTACAGTTGTGCTCTTTGCAGTAGGGGTAGAACCATCCAAGGTATAAACCAATTTGGCTCCCTCTGTCTGGCTGACTGCAGTAAGTGTGGTCTTGAAACCTTCCTCGTATGAGCCGGAAGGCATGCTTGTCCAAGAGGTCTCTGCATCATTAGAGAGGAAATAGGCATAGTGATAACCGGAAAGAATCTTCGTATAGCCTGTTTCTCCTGCATATCCTGCTGCATCATTACCTACAGCCACAAGAAGTTTGTGCTTAGTACCAGTAACCTCGTTCACATAAAGAGTTTTCTTGCTCTGCTTGTTGGCATAATTGCTCATATTAGTGATGCCTGCATATTTGCGGGCTGCAATCATCTCCTTTATCTCAGACTTATAAGCATTCCAGTGTGGCTGGAAGATACATGGTGTGCCTGGCATGGCGAGCATATAGGCATTGGCTGCTATGGTATCTTTGCGCAGAGGGTCGTTCTGTTCTGATTCAGAGCGTTTCTGTGTATCATGATTTTCTACAAAAGTAACCGCATAACGACGATAATTGGCATCGTGCATAAGATTGTCGTTACTGTTGAGCTTTGACCAGTCTGAAGATGTTGTCACCTTTCCGTTAGCCGCTCCGTTTACGGCATCGCGTACGTTATAACGGAACTGGAAGTCGAAGGCAGCACTCTTCTTGTTAGTTTTGTTTATCCAACTTTCTATTTTGTCGTTACCATCCCAGTATTCACCTACAGAGTATTCTACACCTGTGGCATCATTATAGTCGGCAACATGGCTACCATCGAAGCCTTTCACCATATCATAGCGGAAACCGGTGTAACCCAAATCATCCTTCAGATATTTCAGATACGCTTTGATCACCTTCTGCACATTTTCGCTCTTGTGGTCGATGTCACGGCAACCTCCAAAGTCGGTTCCCTCATCATTGTTCTGGCTGAGGCTTACCCCGTCTGTGGCAGCCTGGGTTGCTGTAGTTCCGCCATCATCATTCTTGCAGATGTCTGTAGATTGCATTTGGTAGGTCACTCCCTTGTATGTTTCAGCAGGGAATGTATACCAGCCATCCGTATTGCGGTGGTTGATGACTACGTCAGCAATAGCACCTATACCAGCGGCTTTAAACTTAGTAATCAGACTTCTGAGCTCAGCCTCAGATCCGAAAGAAGAGTTCTGATTAAAATAGTAATATGGCATATAACCCATCACCTGAGTGGTCTCCATACATTTTCCGCTTTGTGGAAGCCAAACAAGGTCGATATAACCTTTCAGCTCATCAGCCTGCTTCTCTAAGACCTTCCATTGTGATTCATTATAAGAATCCCAAGAGAATCCTTGCAGCATAACGCCACTATAATCGCTAGCCCAGCCTTGCGAATTGAGACCTGGTTCAGGCTCAGGTTCTGGACTTGGGGTAGGCGCTGGCGTTGGCTCAGGATCTGGAAGATCAGGGTCATTGCTGCTAGAACATGCTCCAAGTGTGAGTGCCATTGTGGCAAGGAGTGTAAAGTATATCTTCTTCATAATTATCTTTGTATTTTGTGATTATTATTTTATGTTTAATTGCAAGTTGTATTGTTATAC
The DNA here is from genome assembly GCF_026015625.1 of Segatella copri. Lineage (NCBI taxonomy): Bacteria > Pseudomonadati > Bacteroidota > Bacteroidia > Bacteroidales > Prevotellaceae > Segatella > Segatella copri. The sequence continues at coordinate 2,508,379 of NZ_JAPDVG010000001.1, read as the reverse complement.
GTTGGCAAAGTTACGATTTATTTCATTAGCTTGTTCAAAAATTGATGCAAATCAAGCGAATAAATTGTGCAAACGTTTGCATTCCGGTGCGCTTTTCTTCTATATATAATTTAAGGTATATATAGCTTTAGGAGATAATTATGATTAAAAAACTAGAAAACATTTGTCGGTCTCGTTTTTTATTGCGTAATTTGCGTTGCGTAAAAAGCGCAATGAACGTTTGTATAATGAATGATAACAAGATATGGCAAGATTGAACAATCCTTTTGTGGTATATGGCTATAAGGGCGCAGAGTATTTCTGCGACCGCTTCTTTGCGAAATGGCTGGTGAGAGGAGGAATCATAGCCAACTGAGGAAATGAAAATTACGTCCCGATGCAGCATTTGCTACGTCCCGACGCAGCAAAAAATGCGTCCCGACGCAGTAACAGATACGTCGGGACGTAGTTTCAGAAGCATCCTGGTAATCATCAAGTGAGCCTCTTTCGCATCATGTACGTCATTGCGCAAGTTCATACGTTTCATTGAGTCTACGGATACGACTGCGCTGGGTGACGGATTCGACTGCGCTGGGTGACGGATTCGACTTCGTTGGGTAAAAGATACGACTTCGTTGGGTGGAAGAGTCAATTTCGTTGGGTGAATAAAGCACTTGATGTTGCAGAATGAAGTGGTTGATTTTGCAGAATGAAGTACTTGAATAAGGCGGTTGATGTTACTGAATTTTCAACTATAAGTTGACTGAACTTTAGCATGCGGTTCAAGAACGGGCTGAAGGCCCAAAAGCTCCTAGCCCAGGGCATCGCCCTGGGTATAATAGCAAACAGCAAGGCGCCCTGTAAGGGCAAAAGCTTCGTAAATATTTGATTCTTTGAAGCTTTTGCCCTTACAGGGCGACAGGTTTGCGTCCATGATTACCCAGGGCGATGCCTTGGGAGGGCACTGAAAAAGGTACCCAATTTTAAGTTGCATAGCTTGTTTTTGAACTTTAATTCTTGTCCAAGAAGCATTTCATCTTTTAAAAGTGAAATACTTTTTTGGACAGGAATATAGTCTCAAACAGCTTTCTATAGCGTTTCTGGCATTTAATTCGGCAATATATAGAGAAATCTACTTCCCCCCTTATGCATTTTGCATCAATTTGATGATTCTCTTCACATTTGCAGCGAAAATAGTCAAAGCTCCCTGCATTTCCATGCACGACAAACCGTATGACAGGGCTCTGTCATATCCTAAGACATTCTTAAGTTCGGAGTTTTTGGCTTCTATCTTGTATCGTTTCCTCTGAAGATTTATAAACTCTTCTGTTTTTTGATATTCGATTTGCTCCAACTGTTCATCCGATTTGATGGTAACCGCATATGTTTTTGTCTTGGCTCCTTCCTTGTAGCAACCTTCACGTAATGGACAGACCTTGCATTTGTCCACATCAAAATAATAGGTAATGCTGGAGTTTCTGTGACGCTTGTCATTTTTGCGATAATTCATCTCTTTCCATTTCGCCAGATGCCCTGCTGGGCAGACGTACAGATCTGCATCCTTGTTGTATTCAAAAGGGAGTTTGTTTGTTCGATTACCGTCAATTACAGAGCTTAAACGAGCAGAGAGGCGCATATTGTTTTCCTTTGCCATTTTGAGATTCTCCTTGCTGGAATATGCCTTATCTGCTACTATGGAATCAACTTCCATTCCTGCTTCCTCTGTCTTTTTTATCAATTCTGGCAATTGCTGTCCATCACCCTTCTCGCCGGAGGTGACGGTAGCTGCGGTGATAATTCTCTCATCGCTCATAGCTATATGCGTCTTATAGCCAAAGAATGAAGAATGCGCTGTTTTATGTCCTGTACGGGCATCTGCATCTTTTGATATTACGCCTCGGGTCTCTGCGTCTGAAATGGTTTCTTTCAGCATATTGAGACGCTCCTTGACTGCAGGCATATTGGCAGTTGCAGCATCAGCTTCCACCGTAGCAACTATCGTTTTGGCTGCAGTCATGATAGAAGAATACTTCTTTTCTTTTGGAAGCTCAGGCAATTCCATGCTGTCATCCACAGAATTAACGACCTTGATTACGGCCTTGCAATAATACTCCAAACTCTTTGCTGCACTGATAGGGTTGGAACGAGAATGCGTATGGGTTGCATCAACAATGATGGTTCTAGACTTGAGGACACCTGCTTCTATAGCAATAGAAACAGTCTTCTTGATAAGAAGATCCAACAGCTCCATATTCTTCAGACGAAGTCGACGGAATTTGGTCAAGGAACTAGGATTAATCAGATTAGTCTCCTCAGGAGTTAATCCCAAGAAGTACTTAAACGACATATCATAGCGAGTACGTTCAACAACATCAACATCCGATATGTCATAGATTACCTTTAAAAGAAGATACTTAAACATACGGATAGGACTCTCTGCTGTACGACCATTGTCATGACAATACTTGTCCTGCAATTCCTGGTATACGAAACTAAAGTCCACCAGGTCAGTAATCTGGCGGAGCAGGTTGTCTTTTGGGATAATCAAGTCATACAAACTTGAATAATCACTGAATGATATGGTCTGTTGTTGCTCTAGCATAATCCTTGTATTTTTCTACAAAGATACAAAAAATATTGCACATATGCAACTTTTGGGTACACTATTTCAAAGATCGAATGTTAAACTAACATAACCCATGAAGGGACTTTTTCAGTGCCCTCCTTGGGCTAGGGGCTTCTGCCCCTTCAGGGCGTGTGGGGCAAAACTTGCGAAAGTCCAGCTAGCCTCTACTTATTCCTTCAATTTCTGGATTTCCTCCAGTGGAAGTTCGGTGGCTGTTGATACTTGCTCATCAGAAAGGCCCATTGACAGAAGGCGGCGAGCTGTGGCTAGCTTTTCTTTTTCCATACCTTTCGCCATACCTATTTCCATCCCTTTCTTTTCATCAAACTTTCTGGTGGCATATATATCACGCATATTCTTGATATCCTCGTCATACAGCTCTAGTTCCTCTCGGGAGAGCTTGCGTAGGTCGCCTATTTCTGCCAACTTGCGGAAGACTGGATACTTCTCGCTGAATGGCATCTGTTCAAACATGTTCATATTCTTCACTATATAAATCCAACAATCAAATATATCCATACACTCTGCCTCCGTGTGCTTGTCGAACAATGGCTGTTAGATTAATTATAATACAATGTTGGTATATGAATTTACATTATAGTCAAAACAAATCGCTATGGGTTCCATTGTTGAGAAACAGCAAAGTTAATTTTTCATCGTTTTGTTCCCACAGCATCAGCCAATCAGGGGTTATGTGACATTCCCATATACCTTCTAGGTTTCCATGAAGTTTATGCGATTTATATGATGGCGGTAGTTTACCCTCATTAGCTAATTTCTCTACAGCTTTTTCTATGAGAGTAGGGTCTAGCCCACGTTTCACTCCTTTTCGCAAAGACTTTTTAAATCTGTTTGTAAAGTCAATAGAGTATTTCATTCTAAGCACTGTTTGATTAAGTCGTGAGCATCTTTTGCATGATATACTCTGCCTGCTTTAACATCTTCTAGGGCTTCTTCAATACCACTTTTCTTTTCGGTTTGAATAACCCAGCCAAACTTTTTTGCCAGTTCCTTTAATAAGTTGAAGTCAACTTGCGGAACAGTTATAGTTGTTTTTATATTATTTATAGCTACATCCATATTGCTTTCCTTTTAATATTATTTTAAATGATGCCGCAAAGATACGATTTTTCTCTTTAATATCCAAATGTTTAAGTGAAAAATACTTGATATGAATGAGAAAAAAATAAGTTTGCAAATGTACTGGTCGCAATTTGCGACCGGTTTGCTTTTATCTTGATTTTCTATGTTATTTGCCATCTGCTTACGCTTTATAAGGTCAGGTCGTGGACGCAATATCGCTATTCGTTGGCAAAGAAAATGCAAACGAGCGCAAAGAAAGCTTGTTTTCAATTTGCCGAGTGCAGCTTTTCTTATGCAAAGATACGACTTTTCCTTATAACTTCCAAGGTTTTAGGGAAAAATACTTGAAAAGGGGGAGAAGAAAAAGAAAATAGGCGACTCCCGAAATTGAGAGCCGCCTATTGAATGTTATTCTTTAATTTTCTAATAATCTCCAAATGTTTAGGGGGATATTATTCTTCCTTGTTTTTTAGCAAGTCCATCATTTTCTTCATATCAGGCAAAGCCTTGCGTAACCTTTCAGGCATGTCATCCAACGTCTTGTAGGTAGCAACTCCCATCGGCTTGCTGTAGTCTCGAACAGCATATTCTGCATAAGAGTAGTTTGCTGATTGGCAAAGAATGATTCCAATAGACGGATTCTCGTGTGGCTTACGCACCTTGTCGTCGAGAATTTGGAGATAGCCAAAAAGTTGCCCAAGATAAGAGGTCTTAAACTCGCCAAGTTTTAGTTCTATGCAAACCATGGCGTTCAATTCTCGATTGAAAAACAGCAGGTCTGGGAATTGTTCAACACTAATGATGGCAGAGTGGTGTGTGAATGGTACTTTAAAGAAGTCCTCAACAGGAAAATCTGGAATATTAGAAATAGATAAAGTATGGAATATATCTATCTGATTTTCACTATTTTGTAATTCAGCGGTTCAACCGCTGAATTCTCAAAGCACAATTCGGCGGTTGCAACCGCCGAATTGCTGTCAAGCATATTCCATGCTTCATAAAAACGTCTCATATCCTACATTTGAGTTCCTGAAAGTTCAGCCAGTTTCAGGCTTGTTCCTTTAATTTCTGGATTTCCTCCAGTGGAAGTTCGGTGGCTGTTGATACTTGCTCATCAGAAAGGCCCATTGACAGAAGGCGGCGAGCTGTGGCTAGCTTTTCTTTTTCCATACCTTTTTCCATCCCTTTCTTTTCATCAAACTTTCTGGTGGCATATATATCACGCATATTCTTGATGTCCTCGTCATACAGCTCAAGTTCCTCTCGGGAGAGCTTGCGGAGGTCGCCTATTTCTGCCAATTTGCGGAAGACTGGATACTTCTCGCTGAATGGCATCTGTTCAAACATGTTCATATTCTTCACTATATAAATCCAACAATCAAATATATCCATACACTCTGCCTCCGTATGCTTGTCGAACAATGGCAGTTGGAGGTACACAATACGCATCCTGTCGGACACTCGCTGGCGTGTCTGCAAATCGGTAAGCACCAAATCGGTGCGAAACTCCTTTAATATCGGACTTTGCGATACAAAGTCCATGAAACATACCGTATAGACTGGAGCCAAGTGGTAGTCCCAGATTCCACGGATGCCTTGCTGCACAATGGCACGTGCCGTGTAATACAATGCCCTGTCGGCAAAGTATTCCTGCTCTTTCTTCTGCATCTCTACGATGACATGCTTGCCTTCGTTTGTGATGCAATAGACATCGAAGACCACACCGCGGTCATCGGGGCGCAAGCCAAGTTTTTCGGTCTTGGCAAACGTCACGTCCTTGATTACCAACTCGTCTTCAAACAGTCCGTTGAGGAATGTGATCAGACATTCTTTCGTGTCTTCGCTTCCAAATATCCTCTTGAAAGCCCAATCGACACGTGGGTCTATAAATCTTGCCATCTGCTTACGCTTTATAAGGTCGTGGACGCAATATTGCTATTCGCCTGCAAATATACGACTTTTCCTCGTAACTTCCAAGGATTTAGGGGAAAAATACTTGAAAAGGGGGAGGAGAACGAAAAAAAATAGGCGGCTCCCGGAATTGAGAGTCGCCTATTGATATTTAGTTTATTTGATGAAGCAAATGCTTACTTCTTTGTCATCACACATTTAGCAAAGCCTTCAGCCCAAGCATAAAGCTTGATGTCGTAAGTACCTGCTTCTACAGTGATGTTTCCACCATTCTTTGTTGTGAGGTTATCTAACTCTCCACCCCAACTGATGGCCCAATCGTCGTTGGCGCGGAACTTGATTTCACCAGCACTCAATGTGATGTTCTTAACTTCCCAGTAGCCATTAACTTCCTTGGTATCTTTATTGTAAGGAACGTAAGTCATATCTACGTCTGACTCCCAACCATTAGGTGATGCGCTACCAATGATTCCAATAGATGTAATAGGAGTCAGTTCGTATTTCTTCTCAGACAAATCAACATCTACCTGATAGTAACCTGCAGGTTCTGTAATAGTGATGTTGGCTGCATCTGGAGCAGTATTGAAGTCTGCGCCATAGTTGGTGCCCTTCCACTCTGGCTGAGTACAGAACTTGAAACCATTCTGGTTCAGGTACATGTAACCAGTGAATTTTACACCATCTTCACCTGCGAGATAGTCATTTGTTGCCCAGCCATTAGCATCGCCTGCCATATAGAGGATAGGCTTGCCTACAGAGTAAGACAGGTTGTTCATGTCGAGAGTTACAATCCATGTACCAGTACCTACGATAACCATGGTCTGTGGTGTACCCCAGCTGTCGCCAGTATAATAGATTGTACCAGAAGCATCTTCGCTACCGTCTTTCTCGCAACCCAAGACACCTGTGTTGATAACATCCCAGTTGCCGGTTTCATCCCACTTGCTACCTTCGTAGAACTTAAAATAGTTCTTATCTTTCTCTGTGGTGACCTTGAGCTGGTAAACACCATCAGACACTTTGTTCATCCATACAGGTTTTGTTGGCTTCCATCCATTGCCATTAACTTCACCGAGCATGTAGTAACCTTTCTCATCAATAGCAGGAGTTGGGGATGGCTTAAGTTTGGCTGTAGTCGTACCTACAGTATTGATGGCAACGGCATCACCTGATGCCAAGTTGACAGAAACCTTAGACTCAACGTTGATGTCACGAGCAACGCTTGCGCGTGATTTGTTCTGGCTGCAGAGAATCTTCTCCAATTCTGTTGCGTCTACCTGAATGCTGTTACCGTTGATTTCGCCTTTAATGGCTTCGCCATTTACTTTCAAGTCTTTGAGTGTGAAACCTGTAACATCTGCATCTGATGAATTGACTGTGACGAGATTGATAATACCGTCATCGTCTGGCAAGCTACTTTCAGCTTCAGTACCTGCTGCGAAAGTAATTCCGTATTTGGCAGCTGAGGCCTCCTGTGGATTGGTCTGAGGATTAGCCCAATCATCGTAGTCGCCGTTGCAGCTGGCAAGTGTAACACTTGCCAAGACTGCTAAGCTATATAATAATGTTTTTTTCATTGTGCTTTGGTCTTAATTATTTAACTTCTGCTGTGTAATTATCAAAGTCGATATACAACTTCTGTCCAACTTGGGTAGTTACAGAGTAATCTGCGCCCTCAGTCTCAGCCCAGCTGTTTACGATATCATATCTACGCCAGAAGACGTTGCCCTTGTAAAGAGTGAACTCTGTACGATACCAATCTAATTTGCCTACCTTGACAGCTGCGCGAAGCTCTGCGCTGGCAGTGAATGCTGGAGAAACCCATTTGCCATTCTTATCTGCTGGAGCTGTCAGAGCATAAGCGTCATCAAATGCCCAAGTACCAGACATCTCGACACTACCACCTAAGATGTAAACCTTTGTTGGGTAAACAGTCAGTGTCCAATCGATGTTCTTCTTGTCTTCGGTAATCTTACCCTTGAAGTGGAGAGTGTACCAACCTGCGTTTGCTACCTTGATTCTATGCTCTTCACCTTCTGAGATACCGGCGTTGGCCTCATCGTTGATTTCCTTGATACGGTTGTAACCGCGGTCGTCATTGTTCTCGGTACCCCACTTGAACTCACCACCAGCTGGCAAGTAGATTATACCATAGTAGTTACCTTCCAAACCAAAGACCTTAGGAATTGGTTTCCAACTCTTCCATGGATCCTGGATAGAACTACCAATCAAGTAGAGGTTGTCAGTGAACTTAGCATCAGGAGCCTCATAAGTAGCCTTCACAGAACGCAAGGTGATGGTATTTGAGAATGTCTCGCCCAAACTTGTATCAGTAGCGTCTCCAATCACAGCACGCAAGCGAATGTAAACAGGCATTTCTGCAGGAACACTTGTATCTGGATTTGCAGCCTGGAAGAGAGCTACTATAGCGTTGTTTATTTCAGTTGCATTAACTTGCATATCGGCAGTTCTATAGAATGTCGCTAACTCTGTGTGAGTTGCAGTACCATCGCTGACGAATGCTGGATCGATAGATACCTGTACGTAATATCTCATAGAGTAAGGTACTCCACCATAGTTTGGCTGAGAACATGTCAATCTTAAACTTTTTGCACTGATGAGATCGTAAGTATTGTTTTCTGCTACGGCAGGAGTGTTCAATACAAATCCATCTGCAACATGACTCAAGTCCAATGTAGGGTTGCTGTCTCTGTCATCATCGCATGATGTAAAGAGCAAAGGGAGTACCAATGCTGGCAACAGCATGAATTTGAATATCTTTTTCATAATTCTTTCTTTTTTAATTTAATCTGTTAACCTAACAATTAGTATTTTGGGTTCTGTGTCATGTTAGGGTTGTTCTTAGTCTCATTACCTGGGATAGGGTAGATATCGAAATGCGATTCAATACCTGCACCATTAGGTACACCACCCTTGAAACTCCAGAGATACGCTGAACCACTGAACAAGCCAAAACGAACCAAGTCTGAACGACGGCGGCCTTCCAAATAGAACTCACGGCACCATTCGTCAATAAGGGTCTGATTATCTACTGATGTAGCTTCTGTCCCACGGTGAGCACGGTCCTGAACTAACTTGATGTCAGCCAAACCTTCCTGACTGCCGTTGAGACGGAACTTAGCTTCTGCTCGGGTCAGATAGATTTCTGCCAGGCGGAACAATGGGATGTCGGTGTCTGAAAAGTTCTGGTCATGCTGTGCTGTACCATCTGCGTGGAAATTGCTCCACTTTACGATAGCCGCACCGTTCAGAGGGTCTGTGATAGCATCACCTGGATTGAGTGTACGAACTTTTCCACTTTCGCAGCCACCTACACCCATGTATAACAAAGCTCGGTCGTCTTTTGCCTTTGCTATAACAGCGTCTGTGCCGATGCCTTTCTCATTATCTTTTGCGATAATCTGATCCTTTGTTGCATTAGGTAAAACATCATCTGTAGTTGCCATAGGAATTTTCCCGTCAGGGAAGAACTTCTTAACCAAGTCTTCGCGTGCAAAGATACATTTCCAAGGGTCAGCGGTACTTGCTGATGGCATGCCAGCTTTGGTGCAGGCTGCTACGAGATAAGTAGAACCGCCATACTGGCGAGTCTTCAAACCATCCTGACGAACAGCAAAGATGATTTCCTTCATAGCCTCTGGATTGCAATCATTGTCGCCCATGAACAACTGCTGGTAACCGCTGTAGCCATTCTTTGCTTCGCGAGAAAGGTCATATTTGCCGCTATTGATAATCTTGTCGCAATAATCGATAGCCTTCTGGTAGTCCTTAACCTGACCATCTGTATAAACAGCTGAGTTAAGTGCCAAACGAGCATGGAGGGCATAAGCTGCACCACGGTCGGCACGTCCGAAATTCTCACTGTTATTATAAGCACCCACCTCTGCCATCATAGGCTCGATGGTAGTCAACTCGTTGTCAAGCCACTCGTAGAGATCCTTGCCGCTTTTCTCAATAGGGAGATTGCTGTCGAAGGTTTCCTTGAAAGGAGCCTTGCGATACAGGTCGAGGAAATAATAGTAGTTCAGTGCACGGAGGAAGCGGACTTCTGCAATCTTATCTTCGCTCATCTTACCTGTCTGCTCGGAAATAAACTGGTTGTACAGGGTGATGTCGAAAATTAATCGCTGGTATGCCCAGTTTACTCGTGCATTACTCTTATCCCAGTTCATGTTGGTAATAGCGGCAATACCTTCATTGTCTTGCCATGCCCACAAAATTTCGTCTGTCATTAATTCTTGCAAGTTGAAGACGGTACGGATAAATCCGCTCTCACCCTCGTCTCCACTCAAGTCTGCTGAACCAGCAGGACCTTTCTGACCTGTAAGACCGAGGGTTGCATACTGTTTAGCCAAGAGGCCCTCCGCAGTATATGTTGGGGAAGACTGTGGATCAATGGACTTGATATTCAGTTCGTCTGCGCATGAGACAAAGCCCATGCACAACATACTTGCCATTGCAGTCGTTATAAATAGTTTTTTCATAATTGTCTCCTTTTTTATTTTTAGATGTTAAGATTCAAACCAAGCTGGAAGCTTATTGGACGTGGGTAAGGATTACTGTCGATACCACTGCTTACCTCAGGGTCAATACCCTTATACTTGGAAATGATGAATGGGTTCTGAACTGTGAAGAAAATTCGACCACTGCAAATCTTCTCAGCACCAGCCTTAATCAATGCAGGGAAGCTATATCCCAATGTCATGTTTGTACACTTCAAGTAAGAAGCATTGCGTACGAAGTAGTCACTGGTGTTGGTTGCTTTTGAGGTTTTACCCCAGAAACCAAGATCAACAGCTTCTGCTGTAGTATTTCTGAAGATGTTGTCTTTATTGAGGTCGGCTAAAACTGCCTTCTCGTTCAAGAAATCGTAGTAAACATAGTTGCCGATAGAGGCATGGAATGCTGCACTGAAGTCCCAGTTCTTATAGATGAACTTGGTGGTGAGACCCATGATTACGTCAGGAGCTGGGCTCTTGTAGCAATAGCGGTCGTCATCATCGATTGTACCATTTCCGTCGCGGTCAACATACAGACCCTCGATAGGTTTGCCGTTTTCATCATAAACCTGCTGGAAAACATAGAATGATTTGATAGGCTGGCCTACCTTGTTTACCTGAATCTTGGTGTTGTTACCACGAGATACTTTATCTCCAGTCCATACCCAGTCTTGCAAACCAGCCTCTAACTCTGTGATTTCATTGTGGTTCCATCCTACGTTGTAGGTTACATCCCATATGAAGTCCTTTGTAACAATAGGCTTGACATCGAATGCCAATTCAACACCATAGTTTTCCAAAGAACCAATATTCTTCAGAAGCTGGTCGCCAAAGTTAGTACCACCGGCGATGGCAATTGTTGACAGAAGGTCGGTAGTCTTACGATAGTAACCATCCACATTCATACCGAAACGACCATTGAGAGCGGTGAAGTCTAAACCAGCATTGTAGGTTGTTGTCTTTTCCCAAGTCAATTCAGGATTGTATGCTGATGGACGCATGGTTATATAATATTTGTCACCAAATGGATACTGTGCATAAGTATCGCTGACTGTATATACAGGAGTATAGTAGAAGTCTGGAATACCATTCTGCTGACCAGTCATACCCCAACCCAAGCGGAGCTTCAACTCATCAAGCCATTTTGCGTCCTTCAAGAAAGGTTCGTTGTTAATCTTCCAAGCAAAGGCTGCAGCAGGGAAGTAACCCCACTTCTTGCCTTTTTTGAAACGAGAAGAACCATCGGCACGGAATGTTGCTGTAAGCAAATAGCGATCTAACAAGTTGTAATTAAAACGTCCGAAGTAAGACACCAATGAGTTGTGAGCCTTCCACATGGTGTTCTTCTGATACGTTGGACTATATATATAGTTCATTTTACCATCTGCTTCAACGAACTGAGGATTGTTGTCTCTCAAGTACTCATCAATACCACTTCCGTAGTTATAGCCTGTTCTGTGGTAGTGGCTCTGCTCTGCACCTGCCATGATGTCGATATCATGAACACCGAACTTGTGTGCATATTCAGCAAAAGCTTTTCCTTCGATGCTATATTTGTATTGATGGTCAGTGCCATAATATCCAAAATAGTTGTTAGAGAAGGAATACTTGGAAATGTCTTCATTCTGCTTACCATCTGTATACTGGGCACCGATGGCAGCATGCAAATGCAAGTCTTCGAAGCCATGAATCTTGTAGTCTACCTCAAGGTTTCCTGAAATATCATTAGACTTTGCTATACACTTGTAGTTGTCGAGAACTGCAACTGGGTTCTGTGTAACTTGAGAGGCAGCCATCTTCTTCCAATCAGGATCGCTAATCTGGTCGCTCTTGTTCTGCAAGTACTGGAAATATCCACCAACGTATTTGTAGTCTTCACCATTTCCATATACAGGCTGTGTAGGATCCATTGACAATGCATTACCGATAGCATCACCAACTTTTGCATAGCGGTCCTTCTCGAACATATACTTTGCTGTGAAGTTGAAGTTCAAGTGCTTATCGAGGAAAGAAGGAGCAACATTGACAGATGTATTGAAACGCTTCATCCATGTTGTCTTGACAATACCATTGTTGTCTTCGAAACCTAAGCTGACGCGATAAGGCATATTCTTCAGACCACCCTGAATACTAATGTTGTGATTAGTAGAAACAGAGGTGCGGAAAATCTCATTCTGCCAGTCTGTATCGTAACTGCCTAATGTGCTTGTGTCGATACCAAGAGAGGTAAGAGCCTGCTTGTACTCGCTGGCATTCATCACATCATATTTCTTCTGGATGGTTGACAGTGTTACGTTGCCATTATAAGTAACAGAAGGCTTCTGACCAGAACGTCCCTTCTTGGTTGTAATGATGATGACACCATTAGAAGCACGGGAACCGTAAATTGCTGTAGCAGAAGCATCTTTCAATACAGTGAAGCTCTCGATATCGTTAGGGTTAATCATGGCTAAGACGTTACTCATACCCTTGTTGGTATTGTTGTCAATAGCCAAACCATCGATTACGTAGAGAGGGTCATTAGAAGCACTCAGAGAAGCACCACCACGGATACGAATCTGTGCACCGGTACCAGGCTGACCGCCACCAGTCTGTACATCTACACCGGCAATCTTACCTACCAACATATCAGAGGCACTGCTTGTGATACCCTTTGACATCTCATCTGGCTTGATAGCTGTAACAGAACCAGTCAAGTCGTTCTTCTTAGCGCGACCATAACCAATGACAACGACCTCGTTCAAAGACTTCTGGTCGTCAACCAAGGTAATCATCATGTTAGATGTTGCTTTGATTGTTTTTGGTGTCATTCCAAGATAGGTGAAAGTAAGATTGGCACCTGGCGCTGCATCAACTGAGAAGTTACCATCCATGTCGGTAATGCCTACTGCCTTACCGTTAACTGTAATGGTAGCACCCATGATAGGCTCACCAGAAGCATCCTTCACATGTCCCTTAATTGCATTACTCTGCGCAAAGGAACTCACCGTCAGAAGCAGACCGCTTGCTAGGGTCAACGCTCTGAGAGGCAATTTAATTTTTACCTGCTTCATCATTTGCTTGATTTTTAAGTTAATGTATTATATTAAATTATTTACTTTTTCGTTCTTTTCGGCTTAAGTTGTCATCGTTCCTACTCTAAAATACCGCTCTGGCTCTTTTCGGGGTCTTTCTGGCATCTTGCTTATATTATATAAGGTAGGAATGGGGCGTTTGCCCATAAACTTGTCGTTTCTGTGTGCAAAATTAAGTTCTTTTCTCTTATGTTGTACTATTTTTATGTTAATTCCGTTATTTATTTTGTGCAAACGTTTGCACAGAAATTACTTGATTTAAGTCAAGAACTTTGAACTGATATTAAGGATATTTCGTAATTTTGCAGCACAACTAATAGCAATGGGCGATAAAGAAACAATAACAATGAAAGATATAGCTCGCGACCTGGGCGTAAGTGTTGCCACGGTGAGCCGAGCATTGAAGGACAGTTCTCGTATCAGTACTGCCCAAAAGGAGCGTATTCAGAAATACGCGCGTGAACATAACTTCTTTCCTAATTTCCTGGGTGAAGCTTTAAGACATAATAAGGTGAAGCCGATGAAGGTGATTGGAGTTATTGTACCTCAGGTGGTACACTATTACTTCATGTCGGTGCTTTCGGGTATAGAGGAAGAGGCTAGAGCCAGAGGTTACCGTGTGATGGTGGCGCAGAGTAACGAGCGTTACGATAAGGAGGTGGCCATCTGTGAAGACTTCTATCAGAACAAGGTTTGTGGCATCATCGTTTCACAGGCGAAGGATACCAAGCAGTATGACCATTTCGAAAAACTGCTGCAGAATGGGGTGCCGCTCATCTTCTATGATAGAATATGTACGGGCGTGAACTGCTCGCGAGTGGTGGTAGATGACTATATGGGTGCATTTACTGCCGTTACCCACATGATTGATACGGGCTGCAAGAAGATTGCCTTCTACGGCTCGCCGATGAATCTGGAAATCTCCAAAAACCGATATAACGGTTATCATGATGCGCTGGTAAAGCATGGTTTGACGGAGAACCCTGACTGGGTGAAGATCTGCGATGACCGTGCCAGTGCCGAAGCAATAACGCCGGATATTCTGAAAGGGGAAGATCGTCCGGATGCGTTCTTCGCCATCAATGATGATACGGCAATCGGCATTCTCTATACCGCCAAGCGGATGGGGCTCAAGGTGCCTGAAGAAATCAGTATCTGCGGATTCACCAATGGTGACCGTGCCAAGGCGTGCGACCCGATGCTTACTACGGTTGAGCAGCGAGGTGTTGCCGTAGGCGAGGAAGCTGCCAATATCCTGATTGGCCAGGTGGAAGGCTCCATCCCTAGAGATGAGGTGGAGAAGCGAGTGGTGAGAACACGACTCGTGGTGAGAGGAACAACCCGATAATAATATAAAAACATAACAATATGAAACAAAAACCTGATTTAAGTTTCTGGAAGCTCTGGAACTTGAGCTTCGGATTTTTCGGAGTACAGATTGCCTACGCCCTACAGAGCGCCAACATCTCCCGAATCTTTGCAACGTTGGGTGCTGACCCACACAACTTGAGTTATTTCTGGATTCTCCCTCCTCTGATGGGAATCCTGGTACAGCCTATCGTGGGCACGCTGAGTGATAAGACGTGGTGCCGCTTCGGTCGCCGCATCCCTTATCTCTTTGTGGGTGCTACAATTGCCGTCCTGGTAATGTGCCTGCTCCCGAACGCCGGTTCGCTCGGACTGACTGTAAGCGGTGCGATGCTCTTCGGTCTGATTGCGCTGATGTTCCTCGATACGAGCATCAATATGGCGATGCAGCCGTTCAAGATGCTGGTAGGCGATATGGTAAATGAAAAACAGAAGGCAAAGGCTTACTCTATCCAGAGTTTCCTCTGCAATGCCGGTTCTGTGGCCGGATATATCTTCCCGTTCCTCTTTACCTTCCTCGGTATCAAGAATTATGCTGAGAAGGGTGTGGTTCCTGATTCTGTCATCTGGTCGTTCTATATCGGTGCGGCTATCCTGATTCTCTGTGTTATCTACACCACGATGAAGGTGAAGGAGTGGAATCCACAGCAGTATGCGGACTATAATGAAGCGAAGAGTGAAGAGGGAGGAGTGAAGAATTCTAATGCTGAGGCTTCTGAAGACAAGGCTGGTTGGATTACTTTGCTGCGCAAGGCGCCATCTACCTTCTGGAAGGTGGGGCTGGTTCAGTTCTTCTGCTGGGCTGGTTTCCTTTATCTCTGGAATTATTCTACGGGAGCCATCGCTGAAACCGTATGGAATACGACCGACCCTGCTTCTGAAGCATTCCAGGAGGCAGGCAACTGGGTGGGCATTCTCTTTGCAGTTCAGGCTGTAGGTAGTGTTATCTGGGCTGTCGTTCTCCCTCAGTTTAAGAATACGAAGGTGGCATACGCTGTCAGCTTGATTATTGGTGGCGTGGGCTTTGCTCTCATTCCATTCCTGCATGACCAGTACTTGCAGTTTATCCCATTCCTGATGATTGGTGCCGGTTGGGCAGCCATGCTGGCGATGCCTTTCACCTTTGTTACCAATGCTTTGCAGGGATATGGTCACATGGGTGCTTATCTCGGTCTGTTTAACGGAACCATCTGTATCCCTCAGATTGTGGCTGCCATCTGCGGTGGAACAGTCCTGAGTCTGGTGGGTTCTCATCAGAGCGATATGATGATTGTGGCAGGTATCCTGCTGATTGCGGGTGCGCTGTCTGTGAGCATCATCAAGGATAAGAAATAGGTGTAAGTAACAGAGTGAACGATTAATTGATTGCTTCTGCGGAGTGGGGAATGTGCAAACGTTTGCAAGGTTTGTGTGAGAAAAAATGCAAATTTCTGATACGTTTATCATACGTTTTTCTTACCTTTGTAGCAGCAAATATAAATTATAACATTTTCTAGAGCCTTTAAGAGTCTTATGACAGTACAGTTTAATATTGAGTATAAAGCAATGTTCGGCGAACAGATCGTCGTAAACATTCAGACGGAGGAAGGTGAACTGAAACTTCCTCTCGAGACAACAGATGGTGAAAGATGGGCATGCGACTGGTGTGTTGAAGCACCAGAAAAATCGTATACCTATTATTATAGTGTAGAACGTGAAGGTAGAGCAGTCAAGACCGAATGGCTTATGATTAAGCATCAGCTCGAAGTAAATGCCAAGAAGGCTGCGGTTTATACCCTTTACGATCATTGGAAGACTATGCCTGAGGATGCTTTCCTCTACAGCAGTGCCTTTACCGATTGCATCAATCATCAGGCTCCACAGAAGATGAAGCCGGAATCGGGCAGCAAGATTGTGCGTCTGATAGTCCGTGCTCCTCAGCTTCGCGATGGTGAGCGTCTGGGTGTATTGGGTGCAGATAAAGCTTTGGGTGCCTGGGATGTGCAGAAGATTCTTCCGATGACTCAGCATACCTATAATGAATGGGTGGCTGATATTGATGCGACTCATCTTGAGGGCAGTCATCTGGAGTTTAAGTTCGTGGCTTTCAGAAATGCAAAGAACGAGCTTCTCTGGGAAAACAGCATGAACAGAACCGTGGA
Source organism: Segatella copri (assembly GCF_026015625.1). Classification (NCBI taxonomy): domain Bacteria; kingdom Pseudomonadati; phylum Bacteroidota; class Bacteroidia; order Bacteroidales; family Prevotellaceae; genus Segatella; species Segatella copri. The sequence goes on along the minus strand of NZ_JAPDVG010000001.1, from coordinate 2,491,677 downwards.
TTTGCCGGAGATGAAGGCAGGTGAGTTGGTATCTTATGAACTCGACCAGGCTTCCTTCGCTCTGTATAACCGCAAACTTGCCGGAACGCAGGTGCCTGTATTCTCATTGCGTACCCGTAAGAGTGCCGGTATCGGTGATTTCGGTGATCTGAAGACCATGATTGATTTTGTGGCTTCTACCGGTCAGAAGGTGCTCCAGCTCCTTCCTATCAATGATACCACCATCACCCATACATGGACCGACAGTTATCCATACAGCTGCATCAGCGTCTTCGCTATTCATCCGCAGTATGTCGACCTTCATGCTCTTCCTGAGTTGAAGGATGCAAAGGCTCGTGCTGAGGCTGAGAAGACACGTGCTGAGTTGAACGCACTGGATAAGATAGATTACGAGAAAGTAAATGATTTCAAGATAAATTACTTGCGCCAAATCTTCAATCAGGAAGGTGAAAAGATGATGAAGACAGCCGAATATAAGGCTTTCTTCCAGGATACTGAACTGTGGCTAGTTCCTTACGCACAGTATTCATACCTGCGTGATAAGAATGGTACGGCTGATTTCAACCAGTGGCCAGATCATCAGGTATGGGATGAGGCTGAGCGCAAGGCACTTACCGACCCTAAGACTGCAGCTTACAAGAACGTGGCGTTCTTCTATTTCGTACAGTTCGTACTGGACCGCCAGATGCAGGAGGCTCACGAGCATGCCAAGGCTAAGGGCGTTATTTTGAAGGGTGATATTCCAATCGGCGTAAACCGCAATGGTTGCGATGTATGGATGGAACCTAAATACTTCAACCTCAATGGTCAGGCGGGTGCTCCACCTGATGACTTCTCTGCCAATGGTCAGAACTGGGGATTCCCTACCTATAACTGGTTTGAGATGCTGAAGGATGGCTGCCAGTGGTGGAACCGCCGTTTCAAGAACATGGCAAGATATTTTGATGCTTACCGCATCGACCACGTATTGGGCTTCTTCCGTATCTGGGAGATTCCGGTACATAGCGTACATGGATTGCTCGGACAGTTTGCACCGGCGCTTGCCATGAGCCGTGAAGAGATAGAAAGCTATGGTTTACACTTCCAGGAAGACCGTTTTACCCGTCCGTTCATTACCGATTGGGTATTGGATCGTGTGTTCCATGAGCGTGCCGGCGAGGTAAAGGAGAAATATCTCGACCGTCTGGATGACGAGCGTTATCAGATGAAGCCTGAGGTAGATACCCAGCGTAAGGTTGAGGCTCTCTTTGCTGATGTAACAGATGAGAAGGAACTCTGGCTGCGTGATGGCTTGTATGCCCTGATCAGCGATGTACTCTTCGTACGTGATCATACCAACCCTGGCGTCTTCCATCCACGTATCTCAGCCCAGCTTGACTTTATCTACGAGTCGCTCTATGATAATGACAAGGCTGCGTTCAACCGCCTTTACAACGACTATTTCTATCGCCGTAACAACCAGTTCTGGTATCAGGAGGCGATGAAAAAGTTGCCTAAACTGGTTCAGGCTACCCGCATGCTGGTTTGTGCCGAAGACCTCGGTATGGTGCCAGACTGTGTGCCTTGGGTAATGGACGAGTTGAAGATATTGAGTCTGGAACTCCAGAGCATGCCAAAGGATCCATCGGTTAAGTTCGGACATCTGAGCCGTAACCCATACCGCTCGGTATGTACCATCTCGAGCCACGATATGCCTACTCTGCGTATGTGGTGGGATGAGAATGTCCAGCGTACCCAGGAGTATTACAATACGATGCTCTACCGTCAGGGACCAGCACCTCATCCACTCCCAGGCTGGTTGGCTAGTGACATCATCAGCCGCCATCTCACCTCTCCATCCATGCTCTGCATATTGAGTATCCAGGACTGGTTGGCTACCGATGAGGCTCTCCGTCTGCCTGATGCTGATGCCGAGCGTATCAATATCCCGGCTAACCCTAAGCATTACTGGCGTTATCGCATGCACCTCAACATAGAGGATCTGGCTGCAGACAAGCGTTTCGTGCAGAATATCACAGAGATGATTTCGCAGTCTGAAAGAGTCTAACTAACATGATTATATATAGTGCAAACGTTTGCACACTCATTTGCAGAAAAATACCCTCCCAAAACGTGGAGGGTATTTTTGTTTTTTGTATCTTTGCAAACGAATAAGTTGCATTCGCAAAGTAAAGCAATCTTCACTAGCGTATAAACTAACAAATAGACGATAATAACAACAATAGCATAGTATGAAGAAACTGAATGTATTAGTGATGGGTCTCTTGCTTCCTATGTTGGCAGCGGCCCAGACCGTAAAGTCACCTGACGGCAATGTCTCGGTAACTTTCTCTTTGACCGAAAAGGGACAGCCTACCTATGAGATGAGCTATAAGGGAAAGACTGTATGTAAGCCATCCCACTTAGGATTGGAGTTGGCTAAGGATAAACATGCCTCTAAGGGTATGGAGGAAACCAGCCTGATGGATGGTTTTACTGAAACCGGCAGCAAGACATCGACTTTCGATGAAACCTGGAAGCCGGTATGGGGCGAGACCGCTACCATCCGCAACCATTACAACGAGATGGAGGTAAACCTGAACCAGGCTGCTTCTAAGCGCAACATTACCATCCGTTTCCGTGTATATGATTATGGTATGGGCTTGCGCTATGAGTTCCCACAGCAGGAGAGTCTGAATTATTTTGTCATCCAGGAGGAGCATACCCAGTTTGCCATGGCAGGCGATCATACCGCTTACTGGATTCCTGGTGATTATGATACACAGGAGTATGATTACAACATTACTCCATTGACAGGCATTCGCCCAATTATTGCGAAAAACCGTGAAGCTTACAAGAGTAATTCGTCTACCACCGTCTTCTCTGATACCGGTGTTCAGACCTCTCTCCAGATGAAGACCAAGGACGGACTCTACATCAACATCCATGAGGCAGCCTGCCTGGATTATCCTACCATGCACCTCAATCTGGACGAGAAAACATTGACTTTCGAGTCTTGGCTTACTCCTGATGCCGTGGGCAGAAAGGGATTTATCCAGACTCCATTCAATACCCCTTGGCGTACCGTGATGGTAAGTGATAATGCACGTGATATGCTTTCATGCAAGTTGACATTGAACCTTAATGAGCCTTGCAAGATTAAGGATACATCCTGGATTCATCCTACCAAGTACTGCGGTGTATGGTGGAACATGATTGTGGGTACCAAGACCTGGAGCTATACCAACGATCTGCCATCTGTGCGTCTCGGCGTTACTGATTACAGCAAGTGCAAGCCTAACGGTACTCATGGTGCAACCAACGAGGAAGTGAAGCGCTACATCGACTTTGCTGCCAAGAACGGTTTGCAGGAAGTATTGGTAGAAGGCTGGAATGAAGGTTGGGAAGACTGGTTCGGTCACCAAAAGCTCGATGTCTTCGACTTCGTGACTCCATATCCTGACTTCGATATCAAGATGCTCAACGAATATGCTCACTCTAAGGGCGTGAAACTGATGATGCACCACGAGACATCTTCTGCAGCTCTCAACTACGAGCGCCACATGGAAGATGCCTTCAACCTGATGAACAAATATGGTTATGATGCCGTGAAGACCGGTTATGTAGGTGATATCATCCCAAGAGGTGAGTATCACTACAGCCAGTTGATGAACAATCACTACCAGCGTGTCATCGAGACCGCTGCCAAGCATCATATCATGGTGAATGCCCACGAGGCAACCCGTCCTACAGGTATCTGCCGCACCTGGCCTAACCTGGTTGGCAACGAGAGTGCACGTGGTACAGAATATGAGGCATTTGGCGGTAACAAGTCTTATCATACCGTAATGTTGCCATTCACCCGTCTGCAGGGTGGTCCGATGGATTATACTCCTGGTATCTTTGAGACCAAGCTTTCTGAGTGGAGCAACAATAAGAGTTATGTTCATACCACTCTCTGTGGTCAGCTTTCGCTCTATCTCGTAATGTACAGTCCGCTGCAGATGGCTGCCGATCTTCCAGAGCATTATGAGAAGTATGACGATGCCTTCCAGTTTATCCGCGACGTAGCTTGCGACTGGGATGACTCCAAGTATCTGGAAGCAGAGCCAGCCAAGTATATCACCGTAGCCCGCAAGGCTAAGGGTACCGACAACTGGTTTGTAGGCGGTAAGACTGATGCAGCCCGCACAGCCGTAGTAAAACTCGACTTCCTGGATAAGGGCAAGAAGTATGCTTGCGCTATTTATCAGGACGGCAAGAATGCCGACTACGAGAAGAACCCTAAATCTTATCAGATCATCCACAAGACTGTGAAGAAGGGTGATGTTTTGAAGATTAATGAAGCACGTGGTGGTGGTTTCGCCATCTCATTGCTCGCTAAATAAGCCTATAATTTCCGTATTTCCGTCCAACTGTCCGGTTGGTCGGAAATACGCCAAAAATGAGCGTAGATAATCTGTCACGGTTTTCTTCGCTCAGTTCGCTTTAATGTCCTGTATAACAATAACTTAACAATATGAATATCCAAAAACTAATAATTGCAGCATTGACAGCAACCGTTTTACCAACTTCATTGAATGCGCAGCAGACATTCAATGAGATGATGTATTCCAAGGAGAAAACCATGTTTATCCTGAATGCTCCAACAGCCCAAAAGTCTTCTGTAACCCTCCGTCTTTATAAGCAAGGTCAGGGAGGAAAGGCTTATAAAACGCTGAAAATGAAGAAGTTGGGCGATGAACGATGGGAGGCTACTGTCAAGGGCGACCTCAAGGGAAAGTTCTATACCTTTGATATTGGCAAGGGTGAAACACCAGGTACATTTGCCAAAGCAGTAGGTGTGAACGGAAACCGTGGCGCCATCGTAGATTTGTATGATACCGATCCATCTGGATGGGATAAGGACGTGCGTCCTGCCCTGAAATCGCCAGCCGATCTCGTTGTCTACGAGCTTCACGTGCGTGATTTCTCCATTTCTCCTACATCCGGCTTGAAATATAAGGGCAAGTATCTCGCCCTCACCGAGCCAAAGGCCATCGAATATCTCAAGAATCTGGGCATCAACGCCATCCACTTCCAGCCTGTATTCGATTTCGCTTCTATAGATGAGACCCGACTCGACAAACCACAGTTCAACTGGGGTTATGATCCGAAGAACTATAATGTGCCGGAAGGCAGTTACGCTACCGACCCTTATTCTCCAGTAACCCGCATCAAGGAGTTCAAGGAGATGGTGATGGCGCTGCATAAGGCAGGCATTCGAGTGATTTTCGATGCCGTATATAACCATACTTTCGATATCAATGGCAGCAATTTCCAGCGTACCTATCCTGATTATTATTATCGCAAGACCAAGGATGGTAAGTATTCTGACGGTTCAGGCTGTGGCAACGAGACTGCTTCAGAGAAGCCTCTCATGCGCCAGTTTATGCTGGAGAGCGTGAAATACTGGATAGACGAATATCATATCGACGGTTTCCGTTTCGACCTGATGGGTGTTCATGACATCGAAACCATGCAGGCTATCCGTGAGATGGTAAACCGCATCGATCCCAGCATCTATATTTATGGTGAGGGATGGAGTGCAGGCAGCTGTGCTTATCCTACCGAGAAACTGGCGGTGAAGGCGAATACCCAGCAGCTCAAGGGCATCGGTGCTTTCAGCGATGATATGCGCGATGCGCTCCGTGGTCCTTTCTCTGATGACCATCAGGGAGCGCTCCTGGCTGGTCTTACAGGTCAGGAGGAGAGTCTGAAGTTCGGTATTGTGGGTGGCATTGCTCATCCGCAGGTGGATATGACAAAGGTGAACTATGACAAGAAGCCTTGGACCAACAATCCTACCGAGCAGATCAGTTATGTAAGCTGCCATGACGATATGTGTCTGGTAGACCGTCTGAAGGCAAGTATCTCATCTCTTACCGACAAGAATATCCCAGAAGCAATACGTACTGCCGAGTTGCTCCGCATCGATAAGCTTGCGCAGACCTGCGTCTTCACTTCCCAGGGTGTTCCTTTCATCCTTGCCGGCGAAGAGATGCTCCGCGACAAGAAGGGAGTACACAACAGCTATAATTCTCCTGACAGCATCAACCAGTTTACCTGGACCAATCTGCAGAAGTATCCGCAGGCGTTTGCTTATTACAAAAGTCTGATCCAGCTCCGCAAGAATCATCCAGCCTTCCGTCTTTCAACAGGCGATAAGGTACGTCAGCATCTGGAGTTCCTGCCTTGTCAGGATGCCAATGGCAACAAGCAGACTTGCCTCGTAGGTTTCCAGCTTAAGAATCTGGAGGGCATTGATGCCTGGAAGAACATCATCGTGATCTATAATTTCAATAAGGAGGCAAAGAAGATGCAGATTCCTGAGGGTAGCTATATTGTGGCTTGCTGCAATGGTGTGATCAATGAGGAAGGCTTAGGCTTTGTTTCGGAAAAGGAAGCTGAGATTGCCCCTCAGTCAGCCTTGATTCTTTATCAGAAATAGTTTATATATTTATAATAAGGTGTAATATGAAAAAGATAATAGCTTCATTAGTGCTTATGGGTAGCGCAATAAGTATGAACGCGGCAGTTAACGTAAGCCGCATTGAACCTACTGACTGGTATGTGGGCATGAAGGATGCTTCGCTCCAGCTGATGGTGTATGGCAAGGATATCAAGAATGCCGATGTAACGGTAAACTATCCGGGTGTGAAGGTAGACAGCATCGCCCGCCTTGATTCTCCTAATTATCTCCTGGTTTATCTTAACCTCGATGGAGCAAAGGCTGGTGAGATGACCCTCAACTTCAAGCAGGGCAAACAGTCGAAGAAGGTAAAGTATGTGTTGAAGAACCGTGAGATGGCGGGCGATAAGCGCATCGGTTTCTCTAACGAGGATGTGCTCTATATGCTGATGCCAGACCGTTTTGCCAACGGCAATCTGAAGAATGATGCCTTTAAGACGATGCGTGATAAGACCTGCAACCGTGCAGAGCCTAGTCTGCGACATGGTGGCGACCTGGAGGGAATCCGCCAGCACTTGGATTATTTTAACCAGTTGGGTGTAACCGCTCTGTGGTTTACCCCGGTTTTGGAGAACGACAGTCCAAGTAACGGCAAGAACAGCAGTTATCATGGTTATGCTACCACCAATTATTATCGTGTAGACCCACGTTTCGGAACCAATGCCGATTATAAGCAGCTGATAGATGAGGCTCACAAGAAAGGTTTGAAGATTGTGATGGATATGATTTTCAACCATTGCGGCTTCGAGCATCCTTGGGTTGCCGATATGCCTTCAAAGGACTGGTTTAATAAACCAGAATGGCTGGCTCCTGAAAATCAGACTGCCGAGCATCAGAAGAACATCGGTACGGTGGATGGCGCTGCTAAGGTGAACGATAAGTATCTGCAGACCAGTTATAAGCTGACTCCGGTACTTGATCCATATGCCAGCAAGGTTGATCTCACAGAAACCGTAGATGGCTGGTTTGTTCCAACTATGCCTGACCTCAACCAGCGTAACCCACACGTTATCAAGTATCTGATTCAGAACAGCGAGTGGTGGATAGAGAGTGCAGGTATCGACGGCATCCGTATGGATACCTATCCTTATGCCGACCGCGATGCGATGGCACGCTGGATGAAGGTGCTAGGCGAGGAGTATCCTCACTTCAATACCGTAGGCGAGACTTGGGTAACCGAACCTGCCTATACTGCAGCCTGGCAGAAGGACAGCAAACTTTCTGAGAAGAACAGCTATCTGCCAACCGTTATGGATTTCGCCTTCTTCGACCGCATCAATAGTGCAAAGAAAGAAGAGACCGATGACTGGTGGAACGGCATGAACCGTCTCTACAACGTGTTCTGCTACGACTATCTCTATCCGAATCCAAAGAGCGTAATGGCATTCATCGAGAATCATGATACCGACCGCTTCCTGGGTGAAGGCAAGGATACTCTGGCTTTGAAGCAGGCGCTGTCATTGCTTCTTACCATCAATCGCACTCCTCAGCTCTATTATGGTACAGAGGTGCTGATGAATGGTACCAAGAGCGTGACCGATGGCAATGTACGCAAGGACTTCCCTGGCGGTTGGGCTGGTGATAAGCACAATGCCTTTACAGCTGAGGGTAGAACACAGGCAGAAAACCAGATGTTCAACTGGCTCAGCAACCTGTTGCACTGGCGTCAGGGCAATGAAGTGATTACCAAGGGCAAGCAGACCCAGTTCTGTCCTCAGAAGGGTGTTTACGTAATTGCCCGCCAGTATAAGGGTAAGAATGTGATGACGGTTATCAACGGCAAGAACGAGGCAAACGAGCTGAATGTTTCCCGTTATGCAGAGATTATCGGTTCTCATGACAAGGCCACGGATATTACAAACGGTCGCACCGTTCTTATCAACAAGAACGTAAAACTCCGTCCTCGCCAGAGCATGATTCTTGAGTTCTAAAGACTTAGTATCAGTCACTTGATACTTTCATATCTCAGCAGGCTAACGCAGTTATCAGTGTTAGCCTGCTTTTTTTCATAAAAATATTCTTTCGTTTCAATTATTCTTTGTAAATTTGCAGCAGAGTTAACGAAATAGCTTTAGAATGATAGAAGAATTAGGCAAATGGCTGTTAGATATAGCAAAATATATTGTTACAGCTTATGTTTTAGTGAGAATGTTTGGTAATGATGATGGTTCGATTTGGACTTTAATAGGAGCAGTCTTTTTTGCAGCTCTTACGTTTGGGACAGGGTTATATCTTATCAGACGAAGTGAAAATAAAAAATAAGAAAGGTAAATAATATGGATTACGGATTATTAGGAATGTACTTGTTCCTTTCAGTTATAGCTATAGGCTCATTGGTTTATGTGAAGATAGAGGATCACAAAGAACAAAAAAAACAATAGCTATGAATTGGAATCTTTTTAGTATGTATATCGCTCTTGCTTTGTTAGGAGTTGGTATGGTCATCTATGCAAAAATAGAAGACAGGAAGAAAGGAAAATAATGATTAGAAGATACATTCTAACCTTTATAGCAGCATTGATCGTTACCTTGAGCAGTTGGGCGCAAGGTGGGCTGCCTAGTCGCTATAATGTAAGCTATCTCAATATGGCTGCAGGTATGCCGAATAATTTTGCTGATGATATCTTTCAGGATTCCTACGGCTTCGTATGGATCAGTACGCATGGTGGTGGACTGGTACGCTACGATGGTTTCAATTTCATGAACTTCGGTTTGGGGTCTGTAGGAATCAGTCTGCGAAGCAACAGCTGCCGTAATGTCTGCGAAGATCCGTTCAAGCGCCTTTGGGTGGCTTTCGAAGAAGGTCCGCAGGTGCTCGACCTCAATACCATGCAGCCTGTTGTTCCACCTTGTGAGAACAGCCAGGTAGAGGCACAACTCAACAAAGTATTCAAGAACCTTTGCACCCGAATATATTGTGATGCAAAGGGCAATATATGGATGCTTTCTTTCAACCAGCTTACCCGTTTCGGCTTTAACGAAAAGGGCGAGGTGAGCAGCGTCTTGTCCACATCCTATCCTTATAATGCTCCCGACCTCGGAATCTGTGATGTCTATCGCAGAGGAACGGTTGTATTATGCAACAATGGAGTGGTGAGCGAGTTTTCTGTGAAGAACAATCAGCTCGTGTCAAAGAACATCTCATCCCTGTTCCCTCCGCTCGAAGGTCGGTATGGGGGGGCGCTTATTTATTATCATGGCAAGATATGGATGGGTACGAATCGCGGATTGCTTAATAGCGGCAAGCAGGAATTCCATTGCTCTGCTACCGACCATTCGCTCCAGCACGAAGTAGTGACGAGCCTTGCTGTTTCTCCAGATGACAAACTTCTGGTAGGAACGCTCTGTGGCGTAGATATCTTCAATGATAAGACCGGAGAGATAGAACATTGGAACACTGCTACGGCTGTGAATCCGCTGAGCAGCAACTTTATCAACAGTCTTTTCTCAAAGAACGGACAGATATGGGTAGGTTCTGAGACAGGTGGTGTTATCAAGCTGGCTCCACGTCAGCTGAATTTGGAATTCTACCGTCACGACCCCGCCACCCCGGGCAGTATCTCTCCTAATGCTGTCAATGCTATGTATGCGGCAGCCGGCGGAACCCTGTGGGTAGGAACAGTAGAGGGAGGTCTCAATGCCTTGACTCCAGGCAGCATGAACTTTGTTCATTATACGGTGGCAAATTCCGGTTTGCCGCATAATACCGTCTCGGTTCTTGCAGCTGATAACCGCAATCAGCTCTGGATTGGTACCTGGGGAAGGGGCTTTGCTGTGATGAATCTCAGTCAGCCGGGCAAGATTATTCCTCTGGTGATAGATGCTAAGCATCAGCATTTACTCAACTTTGCCGGTGCCTTGGCTTACGATCCTATCAATGATGGTATGTGGCTCGGAACCAATGACGGTCTCTTCTTCTATGATATGAAGCGCCGCCAACTCATTGAACCTTTCAGGGGATGCCTGAATGTGCGCGGCTGCATTGGTTCTCTGATAACCCGAAAGGGCAAACTCCTGATGGGTTGTGTGCGGGGAATGGTAGAGGTCGACCTCAAGTCGCGTCCTCATGGCAAGGGCGATTTCGCTGTGACGTATCATCAGTATAAACTCGACAATCCGAAGAGTGGAGTCTTCGATAAGATATTGTCTTTCTGCCAGGCTAAGGATGGAAAGATATGGATGGGCAGTAACGGCTACGGTCTGTATTGCTATACCAGCGATAAAAACGGAAAGACTCAAGTGAAGTCGTATACCACCAATAACGGACTTGCCAACAATATCGTGAAGGGTATTGTAGAGGATAACCAGGGGATGTTGTGGATAGCTACCGATAATGGACTCTCTATCTTCAATCCGAAGACCGAGGCATTCTGTAGTTTCTCCCGTGAAGACGGTCTGATCAGTTCGCAGTTCTATTTCAATGGAGCCATCCGCAATGCCAAGGGCGAAATATTCTTGGGCACCGATGCGGGTATGATGGCTGTAAAGGGCATAAACCGTTCTGTGCATCAGACGGGTAAGTTGTGCTTTACCGAACTTCTGGTAGATAACCAGCCTGTCTTTGCCGGCAGCGATTATCTGGAAGAAGACATTTCTATTGCCAGAAAGTTGCGTATCCATGAGAGTGATAAGTCGTTCACCCTCTTTTTCTCAGCGCTCAATTATGGATGCGAGACACAGGGCGTGTACCTTTATCGCATGAAGGGATACGAGAATGAATGGGTTCAACTCAAGGCTGGTCAGCATAGTGTGCGTTATTCCACTCTGCCAGCTGGAGACTATAAGTTTGAGGTGAAATATATCCCATCTATCAATTCCGACAAGGAGCAGGTGATCTCTGTAGAAGTTCAGATTACTCCTTATTTCTGGAAGAGCTGGTGGTTTGTTGCTCTTATTATAATAGGTATCATTGCCTTGCTCCAATATGCTTATGTGCGCCGTCTCAACAAGATGCGCGAAGAGGAAGTTGAGGCTCTGTACCGTCCTATCGAGGCAGCGATGAAGGAAAGTGATGAACCAGAAAAGCTGCAGAGTCGCATCCAGATGATTCTGCAGAACCAGAAGCGTTATCAGGACAGTCAGAAAAAGAGCATTGAGGCTGACAGGAAGATGGTAGAGGAGACTATGCGTCCATTCATGGAAGAAGTGATGGATGTGATGGAGAAGAATTACGATAATTCGGAGTTTGGTGTACAGGAACTGGCAGATGCCTTAGGTATATCCCGCAGTGTACTGAGCAAGAATCTCTCCAAGGAGACAGGCTTACCAACAGCCCAGTTTATCCGCAACTACCGTCTCGACATCTCGCGCAAGATGATGGCTGATAAAACTTCCAACCGAAATATTACGGAGATAGCCTACCGTGTAGGCTTCAACGATCCGAAGTATTTCACCCGTTGCTTCACCAAGCAGTTTGGCATCTCGCCGACTGCATATAAGGATCAGTTGGATTCTCAGGGTTCAGATATGGCATAGTTCTCTTTGGATTCTTCGGAGAAATAATGTTCCTGGATGTGATAATTTGTTAAGTAAATAAAATAAAACTGAGGGGCTACTTGATATAAGTCAAGTAACCCCTTGTTTTGTATGTGTGGGTACACAACTGGTGGATAAGCACGTAATATCCTTAAAAATCCACTGTTTATGCGTTTTGTCCACCTATAAAACCCAATTGTCCACCCAATATAATCCGGTTAATTGTACTTTTGCCACTGAAAAATGATGGTTGATGTATAGTTTGGCCAGCATTAATCATTTCATCCGCAACCTAAAAAGAGAACGGACGAAGCAATAACAAACTGTAAAAATTGAATAAACAAAGTATAAACCTAAAAATTGATAAGCAATGAGGAAACAATTATTCTCTATGATGCTATGCCTAGGTGCTGTTGGTGGTGCTTCTTTTGTCACCCCAATGCCCGCAATGGCTGCAGTTGCACAAGATCAGGTGATCACGGTCAAGGGACATGTTGTAGATGATCAGGGTGAACCTCTGATTGGTGCAACAGTTAAGACTAAAGATGCCAAGACTGGTGCAGTTACCGACTTAGATGGTAATTTCGAAATTCGAGTAAAGGCTAATGCGACTCTTTTCGTGAGCTATCTTGGCTACAAGGAGCGTGAGATTGCAGTGCGCGGTCGTGCCATTATCGATTCTATCCAACTCTCTGCCGACAATCAGGTGCTTGACCAGGTTGTAGTAGTGGGTTATGGTACACAGAAAAAGGCAGACCTTACCGGTTCTGTATCTATCGTAAATGCTGAGGAGATGAAGAAGGTATCAAACTCTAACATCTCTACTATGCTTGAAGGTAAGGTTGCCGGTGTGCAGATTACATCAGACGGTCAGCCTGGTGCAGATCCTAGTGTGAGAATTCGTGGTATCGGTTCTTTCGGTAGCACAGCTCCTCTTTATGTCATCGATGGTGTGCCAATGGGTACCACTATCCGTGACTTCTCTCCTAATGATATCGAGACCATCCAGATTCTGAAGGATGCTTCTGCGGGTGCCATCTATGGTTCCCGTGCTGCGAATGGTGTCGTTATTATCACTACCAAGAATGGTAAGAAAGACCAGCCTCTGAAGGTGAACTACTCCGGTTACTTTGGTGTTGACCAGATTCCTGGCGATGTATATGATGTAATGAACGCTGACCAGTATAGCAACTATCTGGGTCAGGCTTGCAAGAATTCCAACACTCCTCTGCCTGGCGGTTACAAGATGGGCGAGGATGGAATGTATCATTTCCAGGACGAAACCAACACAGATTGGTTTGACGAGGTATTCAAGACCGGTATCCGACAGAACCACAACGTAGCCCTCAGCGGTGGTAGCTCTCACAGTACTTATAATGTATCTCTCGACTACTATAACCAGAAGGGTACCTTGGAAGGTGCAGGTCCTAACTACGAGCGTTACACAGCCCGTGTGAACAATACCATGGACACCAAGTTCGTGAAGTTCCGTACCAGCATGGTTTACTCTCACTCTAACCAGGACAACATGGGTCTTTCCAATGCCTCAGAGTATGTCCAGGGTCTGTATGGTGATGTAACCAACGTGCTCCGTGGTACACTTCTGATGCAGCCAACCATCAAGGCTTACGATAAGTCAACATGGGTTCTCGATGACAAGGTAGGTGCTGCAAACGGTTATCGCTACGATGCTTACGGTTATGGTGTTTACTATGATGGCGTACATGGTGATATTTCAGCTTCTAACCCATTGCTGGTTAATAACCTCCTGCAGCGCAACACCTTGGTTGACCGCTTCGTAGGTACCGCTTCTGCCGACGTAGATTTGTTGGGCATGGTAGGTATCAAGAGCAAGAACCATGGTCTTCACTATAATGTAAACCTCTCTTACAGCAAGACAGAGGCAAAGGATAAGACCTGGATTCCTTCCTGGATTCAGAGCAACCGTGTATATCTTGCCAAGGAGAATGAGCGCCTTACCAAGGGCTCACGCAACTACAGCGACGCCTTGGTTGAGAATACCATCACATACGATGGCAAGATTGGCAAGCACAACATCAACCTGCTCGCCGGTATGACATACGAGGAGGAAAATACCAACCTCCTGACTGGTTGGGGTATCAACTTCACTGAGCCATACTTCCTCCAGCTTCAGAATGCCAAGAATACTTACTCTGAGTCATACGAGTATAAGCATAGTCTGGCATCATACGTAGGTCGTTTGAACTACAACTATGATGAGAAGTATCTGCTTTCTGCAGTAGTACGTCGTGACGGTAGCTCCCGTTTGAGCAAGAACATCCGTTGGGCAACCTTCCCATCTGTATCTTTAGGTTGGCGCTTCGATAAGGAGAAGTTCTTCCCTATCAGCCGCGACATCGTTAACATGTTCAAGATTCGTGCCAGCTATGGTGAGCTCGGTAACGAGAACATTGGTGAGTACCAGTATATGGCTAGCATGAACCGTAACAACATGACTTACAGCTTCGGCAACAGTCTTGTAACCGGTTCTGCCGTTTCTACCTTCGTGAACAGCGATATCGCCTGGGAGAAGAAGAAGACCACCAACGTGGGTATCGACCTGGCAATGTTCAACAACCGTTTGGAGTTCACTGCCGAGTGGTATAAGAACAAGTCAGAAGACCTGCTTTACTCAGTTCCTGTGCCAGCACAGACCGGTGTATCCAACACCTCTGTAACCATGAACGCTGCCTCTATGGAGAACAGTGGCTTCGAGTTCAGCGCTACCTACCGCAACCGCGATCATGCCCTCAAGTATGATATCAGCGCCAACGTAAGTACCTTGAAGAATAAAGTAACTTCTCTGGGTATCGGTAAGAATTCATACATTACGGGTGCATACGCTACTTACGTAGGTCAGGAGATTGGTAAGTTCTATGGTTGGGTTTACGAGGGAATCGCCCGTACACAGGATGAACTTGATGGACATGCAACCCAGCAGGGAGCCAATGTTGGTGATTGTCTCTACAAGGATATCTCAGGTCCTAACGGAGAACCAGATGGCGTAATCGATGCTTACGACCAGACCGTATTGGGCAGTGGTCTTCCAAAGGTGAACTTCGGTTTGAGCACTCACATGGAGTATAAGGGTTTCGACCTCAACATCTCAACCTACGGAGTTTTGAATTATCATGTATCAGATGATATCTATAACAGTTTGAACTCTTGCTACGGCTATGGCAACAAGGAAGTAGGAATGCTGGATGCCAACCGCTGGTCAGAGGATGGTTCTACCTACCTCTCTAGTGTTCCACGCACCTATGCAGCCAACAATGCAACATTAGGCTGGAACGACCTCTTCAGCTCTCGCAAGATTCAGAATGCTGCTTACTGGAAGATAGCCAACGTAGAGTTGGGCTACAACTTCCCAGACAAGTGGTTTGGTGGATATGTAAGTGGTGTACGTCTCTATGTATCAGCACAGAACCTCTACACCTTCACAGGCTATCATGGATATAATGTAGACTACGCTGGCGGTACCTTTACCCCAGGTTATAACTTCTGCTCTTTCCCAAGTGCCAGAACGTTTATGTGCGGTCTCCATTTCACATTCTAATAATGAGAATAGACAAGAATAAGATTCATTATTATTTAAAAGAACATTTGATATGAAACTATATAAATTATCATTAGCTCTCTTCCTTGGCCTCGGTGCTATGGCTACCACATCTTGCGAGGACAAGTTGGATGTTACCAATCCTAACCAGCAGACCACCGGTACCTTCGGTTTCAATGCTGATGATCTGGAGGAGTGCGTTATTGCAGCATACAACCATATTCGTATGGAAGGTTCTTCGGCACGTGTGGGTTATACCCTCGATGTGACACGTGGCGATGAGGTATGGAACTCATCACAGGTATGGTACATGCCATTCGATGACATGAACGACCCTGTGACGGATGAAATCTCCATGTGGCCTTGGCGTGAGGCTTACTATACTATTAATGTATGTAACTTCATTCTTTCACGTACCACAGGCGATGATGCTTCGCTCAGCGAAAGCATGAAGCGAATCAAGGGACAGGCTCTCTTCCTCCGCGGTTATTCATACTATACATTGGCAGGATATTACCAGAATCCTGCGCTGATAACTGATTATGCCAACTATTCTTCTCTGGATGGTCTCTATGGCAAGAACAGTACCTACGACGATGTGCTCGATCAGGTAGAGAAGGACTTCTCAGAGGCAATGACTCTCCTCCCATCACGTGATGAGGGTGGCGAGTGGGCAAAGGGTCGTGCTACCTGCGGTGCTGCTGCCGGCTACTATGCCCGCACTCTGATGCAGCGCCATAAGTATAGCGATGCACTCGTTGTACTCAAGGACATCATGAACAAGAAGTATGGCTCTTACAAGCTGATGGCCAACTATGGCGACAACTTCCGTGAGGGTTCTGCTTATGAGAACAATGCCGAGAGCCTCTTCGAAATCCAGTATCTCGACTACGGTTCACAGGGTGTAGATGATGAGTGGACTCCTGGTAATACCAGTCCTAATGCTACACAGGGTCATGCCGTAGAGTCTAACTTCGCTCCAGGTAGATTCGGTGGATGGGCAGACCTCTCAGCTTCTCCATGGTTGTACAACCTCTTCAAGCAGGAGCGTACCACAGCTGGTAAGTTGGATCCACGTCTCTACTGGACCATCGGTACATACGAGACAGACTGGGTTGGTTTTGAGAATGGTAACGTAGCTTACAAGAGCGAGATGACAGCTTCTGATACCATCATAACCAACAACAACTATGGTGGTCTTCCTATCGCTAAGTGGACCAATTTCCGTACCAACCTTTATGATAAGGTGACAACCGGTCTTCATTGCGGTATCAACCTCCGTATGATGCGTTACTCTGACGTTTTGCTTCGTGCTGCAGAGTGCGAGAACGAGGTGAACGGTCCTACACAGCAGGCTATCGACTGGATTAACCAGGTTCGTGAGCGTGCCAACCTGAAGGATTTGAGTCTCTCAGACTTCGATACCAAGGATAAGCTCTTCGAGCAGATTGCCAATGTAGAGCGTCCAAAGGAGTTCGGTTGCGAGTATGGTCGTGGTTTCGATTTGATTCGTTGGGGATTCTTCTATGATCAGGGTCGTTTGGCTCAGTTGAAGGAGCACGGAACCTTCCGTCGTTCTCCATACAAGGCAAAGGAGTCGGTAAGCTACTCTTTGGTAGGTGTTGATTCAGAGGTGAAGAGCTCTTACGATACATACGTACCAGGTCATGAGTTCCTGCCTATCTATCAGGGCTTGTTGAATGATAACCCTAACCTGACAGGTAACTCAGCTAATACGAATACGGATAACTCATCTGATTTCTTCGGAAGAGGTTGGACTGTTCATCCTGTAGTTAACTTGGGCAACTAATAATATCTATTCCTATGGGGGGTCTTAAGGATAGCCCCATAGGAAAACCAAAATAACAATTTATATATTTATAATAGGATATAATATGAAACGTCTAAATAAATTAGCAGCCGTCTTCTGCGTGGCAGC
The DNA here is from genome assembly GCF_026015625.1 of Segatella copri. Taxonomy (NCBI): domain Bacteria; kingdom Pseudomonadati; phylum Bacteroidota; class Bacteroidia; order Bacteroidales; family Prevotellaceae; genus Segatella; species Segatella copri. The sequence goes on along the minus strand of NZ_JAPDVG010000001.1, from coordinate 2,474,196 downwards.
CATGACATTGACAGCGATTACAGGATGTGAGGGAAGTGACATGTTTAGCGTCAACTCTCCTGATTGGCTCTCTGAAAAGATTGATTCAATCGAAAAAGCTAACCAATCTACAGAGGAAGTGCTCGTAGGTATGAATGAGGATGTCTATACTGTAGGTAATACTGATTTCTCTTCAGGCTTTTGGACTTCATTCTCAAAGTATTATGTGGTTCAAGACAACCAGAAGTGGAATGCCGTGTTCAATCTGAACATCAATCCTTCTGCGACTAACACCTATAAGAACTTTGCCCTCGTCATCACCAATGATGTGGATCGTGGCGGAACAGGTTATACCGAGTATGGTGCTATCCGTTTTGATAACCAGCCAAGCGGTAACTCTGAGTGGGGTGACCATATCGACAGAAGCTGCGTGCAGAGTAATCTCACCTTTGAAACTGATACAGACAAGGGTGTAGATAAGTTGGGTGGTAAGGTAACATTGACGGTTGACCGTTCCCGTGTAGATACTTTCATGGTGAAGATTACCAATGGTACTGTTACCAAGACCTACATTCAGCCATCTAAGATTGCTAATCTGAATGCAGACGAGAGCAATACCAACATCCGTTGCTTCCTGGTACCTGAGGGCTCTTACATCGATTTCATGCAGAGCAACGTAGAACCTATCGGCGGTTATACATCTGCCCAGGATAAGGCTCCGGTTTCTATGGTGTTGAACAATGTTCCTGCCGAAGTAGACGAGAATACACCCCTAGAGAAGGCAATGGAGAATGTATCTGCTACCGTAACCTTCGAGGAAGGTATAACCAAGGTAATTCCTGCCAAGGAACTTTATTTCTCTCCCATCAACGATATGGATGTTTCTGGCACCAAGAACCTCATCGTCATCTATAACAAGACATTCAAGGGCGAGAATGCTTCTACTCCTATCGTTGCACAGAAGACATTCGAAGTTGTGCCAGCTATCACAGCTCTCCATATAGTAAGTGCGCCTAAACGTCTTGACTATACATATTATGAAGCTTCTGGTATAACATTGCCAGAAAATGCAACTTTGGCTTTAGATGTAAAAGGCTTGGCAGTACAAGCTACATATTTGGATGGCAAGACTCGTGACATTGCTCTTGATAAGTTAACTTTTTCTAACGTACCTATGAAGGTTGGTAAGCAAGCTATTACGGTAACTGCAAAAAATGGTGTTAAGACAACTTTCGATGTTAATGTAACGAAGAGTGCTGCTACATTCGTAACCCCTAGCCCTGCAGTCTTGGGTGCAGAGGATTGCACTAGTCCATTTTGGAGTGCTCACCTTGATGCAGATGTTCATGTCCCTTCTGGTGAAGCTCGTGCATTCTCTCTGACTAATTATGGCGCAGCTGCTAATTTTAACAATTATGTAATAGTCCTCCGCAAGGCTGATTTGAGTGAGTATGGTGTGTTCCGTTCTGACAACTGGGGATGGGGCGCCGCTGTAGGTGGTGATGGTGCTCCTAGTATCTCTCATGCAGGAACTCAGGGTGAATGGGCAACTTGGCTTGCTGGTATGAATGGTGCCAAAGTACAAGTTTATGTAGCCAATCAAAATGGTAAGGTTAATATTTTGGCAGTGATGGTTGGTACTACAGGACAGGTTTCTACACAGTATTATCTGGATATTCCTGTAGAGGCTGATGATGTCAATGTTGACTTTACTGTAGATAGCAGCTGCTTGAAGTTCGATTCTACATCTTCTGCTCGCAAGCACTATACTCGTGCTCACCGCAGATAATCCTCGAAGAGAAATCTTTGGCAAAACTATAATAATAAAGGTAGGTCTTGATGCTAACAGGCTTCCGTAGACCTGCCTTTATTAGAAAGAAAATATAAAGGATATAAAAACTAACTAAACGTAAGGAAACAATGAAGAAACTTCATACTTTAGTACTATTGCTCGCTTGTACTTTGGCGGTAGGCTGTAGCAGTGGAGGCGATGACCCAATTGACGATCCAAAGCCTACACCAACTCCTACGCCTACTCCAACACCTAGTGATCCAACGGATGCCGACTTAGCAAACTACAAGTGCCCAACCTATGTTGATAACTATGTATCCATAGCCGACTGGAGTAAGCGTAGCCAGTGGAATCTTGCCAATGTGCACGACCCATCGGTGATGAAGGCAGCCGACGGCTATTATTATATGTATCAGACTGATGCCAGCTATGGCAATGCCCACGATGGTCATGGACACTTCCATGCTCGTCGAAGCAAAGACCTCGTAAACTGGGAATATCTCGGTGGTACGATGAAGGTGGCTCCTGCTTGGGTGAAGGCTAAGTTGAACGAGATTCGTGCTGAGCAAGGTTTGGCTCCTATCGCCAACCCAAAATATGGCTATTGGGCTCCTTGCGTAAGAAAAGTGAAGGATAATCTTTATCGTATGTACTATGCCATCGTGGTGGACAACTACATCAAGACAGGTGGCATTACCTATGATGGCTCTTGGACGGAGCGTGCCTTCATCGGTATGGCAGAGACTACGGACCCAGCCAGCAACAAGTGGACAGACAAGGGTTTCGTGATTTGCTCTTCTTCTGATAAGGGTAAGAACTGGACTCGCAAATCGAACAGCGACTGGGACGGCTACTTCAAGTTCAATGCCATCGACCCTTCGTTCATCATCACACCTAATGGCGAGCACTGGCTTATCTATGGCTCTTGGCACAGCGGTATCGCTGCCGTGCAGTTGAACCCAGAGACAGGCAAGACCTTGAAAGAACTTCCTAAGTCATACGGTACAGCAGATGAGATTGCTCCTTACGGAAAGCTTATCTTCACTCGTACCAACGGTAGTCGTTGGCAGGGAGCTGAGGCTCCTGAGGTTGTATACCATGATGGATATTATTATCTCTTCTTGGCTTACGATGGCTTGGATGTTCCTTACAACACCCGTGTGCTTCGTTCCAAGAATGTGGACGGTCCTTACGAGACGATGAACAACAGAGTGACTAATGCAGCCAATGGCGCAGGTGACAATCCTACCGTCTTGACTCATCCTTATAAGTTCAGCCAGGGATATGGTTGGGTAGGCATCAGCCACTGTGCCGTCTTCGACGATGGCGCGGGCAACTGGTATTATGTATCCCAGCAGCGTTTCCCACAGAATGTAGGTGGAAATGCTTATAGCAACGCCCTGATGATGGGTGGCGTGCGCAGTATCAAGTGGAATGAGAACGGATGGCCTGTTGTCATGCCTGAGCGTTATGGCGCTGTGCCACAAGTGGCTATCAAGGCTAGCGAACTGGCTGGCACTTGGGAAGGTATCGACCTCGCTTATGAGTATGGCAAACAGCGCGTCAGCACCGAATTTACACTCAATGCCGACGGCTCAATGACGGGTGGTACGGCTTGGCCTAATGTGAAGGTATGGAACTTTGATACTTCTTCTAATACACTCACCATCGGTACTACCAAGCTCAAGGTACAGCGTGAGGTTGACTGGGAGGCTAGTCCTCGCAAGTTGACTATCGTATACTCTGGCGTCAGTGGTAGCAAGAGCTTCTGGGGCAAGAAAAAATAAATGTTAGTTAGTTTTTAAGGTATAAAAGAATCTAAGTAGAATCTTTGGGGGAGTTAAGCAGTGAAGCTATGACTCCCCTTTTTTGTTAAAAAAATAGAGAAGATATACAGATGAAACAAACTGCAATGAAATATTTTGGCATTGTGGCGATAGCCATGATGCTAGCGCCAGCTGAGTCTCGTGCACAACAGCCTTTGGTTGTAGATACTCCTTTTGTCCACGACCCCGTGATGGCGTATGAGAATGGCAAGTACTATCTCTACTGCACAGGTCATGGCATCACGCAGATGACTTCCACCGACCGCAAGCATTGGACCATCGTTCCTCAGGGCGTGCTCAAGAACAGCGAGATTCCGGCATGGACGCATGATAGTGTGCCGGGTTTTACCACGCATATCTGGGCTCCGGATGTTATCCGCTTCAAGAACAAGTGGTATCTGGCTTATTCCTGTTCCACCTTTGGCAAGAATACTTCTGCCATCGGCTTGCTGAGCAATACTTCCTTATCTGATAAGGATGGATGGAAGGATGAGGGCTGCCTCGTCGCCTCCAAGGGCGATAGAGACAACTGGAATGCCATCGACCCGAATTTCATTGTTGATGAGAAGGGGAACCCTTGGCTTACCTGGGGTTCTTTCTGGGATGGTATCCAGATGATCAAGCTGGATAAGAAGACGATGCATGTCAAGAAGGGCGCCAAGCCTCAGACCATCGCCCGTCGTCATGTCGTGGGCGATGCATCAGCAGAACCGAATCCTACTTCTAAGTTTGCCGGTACCAATGCCATCGAGGCTCCTTTCATCATGAAACATGGTGGTTATTACTATCTCTTCGTGAGCTGGGATTACTGCTGCCGTGGCATCAAGAGCAACTATCGTGTTGCCGTGGGCAGGAGCAAGAAGGTGGCTGGTCCTTATCTGGATAAGGAGGGTAGGGACATGCGCAATGGCGGTGGTACGCTGATTCTGGAAGGCGATAAGAAAGAATATGAGGCGATGGGCCATTGCTCTGCCTACTCTTTCCCTGATGGCGATTTCTTCTTCTGTCATGGTTACAGCGTGCCAAAGAATGGCGCCAGCATCCTGGTTCAGAAGAAAGTCAACTGGACGGAAGATGGGTGGCTGACGCTGGAATAACGTCGCGACGTATCTGTCGCTACGTCGTGACGCGTCGATTGCTACGTCGTGACGCCTCAGATGTTACGTCGTGACGTAATTTCGGGAACATCGGCAAGTGGAGACGCTTACGCTTTATTTTTAAAACACGGACAAATTGAATTTGTCCGGCTCATTTGTCTGGTAGCTTGTAAGTTGTTGAAAATAAGTAATTTATAAGACTGCGGATAATTTGTCCGTGTTGTTTTTTTAGCCCTTTTTTGCTTGAAAACCATGGGATATGGTGCCGAAACCTATGAGATGCTGGAAAGAAACCTATGAGTTATGATGAAAGAAACCATGAGTTGTGAGGGAGAAAACTATGACTTAGTTTTTTTAACATAAAGCTCTAAAGCAACCAAAGGAGAATAAGAGAGGTTGGAACGTAAACAGTTGGGAATGAGCAGATTTGCACAAAGTTGCCAAATCGGCATAAAGCAAGCGAGTGAGGAATATTGAAGTAGTTCAGTTACTAAATCGTGAGCCACAGTTACCTATGCAAAGCAGGTAACAATGCGGAAAGGCAACTTTGTGCATCAACGGATTTTATTGCGCTGATTCTCAATGTTTTGCGTATCAAGGAACGCTTACAAAATGATTATATTTGCACACTCAAAATGTAAGCGTTATGAAAATCGAAAAATTCAAGGTGTTGCTCTACCTAAAAAAGAGCGGAATGGACAAGAATGGAAAAGCTCCCATCATGGGACGCATCACGGTGAACAGGACTATGGCGCAGTTCTCCTGCAAGTTGTCTTGCTCTCCATCGCTTTGGAATCCCCGTGCCAGCCGATTGGAAGGCAAGAGCAAGGAAGCCGTGGAGACCAACAAGGACATCGAGCAGTTGTTGCTTTCCATCCAAAAAGCTTTCGATGTGCTTGTGGAAAAGAGAACGGACTTCGAGGCTAAGGATGTCAAGGAGGCTTTGCAGGGCAGCGTCAAGACACAGACCACCCTTCTCTCCTTCGTGGACGAGCATATCAATGAACTCAACACCCATGAGGGCATTGATATGTCGAAGAGCAGTGTCTGGACTTACAGAAAGATTCGCAAGAATCTCGCTGAGTTCATCGGGGAGAAGTATAGGTTGACTGATTTGGCTTTCGGACAGCTGACCGAGCCTTTCATCAGTGACTTTCACCATTACTTGCTTGACGAGAAAGGCTTTTCATCAGGAACCATCACCATCTATGTGTCGCTCTTCAAAAAGATGTGCCGCATCGCCTTTGAGCGAGGCTTGTGCAAGAACCTGCTGTTCGCCCATTATCGGGTTGGCACTCCAAAGGTTACGACACCCAAGGCTCTCAGCATGTCTGATTTCATAAAAATCCGTGATGCGGAACTGCCCGAAGACAAGCCGAGACTATCCGTTAGCCGTGACATGTTTCTTTTCGCCTGCTATGCAGGAACAGCCTTCATAGACACCGTTTCCATCACGAAAGCCAATGTCAAAGTGTTGGAGGATGGCGACAAATGGCTCATCTATAACCGCAAGAAGACCGGAACACTTGCCAGGGTGAAACTCCTGCCCGAGGCGTTGGAGCTGATGGCGAAATACGAGGACGGGGCAAGAGATACCCTTTTCCCATTGCTGAGCACGAATCGTGTTCGTATCGATCTCATCACCATCTGCAAGTTGGCGGAAACGAGCAAGACCTATTCCTACCATTCGGGACGACACTCGTTCGCCAGCCTCATTACGCTGGAGGCAGGTGTGCCGATGGAGACCATCTGCAAGATGCTCGGTCACAAGGATGTGAAGATGACGCAGCGGTATGCGAGAGTAACCCAAAAGAAGCTGTTTGAGGACATGGACAGGTTCATCGCTGCAACCGGGAAGGACTTTATTCTCGCATTATGAACAAGGCTTTCAACTTTTCTTTTTACAGTTTCAACTACATTATTATATTATAAGGACAACAACTATGAGCAGAAGTACATTTTCAATTTTGCCTTACATCAACAGACAGAAGGTGAAGGCAGACGGAACAGCCAACATACTTTGCCGCATCACCGTTGACGGCAAAAGCGCAGCCATTTCCACAGGCATATCCTGTACCCCACAGGAGTGGAACGCCAAGAAGGGAGAGGTACGGAACGCAAGGGACAACGGACGATTGGCAAGTTTCCTTGCTGGGGTCAAGGATAAATACAACTCACTTCTTACCACCAATGGCATCATCACCGTGGAAATGCTGAAGGCTGTGTTGAAGGACAAGGACACGACAGGAAGGTTCTTGCTGAACTTTGGTGATACCATCGTGGAATGGTATCGAACCTCAAAAGCCAGACAAACCTTCCTGCACAAGCGGACATGGCAGAAGAACCTGAGAGCCTTTGTCCATTCGTTGGATAAGGACGACATCGCCTTTGAGGACATAGACGAGAATTTCGGGGAGGAATACAAACTATTCCTGAAACGAGACCAGGGACGCATCGACAGCTACGTGAACCATTGCCTTCTCTGGCTGAACATGTTGATGTACAAGGCAGTGGACAGGAGCATTATCCGCTTCAATCCCATAGCCAAGATAGGGTATGAGAAGAAGGCAGCCCCGAAGATGACCCATATCAGCAAGGCAGACTTCATCAAGATGCTCTCTACTCCGATGGCTGACGAGCGAACGGAGCTTGCACGCAGATGTTTCATTTTTGCCTCGCTCACCTCCTTATCCTATATAGATGTAAAGAAACTGTACCCTCACCATATCAGTGAGAACTCCGAGGGTAGGAAGTTCATCCGCAAGGAAAGAGAGAAGACAGGCGTGGAGTTCTTCGTGCCACTCCATCCGATAGCCGAGAAGATTCTTTCGCTCTACAATACCACGGACGACAGCAAGCCTGTTTTTCCACTGGGTGAGAAGAAAGACATCTATCTTGATGTGCATACCCTTGGAATGGTGCTTGGCATAAGTAATAAGTTGGGATTCCACGCCAGCCGCCATACATTCGGAGTCTTGATGCTCAACGAGGACATTCCCATCGGCAGCATAGCCAAGATGATGGGACACGCAGACATCACAAGCACACAGGTCTATGCGCAGGTGACGGAGCAGAAGATTTCAAATGACATGGATAAGCTTATTGCCAAGCGAGAAAGAAACAGATTGTCGAACGAAAAAACTATTGGAAAATGAACAGAGGAGTTATAACAATCAGCGAGAGCGGAACGGTATCCATGCCGACCGATACTGTATGGATGACCATGCAGGAGATTGCCGACATGTACAATGTGTTCGGCTGCTATGTGCGCAAGGCTATCAAGGCTGTATTCAAGGACGGCATTCTGAAAGAGCAGGGTGTACGCCGTCATGTCAGGAAGAACGACCGCATCAGCTATGATGTGTATAGCCTTGAACTCGTCATTGCGGTAGCCTTCCGTGTTGACAGCATTGAGAGCAGAGCCTTTCGGGAGTTCATCATGCAGTCCGTCATAGGCAAGCAGACAAGCCGCACTAAACTGGTCTGTATCTTTACAGAGAATGCAATGGCATAGACCTGCCATAAAGCAACGTTCCTTGGAGGCTTTGCGCCTCCAGCCACTTGGGCGAGCCACCGCAGTGTTTTAGCTTTTACCTTTGCACCCAGGAATCAAGTTAGGATATTTGGTTAATGGGTGTTAAGGTGAACTATCTTTCTTTCAAGGTATGCCCTTTCTCATGTCATAGTCCTTATATAATCCAGCCAACTTTCTTGATTCCATTTAACTATTAAATGTCAAAATTATGGATAAAGAACTTTACATAGGCGTGGATGTCTCAAAGCAGACTCTCGACCTTGCTTATTATGACGGAGAAAGCATTGATTGGAAGAAAGCCCATATAAAGGTGAGCAACAACAATGCAGGTTTCAAGAAAATTGGTTCATGGGTGGCAAAGGTAAGCAAGGGGTTTGATATAGTCTTGTTCTGTATGGAATATACAGGACTTTACACCCAAAACTTTAGACTGTGGTTGGAAGAGAAACATTATATTTATAGGATGGTGGAACCTCGCAAGATGCATCGCTTTGAGCCAGACTTGGATGATGGACTGCGTTCGCTCGACCGCATCAAGACTGACGAGCTTGATTCTTTCCGCATAGCCATTTACTGTGAGCAGAACCACAGAAAGATTCTTCGCAACCCATCAAAACTTCCTCCTCCTGTATATTTTAAGTTGAAGAGGCTTTTGGCGGAACGCAAGCAGACAGTCAAGCAGTCAGTCCTTTACAAGCAGCAGCTTCATGATATATGTGCGTATGACACAGATTTGTCTGTGGAACGTAAGAATGGGCAACTTAAAACGCTCAATGATGCACTTAAAGGCATAGACAATGAAATTGACATGTACATAAAAGAAGATGCGGACATCAGCAAGAACTTTTCCCTGCTGACATCAATACCTGGTATTGGGCGTGTTGTCGCACTTGAAACCATTGTCTTGACCGAAAACTTCATGGCAATAGATAACCCACGTAAATACGCTTGCTATATTGGTGTCGCTCCTTTCAAGAAAGAATCTGGTACATCTGTGAGAAAAGGCTCGTCAGTCTCTAAGAAAGGTTTTAAACAGGCAAAGGCAGATTTGTCCATTGCCTGTTTGGTTTGCATGCAGCACATTCCGAACATCAGAGATTACTGGGAACGCAAGAGAAAGGAGAAATGCAGTGGAATAGTGTTTAATGCAATCAAGTTTAAGATGATACTCCGTATGTTTGCCGTTATAAAACGAGGTACTCCGTATGTGGAGACGGACAATTATCGAAATGGGAAAAACAAGCAACCAGGAGTGAACTAACAGTGTTTTAAGACCATCACTATACCATGATAGAGTCTCTTGGTTGCTTTTGGCACTACCTTTGCGAGGAATCCTCAAAAGGAAGGAACTCCAGACAGAGGTAGTGAACTTTTTAATCTTAGGCAAAGCCCTTTCCCTTGATATAGTCTCCTCTGCCCGAAATGTCAGACTCAGTGCCTTTTAGGGAATTAGCTGTCCGTCCCAGCTTTTAAAAGATTTGGCTTATCCTGACATAGAGAGTTCCTTTCGTAAAGCGGTGCAAAGATATGAAAAATAAATCATTTGTAGGCATTGACATCTCTAAAAATGTCATAGATGTATCTATATTTCGTGAGGATACCAACATCAAAATGTTCCCTCATGAGGTGTTCAACAACACTCGCAAGGGATTTGGCGATATGTGCTCATGGCTCAAAAAGAGCCGTGTGGTACTTTCCCAAGCCCTGTTTGGCATGGAATTTACAGGTTGCTACTCCTTGGACTTGGAAAAATTCCTCACGTCCAAGAATTACTCTTTCTGTATGCTTAGTACACGTATAGTAAAACATCATCCTATGGGGACAATAGATAAGCGAGACAAGAATGACTCTGCAAAGATAGCTGACTTCCTCTATCGTTATGATGGCACGGAATGTGCCAAGCCATACAAGTTGCCAAGCAAGGCTATGCAACAATTGAAGCAACTTGTCAATGAGCGTAAGTTCCTTGTGGAGCAACGGACAAACTTTATGAACCGAATGCAGATGTTTGAAACGAAAGAGGATTCTGCCATGTATGAGAGCTACATTAAAAAACTCAATCATGACATTGAGAAGATAGATCAGGAAGAGTGTGAATTAATGTCCAAGGAGGAAGATGTCTTTGACACTTTTCAGAATCTGTTGACGATACCAGGAATTGGTTTTGTCAATGCAACAAACATAATTGCCATCACACGAAACTTTACCGCTTTTGACACAGCTCGGCAATATGCGAGATATGTTGGCGTAGCTCCATGCAGTCACACTTCTGGTACCAGTGTGAAATGGCGTGCCCGACCTTCCGCACACTGTAACGGTCAAGTGAAAGCTGACCTGTCTATGGCGGCATTGAGAGCTGTTGAGTACGATGTGGAAATGCAAATGTTTTATAATCGAAAGTTAGGAGGCAGAAAAGATTCTGATACTAAGCGTAAGGCATTGAATGCCGTCAAGTTTAAGCTCATTTGCAGAATGTTTGCCATAGGCAAGCAAAAGAGAAAATGGGAAGTGTTGAACACCTCTGACGACAGAAAGAACTTACATATTGAAAAGTCCAAAGCAAGTGAACTATGACAATGTACCATTGTCTCTTATAGTCTTGTGAGGACAGATACGGATAACTAATTAGGAATCGAGCAAAAAGCTATTAAAAGAAAGAGTTCCGTATCGTTTTTTTTTTGTAACAGAAAAGTCAAAAAATGTCTTCTTCTGCTACAGGGGTAGGTATGACTATATGCTTTCTGGGGGCTATTTTGCTTATTTTAACACAAAAAAGCTCTCAAAAATTTGGTGATGTCTTAGGAATCATGGTATTAGATTTTATACAGACCATACGGAGAACACCCGGCAAACACGAACAACTCGGTATAGCCAATAAAACGAGGCGACAACCTATAACAGCCACACTCGGTAAGTTATACGTTGTCGCCTTGTTCATTTCACACACTCATCAAGGACATTCTCCTACACACTTTTCATTCTGTACGCTTCACGATAGTTAGCCATCAGAATCTTCTGAATGTCGGACTCGCGGTAGAGTATCTTTCCGCCAAGCTGGATATACGGGATGACACCGTTGTTTCGGTAGTCCTGCAGGGTTCTTCGGCTCAGTTGCAGCCTGGCACAAAGCTCCTTGTCCGTCATGAAGCGCTCACCGTCAAGCATGGGGCGGTAGTTCATCACGGCACGTTCAAAATTGTCAACCATTCGGTTGAGGTGGTTCACGATGTGGTTCATCCACTTGCTGTTTCTTGTCATTACTTCATTGCTCATAGTTGTCTCGTTTTATTGTTGATACTTACGTTACTCGGTTTACTTGCTGCTTTGGATTAAGTGGCTGTTGTATATTGACAGCCTAACCTGTGCGCTTGCGAAAGCGCATGTCCTTTTTCTTGTCCTCCACTACTGCTACGATAGCCATCACGTCCTCCGGCTTGTAGTAGGTCTTGTGGCTGATTTGCGTATAAGCCAAAGTTCCGTTGTCCCGAAGCGTCTGCACTGTCCGTGGGCAGATGTTGAGCGTCTGACACACGTCCTGCGTGTCGAGCCACTTGTTCATGGTCTTGTCCTCACTGCGCTCACGGATTCTGTCCATGCGCTTCACGAAGTTCTCCAACTGGGCATCAAGATAGTTGAATGCCTCTTCCTCGAATACGATGAATCCCATACTTTTCTTTTTTCTAAGTTAATACTATGTTGTATGTCGCAAAGCTCCAAGCATATGCTGTGCTCCACGTTTGTGAGTGCAAAGATAAGGCACGGCAATCTAAAAACAAGCGTTTTCAATTTCTGTGGCAGTATGTTGCCGGGGTTTGCCGACTTCAACGCCAAAAACAACAAGAAAAACTTGCACGACTGCAACGAATACATGAACAATGATGAGTTGAGAAATACGTTGAAGTTCTCACAACTATCTCGGTATGCAAATAAGCAAGCCACAACTAAATTGCCACGTTACACCCAATCAGTTGCATGGCTGCACTCTGTACACTTACTTTGCACCCGACAATCGGTCAATGGTGCAAACCGTGACCACTATACTAACAAATAAAACAGCATAAGCTATGGCAAGAACAAAAGATGTAGTCTTGGCTCCTGAGCAAAAGGAGCTGATGGAAAAAGAGTATTTGGATTTTGTTAAACCATCTACGTATGGCAACAAAGCCAATCCAAGTAGTTGTGATTCTCTCTATGATGATGTAGAGAACCCAGAGTTGAGAGCAATTGTAGAGAAAGTTGCTGCAACAACTCCCTATAGAGAGGAAACATCAACGAATGAGGCTCAATCGCCACCGAATCCGCAGAAGCGCATCAGTGGCAAGCAGCGCAAGGCGACATTGGAGGAGTATCAGCAGACCTTCCTCCAAGTTCCAAGGATTGACGACCGCAAGCCAGTCTTCGTCAGTTCCGATGTGCGAGACCGTCTTGATCGTGTCGTCCGCATCCTCGGAGGGAGACGCATGAGCGTATCGGGCATCATCGAGAACATCGTGCGCCACCATCTAAGCCTTTATGAAGAGGACTTCGAGGCTTGGCGCAAATTGTGAGAATTAAGGTCTGCGACCTTGGACGTGGATAGCTGAAAGGCTGTAGTTCCAACTAACGTGTTCTGAGAGGGAGCGAGGTTATGTTTTGGGAATCCCAAAACGCCTCGCTCCACCATGAGGGCGGAGGAATTTTGCTCCCGACGGTCGCAGAAAGTGAGTGTACCAACTGTAAACAGTATATCGAATGACAAGCATACATGAACAAGACAAGAGAAAGGGCGGAAGACCGCCCACAGGCAGGGTTCGCAAGCTGTCGAAGTCTGTCACGGTGAAGTTCTCGAAGCCAAGCTACGAGGCATTGAGACTGAGGGCGAGAAAAGCCAACCGCAAGCTGGCGGAGTACATCCGTGAGTCCGCCTTGAACGGCGAGGTGGTCAGCGGACACAATGCAGAGACGGTAGCCATCGCCAAGAACCTCATTGGCATGGCGAACAACCTCAACCAACTTACCAAGCTGTCGCATCAGAGAGGTTTCCATGAAACCCATGTATATGTGGTGGACTTGTTGAGAAGATTGAAAGAAATCCTTGGCGAGTATCGCCAAGCAAGTTATAAACCGAAGCCAAGCAGTATGGGCAGAAAGGAGGATACCACATGATAGGCAAGCTAAAGAAAGGTGCATCCTTTGGTGGTTGCGTCCGCTACGTGACAGACAAGGACGAGGCGAAAATCCTTGCATCCGATGGAGTGTTACTCGGCACGAATGCCGAGATAGTACAAAGTTTTGAGCTGCAAAGACAGCTAAATCCAAGGATTAAGAAGCCTGTGGGACACATTGCATTGAGCTTTAAACCCGAGGACAAGCCACGTTTGACAGATGAATTCATGGCTAAGATAGCCCTTGAATACATGCAGATGATGGGCATCACCGATACCCAATTCATTATCGTAAGGCATCACAACACGGACAATCCACATTGTCATATTGTGTATAACCGCATCAACAATGAGAGCAAACTCTTATCAGACAGGAATGATTACAGGCGTAATGAGCAGGTGACCAAGGCTCTTAAATCCAAGTATGGACTTACTTACGGAACGGACAAGAGCAAAACAAACACTCGCAAATTGCGCAATGCAGAGCGTGCAAAATATGAGATTCACAATGCCGTTAAAGATGCCTTGAAAGCCGCAGATAGCTGGCAGAAGTTCAAGAATGAACTTGCAAAACGAGGTGTTCACTTGGAGATTGTCTATAGGGACAAGGCGCAAACCCAGGTTCAAGGCATCCGTTTCTGCAAGGATGGATATAGTTTCAAGGGTACGCAGATTTGCAGAGAATACAGCTTTGTCAGGTTGGATGCAAGACTTGGCACAGAGTATAATCGTGTATCGCCAAGAGCCGAATCTATGCAGGGAGGACAACTAAGTTGTCACCAAGTAGAACAGACTCAACCAACGACAGAACATACCCAAGACCCTTGGAGTAATATTTCTTCCATCGGCTTGTTTGCTCCGTCTAATGCCCAAACTTATGAGCCATTCCCAGAGGATGAATCCGCCAAGAAGAAAAAGAGAAAACGCAGAAAAGGCTTCAGCCTTTGATGCAAGTTACAAACTTAAAATTAGAATCGAACATGAAAGAAGAACTATTGGAAGCCATCTATGGCACAGTTGAGAGATTGGAGCAGAAAGTCGATGAGCTTTCTGCCTCCACAAAGAACGCAGGAGCAGAAACCGTTCCTGCAAGTAATGACATAACCAAGTTGGATAAGTCAATCAATGCGATGTTTATCAAAGAAGAGGAAGTCAGAGGTAAAATATCCAAATTAAGAGATGCCATTGTCGTTTTTGCAGACCTTATCAAGGTTGAACTTGGCAAAAATGAGCAGCGAAGCAAGTTCTTGGTTGATGCAGTTAAGCAGATGATACAAGGGAATGATGTTTCCTCGAAGGCATTGCAAGACAAACTTGAAGTGATGAACAATTCACCTCAGAAGAAACTTGTCACCCATCGCTTCGAGCCTACATCAAAGTATGTTCTTCTTTTCATTGGCGGCTTGGCTCTATCCCTTGTCATTTCCATTTGGGGCAACCTCACCCAATGGCGAGAGCACCAAGATTGGGAGGAGGCAGACTTGAAGTATCGGGCATTGAAGATGGTGCTTCCATCCGATGACCCGAATGTTAGTTACATCGAAAAGCATTTTTCTGTTTGTCGAAATGAGAATGTTATTGATGATGTAAGAAATCGAGTTGCTGCTTATGAAGATTCAGTATGTCGATACCGTGAAATGGTTGAAACTGCAAAATATAAGGATAGTATTGCCAATAAATTATTGCTTGAATCAAAAGAAATTAGACGAATAATGGAAAAACCAAAATAGGAACATCATTATTTAGTTAATCTTTGTTTATGTTGGGTGTTATAATCCAAATATTACCCTTTTGTGTAGTGGATGTTTGAAAAAACAAATCTACTTTTGCACAGTAAAAATTTAAAGTATCATCAAAATGGAAAAAATGTATAGTAGAAATCGAATTTACATCAAGCCAGATGAACAGGAAAAAATTAAGCATTTTCGTGTTCTTTTGGGGGGTGCTGGCTTAGGAAGTGTCATTGCGGAATGTGCATTACGCTTAGGGTTTGAAACTATCACTATCATCGATGGTGATAAGGTGGAGAAAAGCAACTTAAACCGTCAGAACTATCGGTTGGAGGATGTTGGAAACTATAAGGCAGAGAGCCTCGCCAAGAGATTACTTTCCATTAATCCACAAGCGAAAATCACGGTCATCAATAAGTTTGTTGACCATGATAATGTAGAGGGATTGATAGAGGGACATGATGTTGCCATCAATGCCTTGGACTTCAAGAGCGACATTCCGTTTGTCTTTGACAAGATTTGTTCAGAAAAGAATATTTATGTCCTTCACCCTTACAATTTTGGCTGGGCAGGTTTTCTAACAGTAGTGGATCCTGATGGAAAACCTCTGGAAAGTCTTTCGGACAAGCCTTTAGGCTTTGAGTTGAAAGTTGCAGAATATGTTCTTGGCTACCAAGCATTTTGGATGCAACCCCAAGAATGGCTTGACAAGGTGGTCAAGCAATATCAAAGAGAGGAAGGTGCAATTCCTCCTCCTCAGTTGTCTGTTGCTTCATGGATTACAGCAGGTTTGTGTACGCAAGCTCTGTTTAATATTGCAACAGGCAAAGAGGTGAAACGATTTCCAAAATTCTATTTTTCATCCTTGCTTCAATAGTGAAGCAGGGATGGATGAGGGAAATCACAGTAGTTTATAGATGGTGGCAAAAGTAAGTGCTTCAGTGATGTTCTTGGTTCCAATTTTCTCAAATAAAGTTCTTCTATAGAATTTGATGGAATCAATGGACTTACACATCTTGTCCGCAATCTCATTCATAGTGAGTCCTTGCGAGCACAAAGTGAGCACTTGCTTTTCCTCCTCTTTCAATTGTATCATTTCCTTTTCTCTCCACTTGTGGAAATCCAAGTCGTATTTCCAATACTTCTGTGAACCCTCAATATGAAACTCTATATGGCCTGGTGTGGATTGCGAAGAAAGAGAAACAATGCACATTGCAATCCATATTCTACCATCTTCCGTAAGCAAAATTGGAGTTAACTTGTGATTGATAAGTACTTTTCTGTTACCATCGAGCATGATATGGAAATCGTATGAGATATAGCATTTGTGTTTGTCTTCTGGTGCAATCTTTGTTTCAAAGAACTTAAAGCCATTGCTATTGATTTCCACCAACATCTGTTGCTCATTTTCTGGTACATGCTCCGAATAAAAAGCATACCCCATCTCTTTCATTTCTTTTGCAGTATGTCCGCAAAGAAATAAAGGATTCTCTGATACATACAGGAATCCTTTCTTGTAATAATCGATAAGATACACACTTTGGTATAGAGAGCGTGATATTGCTTCTGTCGTGTGGATGAGTACATCCAACTTCTTATATTGCTCTTCATTGATAGCTCCAACAGAGTTAGCTGCAATGAAATAATCTTCTTCGTTTGCCATCTTGTTTTTATTATTTTGCTGCAAAAGTACTAAAAAATATTGATTTTACATCATTTTGTTACCCAAAAGGGTAAAGTTTTAATATAAAGTAACAGCATTACCCAAAAGTGTAGCCGCTTGTTTTGAAAAACGGGGTAGTTTTGCAACAGAAATATAAACATATAAAAATGGAAAAATTAATTGCAACATTTGAAGATTACTCTATCTTCAAGGCTGATGCCAAGTGCATCAATGAACTCTCTCAATTCATCGTGGTGGAGAATTATAAGCATCACGTAGGTACTGTTGGGGCATCTCAGATAGCTGATGATATTGCCGATGTAACAAAAGAAGAGCTAGCCCTATATGGGGACAATACCTATTTATATAGCTAGGGACAATCAAGGAAAAATATTAGGCTCCATTCGTTCCTTTCTTTGGAACCGCCAATCAGTATTACCATTGGAGAGAATCTATGGCATCAATCCGTTAGAAGCCATACATTCTGATGTAAAGTTCAACTATTGGCATGTAGGTCGCTTTGCTATAGATTCGACTTCTGGTATATCAACATTCACTCTTTTCAAAAGTTTGATGGCTTTGGCTGTCCAGCCTATAGTTGGTGACTGCGATAGTTATATGGTTGCAGAAATTGACTGTAAGCTATTGAAAGTTATGAATGCTCTAGGATTTGAGACAAATCAATTAGGAGATTCGCTTTACTATTTAACTTCCGAAACAGTACCTATATCTTCTAGTAAACAAGGTATAATGGGCTTTTATTCCAAGTATGGATACCTATGTGGAGTAGCTTGATTACACAAAGGGGTAATAATAATTGTTAAACGTTATTTATTACCCAAAAGGGTAAAGGTGGCTTGCTCTATTAGTTATACTTTTGCAGCAGAAATATTTATAGCACATAAATATAGTATAGCATTTAGACTAAAATAAAATACAAATATGAAGAAAGTATTTTCAACAACAATCTTGTGTCTCTCGGCAATGACCCAAATGATGGCACAGAATATCATGGGAAAAGTAGTGGACACCAAGGGTGAGCCTTTGGCTTTCGCCAATGTGGTGCTCCTAAACCGGCAAGACTCCGCGTTCGTCAAGGGAGCGGTGAGTGGAGAGGATGGTAGCTTCTCAATAGACTCCGTCTGCAATGGCGGAATCATCAAGGTGACATCCGTGGGCTACAAAACCATCTGCAAGGATTGCGAGGGTGAAAATGTGGGTGTCATCAAGATGGAAGAGGACAGCAAGATGCTCGGTGAAGTTGTGGTGAAATCATCACGCCCTGTTATTGCCATCAAGGGCAATGCCTTGGTTACTACTGTAGTTAATTCTCAACTGTCTCATGCAGGCACGGCGAACGATGTGTTGCGCCAAGTGCCGATGGTTACTGGCAGGGATGGAAACTTCGAGGTGTTTGGTAAGGGTACGCCGCTCATCTATATCAATGGTCGTCTTGTCCAAGACAAAAATGAACTTGCACAGCTCAATTCACAGGACATCAAGAATGTTGAAGTCATTACAAATCCTGGTTCCAAGTATGATGCCTCCGTCAAGTCTGTCATCCGCATTCGCACCAAGTTACCACAAGGTGACGGCTTTAGTGGAACACTTCGTGCGCAAAATGGCTTCCGCCACTATTTTTCGAGCATGGAGCAAGCTAACTTGAAATACCGTACGGGTGGACTGGAGTTGTTCACCAATCTCAATTACTATGGCGGCAAATTCTATAGTCATGAGAATACGAACATGGAAACGCAAGGTTCTACTACTTGGCTTCAGAACATAGAGAGCATCAACCGCATGAGAAATAATGAGTTCTTTGGCAAGTTTGGCTTGTCATGGATGATCAGTGAACGTCATTCCATCGGTGCTTACTATATGAATGGAGTGGGTTTACAAAAGCCTCATTCAGATTATAGCTCTATATCGTATGCCAATGGTAAATTGGACGATGAGGTTTCAGCTGTGAAAGAGGGGAGAATTCATGCTGTGCCGAAGCACCATGCCAATATCTATTATAATGGTGATGTAGGCAAACTGGGCATTGACTTCAACATGGATTATATGTGGAGAAAGAAGCATGAAAATTCCGATCAGTCTGAGACGAATATGAATCAGCAGAAGAATTTGGTGGCATCCACAAGCATTGGACACTCACGGATGTTTGCGGAAAAGTTGGTGTTGAGCTATCCTTTGTGGAAAGGACAAATCGAAGTGGGAAATGAATATACAGCCTCTCAGGTGCTGAATGATTTCAATATCAATATGGCAACCATTGGCAACAGCAATACCAAGAGTGACGAGAAGAACATGGCTGGTTTCTTCTCCATCGGTCAACAGTTTGGGAAAATCGCAGTAGAGGCAGGTCTTCGTTATGAGCATGTTCGTTTTAAATATACAGAGGATGGACAACTCAAGGAAGATAAGAGCAAGACTTACAACAACGTGTTCCCTTCACTCGCCATTTCTACAGAGATAGGTAAGACACAATGGGCATTGAGCTACAACAGCAAGATGCAGCGTCCATCATACGATGACCTTGATGGAACACTCAACTATGTCAATCGCTTGACCTTGCAAAGTGGTAATCCTTATCTTTCTCCTGTCAAGATTCATTCCGTGGAGTTGATGGGTGCTTGGAAGCAATTCTTTGCAAAGGTATCATACGAGTACAAGAAGAATGCCATCATCAACGAATCGAAACCATACGGCGAGGATGGAGAAATGAAGTTGCTCACGATGGAGAATACGCCAAAGATACAAGAGTTGCAGGCTTTCCTTGGCGCACAATTCCAAATCGGATTTTGGCAACCAAAGGTAAATGCCGGCATCATCAAACAGTGGTTCTCTGGGGAATATCTGGGTGAACGCAAGTCCTTCTATAATCCATTAGCTGTAGTACAGTTTCAGAATGCCATCCATTTACCAGGCGACATCTGGATGAACATAGACATAGAATGGAACAGCCGTGGTAACAAGGAAAATATGAAACTCAGTTCTTCCTCATACCTCAATGCCAAACTTTACAAGGCTTTTTGCAGAAATCGTTTCTCGGTTACGCTCGAAGGTAACGACATCTTCAACAAGAGCAATCGTGACGTACAATTCTACAACAAGGATGTTACGCTTTGGCAAAGCATCACAAACGACAGCCGTTCCTTGCTCTTGACATTGCAGTATAACTTCAATGCATCAAGAAGCAGATACAAGGGACAAGGTGCTGGTAAAGAGGAGTTGAATCGCTTCTAAAAATAAAAAGAGGTATCCGAAAATCTTAAAAAGAGTAGGAATATTTCGTAATTTTATACATTATGGAAACAAACACATTATTGAAGCTCTCAGAGAAAATAGAGCTTTGTGGATTAGAGGACGAGTGCAAATAGTCCTCGCCCTCGCAGTTGCTTTCTACAAGATACCTTATCCTATATCCATAGATGCTAATGGTGAGGTCATCAATCAAAGAACAGTGCAAGTGTTTGTGCCATATAAGTATTTGTACCTTTTCGATGAGCCAAGGACGGCTCATGTATCTTTCGAGGGTAACGACAATGTATCTTATAACTGCAACATTATAAGCCATAATGCCAAGCTCATACATAGTGAAGATGGCAACTATTTTATGGCTATAGCCACAGTGATCACACTGGGACAAAATACTCCTATACTGCAAAAGTATATGAAAGCCGATGTCAGGATCATCGTAAGCAACAAAACGTTGTGGCAGCAGGTATTTGGATAATTCTAGTAAGCAAAAATAAAAAATGACACTTTGTGGTTATTCTTTACAAGAATTGCCACAAAGTGTCTTCATTGTTGTTGTAAAATCAAGAAGAACCACTATAATGTATATCCCAATGTCAGATGATAGCTGTGGTTCTTGAATTTAAACTGAGGTGACTTGTCAAGAAAACCACGAGAATAGCCTAATGTTACAGCATAACGATTGGCATAAACAAACTTTCCTTCAATTAAGCCTCCAACATCCCATCGCTTATAACCATTAAGGCGATTGGTATTATGTTGATAGTTGTTGAAGCTGTTCCATTTGAAGCTATTTCCTGAGTTTTCACCAGCATTCTCTGTTACATTCTCCTTGATAGATACCATGGAAAATCTACCATATGCACCAACAGAAGGAATGAAATGCAACTTCTCACCCAGAGTGAAGTCATATCCAAACTTAACAGGGATTTGTACAGATACTTCTCTAGAATTAACAGATGGGAATGTCTTTTGATTTAACTTAAAAAAATGATGAAAATGAAGATGTGCCAAGTTTAGAAATTCTTGACACACCTTTGTCTTAGATGACTTAATATAATTTGAAATTTATGTTAAGTTTTATGGCCTGGTTTGGTGCAGAACTATTAATGAATGTACCATAAAGTCTGCCATTAATGCCAGACCAAACTGTCCCCGAATAATCCCATGTCACACCATTATGCTTTTCGGTTTTACGGTCAGATGTAACCGTAAAATAATTCCATTCTGCAGAAATCTGAGAATGCTCAGTTGGAGTATAAGTTGTAGATTTCCCAGTTCTTATATCCTCTGCAGTAATATAGCATTTGTCTTTTGTCTGAACTGATGCAGGGTCATTGTTTGGAGATGCTATCATGCTATTAGTCCTTGAAATGTTATCAAGATGAAGGAAAAGTGTAACAATAGAGTCTGATGTATCTATAAGTTTTACATTCCAATCAAACACAGAAACCTTCTCTTCATTTTCTCTGACTATAAAGCTATAATCGGATTTGGTCGAAGAAACTAACGCATTAACATCATTCATTGATATTTCTGCATCATTCAACTTACCCTTAACATAACTCTGATGATATATGACTTCTTCTGGCTCGTCGTCTTTTGAGCAAGATGCCAACACTGTTAGCATAAAGAAAGTGTACATAAGCAGCCTATAGCTTTTGTTCTTTATCAAATTCTTTACCATAATAATAGCCATTTTAATTTTACGGTCAATTTCCTATCTGATACTTGTAGGTGCTATAACAACATCTATCGCACCAGTGTTGAGAGAGTACATTTCATAGCCTTTTGAACTAGCATATTTGTCTGACACAATAATCGGATCTTTGAAGTTTAGGTATAGGCTACCTAAATCATCGTCTTCATCCTTATATTGATATGAAATGGTGAAAGTCTTTTGACTTGTTACTTGGCTGCTGAATCCAAGACTAAAACTTCCTTTATCATATTTTCCACTTGCGCTCAAATCTGCTTTGTTGATATAGCTTGTTGTATAACTATCTGTTATAGTTTTTGTTGTGCCATTGTCTTTTTCGAAGAATTTGATGTATATACTTACAGGACTATTTGAAAGATCCCATGTTCCAGTAAGATATATATCTTTATAAGCAACATTTACCCATTTCCCCATAAGTTCATCTGGGGTAGTAGTGTACCACCATCTGCTATGACGGAATCCTGTATGGTGTTGTTTAGTAACATGAAATTTACTAATGTAGAATAGGTCTGAGCCTAGTACTGAAATTGTTTTAGTTTCGACCATATTGCTGCTTCCAAGATAAGCTTGGAAAACAATTTCATAAGCACCATCTGTCCATAAATCTTTTGCTATTTGTTTGCCTGAAGGATGTCCTTTTTTATAATCGGCTTCATTTTTAAGATGTGGATCTTCTCCTATCTGTTCGTTTGTAATGGCACCGTATTTCTGTGGATCAACTCTAAATTTATATAGTTTCTCTCTTATATTTGGATCCAACTTGCCATTTTCTTTATTGTTTGGTGACAGACCATAATAGACATATTCTCTATCGATTAAATACTTGTTGTTGCGAAAGTAGTTGTAAGCTGTAATACATCTTTCATCAAGACTATCTTTTTTCAAATAAGGTTTTTCTTCTGGAGCAGTTTCGGTATTATCTTCGTCGTAATGAGAATACTTTGCCCTTGTTTCACAAGATTTTGTTCCATCAAAAGCAGAATCAACAAAATCATACTTATTCATATCCATGTCAGAGTTGTTGGCAGAACGAGTTGCCTTTTTGCCTACAACTTTCATTCTCTCGTTTGACTTTACCACCATAAAAGGGAAATTAGGTAAGTCTCCCTTAGGTAAAGACAAAAGGGAATCCCCTTCTGCATAGAATACAGAATTGTCGTTATCCTTTGCATATGTAACTGCAACTTGTTCATCAGAAGTATCCCACTTATTGATGCTAAAAGCACCAAAAGAAGCTAAGTCTGGTATCATCACAGTCAGCAAAGGTAAATTTTTCTCAATTGTAGCGATTTCATTTTCAGAAGAATAAGACACAAGTATGTCACGCAAGGTTTTTCCATCTGTGACAGTCTTGTCTTTTACAAATGGATAAAACACGTCATAATCCTTATCATACTGCTTCTCTGCTTCACTCTTTAAAAAAGTTCTTAAAGCTTCATTCTTTGCTACTGCAATAGACAGAATTTTAGCAAAAGATTTCTGAGCGTCAGTTTCACTAATCGTTAAATCACTCACATTACTCTTGGCATCAAGTACGCCACTTACATTGTCGTCAGACTCACATGCTGACAATGAACACATAAGTGTTACAATGCATAGGAGCATAAAGATTTTTTGTTTGACAATTAAATTCATTTTAATACAATTTTTGATAAAACATTAAATTTTTCGGATGCAAAATTATAACGTTACTTCGGTTCGTGCAAGCCCAATCACCATGAGTCGGAGAAATTGGGATATGAGTCCCTATAAATTGCAGATGAATCTTGTCCTACTACCCAATAACATGGTTCGTAGGCGAAAATAACGGATTCATGGGCGATTTTTCGTCTTTCATAGCTCTAACTATTGGTAATTTCGTAAAAAAGCACTAAATTTGCACACAAAAATGAGTAATATGAGCAAATATAATAGTTTTATAAAGAATTGGTGCATCATATCCATCGCCACCTGTATTTTTTCCTACATAATGTGGGGATTGATGGACTTTGAAACATTCGTAGGCACAGGTCTCACCATTGAAGACTTGTGCTTCGACATTGCATATTGTTCCTTTTACACATTGTTTTCTTTGTGGGTTTCATTTTTCTTGGGTAACATCTTTGTAAGAGACAAGATAAGCTATCCTCGCTTTGCCACCCATATCCTATTGTTGCTGCTAGCCAATTCTGTTTTGGCTGTTGCATTTGAAAACATATTTGATAATCTTTGGCATGATGGGAACGATGTGTATTGGGACAGATTATATGTTTTTGGATTAATCGCCACATTGCTGACCATGGTGAATGCGTGCATGTATTATTGTTCCATCCTCATCAGAAAAGAGAAGGAAAACGTAGTGCTTACCAATAATCTCTTGCGTCAGCAGATGAATCCGCATTTCATATTCAACAGCATTAACACGTTGGCAGACTTGATTGAGGAGAATCCTGTACAGGCAGAAAGTTTCACTCTGAAATTCTCTGAAATCTACAGATATGTAGTCACACATTTGGATGATGAGACGGTGCCTTTACATGAAGAGATTCATTTCGTGAAGAACTATTGTGAGCTTCAAGAGATAAGTTCTCCTCATACCATACATGTGGAAATTGCCGAAGAACTGGAAAGATGCAAGAATAAGATCTTACCATTGGCGATACAAATGATGGTAGAGAATGCGATAAAGCATAACTGTCATACTAAGGAAAGTCCGCTTTCTATCTCAGTGTATTGTCATGGCGAATATATTATCGTTAGAAATGTAGTGAATCCGATAAAGAGCACTTTACCTACAACACAAAAGGGATTGTCAAACTTGCGTCTGCGCTATAGTCAATTAGGAAAGGAACTAGTCGTTAGTAACGATAATAAATATTTTGAAGTCAAACTTCCAATCTTATCAAAATCATGAAAGTTTTAATCATAGAAGATGAAGAACGTGGCTTTTCAAGACTGAAACGCCTCTTGCAAAACATAGACAACTCTATGGAAATACAAGGACCGTTAACAACAATGAGAGCGGTCATCGACTATCTGCAAAATCCGCATGACGAGGATGTAATCTTTGCGGATATAAGACTGGGCGATGGTGATGTGTTCGAGGCTTTCTTGGAGATAGCCCCAACTTCGCCTGTGATATTCACCACGGCTTATAATGAATATGCCTTGGAAGCATTCAAGAGCAATGGCATCGCCTATCTTCAGAAACCGATATTGGCAGAAGAATTGGAGAAAGCTATAACAAAGGCTAAAGCCCTGTGCAATAAAAATATAGATTACTCAGCTCTGATGGAGAAAATGGGGATGGCAACAGGCAAGAAATGGAGAGACCATTTCCTTGTGCATATCTATGATGGCTTCAAACTTGTCAAGACTACTGACATTAGTTATTTCTTCTCGGAGAATGGTGTCGTTAGAGCATATCTTAGTGATGGTAATTCTGTAACCATCAATCAATCTTTGAGTGACTTGGAACAGCAACTGAATCCCAATTTGTTCTTCCGTGTCAGCCGCCAATATATGGTAAATATCGAGCGCATTGACAAACTCACCAATTTCTTCAAATACAAAATGACCATTAGCCTTCATGGATTTCCTGAGTTGCGAATTGTGGTCAGCAAAGACAAAATCATGCAATTGAAGAATTGGCTCGACAGATGATGACAAGAATTGACTTGATGTTTTTTTCGCACAACTATATAAAAAAAGAAGTTTCACTGTGGTACATATTGTTGGGAGGCGTACCACGGTGAAAATTGTGGAAACAGACAATATACATTAAATTTGGATTCACTGATGTTTCTAATCTCAAATTACTTGCGAAGCAAGGTTTTACTATAAAAAGTTCTAATTTCCATAAAATTCCTCTTGTAAATCATTGGATATTTAGAAAAATATCGTATCTTTGCCCCCAAATTGAGGTGTTCTTTGCATATTGCAAAATACAGAAACGAGCAGAAGTCCGCTCGTTTCCATATTGTTACCTATATAATATAGGCAAACGCCCAACTTCTTGATTTTCAATCAAAGTCCAAATTAGAGCGAGTTAGTTTTTTTAACAAAAAGCTCTAAAGCAGCCTAGTACCAAGCTTGTACATAAGGAAGATGGCAACTATTTTGTGGCAACAGCTACGATTCATACACAAGGGAATAGCAGAGAGTCTGTATTACAAAAGTATATGTAAGCAGATGTAAGAATCATCATTAGCAACAAAACTTTATGGCAGCAGGTATTCGGATAAGTTAGTCCGAATACCAAACTGCTATCTCCACAATGGCTCATCTTGCCAATGCTTAGGAAATCCCATGGCATTCGTGTCGACTTCTGGATATTGTGACAATAAGTCCTTGAACTTAGCACATAATTCATTTCGTGGATCAATGGCATTGAGCCAATATAACAAGCAGCAAAGAACGGAATATAGTCGATTAGCGACTTCGGGCTTATTCATTATCCATGCTTGTTTTAATTTCATTGGAAGTTGGGGCATAACAGGCATCACACGATTCCATACACGCCCATGATGGGCACAACAGTTGCGAAGCGCATTGATGGATTTCATCCAGCTTTCAAGTATTTCTTGCTGAGGAACGTTATAGGAACGAGCTATTTTCTTTTTGGCAGCACCATTGGCGAAATTGAAATACAATTTTGTCAAGCAGCCAAACGATGTCAAATCTATTAGTTTCCAAGCTGGCGGAAAATCTTCCTTGCCATACTTTACATAATGCTCTTTGATAAAATCATCCTTGGAACGCTGCAGTTCTCTATCCAAAGAGGAAAGATTCTCTGCAAACTTATGCTTGTCAACAGCTAAATCGGGATTGATAAACCAAAAAGCTCCATAATTCAAAGAAAACTGGTTGATAACCTTTGCCCGCAAAGAAATCTCAATCTTTTGAATAGCGGAAAATAGTAGGGTTCTAAGTTTGACATCAAACTCATAAAGTCTCACAGCTTTCTCAAAGGTAGCATTTTCCTTATAGCCATGCTTATCCAATGCCTTGAAAGGACGCAAATATGCTGCAAATCTAAAGTAGCTGACATTCTCAAGGAAAGCAAATGCTTTTCTCTCATCCATAATCACTAATCCCTCATTTTGAAGATTGGCTAAAAGGGTTGCTGTACCAAGTGGTGGATTAATATATTCCATACGCATATAAACAAAAAGTTCCGCCCTGGTACGCTGTTCTATGGGAAGCGTGGCGGATTCTAGTGCTGCAAAGATACGCTTTTAATTTGAATTCTCCAAATGTTTTCAGAGAAATCTGTTTATAAGATAGAAAATTTAACGCAAAAAGTTCTAAATTAAGTTCGCTCGTTTCCAGATTGTTACCTACTATTATATAGGCAAACGCCCAGTTTCTTGATATTCAAGCAAAGGCCAAACTGGAACGGCTTAGGTTTGTAAACAAATCAAGTAGGCTCTAAATACTCTATGAGTGTACTTCCCTGAAAAAGGTTGTCACTTAGGAACAAACAGAAGTGACAATGAAACGTAAGACAAGAATTGAACGTGTGTATAATGAGGACACTGGTTGGTTTGAGACCCGTGAGGTAGAGTTGAATAGCTACTCTTTTACAGATGATGATCGTATCATGATAGTTCGTGAGTATATGGAGAGTGGGCTCCCAGCAGAAGAAATCATCAAGAAATACTATATAAGCAGTCGTACAGTGCTATTTTCTTGGATGGATAAGTTCTTAAATGAAAAAGATTTGTTATCTTTGCCGCCAGAAGACCAAAACCGTGACGATATGGCAAAGACAACAAATGAACAGTTGAAAGAGAAAGATGCAGAGATTAAGCGTCTCCGCAAGGCTTTGGAGTTAGAGAAGCTTCGCTCTAAGGCATTCTCCACCATGATTGACCTCGCAGAAGAAACCTTCAATATTCCTGTGAGAAAAAAATCTGGTACCAAACAGTAAGCTTGCTCCGCACAGAGTGCCAGAGCCAAGGTTTAGGCACTCTATGCGGGCTGTTTGGTTTCACCCGGCAAGCATATAATAAGCGCAATGTCTCTGACGGCTTTGCTGAAGAGGCCATTGAGTCTATCATCATTGAAAAGGCACGTGAGTATCGTAAGTCGAATCCTGGCTTAGGAGCTGCAAAGTTGCATGCCATATTGAAACAGATGTTTGAGGATACTGGCTGCTTCCCTGGTCGTGACGCATTTATTGAGATGCTGCGTAAGCATGGACTCATGGTACGTATAAAGCGCCGTAGGCGCTATAAGACAACAGATTCCGACCATAATTATCGCAAATACCCAAACCTGATTAAGGGAGTAGTTCCTACCCATCCGAACCAGATTTGGGCAAGTGACATCACCTATGTTGAAACCAATGAAGGTGTGTGCTATCTCTCGCTTATAACAGACCTGTATTCCCATAAAATCGTTGGATGGGCTGTTGGTCCAACATTAGAAACTGTATATCCATTAGAAGCGCTTAAAATGGCATATAAAAGCATTGATGAAGAAACTGCAAAAGGACTCATTCATCACTCTGACAGAGGAAGCCAGTATTGCAGTCAGAATTATGTATCTATCCTAAAAAGTCATGGCTCACAAATAAGTATGACTCAAACAGGAGATCCTTTGGAGAATGCTATAGCAGAACGTGCAAACGGCATTTTAAAAACAGAATGGCTTTATAGAATGACAATTCCTACTCGTAAAGTATGTAAGAAGGAACTGACCAGGATTATTGCGTTTTATAACGACGAAAGACCGCATATGAGTATCGGTAATCAAACACCATCAGTTGCACATACTCAAGTGGGGCCACAGCAGAAAATGTGGAAAAATCCTTGGGAAAATTCTTCTAATTAGTTGAAAATGTGTATCTTTGCATTTGAAAGAATATCATCACCGTAACCTTTCTAGGGATAGCTCCTTAAAAAGAGTAACCTAGTTAGGTATAATGGGTATTCGCTGACAACCCATATAGTGATAAAAATAAAAATGCGTAACTCATTTAGTGATAAGAAAAATAGATAGTAACATATTTAGTTTAACCATCCTAAAGGTGACAACTTTTTCACGTATAAGATAGAGTAAGGAACTGAAGTGTTAAAATGGAGTTAAAATAGCGTTTATTTCGCTACGAATGGTAAAAAATCGGTTTCGTAGCGAAATAAACGCTATTTTCTTTCGCTATTTCCGAAATTAGTCGTATATTTGCAGCGAACCAATTGGGTATGATTATGTGTGAAATAATAGGTAGAAAAAAGGAAATAGCAGAATTGAAGCGTTACTACGAAAGTGGTAGAGCTGAGTTTGTGGCTGTGTATGGTCGTCGCCGTGTCGGTAAAACATTCTTGATTGATGAGGTGTTTCATGATGATATGGTGTTTCATCATACAGGATTGTCGCCTTACGACCGTCGTCGGAAGGTAACCTTGAAAGACCAGTTGCAGAATTTCTATTTCTCGCTTCTTCGTCATGGTATGGAGGATATTGCGCAGCCTAAGTCGTGGATGGAGGCTTTCTTTTTGCTGGAACGTTTTTTGGAAACTTGCGATAATGGTTCCCGACAGGTGGTATTTATCGATGAGTTGCCCTGGATGGATACGGCTCGTTCCGGTTTTCTTACGGCATTAGAGGCTTTCTGGAATGGTTGGGGCAATATGCGCCACAATTTGTTACTCGTAGTCTGTGGTTCTGCCACCTCCTGGATGCTTGATAATCTAATCAGTAATAAAGGTGGATTATACGGGCGTTTGACTGGCGAAATCAAACTGTCGCCGTTTACTTTGAAAGAATGTGAGGAGTTTTATCAGAGCCGTGGCATCAAGATGTCCCGTTATAATATTACGCAGGCTTATATGATTATGGGGGGAATTCCTTTCTATATGAATTTCTTTAATCCTTCCTATAGTTTGGCTCAGAACATAGATGCCTTGTTCTTTGCCCGTCATGCGAAGTTGGGGGATGAGTTTGACAGGCTTTTCAATTCTGTGTTTGATAATGCCGAAGACTGTATGAAGATAGTTCGCTTTTTGGGTACCCGCCATGCTGGTTTCACCCGTAAGGAGATAGCAGAGCATACCGGTTTGAATCCGAATGGTGATTTTACCAAGATGCTGAAAGCCTTGTTGGGAAGTGATTTTGTGGTGAAATATACTCCTTTCGGTTTCAGTCAGCGAGAGGAGTATTATAAGCTTATTGATTCCTTTTGCTGGTTCTGGCTTCATTTTAAGGAGAAGAAGGCTGTAAATCAAACTGATTACTGGCAACAGCATTTGAAGGAAAGCGATGTTGCCTCATGGCGTGGTATTGCTTTCGAGGAGGTTTGTTTGCAGCATATTTCACAGATAAAATATGCTCTTCATATAGGTGCGGTGTCTTCGCAGGAGTCTTCGCTCATAGTGAAGGGAAGCGAGGAGGCTGATGGCATGCAGATAGACTTGCTGATAGACAGGGCTGATGATGCAGTGAATGTTTGTGAGATGAAATTTTATAAGGCTCCTTATGCCGTGACCAAGGGCTATGCTCAGGTGCTGAATAGCCGCTTGCAGGCTTTGGAAGAAAAGAACCCTGCCAAGACATTCCTCCTTACGTATGTGGGAAATTCAGAACTGGTGAGTAATGAATATTCCGATATATTCAGGGCTTCAGTAACACTAGATGATTTGTTTATTTAATGAGTTTGTCTGGTTCTAAAACTATACTTTGTGGTAATGGCTGACGCTGGAATAGCCTCGATTTTTAAAACACGGACAAATTGAATTTGTCCGGTTCTTTTGTCCGGTAGCTTGTAAGTTACTAAAAATGAGTGATTTATATAGCTGCGGGCAATTTGTCCGGACAAATTCAATTTGTCCGTTTGTTTTTTTTAGCCCTTTTTGGCTTGAAAACCTTGGGATATGATGCCGAAACCTATGAGATGCTGGGAAGAAACCTATGAGATGCTGGGAAGAAACCTATGAGTTATGATGAAAGAAACTATGAGTTGTGGGTGAGAAAACTATGACTTAGGATTTTTAACAATTCAAGATGGTTTGAACCCCTTGGCTTATCCAAACGAAATAAGCATCAAAAAATCCGAAACAGATAACTTGGTAAGCTTCTGTTTCGGATTTTTTCTTTATTCTTCCTTAATCTTCCAATCGCTGATAGTGCGCTGGGTGCTGTCAAAACTGATACCGATTTTTATCAGTCGCTTGCCCTCTGTATGATATGGCAGCATATAGCCTTTTTCGTCTATTTGTGCCAAAGCCTCATCAGCACTCTTATCTACCTTCAGTTCGAAGACGTAGATTGTATCTGGCATGTGCATCACGGCATCAGCCCTGCCGATGGCACTCTTCACCTCTGTGCGGATATAGATGTTGAGGAAACTGAACATCAGATAGAAGATAGTCTGATAATGCTTCTCGCTGTGATTCTCCAAATCATATGGTATCGTAGCCATATACGTGCGCATGTGCTCCAGTGCCGCCTCGATGTCATTTCTATAAACCGCCTTGCAGAATCCCAAGAGGAAGGCATTGTTGTCAGAACGGCGAGGGTTCACATAATGAGGAATCAATGAGTTGAGCAGTCCGTCGCGTACCTCCTTGTTTGGGATGCCCAGCGTATATTCCTGAAACATCGGTTCATATTTCTTGATGGTCAGATAGCCGCTCTGGTAAAGCAATGGCAAGGCTTCTGTCATTTCCTCTGTTGATTGGTCGAAGGAACTCAATACTGTCTCTTGACTCTCTAAAGTAGAAAGATTGACATGATACTTATCCAAGAGTTTCAAGAGGAAGGATGGAGTGCCGGAACCAAACCAGTAAGGAGCAATCTTGCCTGCATTCATTGCCTTTACAAGACTGAACGGATTGAAAATATCTTCTGATTTCTCGCTGAAATGATAACCGTCGTAGAATTGCGTCAGCTCTTTCAGGCACTCCTCATACGTCATGTTCAGTGCCTCGCCCATAGCCTCAATATCTGGTTTCATCTGCGTGGTAAGCTCGGTTTTGCTGATGCCGCAGATGGCTGAGTACTGGTCGAACAGACTGATATTGTCGAGGTTGTTGAGTTCGCTGAATATGCTGAGCTGCGAGAACTTGGTGATGCCCGTGATGAAGGTGAACTCCAGGTAAGGATCGAGTTTTTTCAGAGGACTGTAGAAGTTCTGCATAATGCGGCGGAGCGGTTGCAGGTTTTCCTTTTCATGTACCACATCCAGCAATGGGGCATCGTATTCGTCGATGATGACAACAGCCTTTTCGCCCGTCTGCTCATAAGCACGCTTTACGATACCATCCAACCTTTCGTTAGGGTAAATTTCCCCTTCTCCTTTACCATAAAGTTTCTCGTAAGGCAAAAGCTGCAGATTCAGATAATTGTTCAAGCCATCTGCATCAAAATGTTTGGCACCGCTCATATCGAAGTGGAGCACAGGATGCTTCACCCATTCCTTCTCGTATTCAGCAATAGCCAATCCCTCGAACAGTTCCTTTCTTCCCTCGAAATAGGCCTGAAGGGTAGATGCAAAGAGCGATTTTCCGAATCGTCTTGGACGGCTCAGAAAGATATACTTCATACCTTTTTCTCTGAAATCCACGATGTATTTGGTCTTATCTACATAGAGATAACCTTTCTCGCGAATTTCTTCAAAAGTCTGAATTCCTACAGGATATTTATTTACTATTTTTGCCATAATCCTACATGCTTTACGTTTTGCGCTGCTAAGTTACAAAGAAAATCCGAATTAACCAAGCATAATGGTTAAAAATAAAATGCTTTGTAAAATAAGGCGTTCTGAATCCCCCGAAACATGTAAAATAAGGCACTCTGATGAGTTAAAAACATGTAAAATAAGGCTTTCCTCATTATTTTTTCTTACCTTTGTTCGCCCCGAAAAAACAACGGGATTGGGTTGTGAAAAGGGGGAAAGAGAAAATAGAGATAAATTTAAATATAAGAAATGAACAAATTAAAAGCTTTATTGGGTTTCGACCCAAAGACTACTACGGTCAAGACGGAATTGATAGCTGGTATGACTACCTTCCTGACCATGTGTTACATCCTGGCAGTGAACCCTACCATCCTCGCCACTACGGGTATGGACAAGGGAGCTCTCTTTACTGCCACAGCCATCGCTTCAGCCATCGCCACCTTCCTGCTGGCTTTCATGGCAAAGTTGCCTTTCGCCCAGGCTCCCAGCATGGGACTGAACGCCTTCTTCGCCTTCACCCTTTGTCAGGCTATGGGCTTGACCTGGCAGCAGGCTTTGGCAGTGTTGCTCGTAGAGGGTATCATCTTCCTAGCCATCACCTTCCTCAATATCCGCGATAAGATATTGGAGTGTATTCCGAAGAATCTCCGATTCGCCATTTCTGCCGGTATCGGTATGTTTATCGCTTTTATCGGTTTGAAGAATGCGGGGATCATTACTGCCAATGCGGATACTTTCGTGCAGCTCGGCAAGTTTACACCAGTCAGCATCCTGGGTCTCATCAGCATCCTGCTCTGCGGCTGTCTGATGGCGAGAAGAGTGAAGGGCTCTTTGTTTATCGCCATCATCATCTCTACCTTGATAGGTATTCCGATGGGCGTAACCCAGTTCTCTGACAACTGGATGCCGGTATCTACCCCTCACAGCATCGCTCCTATCTTCTGCCAGTTCGATTTCACCGGCTTCTTTACTCCTAAGATGTTCATGGTGGTATTCTCGCTGTTGCTTGTCAACATCTTCGATACCATCGGAACGGTTCTGGGATTGGTTTCCAAACTCGGTGTCAAGGAGAATGAGAAGGGCGAGATTCCGGGTGTGAAGGAGGCGATGATGAGTGATGCCATCGGTACTACAGCCGGTGCATTGCTGGGTAGCTCTACGATTACCACTTATGTGGAGAGTGCTTCGGGCGTTGCCGAGGGTGGTAAGTCGGGTCTGACATCTTTCTTTGTGGGTTTGATGTTTATCCTGAGCATCTTCCTGGCTCCAATCTTCCTCCTGATTCCGAGCGCAGCCACCAGTGGTGCCCTGGTAATGGTGGGTGTATTGATGATCGATTCGTTCAAGAAGATTGAGTTGGAGGATATCTCCGAGTCTTTCCCTGCCTTTATCACGATGATTACAATGGTACTCTGCTACAGTATTGCCGATGGTATCTGCCTCGGAATCCTGAGTTACGTGCTTATCAAGATGATGGTGGGTAAGTTCAAGGATCTGAATCCTACGCTGTATATCCTGAGCGTCTTCCTGCTCTTCAATTATGTTTTCGGTTAATTAAACGACAGATAAAAAACGAGGCGGCAAACTGCATCACGCAGGTTGCCGCCTTCTCTTTTCTAACTAACTTTCTTATCAACTATTCAAAATGTTATTACCTATATATGGATTCCAGGGCATCCTGCCCTGGATGTAGTCTGTTACTTCAAACGGATGATATTCAGCGAGCTGGCTGGAATCTCTACCATAGCACCGTTCTTCTCTGTAGTTACGTAGTTTTCTACAGGATAGATGTTGGTAGGATTGTCGATGGTGTTCTCCTCCAGACCATTCTTGGCAGAAAGGCGGATGAGCTTGCCATTCTTGATTTCCTTGCCCTGAAGATTAATCTTCGCTGTGGTGTGCTCGGTGCTGGTGTTGGCAATCTTCAGGATTACCTCGCCCGTCTGCTCATCAAGTGTGGCTGTTGAGAAGATACCAGAAAGGGTGTTTGCCTTCAACTTGGTAGAGAATACTTCCTTGCCATCCAACTTGGCGAAGATGCTGTCGCCTACTACTTTCAGCTCGATGTCATACCACTTGCCGGTCTCAATCTTGCCTGGGCAGGTAGCAATCTGACTCTTGGCACCATTCACGATAGACTCCACACCGTGCTGGGTATTGTTCCAGCCACCGAGGTTCAACCAGCAGTAGTTGTTCTTGTCTACATAGTTGAAGATGATGAGGAAACCTTCGTTTCCGGCATCCTTCTTCGCGCGTACCTTATATATATAACCGTTGCTGGTAATCTCACCTGGGTTCAGACGGATGCAGCTCTCTTCGTTGCTGGTCTGCTTGATGAGGCTACCTTCAGTCTTCCACTGTCCACGAATATCGGTAGGCAACTCCTGCAAGGTCATCGGCAGCGCCTTTCCGTTCTCATCGCTGTAGCCCTTGTCCTCGAAAGAAACCTGAGTGCCCCATGTTCCCATACCTACACGGCAGATGGCTGGCTTCACCTGAGTCTGCTCATATTTGTATGGATTCTCCTGGTTCACCTTCAGTACACGGGTACCGATGTTGTTTGCCATCACGTTCTGAACGTAGTAAGATGGAGTTCCGAATACCTTGTCTGATGTATACTGAATCATATCAGGTGCCCACATACGGTTGTTGAGGTTGGCGAAGATAGGAGCATAGGATGCCATGGTCACGATGTCTGAGTTGTTCTCGATGCCCATCATATAGACAGCCTCACCGAGTGCTGCATCGAGCGAGCCCATATTGCCGAAGCCCTGGGTTACGGCATATTCACCTACATAAATCTCGCTGCCCTTACGGTCGTAGTTATCATACTTGTTGAAGTTCTCGGCAAACCAGGCAGGATTTCTGTAGTAGTGCTCGTCGAGGAGTTCTACGCTCTCGTTGCTTTCCCACTTAGGGTTGTCATCGCCCCAAGCCACCACGTTACCGATGAGGTGCATCTTAGGATATTTCGCCAATACAGCATCCTTGAATTTCTTGAAGCGCTCGTAGTAATGGTCGCTCTGAGCCGCAGGATCCGGCTGGTTGTTCTCATTACCAATTTCCAGATACTCGATATTGTATGGTTCCGGATGACCGTTCTTAGCTCGGAGCGCACCATATTTAGAGGTAACAGGACCGTTGGCATACTCCAGGGCATTCATGCACTCATCAATCCAAGGCTGGATGCTGTCTACAGGAGTCATACCGCCGTGCCACAAACCTACGTTTACAACATAGAGAGGCTTGGCGTTCAGATCCTCGGCAAGCTGAAGATACTCGTCGAATCCCATACCATCGCTGGTACGGTAGCGCCAGTTTACGTTCTTATGGCCCGGACGTTCCTCGATAGGACCGATAGTCTTCTCCCAGTGGAAAGCATTCTCAGGAGATTCCTGTCCCTCTACGTAGCAGCCGCCTGGGAAGCGGACGAACTTAGGATGGATGTTATAGAGAAGCTGAGCCAAATCAGGGCGCAAGCCATTCTCGCGATTCTTGAAAGTAGGAGGGAAGAGGCTTACTACATCGAGAACAATGGTACCCTTTCCTTCGGCTACGAGTTCAAACTGGGCCTTGGCGTCGTTTCCGTTGGCAGTCAACTCAGCCGTATATTTGGTCCACTTCTTGCCAACCTTGGCATTGAGTGCGGTTTCTGCATACACCTTGTCGCCCTTTGCGTTGATGAGACGAGCCTTCAATCCGCCCTTGTAGCTACCTTTCGCCCAGAAGGAGAGTTTGTAGGTTCTGCCCTGCACGGCGTTGATTCCCCAGAAACCTTCGTTGATGAGAGAGGCTGTAGCAGCTGGCTTGGCAGCGATGGTAAGCTGGAGTGCCTTGCCCTGTGCATTGTTGAGCAAACCCTTATTGATGAGTTGTGCATTGATCTTTGCACCTTCCTGAGCGGCAGTTTTCCAGGTAGGGATATTCTTGTCATCGTCTTCGAAAGAACGGTTGCTGATGAGTTCGGCATAGAGACCGCCATCTGCAGCATGGTTGATATCCTCGAAGAAGATACCATAGAGGTTAGGAGATACCTTGATACCTGGGTTAGAGGCATCTACATTGATGGTAACCTGTGCGTTGGATGCCAAAGCAGAGGCCAACACTGCTGAAAGTAAAATCTGTCTTTTCTTATTCATTTCTTATTCTTAGGTTTGTTTGTTTACTTGTTGGTTGGCATGAAACCAAGCTAAGCCTGAATTCATGCCGCTATTAATACACAGTTGCAAAAGTACACAAAAAACACAAAGAAGAGGTGGACAAAAAGCGAATTATAGTGTAAAAGGTGGATTTTCTGATGAAAATCCACCTTTTGTTTGCAGCTAACAATAAAATTGCGTTACTCCTTGTTTTATGTTTGTACTTTTTAAGGTTATGAAAAGTTCTTTTTCAGTTTGTCTCTTAAGTTTAAGGGCGTAAGCTTTTGCATATTCTTTATAAGATATCTGCGTAGCATTTTAAGTTCTTTTTCGTCCGTACATTCTTGTGTCTTCTTCAAGAAATCTTGCTGAGAAAGGCTTTGGTCATTAAACGCTTCGAGCAATTCGATGTGTTCTTCTTCCTTGTCATATAGTATTCCTATGTGAGAGTTTTGAAACTCATTTCTCAACATAATATAGGTAGAACGAAATTCTGGGCAGAGCGCGAATAGTTCTTTGCAGAATGGTGCTATTGGATTGCCAATATGTTCATTGACTCTTGCTTCAAAGAGAAGTAACTTCTTGTCAATGGCCTTTTTCTCCTCACCTTCCTGAGATATGCTGACAATTTGGAACGTTACATCGTATGCCTCGTCATATCGCTTGAGTTCATAAAGAGCACGCCCTTTAATGAACATCGCTTCAAGACAGGTCCTTCTCCCCAATACCATGTCTGTGTAACCAATAGCTTCCTCATAACGATTGCCATATAGGCAGATTACGGCATTGAGGAAGTTGGCAGTCATGCTACAATCCTTTAATAGTTGAGCATTCTGGGTTTTTCCTAATAGGCAATTGTCATCCAGCATGATATCAAACATTCTTTTGGCCATTAAGGCTGCGTTTCGGTAGTCATTCTTGCGAATCTTGTCTTGCATAAGAATCAGGCATGTTTTTGAGGCCATGTCGTAGTCTTTTGTGCTTAGATATTGGTAGATTCGCTTTTCCGCACCTAATACGTCATCTATCATCTCTGTGTCATTGTAAGAGTTGGCAAATACTCTTACCTCTTGATTTTGGGTGACGTGATAAGGGCGGATAGGATTACTAAGTGTCAAACCGTCCAAAGAACGTAAACGACTGATGGCGACGTAAGCTTGTCCTGGCAAGAATGTGCCATGAGATAAGTCAAAGTGCATTCTGTCAAAGGTCATTCCCTGTGATCTGTGAATGGTTATTGCCCAAGCTAATTTCAAAGGATATTGCGTGAAGGTTCCCACAACTTGGGTTTCCATTTTGTGGGTTTGACGATTGTATTTGCTCTTGACATTATCCCATGTCACTTCTTTGACATCAATGGTTTTGCCGCTTTCCAAAGTCACTTGTATTTTATCATCGCCAAGTTCTGAAACTTTACCGATTGTCCCGTTCATATAACCACAACCTGTATTATTGCGGCAGAATATGACTTGTGCACCTACTTTTAGCCTAAGCTTTTCTGGTACAGGCGCCTCATTTTTCTTGAATTCGTTTTGAATCTTTGCCTGATAGCAGAATTCTTCCGATTGGATGGCACATAATTTCTCCTCGTTGATTTTCTCAGCCATCTTGTTGAATGCGGTTAAGGTCACAGAAAAATCCTGTTCTTCAAAATTCTTGCTGACATGCTGATTTAGTAATTCTAAATCTTCAGCCTTTACTTCACCCGTGCGCATCTTGTTCAGAATGTCAAGAAACTCTTCGTCTCTTTGACGATATACTTTTTGAAACTCAATCTTGGGGAGGTTCATTCTTTTCAATACAAAAGCCTTGTAAAAGAATGGAGTGCCAGCACCATAAAGGTCTTGTAGCATTTCTGCATCGGCGCTATTAGACTTGATGATAGGAGGTAACTGGAACAAGTCACCCACAAAAACAACCTGTTTTCCACCAAAAGGCATGTTGGTCTTGAATACCATGCGAAGACATCTGTCCATTCCATCCACCATATCACACCTTACCATAGATACCTCATCAATAATGATAGTATCAGTTTCCTCGAGAATACATTTGCTTTCATAAGAAAGCATGGTATTAGTATGTGGACCAATTGCTTGCATCGGAAAGCCAAAGAAGGAATGCATCGTTTGTCCTCCGACTGTGATAGCTGCAATGCCAGTAGGTGCCAATACCAAGAAGTTTTTGTTGATTTCTTCCTGGATGCGTTTGATAAAGGTTGTCTTACCAGTGCCAGCCTTTCCTGTGATGAAAAGGCAATTGTTGGTGTTTGCAACAAGGTCGAATGCTTTTTGCTGTTCTGCATTCTGTAGGTCGAGTGTTGAAATGTTCTTTTCCATATCGTCGTCTTTTGTATTCTGATGCAAAATTACGACGTTGTTGTGTAGTCTTTCTTCACAACAAAATAAAAGTAGGGCGATATGATGAAAATGTCATATCGCCCTAATATTGTAGCAAGAGTTTTTTACGCCTTATCCCATTCTAAACGATTTCTTTCTTCATCTGGGTGTTCACGAATGTAGCTGCGATAGAATAGGATTAAATCGCATAGTTGGAAAGTGAAACTTTTTAGCAAGAATGTGGATGATTGTACGCGTTCCATATATTCTTTCTTACTTATATCCTCTTCTGTACTATTCTCGGAATGGCAGAAGGGTGGAAGAATATTGACTATTACTTTCATTGTCTTTGACATTGCCTCTGGGAGAATGCGCTTATAACTTTTATAGACAATTTCTCCTTTAGAGTTTGTGGCATTCTTACCACTAAGGATAATACTTGACCAAGTAAAGTTCACCTGCTTACCCCAGTCGGGCAATAAGCCATGAATAGCCATAGAACGGAATACGTATTCTAAAACTTCGCGGGCTTTCTCAAATTTATCATTGTAATCTTTAGACTCGATTGTGTCTGGAAAATGAATAGGAATGAGTAAATCCTCAAGGGCATTGTACCCCATGTCGTCAATGCCGCATTCTTCTATAGCATCAAATACATCCTTGTACATTTTCTGAATCTGAAGGCGAGGAGATTTCCTAGCATGTACTTTGATGCGTTTATACAGCATTTCGTTGTCAACATTTTTGGAATAGTATTCTTTATAAGTACTATTTGTCCAATCAGCATCCCATTTCATACGATCATCATTGATGGAGTCAGATACCTCTTCTGCATCACCGCCAGTCAAGACATACCATGGAATAACACGCCCTCTTTTTTCACAAATGAGGGCTATGTCATTTAAGGCTCTGCCAAGAAATCTTACAGCATTATCCTCGCTGTCACGATGGTACTTGCATTTTGCATCCAAAATGATAGCTGACCAACAATCAAAGTCATTTTCTAATGCAGCTTTTGCTTCATCCCAACAAGGGAAAGCAACTAATTGTAATCCGAAGTTCTCTGCCTTTAATGGGTATTGCTCTATTACCATAGGGTCGTCTTCAACCCAAAGAACTTGGATTAAGTCTAAATCGTAATCTTTCATATCTAAAGAGTTTTAAGAATATTCGTACGATTGAAAGTAAGTATATACTTGACGCTGAACTCGTCATCTGGAGAAGAAACAAGTTCTATCTTTCCGTCATACTTACGCATGATGCCGTCTATCTCATTGCATCCGATTCCATGATGTCCGTTAGAGTTAAGGGAGGTGGATACTCCATATTCTAATAGCGATGATGTACTACGGTCAGCTGGTATAGGTGCTCCATTGTTCTCTACGCACATTTTCAATGCGGTACCATCTGTTTCCCAAGAAAAACGCAATTGGTAGTCGTGGCGAGATTCGTCTTTAAATCCATGGGATATGGCGTTTGAAACAATATTGTCCAAAATCTGCTTGAGAGCATCTCTTGGGAACATCATTGTATATATAGGTTCTCCCTTATGCAATAATATGGTTTCTCCGGATAAATCAGTCAAGTCTTTATCTGCCAAATTATGTCCTTTAGCCCATTTTACAACAGGCTTGAAGTTTACCCAACCATTTTCATGCTTTTGGATATAGCTTTCGACGAACTCCTCTGGATTAATCCATTCAGGCTTTTTAAAAGTGTATTCCACATCTGCAATATGGTCCAACTTTACCAACAAATCCTTAGTTGCCATAGAAAGATATTCGAAGGCATCCTTGACGGTTGTTTGTTTGATGCGTGAAATACGCTCATTGTCCGAGATTGTTCCATTTTGTCTTACTCTGTAAGCATTCAACGCATAGAGAGTTGCTTCTATGGATGAGGCAGATTGGGTCAAAGCATGTTTACGCATACGAACAGCTTTGACATAATGCTTATGCTCTTGTTCCAACTCCTTACGTGATGATGCAAAAGCATTGTAATTGGCTTCTGACAAGAAGGTAGCTCGTTCCAAATCGGTGTGATTTGGAACAATAATCTTGTCCATAATCAATGGGAAGAGTTGTGCATCCACTTCTCCTTCACAGATGGATATGATTTGATTCCTGACTTCTGGGGTAAGCAACAATGCTGCCACATATCGCACGTCGATTCCTTCCTTTGGAACAAGACATGCGAACAGCCAGTAAGCAACAATGCCTTCAGATGGTAAATCCTTTATATAGCCAGCAACGAGCTTATCTTTTCTTCCGAAGAGAAGAACACAAGGCTGCATAATATTGCTAAGCAATCCTAATTGTTTTTCAAACAAAGGGGTGCCTGCCGGATGTAAATTCTCTTTGCAGAGTTTTGCATCCTCATATCTTGTAGAAAGGTTTGTCGGAGCAACAACAAGGATATTCTTTTCTTTATCAGAGAGTATCCACTCTATACATTCTTTCTCGTCGTTAAATCTTGTCTTTTTAAAGACAATGTCTTCCTTATTCTTAGGTTTTAAGTCTTGGAAAGACACTATTTCTGAAAGAGACATGCCTTCCTTTGGCTTGGCTGTCAAATAATAGCTTGGCCAAAGTATTTCTGGATTAAGCAAATCGGGAGATATCTTTGTTTCTTTCCCTGTAACGGCATTCTTTATGCAAATAGAGCTGTTAACAGCTTTATTTACATGGAGGAAAATTCTTTTCTCTGTACTTCTGGCTTGAGTCTCCTCTGTTTCTTTTAAAGAAACGATGGAATAGATTTGCTTATCTTTAGCGAGCTTTGTTGTAAAGTTTGCTAAAGAAAGATCAACAGCCTCGCGTTTGTTCATAAATAGCATTGATTCGCTATTTTGAGGCATGAATGTAAATAGCATCTCTGCCTTAATGCAGGATGAATTTTCTGTTGCTCCAAATATAGCTATGTCAATGTCTGCCATATATTGGCTATTTTCTGTGTCTTTGCTATATTGTTTGATTTCGGATTTTATACCAGCAGCAAATAATCGGATTTGTCCTAATGCCCAAACTTTGTTTTTACAAATCTCTTCTTCGCTGCTATATCCTTTGATAGTGCAGCCAGGAAACAGCATGGCAATATCACCAAATCCAGAATTGGCGATGAATATAGTTTTTCCTGTTCCTATTTTAGCTGTGGTCAAAGTATCATAAGCTACTTTAGATGGCTTTTCTAAAGAAAAGTCAAGTGTTGTTCTTAAATTATGATAGAGGCAATCAAAGATAGATTCTGATACTTCAGAAAAGTGATTAGCCAAGAATACCAACTCTGTCTCCTTGAGTGCATCAACATAAAAATCAGCCACATATTTTGAAAGTGCTTCCAAAATAGCTTGGTCTGCATTCTCACCTGCTACTCTCTTATAAAGAGTAGCAAGTAACTGCTCTTCTGCCTCATCATTGTAAGGTATATCAAATTTGTGTACTCCATCAGATTCGCAGCTCTTTGGACAATGCTCATCTACGAAGTTACGATACTTGGCAACAAGTGCCTCTACTGTGAAGTTGTTGTTTACTGTCTGCATAGTTTTTTGCTTTTTTGTTTACGGCTGCAAATTTACAGGGATGTTGTGCAGTCTTTCTTCACACCAAAATATTCTTGATACATTTTTGCGATTATCTCCTTAATTTCTTCTCGAAGAGACTCTGGAGAGAGTATTTCCACATCATCACGGAACCAAATGAGCTCAGAAATCAATTCCTTGTTAGGGATAAGATTTAGTGAGATAATTCCTTCTGATTCATTCTCCACCATTTGCGAATGGTGAATAGGTTTGGAAATCACGTATGGTAGGCGTTGTGGGGAGAATTTCAGACGGATATGCTCTATCTTCTTGTCCTTCTCTATGGATATGCCAAGGATGTCACGGAAATAAGCATCGAAATCGAAACGCAAGTTTCTTTTGAATGTTGTATCAGAATATTCGATATTTTCGATTCGGTCTAATGGGACAATCGATAAATCTTCAAATTCTGAATTATATCCTAAAAGATACCACCTATTATTATATTGCTTGAGGTAGTACGGATGAATCGTCCATTTTACGACCTCTTTGCCAAAAGGGTGATAGTCGATGAGGATTGGTTGGCGTTTGATAACACAGTTGGTAAGAGTGGATAGAAATCGCAAGCCTTTCATGTCTCGGTTTTGTTCAAATCCGATAAAGTTAGTCTCTACTCCTCTTAGACCAAAGCGGTAGCGAAGATTGGTAAGCAATTCTTCAATCCAACTATACATAGGTATGCCCTGAAAACGAGAAAGTGAAGTGATAAGCGTTTCGAGTTGCTCTACTTCCATCTCTGTTATCGGAGTCTCTATGATGGAAAAGTCAAATTCATAGCTAAGGTACTTACGCTTACCATCTTGGTAGGATTTTATTGGCGCTTCCCATCCTTCGCTACTTTTCATAAACTTGATGTCATCGTATATCTGTTTCTTGGATATAGGCTTTATTCCTGCATCTATTAA
The DNA here is from genome assembly GCF_026015625.1 of Segatella copri. NCBI lineage: Bacteria > Pseudomonadati > Bacteroidota > Bacteroidia > Bacteroidales > Prevotellaceae > Segatella > Segatella copri. The sequence continues at coordinate 2,430,835 of NZ_JAPDVG010000001.1, read as the reverse complement.
TTGGATATTGACTTTTTCCATAAGATCTTCTATGAAGTACTTATGGTATTTGTCACTGAAACATTTGTCCAGTATTTTATATCTTATGAAAGCATTCTTGTTTATTGGCATGTCATGTTGTATAATGTTTATTTAACCTTTCTTATTGGTTGCTATAATCAATCATTACTTTTCACTTCAAAAATCTTGCAAGCCTTGTTTCCTGCGATATAAGCTACGTATGCTTTTATTTGATAGTGAGGATAGGCTTTCTGCATATCTGCTGCATAAGCCTTCACCTGTTGGGCATCTTCTAGGTGTGCCTCTTCCAAATGATCAACAATGCCTGCGTCTTTAGACTTGTAATATTTAAACTCAATGATGCGGCAGTCGTTGTGGAATGATGTGCCAGGAATGCCGGTCAGCACTAAGTCTGCACGACCTGATGGCAAGTTCAGTTCGATGGCGAATGTATAGCAATTGCTCAAGTAGCGGCTCAGTAACTCGAAAAATGAACAGCGAATGAAATTCTCGTTCATCTTGTCAAAGGCCTGGGCTGGAAGCTGACCTAAGTATTCCTTAACATAGTTATAGAATAATGGCTCCAGTTCTCTGTCTCTGGCAAATGCCTCGTATGCAGGAACAAACTTACGGGCATTGTCGCTGATACTATTCAATTCGTTGTAGTAACTCATATATACACTCTTGGTCGTCAAGTTTGGCAAAGCCATTTTGTAATTGTCCTTCAGGGTGGTCATACCCAAGTAGTAGAGGCTGATAGGGTAGAACTCTGGGGAGAAGAACTTTTGCTTGTTGAACTTGCTGCGTAAATCGGCTTGTGAATAGTACAATTCTCCATCCATCAACAGGTTGTCGAGCATTTCCTTGGCATTGTCAAGCGTGATGGTCAATCTTCTTATCCAACTAGTGTCAGTACGTAGGTTCTCATCTACCATTTCCGTAGGGATGCCGCCTTTCAGTTCTGCAAAGTTCTTGAGGAAGTAAGTCAGAATGGTAGAGTTGAACAATGGTTCCGCATTTGGTAAAAAGTGGTAACCATCATAATTGTTGAGTATCAGAGTCCACAATTCCTCGAAAGAGGCTTGAGGGCCATATTTATTGATGACATACTTCAGATATTGGGCTGCTTCCTCATGGGTAAAGCCCAATAAGTTGGTAAATTCAGGCTTCAGTGTCAACATCTCTGCGATGTTATAGCCACTGGTTAAGTCATCCATGGTGACAGGCAGTACTCCAGTGCAGAAGCAAGTACGGATGGTGCCTTCGCCAATGCCTGCCTTGATAACCTTGAAGAATGTTCGTAGGAAACTTTCCCCTGTGGTCGGTCCTGGTACAGCGAGTCCTTATAGACAACTAGTAGCTGGTTGGTAAAGTTGTCATATTCATCTATTAATATATAAAGAGGTGGAAGATTATGGGAAGAGATAAACTCGCATACTTCAACCAACATGTTGGAGGCATTGCCATCCTCTCTGAACCTGAAATCTCCAAAAAGGTCTCTGTTGCGTTCCACCAATGTACGGAGTGGACTGCAATTCACTGCGTTGAAGTTCTTCTCGATGTCTTCCTTCTTGCTGGCAACGGAAGTTGTGGAAAAGTCATATCTTACAACGAGATATTGGTTGTGCTCGTTTGTTGGGTGTTCGCCAATCCAAGTTCCACCAAACAAATCTTTGAATTGTGTTGCCATGTTACGGTCGTAATAGTGAGCCAACATGGAAACGAGCAGACTCTTTCCGAATCTGCGAGGACGGAGAAAAACTGGTGCTTTGTAACGCTCAAGCAGTGGAATATAGTTGGTCTTGTCCACATAATAATATCCCTTGTGGCGAATCTCAGCAAAGTTCGCCACAGCGTATGGAACGGTAATATCTGCCTGTGAGTATGTCATGGTCTATCTCCTTTTTGTTGCAAATGTACGATTTTTATTTATTACTACCAAATAAAATCGAAAGATTTTGTTTAATATAGTAATACCAGTCCGGCAAAAGCCGAGTAGAGTATCATGCGGATAGGATTGATCTTCATCACCTTCACGCCGATAAAGGTAGCAAAGAATAGGGCGATGGAGATGTAGAAATGCCAGGGATTGGCTGGCGTAGAGAAGTTCTCGCCATTCATCAGAAGCAGGGCTGCGGCTCCTACCAGACCGACGATGGCCGGGCGAAGACCGATGAAGATGCTCTGAACGGCTGTGGTGTTCATATACTTGTACAGCATCTTGCTGATAAGAATCATCAAAACCAAGGATGGGAGAACCAGCGCAAAGGTCGCCATGGCACTTCCGAGTACAGCCATCATGCCACTCATACCGGCATTATGGACAGCTGTATAGCCACAATAGGTAGCGGTGTTGATACCGATAGGTCCCGGTGTCATCTGAGAGATGGCAACCACATCGGTAAACTCTTGCATCGTCATCCAATGATACTGCGTAACAACCTGTCCCTGAATCAGGGATATCATGGAATAGCCACCTCCGAATCCGAAGATGCCTATCTGAATGAATACGATGAAAAGCTGAAAAAATATCATCATTATGTTTTAAGCGATTTACTTTTTTACCCTTTTACCTTTATTCCGTTGGCTGGATAAACTGTCCATAGATGTAGCCACCTACGGCAGCTGCGATAATCACCCAGATTGGGTTGACGCCCAAAAGCCAGATCAGAAGGGCGGATAGAATAGGAATCCAGCAGTTGACAAGCGAAATACCGGCACTCTTGGCAAGCGAGAATGTTGGTACGGCTATCAGTGCCACGACGGCAGGACGGATGCCTGCAAACATGGCAGCAACAACCTTGTTGTCTTCAAACTGATGGAAAAACATGGCTATCGCCAAGATAATAAGGAACGATGGCAACGAAGCGCCGAGGGTGCAGACGATGGCTCCCGGTGTCTTTGCCAACTTATATCCGAGCAGGGAACTCATGTTGATGGCCAAGGCGCCCGGACAAACCTGGGTAGTAGCAATGGCATCCAAGAATTCCTCCTTCGTCATCCAATGATGCTTGTCGACGACTTCGGATTCTATAATAGGAATCATGGCATAGCCACCCCCAAAGGTGACTATGCCAATCTTCAAAAATGTTTTGAATAATGTAAGATAACTTACGCTATTATTCATTTTTTACCTTTTTATTTTTTTACTTTTTCAAAGCTCTTTCTTCAATCCACTGACGTGCATTGACAAATGCCTCAATCCAAGGAGTAACCTCGTCGTTGCGGCGATCGGCTGGATACCAGGCGTTCTGCCATGGGAAGATGGCACGCTCCAAGTGTGGCATCATAGCCAAGTGACGACCATCTGCAGAGCAGATACCTGCTACATTGTAGTCACTGCCGTTAGGATTACCTGGATACTCAGCGTAGTTGTACTTCGCAATGATGTTGTAGTGATCCTCTGGCTCAGGCAAGTAGAAACGGCCCTCGCCGTGAGCTACCCAGATACCGAGCTTATCACCGCTCAGGCTACCGAACATCACACTGTCGTTCTGAGGAATAGTCAAACCGAGGAATGTGCTCTCGAATTTCTTGGATGTGTTGTGGCAGAGGTGTGAACGATGCTTGTGCTCAGGATTGATGAGGTTCAACTCAACCATCAGCTGGCAACCGTTGCAGATACCGAGTGAAAGGGTATCCTCACGGGCATAGAACTTATCGAGTGCCTCTTTAGCCTTAGGATTGTAGAGGAATGCACCAGCCCAACCCTTGGCAGAACCGAGAACATCGGAGTTAGAGAAACCACCGCAGAATACGATGAAGTTCACATCCTCCAGAGTCTCACGACCAGAAATCAAGTCGGTCATCATCACATCCTTTACATCGAAGCCGGCGAGATACATAGAGTATGCCATCTCACGCTCACCATTGGTACCCTTCTCACGGATGATAGCTGCCTTGATGCCAGATGGCTTGCGACGGTTTGCGTCGAGGCTGTAGCTAGCGAGGGTTCCCTTGAAGCCGTAGCCGAAGTTCATCTCGATAGGCTGCTTCTTATAGTTGGTGTAACGCTTCTTGGCCATACCGTTCATACTCTGCTTGCGGTCGAGGAGGTAAGATGTCTTATACCAGTCGTCGCGCAAAGCATCGATATCGAACTCGTGCTCGAAGCCTTCCTTCTTGATGATAATCTTGCGGAGCTCTGGAGCTGGATAACCAATCTTGGCATAACCGATACCGTTCTCATCGAAGAATGCCTTCAACTCGTCCTTGTGAGCATCGCTTACCTGGATGACAACACCTGGGTTTTCTGCGAAGAGAGTCTTGATGATGTCGGCATCTGCGATGTCGTGGAGGTTGATCTTCATACCGCCCTCTACGTTGGCGAATGTCATTTCGAGGAGAGCTGTAATCAAACCACCGGCGCTGATATCGTGACCAGCCATTACCCAACCGCGGTTGATGAGTTCCTGTACAGCGTTGAAGCAATCAACGAAGTACTCTGGGTTCTTCACGGTAGGAACATCGCTGCCCACCTTGCCCAAACTCTGAGCGAAGGCAGAACCACCGAGACGCTGCTCGTCGAAGCTGAAGTCGATATGATAGAGGCTTGAGTTCTTGTCGTTGACGAGAACAGGACTAACCACCTTCTTGACATCTGAAACCTCACCACCAGCACTTACGATGACGGTACCCGGAGCGATGATCTTCTCGCCGTTAGGATATTGCTGGGTCAATGAGAGAGAGTCCTTACCTGTTGGTACGTTCACGTGGATGGCGCAGCAGAAGTCTGACAAAGCCTTCACGCCCTCGTACAAACGAGCATCCTCACCCTTCTGACTGCGGCAAGGCCACATCCAGTTAGCAGAGAGGCTGATGCTGTCCATGCCATCTGCCAATGGAGCCCATACGATATTAGTCAATGACTCTGCTACAGAGAGTACAGAACCTGCCTTAGGATCGGCAAGACCAGCCTGAGGTGCATGACCCATTGCTGTTACGATACCCTTCTCGCCACGGTAGTCGAGTGCTACGACACCACAGTCTGAGAGTGGCAACTGAATCTGACCCTGACCCTGCTGACGGGCAATCTTACCTGTTACGGAACGGTCTACCTTGTTGGTCAACCAGTCCTTACAAGCCACAGCCTCCATCTGGAGAACACGCTGCAAGTACTCGTCGAGGTTATCTGCAGAATAAGTTACATCTTCATATTTACGCTCTACGGTCTCATCTACCATCACAGTCTTAGGAGTATGACCGAACATCTGAGCTACATCAAGGTCGAATGGCTTTACGCCGTCAGCCTGCTTGAAGCTGAAGTGAGCATCGCCAGTAGTCTCACCAACCACGTACATTGGAGCACGCTCACGGTCGGCAATCTTCTGAACCTCGCTGATATACTTCTCGTCGATGAGCAAGCCCATGCGCTCCTGGCTCTCGTTGGCGATGATTTCCTTGGCGCTCAAAGTCTTGTCACCGATAGGCAACTTAGACATGTCGATTTCGCCACCGCACTCTTCTACCAACTCAGAGAGACAGTTCAAGTGACCGGCTGAACCGTGGTCGTGGATGCTGACTACTGGGTTCTCATCGTTCTCAACGAGTGCACGAACCAGGTTGTAGGCACGCTTCTGCATCTCAGGGTTGGCACGCTGAACAGCGTTTAACTCGATACCGTTGCTGTAACGGCCTGTATCTACAGAAGAAACAGAACCACCACCAAGACCGATGCGATAGTTATCACCACCTACTACGACAACCTTATTGCCCTTCTGTGGCTCACCCTTCTTATAGTCACGCTTCTTGCCGTAGCCTACACCACCAGCAAGCATGATTACCTTATCGTATGCATACTTCTCACCATTCTCCTCGTGCTCGAATGTAAGCACAGAACCAGTGATGAGAGGCTGACCGAACTTGTTACCGAAGTCTGATGCACCGTTAGAAGCCTTGATCAGAATCTGCTCTGGAGTCTGATAGAGCCACTTACGTACTGGCATGATGTCTTCCCAGTCGCGCTCAACATCGCTCTTGCCGTTGTCATCCTTCAGGCGAGGATAAGCAGTCATGTAGCAGGCTGTACCTGCGATAGGCCATGAACCTACACCACCACCCATACGGTCGCGGATTTCACCACCCGTACCGGTAGCAGCACCATTGAAAGGCTCTACGGTAGTAGGGAAGTTGTGGGTCTCAGCCTTCAGAGAGATAACACTCTCGATATCCTTCACCTGGAAGAAATCGCTGGTAGTCTGATCGGCTGGAGCAAACTGCTCGATAACAGGACCCTGAGAGAAAGCCACGTTGTCCTTGTAAGCAGAGAGGATCTTGTTAGGATTCTCGTTGGTGGTCTTCTTGATCATGTTGAAGAGAGAAGACTCCATCTCCTTACCGTCGATGATAAACTGGCCGCCGAAGATCTTGTGGCGGCAGTGCTCTGAGTTGATCTGTGCGAAACCGAAGATTTCGCTGTCGGTGAGAGGGCGTCCGTTCTCTTTCTCCAGCTTGTGGAGATAAGCCATTTCGTCCTCGCTGAGGGCAAGACCCTCTTCCTCGTTATACTTCTCGAGGTCATCGACGTACTTGATAGGTTCTGGCTGGTGATTCACGGTGAACACATCCTGTCCGATACCGTTGTACATACGCTGGAGCATAGGGTCGTGCTCAGCGTCTTCGCTATCTACAGGGAAGTACTCCTCGATACGCGAAATGCCGTTAAGACTCATGTTCTGAGTAATCTCAACGGCATTCGTACTCCAAGGAGTAATCATTTCACGGCGTGGGCCGACATAGAAGCCCTGCAACTGCTGGGCGTCCTCTAAAGTCGCGTCACCATAAAGCCAACAAAGTTCATTGATTTCGTCCTGAGATGGTTTGTGGTCAATCTCGGTCGCAATCACACTCTTAGATGGAGTTCTAAAAAAAAGAATCATACTTGCTTTCTTTTATATTATTAATGTATTTATTTCTTTTCGAGTGCAAAGATAGTGCAATTTCAAGACACTACAAAATAAAACTCTGTTTTTTATGTTTTTTTTGTTGAGATTTGGGCTATTCTTACCTTGAGAGGCTACATTTGACGGTTTAGCTATAAGAAAAGTGCTTTCTGTTGCCTTTTTTGGTTAAAAAGGTGATAAATAAAGATTTAGAGGTTAAAAATGTCTAAATGCATTTGACAAATATTGTTTATTCGAGTCTTATCTGTAACTTTGCAAGTGAAAGAAGTGAATCAGTTTCTATAATGCCCTAAAATGTAGAAGCTTCCGGATAACGGATAAAAGCCGGGAAAACTCTAATATAATAGGAGGTAGAAAGCGACGTTAAGATATACTATAATCAATTAATAATAACAAGAAAATTTAAATTAGAAAGAATATGAAACAGACAAAGTTAATGGTAATGGCAATGATGGCTGTAGCTCTGATGGCTACAAGCTGTGCAAGTAAGAAGGATCTTCAGAATTGCCAGAATGAGAATAAGGAATTGTCAAGCAACTATCAGGCTACCAAGGAAAAGCTGGCAGCTACTGAGGCTAGTCTGGCTGCTGCCCAGGAGCAGCTCGCTACTGCAAAGAGCGATTACGCTAAGTTGCAGAACTCGCTTGACAAGAGTTTGAACAATGCAAGCCAGAACAACGTGAGCATTGAGAAACTCGTTGACCAGATCAACGAGAGTAACCAGTATATCCGTCACCTTGTTGAGGTAAAGAGCAAGAGCGATTCGCTCAACATGGTTCTTACCAACAACCTGACCCGCTCTTTGAGCAAGGAAGAGATGAAGGAGGTTGATGTTCAGGTTCTGAAGGGTGTAGTTTACATCTCTCTGGCTGACAATATGCTCTATCAGAGTGGTAGCTATGAGGTGAACAGCCGTGCTCAGGAAACATTGAGCAAGATTGCTAAGATCATCACAGACTACAAGGATTACGATGTGCTCGTAGAGGGTAATACCGATAACGTACCAGTAAGCACTACAAGTGCCAAGATGAAGAATATCCGCAACAACTGGGACCTCTCTGCTCTCCGTGCAGCTTCTGTTGTTCAGTACTTGCAGGATCACTTCGGTGTAAATCCTAAGCGCCTTACTGCTGGTGGTCGTGGTGAGTACAACCCTGTAACAACTAACGATACAGAGGTAGGCAAGCAGCGCAACCGCCGCACTCAGATTATCATCACTCCTAAGCTCGACCAGTTCATGGACTTGATCGACAAGGCTCCAGAGGAGAAGTAAAAAGGCTATTTAAAGGTAAAAAGGTAAAAGGGTAAAAAAGTAAAAAGGTAAATAAGTAGAGGCATCAATGAGTTTCGGGCTCATTGATGCCTTTTTAGGTATAAATATACAGATTTTATGTTTTAAGTACGTAAAAAAGTACTTTTTGTTATCATTTTGCTAGAATTATTCTTAATTTCCTTTCTTTTCTTGATTATTTTTATTAATTTTGCAGGCAAAATATCAAGGGGCCACTTGGCTGCCCTGATCATTGTACATTGTAAATTATTAATTATACATTATATTGTGTTATGGAAAAGATTAAGATGACAACTCCATTGGTAGAGATGGACGGTGATGAGATGACAAGAATTCTCTGGAAGATGATTAAGGACGAACTGATTCTTCCTTTCGTTGATTTGAAGTCTGAGTATTATGATCTCGGTCTGCCTTATCGCGACCAGACCAATGACCAGGTAACCATCGACTCTGCTGAGGCGGCTAAGAAATATGGCGTGGCTGTGAAGTGTGCTACTATCACTCCTAATGCACAGCGTATGGACGAGTATAAACTCCACAAAATGTGGAAGAGCCCTAATGGAACTATCCGTAGCATCATGGACGGTACCGTATTCCGTGCTCCTATCACCATCCCAAGTATCCACCCTTGTGTAAAGAACTGGGAGAAGCCTATTACCATCGCCCGTCATGCTTACGGCGATGTATACAAGAGCGTGGAACTTCGTGCTGATGAGCCAGGTACAGCCAAACTCGTGTTCGAGGGTAAGAGCGGCAAAAAGCAGGAGATTGAGATTCATTCTTTCGATGGTGCTGGCGTTATCCAGGGCATGCACAATACTGATAAGAGTATCCGCAGCTTTGCTCACAGCTGCTTCAAGTTTGCCATTGATACCAAGCAGGATCTCTGGTTTGCTACCAAGGATACCATCTCTAAGACTTATGATGCCCAGTTCCGTAAAATCTTTGAGGAAGTATATGAGAGCGACTATAAAGAGAAGTTTGCAGAACTCGGTATCGAGTATTTCTATACATTGATTGATGATGCAGTGGCTCGTGTTATCCGCAGCAAGGGCGGCTTTATCTGGGCTTGCAAGAACTATGACGGTGATGTGATGAGTGATATGCTCAGTACAGCCTTCGGTTCTCTGGCGATGATGACTTCCGTATTGGTTTCTCCTGACGGCAAGTATGAGTATGAGGCAGCCCACGGTACCGTGACCCGTCACTACTATCGCTACCTGAAGGGTGAAGATACATCTACCAACCCTATGGCTACCATCTTTGCATGGAGCGGTGCGTTGAGAAAGCGTGGCGAACTGGATGGCATCAAGGAACTTCAGAACTTTGGCGACCAACTGGAGGCTGCATGTTTCGATACTTTGAATGATGGTATCGCTACCAAGGATCTCGTAAACCTGATGGAAGGTGTTGAGGCTAAGGCTGTAAACTCTGCCGGCTTTATCGCTGCCATCCGCGAGCGTCTGGAAAAGCGATTGGCATAAAAACAATAAGACCTGGGGTGATTAACCTCAGGTCTTATTGTTTTAGTTATTTTTAGTTTAAATCTTGATTCTTTTTCTTGCGTTTGCGCAAAGCGTCTGAATAAACCTTAAACAAATCAATGTTCAGCAAGCCATACTGTGGTCTTGCCTTGCTTGTTTAATTCCTCTTTGATGATTTCACCGATTAAGGGAATTGCATTTACTTTATCTTTCATACTCTTTCAGTTGTGTTATATGCTCACTTATAGTTATATCGGGTGCAAAAGTAGCATTTCTGTTTCTAACTAGCAAAGAAACATGTAGCGAATTTGGAACACTAAGTTAAAATGTGTAACAAAATACCCGTTTTTTTATATTTTTTTTCTCTAAAGAACTAAATGTCACGAAATTGTAACCGAATGTAACGCTTATTACGAAAGAAAAGTCGTAATTTTGCAGCGATATTTTAAATAACATGAAATATGGAAGAGAATATGAAAAGAATACTTGTTGTTGATGATGAGCAAGACTTGTGTGAGATTCTGAAATTCAATCTCGAAACAGAAGGATATGAGGTAGAGACTGCCAATTCTGCAGAAGAGGCTTTGGAGATGGACATCGCTTCGTTCGACCTGCTGCTACTGGACGTCATGATGGGAGGAATGAGCGGTTTCCAGCTGGCTAAGCAGTTGAAGGACAATCCGATGACAGCCAATGTTCCAATCATCTTCCTTACAGCCCGTGATACGGAAAACGATACGGTGACAGGATTCAATATCGGTGCCGATGATTATATCTCGAAACCTTTCTCTATCCGAGAGGTGATGGTCAGAGTGCGTGCCGTCTTGCGCCGTACGGCTGAACAGGCTGGCGATGCTGATGAATCGAAGATCATCAACTATCAGGGACTGCAGCTGAATCTGGACAAGAAGACGGTGAGCATCGATGGTGAGGCTATCCCTTTCACCAAGACCGAGTTCGAACTCCTGCGTCTTTTCCTCGAAGAGCGTGGCAAGGTCTTCTCACGTCAGGAACTTATCGACCGGGTATGGCCTAAGGATGTGATGGTACTCGACCGCACGGTGGATGTCAACATCACCCGTATGAGAAAGAAGATTGGTAAGTTTGCCAAGTGCATCGTTACCCGTCTGGGGTTCGGTTATTATTTTGATGCGTAATTAAAATGTTTAAGCTAAATAGTGTAGGTAGGAAGTTGTACTTCAGTGTACTGGCGGTGTTCCTTGTGTTCGCCGTCAGTTTTATCGTGTTCCAGCAGGCACGAGAGAAACAGTATAAAATAGGTACGCTTACTATCAAGCTGGAAAATTATAATGAACTGCTGGCAGAAGATCTGGCGCTCTCTCCTGGTGAAGGAATTATTCTGCAGGATAGCCTTCACAATAAGAAAGTGACTGTGGCTCATGAGAAGTTGCAGGCTTTTGTCCGAGAACATGAAAGCAAGGATCTTCGTGTTACGCTGGTGCGCCCTAACGGTAAGGTGATTTATGACAACATGAGTTCCGACTATGAACATTTTGCCAACCATGCCAAGCGGGAGGAAATAGCAGAGGCCTTGAAAAACAGGGTAGGCTCAAGCGTGGAGCGACAGTCTAAAACCCTGAAGCACGATTATTTCTATGTGGCTTCTTATTTTCCGGAAAGCAAGCTCATCATCCGTACGGCACTACCTTACAATAATGATTTGGCTAAGTCGCTGCAGGCCGACCAGCATTTCATCTGGTTTGCCATTGTAGCCGTCATTCTGCTTACCATCGTGCTCTACCGTTTTACGGACCGTCTGGGTAAGAATGTTTCCAAACTGAGCATCTTTGCTTATAAGGCAGACCACAACGAGAGTCTGGAGGTGGAAGATCTCGCCAAGTTTCCTAACGATGAGTTGGGCGAGATAGCTGAGCGTATCATCAAGATGTATAAGCGCATACAGACCACCCGACGTGAACAGGATGTACTGAAGCGGCAGCTTACCCAGAATATCGCTCACGAATTGAAGACTCCTGTAGCAAGTATTCAGGGTTATCTGGAAACGATACTCGACAATCCGCATATCAACGAAGAGATGAAGTCGCAGTTTCTGCAGCGCTGTTATGCCCAGAGCGAACGTCTCACCTCTCTGCTCCGCGACATCTCTACCCTGAACCGGTTGGATGACGGTTCGGATATGATAGATTTCGAGGCGGTAGACATTACGCAGATGGTGAGTGAAATAGCCCATGAGACGGCGTTGGAAAGAGAGTCGCACAAGATGACTTTCGAGAATCTTCTTCCCGACCAGCATATTATCGTGAAGGGTAACCGCAGTCTGCTCTATAGTGTGTTCCGCAATCTTACCGACAATGCCATTGCTTATGCCGGCGAAGGACGTAAGATAACGTTGAGTGCCAAGGAGCAGGGCAATAAGTGGCATTTCATCTTCTGTGATAACGGTCAGGGAGTTCCTGCCGAGCATCTCTCCCGTCTTTTTGAGCGTTTCTATCGGGTAGATAAGGGACGCAGCCGCAAGATGGGTGGCACCGGTTTGGGTCTTGCCATCGTCAAGAATGCCGTTCTCCTGCATGGCGGAACCATCCGGGTGAGCAATCTGCTGGAAGGCGGCTTGAAGTTTGAATTTACGCTTAAGAAATAAAAATGTTTTTTGAATAAAATATCTAAGCGGCAAATATAAATAATCAAGTGGCTGATATAGGTACTTAAGTATAAAGAAAGGCAAGACTTCTGGGAAACTTCTGAATGAGGTTTTACAGAAACCTTGCCTTTTTTGAGTTTTAGAACATTTTTATTTTCTTTTCGTAAACTTTGCTTAAATCTATTATTTCTGACTTTTTTCTATTAAAAGTGTAGACGATATTTCTAAATGTTGACGAAAATCAAGAAAAACTAACTTTTTTCTATAAAAATATCGATAAAGTTTGCATTAATTCAATACTTTTTCTTACCTTTGCACCCATAAAGCAACGAGAGAGGCTTAAAAAATGTAAGAAGAGAAAAAATAAATATATAAAGTTATATAAGAGTTGTTTAATTATTTAGAGAAGATTTTATGGAAAAAAGATTGCTTTTCTTGTTAGTCAATCTCTTCCTTTTTGTGGGGGGGTATTGGCTCAAACGAAAGTAACAGGTACCGTAGTTTCTCAGGAAGATGGTGAACCTGTCATTGGTGCATCTGTCGTAGTCGCTGGAGCGGCACGTACAGGTACCGTCACCGATATTGACGGTCACTTCTCTTTGGAGGTACCTGCTGGTAAAAAACTTGTAGTTAGCTACATCGGTATGCAGAGCCAGACCTTGACTCCAGCCGCCAAGATGACTATCCGCCTGAAGGCAGATAGCAAGAGCTTGGGCGAGGTGGTTGTAACGGGTATGCAGAAGATGGATAAGCGTTTGTTTACTGGTGCTACTACAAAAATTTCTGGCGACAAGACAAAGCTGGATGGTGTCGCAGACATCAGTCGTGCCTTGGAAGGTAAAGCGGCCGGTGTGTCTGTGCAGAACGTCTCAGGTACTTTCGGTACAGCTCCAAAGATTCGTGTGCGTGGCGCTACTTCTATTTATGGTAGCTCAAAACCTCTTTGGGTGGTAGATGGTGTTATCATGGAGGACGTAACTGAGGTTGATGCTGATGATTTGTCTTCTGGTAACGCTGAGACCCTTATTTCTTCAGCCATAGCAGGTCTGAATGCTGATGATATTGAAAGTTTCCAGATTTTGAAGGATGGTTCTGCTACCTCTATTTATGGTGCACGTGCCATGGCTGGTGTCATCGTTGTTACAACCAAGAAAGGTAAAGCTGGTACAAACCGTATCAACTATACTGGTGAATTCACCATGCGTTTGAAGCCAAGCTACCGCAATTTCAATATCATGAATTCTCAGGATCAGATGGGTGTATATCGTGAGATGTACAACGATGGCTATTTCTCTTTTGAAAAGAGCTATCGTGCCTCAAATAGTGGTGTGTTTGGCAAGATGTATCACTTAATGAATACATACGATGCCAAGACTGGCACTTTTGGATTGGCAAATACTGAGGAGGCGATGAGGTCTTATCTTCAGAAGGCAGAGTATCAGAATACAGATTGGTTTGATTTGCTGTTCAGCAACAGCATTTCTCAGAACCATTCCATCAGTTTGGCTACTGGTACAGACAAGGCTCAGTACTACACCTCATTCAGTGTGATGAACGACCCAGGATGGTCTAAGCAGAGCAAGGTGCAGCGTTATACTGCCAATGTGAATGCTCTTTATAATATATCTAAGAAGGTGTCATTCAATGCCATTGCTAATGCTTCCTATCGTAAGCAGCGCGCTCCTGGTACTACTTCACAGTCTGTAAATAATGTGACAGGTGAGGTGAGTCGTGACTTCGATATCAACCCATATTCTTATGCGTTGAATACCTCTCGTACAATGAACCCAAATGAACTCTATGTTCGTAACTATGCGCCATTCAATATTTTCCGTGAGTTGGATAACAACTATCTGAGCTTGGATGTTGTAGATATGAAGTTCCAGGGCGAGTTGAAGTATAAGCCTATCTCTAAGGTGGAACTTGCAGTGTTGGGTGCTTATAAGTATTCTACCACAACCAATGCAGCAACCATTACCGACCAGAGTAACCAGGCTTGGGCATACCGTGCCATGGATGATGCCACGATGCGTGATGCCAACCCATGGCTCTATACCGACCCAGACAAGGCTAACTCTTTGCCATTCTCTGTATTGGAAAAGGGTGGTTTTTATCGTGAGACCAAATATAAGATGAATAGCTGGGACTTCCGTGCCACAGCTAGCTATAATGATGTATACAACAAAGACCATATCGTGAACTTATTCGGTGGTTTGGAAATCAATTCACTCGACCGTAGCCGTTCTTATTTTAATGGCGTTGGCATGCAGTATGATATGGGTTATCTCCCTGCTTTCAACTATAACTTCTTCAAGCAGTTGGCGGAGGAGAATGGTCAATATTATAGTTTGGATAATTCATATCAGCGTGAGGCTTCTTTCTTTGGTACTGCCACCTATTCTTATAAGGGTCGCTACACAATTAATGGTACCATTCGTTATGAGGGTTCCAATAAGTTGGGTAAGAGTCGCTCAGCTCGTTGGTTGCCTACTTGGAACGTGTCTGGAGCATGGAATGCTCATGAGGAGAGTTGGTTTGCTAAGTTAAATCCAGTTCTTTCTCATCTTACATTAAAAGCATCATATTCATTGACAGCTGATCGAGGTCCTGCTTCCGTTTCTAACTCGTTGGTAGTGATACAGAGTTACAACCCTTGGCGTCCATTTGCCGGTGACAAGGAGACTGGACTTGAGATTTATCGCTTGGGTAATGATGATTTGACCTATGAAAAGAAGCATGAGTTGAACCTCGGTTTGGATATGGGCTTTTTGAATAACCGCATTAATGTGACTTTCGATTGGTATCGCCGCAACAATTATGATTTGATTGGTCCTAAGCGTACCATGGGTGTTGGTGGTGAGATCTATAAATATGCCAATGTGGCAAGTATGCGTTCACATGGTGAGGAGTTGACTATTTCCACTCGCAACATTGAGACCAAGGATTTTAAATGGAGTACCGACTTCATTTTCTCTCACTCAAAGAATACTGTAACCGACTTGGATTCACGTGCTAACATCATGCAGATGATTACAGGTACCGGTTTCACAATGAATGGCTATCCTGTTCGCTCTTTGTTCTCTATTGATTTCAAGGGATTGAACAAAAAAGGTCTGCCTATCGTTGTGAATCAGAATGGCGAGAAGACAAGCTATGGTGGCGATCTCTACTTCCAGTCAACTACAACAGATTACTTGAAGTATGAAGGTCCAACAGACCCAACCATTAACGGCAGTTTCGGAAACACCTTCTCTTATAAGGGTTTTAAACTGAATGTGTTCATTACATACGCTGCAGGAAATAAAGTACGTCTTGATCCAGCTTTCAGTTCTTCATACTCAGACATGACTGCCATGCCAAAGGAATTTATAAATCGTTGGACTCAAGCTGGTGATGAAGCTTATACGGATGTGCCAGTCATAGCAGACCAGCGCATGAAGCAGAATGACAATTATATTGGTTATCTTTATAATGCATATAACTATTCTACGGCTCGCGTAGCTAAGGGTGATTTCATTCGCATGAAGGAGATTTCTTTGGCTTATGATTTCCCAGGCAAGTGGATTCAGGCCCTTCGCTTGAACAGCGTAAATTTGAAACTTCAGGCTACTAACTTGTTCTTGATTTATTCAGACAAGAAGTTGCACGGACAGGATCCTGAGTTTTTCAACACTGGTGGTGTGGCAACCCCAATGCCACGTCAGTTTACATTGACATTAAGAGTAGGACTTTAAAGAAAGAGAGATAATTATGAAAAAGAATAAATTATATATAGCATCGGTGGCTTTTGCGGCATTGTCATTGGTCACATCATGCGACAGCTTCCTGGACAAGTTGCCAGATGATCGTGCCGAGGTAAATACCGAGGAAAAGGTGACCTCTCTGCTTGTGTCTGCTTACCCAACTGCAAGCAGCAATCTGATATTGGAATGGAGCTCAGATGATTATGCAGACAATGGAAAGCAGTATAGTACCAATCAGGAAATAGAGCAGGTTTATCGTTTTCAGCCAATTACAGCTCAAACCAATGATAGCCCAAAGAGTTTGTGGAATGGTTATTATTCTGCAATTGCAGCAGCCAACCAGGCTTTGGCTTCCATTGATGAGATGGGTAATCCAGCATCGCTAAAGGCGCAGAGAGCTGAGGCTTTGCTCTGTCGTGCCTATAGCATGTATCGTCTTGCTACAACTTTCTGTATGACTTATAATCCAGATAATGCAGAGAAGTGCATGGGACTTCCTTATCCAACAAAGCCTGAGACAACTGTAAACCCTGATTATAAGCGTGGTACACTGAAGCAACTTTATGAGCAGATTGATGCAGATATTGAGGCTGCCTTGCCTGATGTGAGCGATGATATCTATACCCAGCCTAAGTATCATTTCAACCAGAAGGCTGCGTATGCTTTTGCTGCTCGTTTCAACCTGTACTATATGAACTATGACAAAGTGATAAAATATGCTGACAAGGTGCTTGGAGCAAATCCAGCCTCTTTGTTGCGCAACTATGTGCCTTTTATGTCTTTGTCTAATTCAGAGGATATGGAGAATCGCTATATTTCTTCATCAGAGAATGCAAACCTCTTGTTGATGACGGCATATAGTCGAATTGGTAGAAATATCAGTGGTAATGAAGGGCGTTTTTGTCACAATCAAAATGTAGGTCTGTATGAAACGATTTGGGCTAAGATGCCATGGGGAAGGGGATCCAAAGACAATACTCTCTACCAGTCAAACTTGTTGTTTGGCAATGCCCGTATTCTTATCTTCCCAAAGATGTTTGAACATTTTGAATTTGCTGATAAGGTGGCTCAAACTGGATATCTTCATGTTGTAGATGCTGTGTTCACTACTGATGAAACCCTTCTTTGTCGTGCTGAGGCTTATGCCATGAAGAAGGAGTATGATAATGCAGTGAAAGATATCAATACTTGGATTGTGTCGCATACTGGGACTGCGAAAGGTACGGCAAAACGCCCAACAATGACAGTTGAAAGTATCAAGACTTTTATCGAAAGCTTGCCGTATGCACCTGTTACACCAAAATCCAATTTGGAGCATAGCATTCGTAAGACATTCCATCCACAGGGATTCACGGTTGAGGCTGGTACCCAAGAGGATATTTTGCAATTCATCTTACAGATGCGTCGACTGGAGACCCTGTATCAAGGTCTTCGCTTCCTTGACATCAAGCGCTATGGCATTGAGTTCAGCCATGATGTTGACGAAGAGTCTCCTATTGTATTCAAGGCTGGTGACTTGCGAGGTGCGATTCAATTGCCAGATGATGTAATTGAGGCAGGATTACCTGCAAATCCAAGAGAAGAGTCTAACAAATAAAAAATGAGTAAACTATGAAATATATAAAATTATTCATACTGATAGCGTCAGTCTCTCTGTTTGCTGCCTGCTCAGACGATAGTCTTGATTCTAAGAGTATTTTCGATACGCAGAATAAGGAAGAGCAGAATGACTTTGACAAGTGGCTCAAGACCAACTATGTGGATACCTATAATATCCGCT
This sequence comes from Segatella copri, assembly GCF_026015625.1. NCBI lineage: Bacteria > Pseudomonadati > Bacteroidota > Bacteroidia > Bacteroidales > Prevotellaceae > Segatella > Segatella copri. The sequence continues at coordinate 2,413,012 of NZ_JAPDVG010000001.1, read as the reverse complement.
TTAACTATCGATATAGTGACAAGGAGACGGACAACAATTATAATCTTGCACCTGCCGATTTTAATAAGTCTAAGGCATTGGCTATTATGGTCAAGCATATTTGGCTGGATGCTTATAAGGAAGTGATGGGCGATCAGTTTATGAAGACCTATTCTCCTCGTGTGATGCAGTTGGTTGGCTCAGCAGCTTATGATTCTCAGTCTTCTATTGTGATGGGTACTGCTGAGGGTGGCTTGAAAGTAACTTTGTATAATGTAAATATTATCGATGTTGATAATCCAATCATAGATTCAGAAAATCCTTTCGTTGACAAGAAAAAAGGTACATACGATCTGAATTACTGGTTCTTCCATACAATGAATCATGAGTTCTGTCATATTCTGACTCAGAAAAAGAATTATTCTACTGAGTTCCAGACAGTTTCTGCCGGCAAGTATCAGACTTCAGGTTGGGTGAATGTAGAGGATAAAGATGCTCCATCCATGGGATTTGTATCCGGTTATGCCAGCGGTGAGTATAATGAGGACTTTGCTGAGATTTTTGCCCAATATGTAACCCATTCAGAAGCAGCATGGCAAAAAATACTGCGTGCAGGTATTGTATACGAAACAGATGAAAATGGCGAGTATGTGCTTGATGCAGACGGCAATCCTATAGTGAAGGATGCAAGTGGCTATAAAGCTATTATTCAGAAATTTAACATTCTCAAGGAATATTTTGCCAACACTTGGGGCATGGATATTACCAAGCTTCGTGAAGTTATCTTGCGTCGTACGGCAGAAGTAAAGGCAATGGATTTAGAAACATTAAAGTAAGACGGATATGAAAAAAATATATAATATATTATTTACGCTGATTGCGGTCTTGTCTTTCACATCTTGTTCCAACGACATAGATGAAGTGTTCGACAAACCTTCTGCAGAGCGAGTGAATGATGCAATAGCAGAGTATAAGACGGTTCTTACTTCTGCAGAGAATGGATGGCTGATGAAATATTATCCTAAGGCTAATACCAAGTATGGTGGATATAATCTGTTGTTGAAATTTGGAACAGATGGAAATGTTACTGCCATGAGCGATGCTTTGGGTGCAGACACGAAAGCCACATCACATTATAAATTGGAGCAGAGTGCTAGTATCGTTCTGTCTTTTGATGAGTACAATAAGGTGATTCATTTCTTCTCCGATCCAGCTAACCCTGATGGTATTGGTGATAATGGTAAGGGTATGGAAGGTGACTTGGAGTTCCGGGTGCTTACCGCCACTGCTGATTCTGTAGTCATGCTTGGCAAGAAGCGTGGTACAAAAATAGTGATGACTCCTATGGCGAAGGATGCCGATTGGGCTGAGACCATTAGTCATATAGATGATTTGGAGCAGGAGATGCAGTTCCCTAGATATACTTGCGAGGTGAATGATGTCAAGTATGTAGCTACATCAAGCTATCGTACCATTACTTTCACTAGTTCTAATGCCGAGGAAGGCTCTACAACGGAACCTTATATTGTTACAGACAAGGGGATTGAGTTTTATAAGCCAATAACTCTTAATGGCGTTACTATCAAGGGATTCAACTATAAAGGGGGCGATAACTATGAGTTTGAATCCACAGATGCCGCTGTAAAGATGTTCGGCGTAGTTCCTCCTATCAGTGAGCAGGTTATCAGTGGAGACTGGTTCTTCTCTGTAGCTAATATGGGTAGCTATACTCAGGCGTATTGGAATGCTGGTAACGAGGAGGTTTCTAAGCATTATTCTCCTTGCCTTTTTGCTGCTTTTACCACTTCTGCGTTTAATGACTATGCAGGACATTGGGGAATCTTTTTCAATGTGGCAGGCTATGCTTCGTTCATAGACATTACTCCTACTATCGTTGACGATGATCATATCTCATTTGCTTGTCCTGGCAAGTTTAATGCGAATGGTCAGTATTTCTATAGTTGGGGTCAGCTGTATATGATTTATGCACTGACTGGTGATGAGGGAAGTCATGCAGCCGGCGTGGCCAAGACTTATAAAATCGAGTTGCTGGAAGGTACATCGAAACAGCCTTCTTCTATAAAGTTGACTGATGAGAGTAATCCAAATAACTGGTTTGTCTTGACAACTAGTATGCCAGAATCTCTTTTTTAGAGTTCATCCATCATGAAATAAAATTATATACATAATGTTTAATAGGATTCTTTGTGAAAAGAATACATAAAATCTCTCGTCTGGGGGCGTGCTCATTTAAGCACGCCCCTTATTTGATTATTGCGCTCTTTAAATTTGTAGCATATGCACCTTGGAAGGTGCACATCTATGCGCAATATGCACCTTCCAAGGTGCATATTTATGTTTTTTCTTTCAAAGCTTCAAGCTTTTTGCTAAAAGTGTCCTTTACCCTTATTTCTAATAATTGCCAGAGATTTTTATCAGTATGTAGCGATTATTGTCTAGTTATGGAAGAATATTTTGCCGAGGAATAAGTTGGCTGTTAATCGGAAATAGTGTACTGGCGAATGAAGAACAGCTGACTAGCCGTACGCTCGCTAGTTGGCTGTTCTACTGCAACAGTCAGCGTAAATGCCTGTAAAAATGTTGTAAGTAAGGGATAAGGAAATACTCTTCACTCTTCACCTTTCCTTCGGAAACCCCAGTGTTTATCGGCGTTTCGAGGGGTGAAGAGTTTTTGGACACTCTTCACCCACTCTTCACCACTCTTCACCTTGGCTGGTTCGGCGGAGGGTGTGTCATAAGTTTATGATTCATCCTCTTCTTGTTGTTTGAAGAGCTAGGATATGTTGTTGGATGAGTAAGGATATGTTGTTGGAAGAGTAAGAATATGTTGTTGGAAGAGTAAGAATATGTTGTTGGAAGAGATTGGATATGTTGTTGAGGCAGTCTGTATCTTCGGTCGCACAACAGCTGTTGTGCGCTTGCATAACAGCTGATATGCGCATGCACAACAGGTGATGTGCATGCGATGGTCAACTGTTATGCGCCAAACTATTATCCAGACTTATGGCTCACCCTCCTCAGGGACGCCTGGCGGTTTTGCATCTCTCCTTAACACCTAGCGGTCTTGCGCTGCAGTTTACGCCTGTTGGTCTTTGGAATCGGTGAAGAGTGGTGAAGAGTGGGTGAAGAGTCGCTGCAAGCTCTTCACCCCTCGGAATGCCGATAAACACAGGGGGTTCCGAAGGAAAGGTGAAGAGTGAAGAGTAAAAGCGTGTTCGCTTGCAGATAAAAAATGGGGCGCAAGCTGTTTCCATGAAAGGAATCGCTTGCGCCCCTGATATTATTGCTTATGAGTAAATGAGCACCCTAAGATTAGAACTTGTAGATAGCACCAAATGAAATGTTGCTTGCATCTACGTTAAGTCCGAATGTTGATGAGTTGTCACCATGGTCAGGAGAATAACCTTTGTAACCGAGGAAACCTACCTTTGTGATGAAGTTTACGTGGTCTGAAAGCTTAACAGCCAAACCTGGCTTGATGCCTACCTCGTAATAATCGCCACCGCCTTTGCTGTAACTGCTGTAACCGATTGTACCCTCAACGAAGAGGTTAACCAACTTGGTTTCTACGGCTGTGTAACGTACGTAAGGAGCTACAGTGAATGTTGTAGATTCACCTACAGGAGAAAGCTTGCAAACATCGCCCTTCTTGATACCAATCTCGAGACCTGCTTCCCACTTGTTGTTGAATTCGTAGCCAATCTCAGGCATCAAGGTGTAAGCTGTCTTGCTGTCACCATCACCGATCTTGTTGCTGGAAATACCAGCTGTACCACCGATGTAAACCTGTGCGCTAGCGCAAACTGAAACGAGAGCCATAGCAAGGCTCAACATAATCTTCTTCATAATCAATCTTTTCTTTTAATTATTACTTTATTTTATCACTCTAATCAGGTAGCTTTTCAGCCCCTTTATTTATGATAGCAAAGCACATCCAGAATATGCTCTGCACTCTCTAATTCGGCAGCAAAGGTATAGGAAATAACTTGAAACTCAAAACGATTTCTCTGTTTTTCTTGCAAAACAAGCCGTATTGTTGATGTAAATCAATAAAAAGCAGGTGTGCTGAATGTATCTAAAGCTGTTTTTGAAGAATAGCTACGATTTTTTAGTGAAACCGCCAAATAATATGAGGGAATATTTGGGCAAACCAACTTTTTTCTCTATCTTTGCATGAACAAACAGTTTGAATCTTATTTTATAAATATCATAAATGAATCAATTTACAAAGCTGATAGCAGCCCAGCTCAATCTGAAGGAGCAGGCTGTAGAAAATACTTTGGCGCTGCTCGAAGAGGGCTGCACCATTCCGTTTATCTCGCGATACCGCAAGGAGAAAACCGGTAATATGGACGAGGTAAACATTGAAGCCATCGCACAGGCTAACGAGAAACTCTCTGAGATGGCGAAGAGAAAAGAGACTATCCTCAAAACCATCGAGGAACAGGGAAAACTCTCGGATGAACTGAAAAAACGCATCGAACAGTGCTGGGATGCCACCGAACTGGAAGACATCTATCTTCCTTATAAGCCAAAGCGCCGCACCCGTGCCCAGATAGCACGTGAGGCTGGCTTGGAGCCTCTGGCACAGCTGTTCCTCTTCCAGCGTGAGCGCAATCCGGAACAGGCTGCCAGGAAGTTTGTGGGCGATAAGGTGAAGGATGTGGAGGCTGCACTTCAGGGAGCCAAAGACATCATCGCCGAAACCGTAAGCGAAAATGAGCAGAGTCGCAATCAGATTCGCGGTGAGTTCAGACGCGGTGCCATCATCACTTCTAAGGTGGTAGCCAAGAAGAAGGATGAGGAAGAGGCGCAGCGCTTCTCCGACTATTTCGATTTCTCAGAACCATTGAAGAAATGTTCTTCGCACCGACTGCTGGCTATGCGTAGAGGCGAGGCGGCAGGATTCTTGCGTGTCAGCATCTCGGCTGATGATGAGCAGTGTCAGGATAAACTGAAGCGCCACTATGTACATGGTTTCGGTGAGTGCCAGACGCTGGTGGGTGAAGCGGTGGATGATGCCTTTAAGCGACTGCTGAAGCCTAGCATTGAAACCGAATTTGCTGCGCTCAGCAAGCAGAAGGCGGATGAGGAGGCTATTGTGGTCTTCGCCGAAAACCTGCGCCAGCTTCTGTTGGCGGCTCCTCTCGGACAGAAACGCGTGATGGCGGTTGACCCGGGTTTTGCCAATGGTTGCAAGACTTGCTGTCTTGATGCGCAGGGCAATCTGATTCATCATGAAATCGTTTATCCTCATCCTCCCCGCAACAAGAAGAGCGAGGCAACGGCTGCCATCCAGCGCATGGTTAAAATGTATCAGGTGGAGGCAATGGCTGTAGGTAACGGTACGGCAAGCCGCGAAACCAGCGACTGGCTGCATAGCATCGATTTCGTTCATCCGGTAGATATCTATGTGGTGAGCGAGGATGGCGCTTCTATCTATTCGGCTTCGAAGATTGCAAGAGATGAGTTCCCGGATGAGGATGTTACCGTGCGTGGTGCTGTGAGCATCGGACGAAGACTGATGGATCCGCTTGCAGAATTGGTGAAGATTGATCCGAAGAGCATCGGTGTGGGACAGTATCAGCATGATGTGGATCAGACTCAGCTGAAGAAGAGTCTGGATACAGTGGTAATGAGTTGTGTGAACTCGGTGGGTGTCAACCTGAATACCGCATCGCAGCATCTCCTGACCTATGTGAGCGGTTTGGGACCTACGCTTGCCAAGAATATCGTGGAATATCGCCGTGAGAATGGAGCCTTTGCTTCCCGTGCCCAGTTGAAGAAGGTGCCACGTCTGGGTCCTTCGGCCTTTGAGCAGTGTGCCGGCTTCCTCCGCATTCCAGGCGCTAAGAATCCTTTGGATAACAGTGCCGTTCATCCGGAGCGCTATGCGCTGGTAGAGCAGATGGCGAAAGATCAGGGCGTAACGGTGAAGCAGCTGGTAGAAGACAAGGCGCTGCAGAAGAAGATTGATATCAGAAAATATGTGAGTGCCGAGGTGGGTATGCCTACTTTGACCGATATCATGGCTGAGCTTGACAAGCCGGGCTTGGACCCTCGTGGTGAGGTGGAGAAGTTTGAGTTTGATGCCAGCATCAAGGAGATAGAGGATTTGCAGGTGGGCATGGTTGTGCCGGGCATTGTTACCAACATTACCAAGTTTGGTGCCTTTGTAGATATAGGTGTCCACAACGATGGTCTGGTTCATGTATCCCAGATGTCAAACCGTTACATTCAGGATCCTTCTGAGGTGGTAAAGCTTCATGAGCATGTGATGGTGAGAGTGGCAGAAGTAGATTTGAAGCGCAAGCGCATCGCCTTGTCGATGAAGGGCGTGAAATAGAAAGGATATTCAGAATGAATCAGAATAATAATGGTGATGCTCTCTCGGCAGGGGGCATCACTAGAGATTGTATAGAGTCGGCATATTGCTTTATTCATCAGAAGCTCAGGGTTTTTGAATTTTCCACCAATCCTACGCAGCGTGATGATATAGAGTATGCCATCGCCCAGTATGTAGAGGGCATGAATCCGCAGCTCTATCTTCTTCTTTCGCAAGGCAGAACGGAATTCCTTCTAGACCATGTGAATTTTGAAAAAGATATGCGCGAGGCACAGGAAAAACTGGAAGGGATGATGTAGGTATCTCTCTGTTTTAGGAGAAGGATAAACTGAGTCATGTTAATTTTAGTTGATGAGGGTGCGTCATAGACTTATGACACACTCTTTTTTTTATCCAGTTACATGCCAGTTACATGCTGGTTACATGCGTCAGGCACTGTTTTAAAGGGCTTTTGCATTGATTAAGGGCTATTTCGAGTTGCTCAGTTACATGCTTGTTACATGAGTTATGCCCAAGTAACGACCGAAAATAGCCGAATAACGACCGCAAACGACCGAAAATAGCCAAATAACGACTTAAAACGACTTAAAACGACTTAAAATAGCCGCAAACGACCGCAAACGACCGCAAATGACCACAAAAACGACCGCAAACGACCGCAATAACGACCGAAAACGACCGAGATAGTTCTGTCACTTGCCAAATTGTATTATTCATTATTAAGCAATCCTCTTATACCCTTATCAAAGTCCGAGTCTATGCGTTGTGTTTTATTAAAGATGTTATATTCTTCTTCCGCCTTCTTCTTCTTCTTGGCTTGTGCAGCCGATTTTCTCAATTGCACCATGCCGAGTGGTTATTTCCATTTTGGAAACAACCACGTCCTTATCCAACTCTCCCTCATCAAAGATGTTCTTTAAATGCTTGCTTATAGCAGGAACACCTACACCAAAGAGCTGTGCCATAGCCTTTTGCGTATACCAAAGAGTTTCGTCTTTTATGACAACTTGTACTTTGCCATCAGCATCGGGCATATTATAAAGAAGAAATTGTATCTCGTTACTCATAATTTATTACTTTAGATGCAAAGTAAGTGATTTATTTTTATAACAATGTGCCTATAGTGTAATCTTTAACAAGATATAACAAAAAGCGCTTGTGTTATAGCATGTAATAGTGTGAAAGTATGTAAAATGATGACTTGTTTTTGCCAACCGATTCAATTTAGTTTGGAATTATGTTGGCAAAATGTTGGCAATTTCTAGAATGAAAAAATCCTAACCGCTTATTATCAGGCAGTTAGGATTTTCTTTGGTGCGCCTGATAGCCACATTTTTGTGAAATCTTATGAAAATTAGAGAAATGTATAATTACCTGATTATAAGTGATATAGAAAAAATCATTGTTTCTTAATTTTACCTAAAGTTTTGTTAGAATACATAAAACTCGGCAAAAACTCGGCAAAAATGTTGGTGGGCGAATGTAAAATAATTACTTTTGCACTCGAATTTAAACAATGAGAGTATGGCAAATATAGATTTGAAACTATCTTCCAAGGAAGACAAGGTGACGCATCGCAGCGAAATCCTAATCCGTTTTTACCAAGGTCAAAAGATTGATTATCGTGTAAAGAGTGGCTTGTTTGTGGAGCCACGCCATTTCCGATATTTCGTTAATCGTAATGCAAGTAAGAAGCAAGGTGTGGTTGTTCCAGATAAGGTTACTTCTGTAACCAAGGAAGAAGCGAAAGCCAAGGGATATGCGATTACTACGAGAGGTGAAGTAGTAATCACAGATCGTCTTATTACTCCCGAAGTGAAGTTTGATAAAGAACAAGCTCGGTTGTTGGGGGAGTTGCAGACAACTATCATGGATGCTTTTGTTGCTGCAGACAAAAGTAATCTTAGTGAGGATTGGCTTGATAAGATAGTCTATCGTTTTCATCATCCTCTTGGTACAGGTAAAGTGAAAAGACAAAGAGGAAAGAAGCGAGTCTCTATGTATGAATTAGCAGAGGAGTACTTGGATAAGAAGCGTTTCTCCTATGACCATACCAAGGCTTTTCGAGTTTTAGTAAGAGACTTGGCACGATACGAAGCCTTCAAGAAGAAAGTGCTTCAAGAGAAATTTACTTGGAACATAGATAAGATGACTCGCAAGGATATTGAGGACTTTGAGGATTATCTGCGCAATGAGAAAACATTGTCAGAGAAGTATCCAAAGCAGTTTGAGAGCATCTTGGAGGAATATCCTGCAGAAATCAATGTGGTACATACAATGGTGAAGTTGCAAGACCGTGGAGAGAATACCATTGTGAAACTTAAAAAGAAATTCAAGGCGTTTATGCAATGGTTGTATGAAACGGAGAGAACAACCAATCGTCCTTTCGATGGAATTAAGATAGGCGTGGAGAAGTATGGTACACCTATTTATATAACAAAGGAAGAACGAAATCTTGTGGCTGAAACAGATATTCCTGCAATGTTTGAAAAACTGGATGATGAAGATAAGAAGGCATGTTCAAAACTTCCTTTAAGGACTTTGGAAACTCAGCGTGATATATTTGTGTTCCAGTGTTTGGTAGGTTGTCGTGTTGGTGATCTTACAAGATTGACTTCTCAGAACATCACTCAGGGAATCTTGGAGTATGTGCCGAGTAAGACGGCCGATGAGGATGCTCCGGTGAAGCCTCGTATTCCGTTAAATCCATGTGCTTTGAAATTGGTGAAGAAATATGAGGGCTTTGATAAGGATGGACGTTTATTCCCTTTCATCAGTCCACAGAAATACAATGATGCCATCAAGGCTATCCTGTTGATTTGTGGCATCACAAGAATCGTTCAGGTTCGTAACTCAACGACTGGGGAGAATGAAATGAAACGAATTTGTGATGTTGCCAGTTCTCACATGGCTCGCCGTACTTTCGTTGGTGCAGCTTATAAGGCTGTTCGTGACCCGAATATCGTTGGAAAGATGAGTGGTCATGTTGAGGGAAGTAGGGCATTCAATCGCTATCGCCAGATAGATGATGACATATTGAAGGAAACAATAAGTTGCATTTAGCCAAGGTTTTCTGAATCTTGTAGAACCGTACGATACAAAATCGTGCGGTTTTTTGTTTTTGCGAAAAATAATAAATTTTCAAATTTAACATAAAATGGGCTGTTTTGTCAGATATTTATTACGAAAGTGTTAAATATGAAGTTTAATTGTGCATCGCCCCCTTTATTCCTTTTTGTTTCGTACTTTTGCACCAGATTTCAAAAATAATTAAAGTAAAAAGATGCGTATTCAAGACATTTTAGCTACAGGCGCACCACTACAATTGGTGGTGGATGCGATGGATTTGAAGGAACTCTTCTTGAATTGGAAAGAGGAGATGGTGCAGAAACCTCAGAAGGAAGAGTCGCCTCTGTTGACACCAGCGGAGGTGACGGAGAAGTATCGTGTTTCCAAGGTCACTTTGTGGCGTTGGGACAAGATGGGATTGCTGGCTCCTATCAAGATGGGGCGCAAGTCATTCTATCGTCAGTCAGATATAGAGCGAGTATTTGATCTTAATAAATAGGTGTATGCTCAATATCAATCAACATTCGTTGGAGTCGCTGCCCAAGCAACTGCCAATATATGCCCTTCGATGGGAGGTGCAGAAGATTATCGAGCATTATGCAGAAGTGTTTCAATGTCCTAGGGACTTTATTATTTCTGCGGTGTTTGGTGTTGTTGGCACGATGTGTGGTAGGCATGTGACAATCTTTGATGGGAAGTATCGCAATCATCCCAATCTTTGGATTTGTCATGTTGCTCCAAGTGGTTCCAACAAGAGTTCGCCTATCAAGGCTCTGATGCAACCGATGAATCAAGAAGAAAGCAGACGCTATAAGGAGTTTCGGGAGAAATTCAAGGAATTCAAACGAAACACAGACGAGGAAGAACCGACTTTGAATCAGTTGACGGTTTCAGATGTGACTCCAGAAGGATTGTATAAAATCTTGGATGGCAGAGCGGAATCGAAAGATGGTCTTTTGCTCTATAGGGATGAAATCAAGGGCTTTATAGATGATATGGGACGATACCATAACAGTGGTGAGGTGAGCAATTACTTATCAATATGGGATGGAACCACTTTTCCTGTCACTCGCAAGACTCAGCCACCGATGTATATCGAGAATCCTTTCCTGTGCATCATGGGTGGAATCCAACCCGATGTATTCAGTGAGGCATTCAAGCGAGACTTGGCAGGTGTGGGCTTTGTGCAAAGATGGTTGTTCGCCTATCCCGATGAGATACAGAAGGCTCTTTATTCTGATTCAATATTGGATGCCAAGTATGAAACTGCATGGAATGAAATCTTTGAGAAGTTGTTGGCTATTAATGATATGGAACTTACGTTGAGCAATGAAGCAAAGCAAGTTTATATCGACTACTATAATGAGACAATATCTCGTACAGATGATGCTGATTCCTATTTGTCTTCGATGCTATCCAAGTTGAGAATCCATGTGTTGAAGTGGTGTGCCATTACTCACATCTTATCATGCTCGGATAATGCAGGAGGTGGGCAATACTTTGTTTTGCCAAGTTCTTTGGAGATAACTGCTGATGAGATGCGGTATAGTGTGGAGTGCATGCGCTACTTTGAGTATTGTGGAACCAGGGCTTTGAATCTTGTTGTGGGTGAAGGGCAGATAAAGAAACCTACCAAAGAACAGTTGATTAAGGATTTGGTTTCATTAGTCGGAATAGACAAAATGAATATCACGAAGTTTGCAGAAGGAATAGACGTAAGTCGTCAATATGTGAGCAAGGTGATAAAAAAGTAGACTAAGTTGCGTGGTTGCGGTAGCGATAGTATGTATCAATCTGTGAATCAGGGAGATAAATAAGAGCGCAACCGCAACCAAGAACAAATGTGATGATTATGAACATATTTCCAATAAATGTATCTGTTTATGATGGTGTGATGGATAATAAGGGAACCATCTCCTCTCTTGGAGATTTTCTGTTCTCGCAAGAACGTCAGTATGAGATTCTGATGCTTCGCCATCTGTCAAGCAAAGAAGAGCGTGATAGTTGGAAGCGAAAGTTGCCACAAGCCACGATAGGTGGAGTGTTTCAACCAACGAGGTCTATTCAGAACATCCAATATCGTTCTGGGTTGATATGTGTAGATATGGATGCCAAGGAGAATCCTGCCATATCTGATTGGAATGCAGTGAAGGAGCAACTTGCCGTGATACCTCAGATAGCTTATTGCTCATTGAGTGTTAGTGGCAACGGACTTTTTGCAGTTATTCCCTTGCGCTATCCAGAGAAGTATTTATTGCAATTCCGACAGTTGCAGCACGACTTCTATCGAATGGGGATAACCATAGATGCAGCTTGTAGTGACATCACAAGAATGAGGTGTGTCAGCTATGATGCGCATCCAATTATTAACGAGAATGCCATCCCATACGAAGGCATTTATATGGAGCCGCCAAAAGTGAGGCGGTATTTATCGTATAGGAACATCAGGGAGAACGACATCTTATCAGAAGTTGCTGCTTGTTGCAAGCAAATAGAACAGCGTGGCATTGACATAACAGATGGTTATGACCAATGGCTGAAAGTGGGTTGCTCACTTGCCACGTTGGGTGAGGATGGGCGAGACTTCTTTCATCTGTGTAGTCAACAGAGCATGGACTACAACGAATCGAAGACCGACAAGATGTTCTCTGATCTCTTGAAACGGAATTATCAAAATATCAACATCGGAACATTCTTCTGGCTATGCAAGCAGAATGGAATCCTGATGAAGTGAAAACTAAGATGAAAGAGTATGTGCCTTCATCAAACTAAACAAGTATCTGAGATTATTGCTCGAAGAAAGGCTGGATGGAACCTTATTAGATTCGAGCAATAATCTCAGGAAGTTGTGAGGCGGTCGTATGCTTGTTTATGGGATGTATTAAGGTCATTTTTTACCTTGCGCTTGCGCCGATAAAACGAAACATTTTTATAGCAGGGGGGAGCCTAATCCCCGGTTCGCACGCTAACCGGCTGAAAATTCGCATATTGCCCTAAGAAAAATGTTGCTCATTTTTGCGGCAAGCCGAGGGGATAGTTGTAGTATGATTGGTATGTATTATTAGTGATGTTTTTATATGCTAAAATCAAAGTTTAGTCTATCGCAAAGGGTGGAATGAGAAATAATCTGCATCTTCCAATGGTGGAAGTGCAGACTTTATATTTCTAAGACGGTGGTCATCCTTTTGATTTGTGGAAAATTCGGAATTCTTCTTTTCCTTTGGTTGTCTGGTAGGATAATATGTACTTCTGTTGTTGTAGCAATTTTAGTAAAGACTCATTCCAAGATGTTGCTTTTATGGTTGGTCGTTTGCCTTTATTGCTTAACTCAGCATATTGATTACCTAATGCAGTAAGAACTTTTTCTGTATTTTCTGGTTGGGCTGATATGATTAGAACTGCCAATTTTACTCTGTAAGATATTTTACAATTAGACTTTAGTAAATGAAGCAAATATTCTTCAGATAGATTGATGTCTTTGCTCTCTATAACAGCATTGATTATAATACCTTCTGATGCTGTCGCTTTCATTTTAGTTTCATCCGATACAATCTGAAGAATTACCCTCTTTTCTATTGTAGAGAATGTTGGAGAACTTAATAATGTCTCTAAGCAATGAGGGAAGGTAACCGACGATTATCTTAAAAGATGTAATATTACAAGATTCTGTCAAGCTAAAGAATATGTTTTTTCGTATAATGATAATTTTTCTTTTTAACTTAATTATCTGTAGTCAGAGTTTTTTGTCAAAATATCTGATTATCTTCGAGTTTTCTAAATAGTATAACGCTCGGAAAACTCGGCAAAAACTCGGCAATTTTTAAAACTAAAAAATCCTAACCGCTTATTATCAGGCAGTTAGGATTTTCTTTGGTGCGCCTGATAGGACTCGAACCTACACGGCCTGAACCACTAGATCCTAAGTCTAGCGCGTCTACCAATTTCGCCACAAGCGCATTCTTGGGTGCAAAGATACAATAATAATTTGAATAAAAAGAAGAAAAATGAAAAAAATGATGGTTTTACTTGCTTTTTACGAGAAATAATGGTAATTTTGCAAACAGATACTGTTCTATTTTTATTTTGCAAAAAAACGAAGGCTAGACAGTAAGGACAGATAAAAACTAAATAACAGGAATATGAAAAAAGTATGGGTTATGATGCTGGCTACATTGATGGTTTCTTCCACGATGATGGCTGGAAATGTGAAGAAATCAACTACTCTTCCTATTGAGGGAGAGATCGTAAAGGCTTCTCATCCGATGATTCAGTATGTTGGACGTGTGAGCTTTGCTAAGAATTCTGATGTAGCCAGTTTCAATTATCCGGGAACTACGATTGAGGCTAGTTTTCAAGGTTCTTCTCTGAAAATGCTGTGTCGCCCGAAGACTGGATATTTCATGGCACAGATTGATGGTTGCGAACCTTTCAAAGTGGGCTTTAATGCCGAACGCGATTCGGTTGTTACCCTGGCTGCGGCTTTGCCAAAGGGGGTGCATCATGCTAAGGTGATGTATGTGATAGAAGGCTTATTCCGCAAACCGGAATTCAGGGGATTCGTTCTTGATAAGGGATGTCAGCTCGTTGAGGCTCCGGCTCTCCCGGAACGGAAGATTGAATTTATCGGAAATTCAATCACCTGCGGTTATGGCGTAGAAAGTATCAACAAGTCTGATCCTTTTGAGGATGAAACGGAGAACCATTGGCTTACTTATGCCAATATCGTAAGTGACAGTCTGAAGGCTCAGCATACTTCTATCTCCCGTAGTGGTATCGGTGTATATCGTAATTATAATGGTCCGAAGACGGGTGATGCCGATAACATGCCTTGGCAATATGAATATACCTTATTTGACCAGCATGATGAAAAATGGGATTTTGCCAAGTATCAGCCTCAGTTAGTCTGTATCAATCTGGGTACGAACGATCTTTCTACCAAGAATTATGATATTCAACTCTACGAGAAGAATTATCGCATGTTTATTAAAACGGTACGTAGCAAGTATCCTCATGCAAAGATTGTGATGTTGACAGGTCCGATGCTCGGCGAGAAGGAGAGTAGCAAGCAGCGAACTGTACTTGATAGAATCTGTGCTGATGCCAATATAACTGATAAGAACATTTACCGTTTCGATTTCAGTTTCCAGAAAGGAGATTTAGGTTATGGCGCCAGCTGGCATCCTAGTATGTTGCAGCATCGGAAGATGGCAGCAGAATTGCTTCCGTTCCTGAGAAAACTGATGAATTGGAATTAAATGAGACTGTATGTTTCCCAAACAAAATTATATGATAACAATGAATACAAAGAATCTATTATTATTGGCATCTCTTACATTGGCGATGCCTCTGACAGCACAGACTCCGCAAGAGGATTTCAAGCGGGATATTACGCTTTCGGGTAGTAACTATGTAGCTTATCGTGGTCCGCAGAAGCAGTTGACTGCGGCTCCTAAAGGTTATAAGCCTTTCTATCTGAGCCATTATGGCCGGCATGGTTCCCGCTATATGATTGGCAAGAAGGCTTATGATGTGCCTTATTTCTCTCTGCTCAAAGCTAAGCAGGAGGGCAAACTGACAGCTAAGGGCGAGGAAACGCTGGCTAAGGTGAAGATGATTCGTGAGGAGGCGAAGGGGCGCGATGGCGAACTGACTCCGCTCGGAGCTCTCCAGCATCAGGGGATTACCAGAAGAATGATGGAGCGATTCCCTGAGATTTTTGCCGGTAATACGAATATTGAGGCCCGAAGTACTTTGGTAATCCGATGCATCCTCTCTATGGAGAACGGTTTGCAGCAGATGCTTCGCATGAATCCGAAACTTCATATCTTCCATGATGCCAGCGAGCATGATATGTATTATATGAACCAGGGCGACCGATATCTGGACAGCTTGAAGAACAGCGTGGGTATCAAGGTGGCACAGCAGGAATTTGCACAGAAGCATGTTAGCTATAGCCGTGTGATGCAGGAACTGTTCAACGACCCTGCCTGGGTGAAGCAGAATATCAACCAGAGTGACCTGAACAGAAAACTTTATGAGATGGCAAGCTCAATCCAAGGCACGGAACTGAGAGGCAAGGTTTCGCTCTATGACCTCTTTACGGAGGAGGAACTGTATCAGAACTGGCTGAATGCCAACATCTGGTGGCAGATGGCTTACGGCAACTCGCCTTATACGGGCAATGTGCAGCCGTTCTCCCAGCGCAATCTCTTGAGAAACATCATCCAGAAGGCGGATAGCTGCATCGCCTTGCCGCATCCGGGAGCTACATTGAGATATGGACACGATACGATGGTTACTCCGCTTACCTGTTTGCTGGATTTGAATGGATATGGCGAAGAGATAAAGGATCCGGAGAAGATTGCTACCCAGTGGTTTGATTATAAGATTACCCCGATGGCTACGAATTTGCAGTTCGTTTTTTATAGAAACAAGGCGAATGATGTGCTGGTGAAGGTGCTTTTGAATGAAGATGAGGCTACTTTGCCTATCAAGAGCGATGTGGCACCTTATTACCACTGGAATGACTTTAAGGAATACTGCCTGAAAAAGCTGGCGGGGTATAAAAGGTAAAAATGAAGGCTACTGACTGCTGGGGGACAGGCGATGGAATCGCCTGGAACGGGGGCAGGAGGGGGACTGGCTTCTTTTTTACTGAACGCGAAACGCTGAAGCGCTAAACGCTAAAGCGCGAAATGCAAATGGCTAGATAATAAAAAAGGGGCTTAAGCTTTTTGGGCTTAAGCTCCTTTTTTTATGATGGGCGCTTTCCTTGCGCTTTCTTTTGCGCTTTCCTTGCGCTTTCTTTTGCGCTTTCCTTGCGCTTTCTTTTGCGCTTTCCTTGCGCTTTCTTTTGCGCTTTCCTTGCGCTTTCTTTTGCGCTTTCCTTGCGCTTTCTTTTGCGCTTTCCTTGCGCTTTCTTTTGCGCTTTCCTTGCGCTTTCCTTGCGCTTTCTTTTGCGCTTTCTTTTTCGCTTTCTTAGCGCTTTTTTATTGCTTCGATAACCAGTCTTTATCCTTCTGGTCTTCTTCGAAATCTTTTTCAGAGAAGAGGTTGGTCTGACCGGTCAGTTCGTCAATCACCTGTTGCTCGCTTTTGCCAGCATCTGGATCAAGGTTTTTACCTTCATTCTCTGAGTCAGAACCATCCGGTTCCTCATCATTATCCTCAGAAGGAGGTTCTGGGAATCGGGTTGGTTCCAGTTCCTCAATACTTTCAATCTTCCATGTCGTGAGGCGCTTACCCTTTGCCTTGAAACTCTTCTGCGCAATGAACTGTTCGGCATCGATTTCTTCGGCAGGACGGATGGCATCCACACCGCCATAAGTAACCTTGATGCGTGGATAAACCGTATCGGTAAGCAAGATGAGCTTGCAGTTAGGGTTCTCGCCCATGAAATTCTGATGGCGCTTGGTGGCATCCATCGTGAATCGCTTGATGTATGGATATCCCTGATTGTCGGCATCGTAAAGGATAGCCGTCCATATCTTATGCTCATCCCATTTCTCTAAGCGGATGATGTTGTCCTCGTAGTGGTTGTTGACATCGAAATTGGTGATGTAGAATTCACCGTTGTCGAGTACTACCAAGATAGATTCATCATCATTGAATTCGCCCAGGAAGCGGCCGTTCTCATCGTAGTTGATGCGGTTTACGTCTGGGTCGAACCAAACCTTTCTGCCTCCTAACGTACTGTGGCCGTGACTCTTCAGACCGATGCGGCGAATGGTGCGCTTGGTAAGGAGATTACCTTTGGCAGCACGTCCCTTGATCAGAATGTCTGAGAAATCCTTCTCCAGGAAGATGCTCTGGCGCTTCTTCGTCAGGTCGGGCTCCATCGTACACTTGATGATTTCTGCCTCTCCATTCGGATTGGCGGTGAAGTAGATGACGCGGCTGCCAGGTGTGCCCTGGGTGATGTCATACAACTTGTCGCGGGTCATGGCGGTTACGTTGAATCGCTTGATGAAGTAATCGCCTTGTTTGCCGTCGCGGTAAACACAGTTGTAGATGGTGCGCTTGTCGTTCTTCTTGAATACCTGAACATGGAGGATATTCTTACCGACGAATATCTTGTCTGCTACCTTGGTGACTTTAAATTTGCCATCCTTATAGAAGATGATGATGTCATCGAGGTCGGAGCAGTTGCATACGAATTCATCCTTCTTCAAACCTGTACCAACGAAACCTTCCTGACGGTTGATATAGAGTTTCTGGTTAGCCTCTACCACCTTAGTCACCTCAATGGTATCGAAGTTTCTGATTTCTGTTTTGCGAGGATGGTTCTTTCCATACTTACCCTTGAGATATTCAAACCAGTTGATGGTAACATCGGTCATGTGAGCCAGGTCGTTCTCAATCTCAGCAAGTTCAGCCTTAATCTTCATCAGTAGTTCGTCTGCCTTATCCTTATTATATTTAAGGATTCGCTGCATCTTGATTTCCAGGAGT
This sequence comes from Segatella copri, assembly GCF_026015625.1. NCBI lineage: Bacteria > Pseudomonadati > Bacteroidota > Bacteroidia > Bacteroidales > Prevotellaceae > Segatella > Segatella copri. Next base: position 2,395,146 of record NZ_JAPDVG010000001.1, on the reverse strand, counting down.
TTGAGAATGTCCTCGCGGGTAATTTCCCGATGGAAGGCATATTCTACCATACCCTTACCGTCTACTTCGGCAGTAAAGAGTTTGTCCTTGAATGGTTCGAGTTTAGAATCGATGAAGGCAACAACCTCATCCTGACTCTTACTCTGCTCAAACTTTCGCTCCTTGTAGATGCGTTCCTCAATGAAAATCCGTTCGAGAGAAGAGAAGAAGAGCTGTTCCTCCAATTCTCCCTTTCTGATCATCAGTTCCTTGCGCAGCAATCCCATAGTGCGGTCTACGCTGTGGCGCAACACATCGCTGATGGTGAGGAAAACAGGCTTGTTGTCTTCGATGACGCAGCAGTTGGGCGAGATATTGATTTCGCAATCGCTGAAAGCGTAGAGTGCATCCATCGTTTTATCTGATGAGGTACCTGGTGCCAGATGCACAAGAATCTCAACATTTGCCGAAGTAACATCATCTACCTTGCGTGCCTTAATCTTACCCTTTTCTACCGCTTTGGTGATAGAATCGATGAGGCTGCCTGTAGTCTTGCTGAATGGTATCTCGCTGATAACGAGTGTCTTGTTGTCGAGCTTGTCTATCTTGGCTCTTACCTTCAATGCACCCCCTCGCTGTCCATCATTGTATTTGCTTACATCAATGGCACCGCCTGTAGGGAAGTCGGGATAGAGCTGGAATGGCTCGCCCTTGAGATAGTGGACGGCAGCATCGCAAATTTCATTGAAATTATGTGGCAAAACCTTACTGCTCAATCCCACGGCAATACCCTCGGCACCTTGTGCCAGGAGCAAAGGGAATTTGGCAGGGAGCGTGATAGGCTCCTTGTTTCTGCCATCATAAGAGAGTTGCCAGTCGGTGGTTTTAGGATTGAAAACCACGTCGAGAGCAAACTTAGAGAGGCGTGCCTCGATATATCGGGGAGCTGCAGCACGGTCGCCCGTAAGAATGTTTCCCCAGTTACCCTGCGTATCGATGAGCAGGTCTTTCTGTCCCATCTGTACCAAAGCATCTCCGATAGACGCATCACCGTGAGGGTGAAACTGCATGGTATGTCCCACGATATTGGCAACCTTGTTGTATCTTCCGTCGTCCATGCGCTTCATAGAGTGGAGGATGCGTCGCTGTACCGGTTTCAAACCATCCTCAATATGAGGAACGGCACGTTCGAGGATCACATACGATGCATAGTCGAGGAACCAGTTCTGATACATTCCGCTGAGGTGATGTACAGCAGAAGCATCGAATCGGTTCACCGGCTTATAATCGGAATGTTCTTCGGTCGAAATCTCCTCGTTGGCATCTTCCGCAGCATCCTGTTCAGATTCTGCAGAAGAATTTTCCAAATTTGGCGATTTTTCCTCTTCAAGACCGTTTTTATCTTTAATTTCGTCGCTCATATATAGCTTTTAATACTTATTTTATTAATTTATGGCAAAAATACAACAATTTTTCGAGAAAAAAGAGTATCTTTGCCGAAAATTTGAAAAAAATAAGATTTAATCATGGCACAGGAAGATGTTTTTAAGAAAATTGTAAGCCATTGCAAGGAATATGGCTTCGTGTTCCCAAGTAGTGAAATTTATGATGGCTTGGCTGCCGTTTATGACTATGGTCAGAATGGTGTTGAGCTCAAAAACAATATTAAGCAGTACTGGTGGCAGAGTATGGTGTTGTTGCACGAGAACATTGTTGGTCTCGATGCAGCTATCTTCATGCACCCTACAGTATGGAAGGCATCTGGACACGTAGATGCTTTCAATGACCCATTGATTGATAACCGCGATTCAAAGAAGCGTTATCGTGCCGATGTGCTTATCGAGGATCACATGGCTAAGTATGAGGAGAAGATTGCCAAGGAGATTGCCAAGGCTCAGAAGCGCTTCGGCGATAGCTTCGATGAGGCTCAGTTCCGCGCTACCAACCCTCGCGTTCTGGAGAACCAGAAGAAGTTTGATGACCTCCATGCCCGCTATACTGAGGCTATGCAGGGTCCTAACCTCGAGATGCTGAAGCAGATTATCGAGGACGAGGGTATCGTTTGCCCTATCAGCGGTACCAAGAACTGGACAGACGTTCGTCAGTTCAACCTGATGTTCTCTACCCAGATGGGTGCGGCAAGCGATGCTACAAGCAAGGTATATCTGCGTCCTGAGACAGCTCAGGGTATCTTCGTAGATTATCTGAGCGTTCAGAAGACCGGCCGTATGAAGTTGCCATTCGGTATCTGCCAGATTGGTAAGGCATTCCGCAACGAGGTGGTTGCCCGTCAGTTCGTATTCCGTATGCGTGAGTTCGAGCAGATGGAGATGCAGTTCTTCTGCCAGCCTGGTACTGAGATGAAGTGGTTTGAATATTGGAAGAAGGTTCGTCTGGCTTGGCACGAGGCTCTCGGTATGGGTAATGAGAACTACCGTTACCACGACCACGAGAAGCTGGCTCACTATGCCAACGCTGCTACCGACATCGAGTTCAAGATGCCATTCGGTTTCAAGGAGGTAGAGGGTATCCACAGCCGTACCAATTTCGACCTTTCTCAGCACGAGAAGTACAGCGGCCGTTCTATCAAGTACTTCGATCCAGAGAAGAACGAGAGCTATGTACCTTACGATGTAGAGACATCTATCGGTGTAGACCGTATGTTCCTCAGCGTAATGTGCCACTCTTACTGCGAGGAGAAGCTTGAGAATGGCGAGACACGTGTTGTTTTGCGTTTGCCAGAGGCTTTGGCACCTGTTAAGTGTGCTGTGTTCCCATTGGATAAGAAGTATGGTTTGCCAGAGTTGGCTCACGAAATCGTTGACGAACTGAAGTTCCACTTCAATACTCACTATGGCGATCCTAAGGATTCTATCGGTAAGCGTTATCGCCGTCAGGATGCTATCGGTACTCCATTCTGTATCACTGTAGACCACGAGACTCCAAACGATCATAAGGTAACTCTGCGTTATCGTGATACCATGGAGCAGGAGCGCGTAGCTATCTCAGATCTTCGCAGCATCATCGAGGAGCGCGTAAGCATCACTAGCGTATTGAAGAAGCTTGGCAAGGAAATCAAGAACTTCTAATTAATCAAATACATTTAGATGAATCTTAAGAGTTTGAAATATTTCTTCTTCCTCATGATGGCAGTGATCACGCTGTCATCATGCAGCGAAGATGATGATAATGTCTCGGAATATGCCAACTGGCAGGAGCGTAACGAGCAGGCTTTTGCCGATACATTGGCTTATGCCAGAAAGATGGGTGAAGCTAACGGCTGGTACGTTTATAAGAACTGGACGTTCGAAAACCAGACTCCGAACAAAGATCAGAATGGTAATTTAGCGACCCTTACTTATAAGGATTGCGATAATATCATCGTTCATGTTCTGAAGAAGGGAGAGGGTACAACTTCTCCAATCCTTACCGATTCGGTACAGGTGAGCTATCGTGGTCGTTTCATTCCTACTGATAATTATAAGGAAGGTTACGTCTTCGACCAGAGTTTTACGGGTACTTTTGACGCAGCTACAGCTAATCCTACCCGTAGTGTAGCCGGTGGATTTATCGATGGCTTTACCACCGCATTGCTCAAGATGCATCCGGGCGATCATTGGCAGGTGTTCATTCCATACCAGCTGGCTTATGGAGCGAGCGGTAATTCTTCAATCCAAGGCTATTCAATGCTCCGTTTTGAGATGGTGCTCAAGAGTTATAAGAGAGCTTCTGGCAAGAAGTGGATTACTAAATAATAAGAATAAAGATTTAGAGAAAAGTATGTGCATATGTTTGAAATGATATATGCACATATTTTTTTGTATGAGCGATATACGAGAAATTAATTTATGCTTTATAGCAAGAAGACAGATTATTTGATGGAGTCGATTCGCCTGGGTAGGGAGATGGATCGGCGCGAGAAACTCAATCTTATTGTAGGGTTGAGTATACCTTCTATGCTGGCTCAGATTTCTACGGTGATGATGTTCTTCATCGATGCTTCTATGGTGGGCCATCTGGGAGCAGAGGCTTCTGCCAGTATCGGATTGATAGAGTCAACTACCTGGCTTATTGGTAGTTTGCTCAGTGCAGCGGCTACTGGATTTTCAGTACAGGTAGCTCATTTTATCGGAGCTAATGATTTTGTAAATGCCCGTCAGGTGTTTCGCCATGCGCTGATTTGCGGTGTGGCGTTCAGCATTTTTGTTTCTCTTCTCTGTGTCGGCATTCATTCTTATCTGCCTTATTGGCTGGGTGGAGGTGCTGATATTGCCACCAATTCCTCTCGCTATTTTCTGATATATGGTCTGGTACTTCCATTCGTTTTCCTTTATCATATATCCGAGATGATGCTGAAATCGGCGGGCAATATGCATACGCCTAGTGTGATGGCAGTATTGATCTGCATCTGCGATGTGGTGTTCAATTATCTGTTTATCTATATCCTGAAATTGGGTGTTGTGGGGGCTGCCTTAGGAACGGCGATGGCTTATGTCTGCATCTCTCTGCCTAATCTTTATATTGCAGGTTTCAAAAATAAGATACTGAATCTCCGTCAGGACCATGTCCGTTTCCGTTGGGTCAGGTCGTATGTTCATAATGCCTGTAAAATCAGCATTCCGATAGCCATACAGAACATATTGATGAGCGGGGCGCAGATAGTGAGTACCATGATTGTGGCACCTCTTGGCAATATAGCCATTGCTTCCCATTCTTTTGCTATTACTGCTGAGAGTCTTTGCTATATGCCGGGTTATGGTATTGGTGATGCGGCTACTACTCTGGTGGGACAGACGCATGGAGCAGGGCGAGTAGGTTTGTGCAAGAATTTTGCTTATATGACAGTAGGACTTGGAATGGCAGTGATGGCTGTGATGGGAGTGGTGATGTATGTCTTTGCTCCTGAGATGATTGGCGTTCTTTCTCCGGTAGAAAGTATCCGTGAGATGGGAACCATCTGTTTGCGTATCGAGGCTTTTGCTGAACCATTCTTTGCAGCCAGCATCGTGACCTACTGTGTTTGTGTAGGAGCGGGCGATACCAGAAAACCGGCGATGATCAATCTCGGTACCATGTGGCTGGTGCGCCTTACCCTGGCCTATGCTCTTTCCAAGAGCTATGGCTTGGAGGGAGTATGGATAGCGATGGCTACCGAACTCACATTCAGGGGAATCCTCTTCCTTATCCGCCTCTTCAGAGGTTCATGGATGAAGAGTTTTCATGTAGGTTAGGAATGGTTTTCTGCCTCCAATGTTAGTTTTAGGTTAAGATTTGCATACATCGGGAAGATATTCTCTAAAATGTTTGCAAATCTTTTTTATTTTTCTTAATTTTGCATCGCAGAAGGTAATCATGTTACTGGATATGTCGTTATATATTATGTGAACTTATTAAATAGCATGATATATATATAATAAGGTATATAGAAAACAATAAATATATAAATAATTAAAATCAGATGAAACTAAGAAAGATTTTTGCAGCAGTTGTGCTGTTCCTTTCTGCAGGTACAGCGATGGCACAGCAGATGCCAGCTATTCCGGTAGACAAGAATGTGAAGATAGGTCGTCTTGATAATGGATTGACTTACTACATTCGTCACAACAGTTATCCTGAGCATGTAGCCAGTTTCTACATCGCACAGAAAGTGGGTTCTATCAATGAGAATGATGACCAGCGCGGTTTGGCTCACCTCTTGGAGCACCTTGCCTTCAATGGTACCGACCATTTCAAGGGTAACTCTTTGCAGGACTATCTGCAGAGCATCGGTGTGCAGTATGGCCGTAATCTCAACGCCTATACAGCAGTAGAGAAGACAGTTTATTACTTCACAGATGTTCCTACTACCCGTACAACAGCGGTAGACTCATGTATGCTTATCCTCAAGGACTGGAGTAATGGTATCAGTCTTACTGAAGATGCTATCGAGAGCGAGCGTGATGTGGTACACAATGAATACCGTATGCGTATCGTAGGTCAGCAGCGCATGATAGAGCGTTCACTTCCTAAGCTCTATCAGGGCGAAAAGTATGGCTACCGTTTCCCTATCGGTTTGATGAGCGTTATCGATGGCTGTAAGCCAGAAACTCTCCGTGCTTACTACCGCAAATGGTATCGCCCAGACAATCAGGCTATTATCATCGTGGGTGATGTAGATGTAAATCATATCGAAGCTAAGATTAAGGAACTCTTCTCAGGTATCAAGGTACCTAAGAATGCCGCTAAGATAGAGAAGGTACAAGTATCTGATAATGATTCAGCCATCTATGTTATCGACAAAGATAAGGAGCAGCAGGTTGATCTCTTCCAGATTTATATGAAGCACAATGCTGTGCCTGATTCTCTGAAGAGCAACATGAGCTATCTCCTGAAGGGATACATGGATAACGTGATTTCTTCTATGATTGCTGCGCGTTATGCAGAGAAGTCATTGGAGCCAGACTGTCCATATCTCCAGGCAAATGCCGGTGATGGTTCATACCTGATTTCAAGCACTAAGGATGCTTTCACCCTTACCGGTGTTGCTAAGCCAGGAAAGATTAAGGAGGCTTATGCTGCTGTTCTCCGCGAGGCACAGCGTATGCATGAGTTCGGTTTCACAGCTACTGAGTATCAGCGTGCCAAGGATGAATTCATGAGCCAGGTTGACAAGGCGCTTGCCAACAAGGATAAGATGAAGAACGAGCAGTTTACCACCCAGTATGTGGATAACTTCACTTCTAACGAGCCTATTCCATCAGTAGAAGAGGAGAGCCAGATCTGGAAGATGGTAGTTCCAAACTTGCCTCTTGAGGTTATCAACAGCTATGCCAAGCAGTTGGTTTGCCAGAGCGATACTAACCTTGTATCATTGGTTATGATGCGCGAGCAGCCTGAGGCCGTTTATCCTACCGAGCAGGAACTCTCTGCCATCGTAAAGCAGGTACGTGCTGAGAAGCTCGAGGCTTATGTGGATAATGTTAAGCAGGAACCTCTCATCGCTCAGGCTCCTAAGGCTGGTAAGATTAAGAAGACTGTCGAGAACAAGAAGTTGGGCTTCAAGGAGTTGACTCTTTCTAATGGCGCTAAGGTGGTATTGAAGAAGACTGATTTCAAGGACAATGAGATTGCTTTCGCAGCTTCAGCCAATGTAGGCTATTCTACTTTCGGCAAGGAAGACTTCCTGAATGCTACATTTGCAGCAGATGTGCTCGATGCCAGTGGTCTTGGCGATTTCTCAAGCAATGAGCTTGATAAGGCTTTGGCTGGTAAGCAGGCTGGCGTTTCGTTCAGCTTGAGTCCTTTCAATCATGGTTTGAAGGGTAATTCTACTCCTAAGGACATCGAAACCCTGATGCAGCTCATCTATCTCAAGATGACCGCAGTAAGCAAGGATCAGAAGAGCTTCGACAATATGAAGAGTATGATGGCTACTGTTCTTGCCAACAAGAGCAACAACCCAGGCCTCGTATATCAGGATTCTGTACAGAGCACCCTCTATTTGGGTAGCAAACTTGCCCGTGTGCCAGAGGCAAGCGATATAAAGGATATCAACTACGACCGTATCCTGGAGATTGGTAAGCAGTTCTACGGCAATGCCAAGGACTTCACCTTCTATTTCGTAGGTAACTATGATGAGAAGACTCTCCTCCCACTCATCGAGCAGTATATTGCCAGTCTGCCAAACAATGGCTTCAAGCTGAAGAACAAGCAGATTCCTTATGCTACGGGTAAGGTAAGCAATATCTTTACCAAGGCAATGGAGAACCCACAGAACCAGGCAACAGAAATTTGGTATACCAAGGCTCCATTCACCTTGCAGTATATGGTTCTTGCTGATGTTTCAGCCCGCCTTTTGGAGATGAAGTATTTGCGTACTATCCGTGAGGAACTCAGCGCTGCTTATCATGCAGGTGCAAACTATGGTTTGCTTCGCGATTATGATAACAAGGCTGCCATCTCTATTACAGCCGTAGCTCAGCTGAACCCAGAGAAGTCGGATATCGCTATTCCTTACTTCTTCAAGGGTATGGATGAGACCATCGCCCAGCCAGATGCAGAAGACCTTCAGAAGGTGAAGGAGATTCTCCTGAAGCAGGCTGCTGTAAGCGAGAAGTCTAACGGTTATTGGCTTGGTGCATTGAGCACATACGAGCGTATGGGTGTTGATACTCATAGCGATTACAAGGAGATGGTGAAGAATCTGAAGGCATCTGAGATTTCAGACTTCCTGAAGAATGTCATCTTGAAGAGTGGTAATCACTTTGAAATCATCATGAAGGCAGTGAAGAACGAGAAGTAAATTCCGGACTTGATATAATAAAACGAAAAAATCCCGTTGTACAAGCCAGATGGCTGACAACGGGATTTTTACGTTTTTTTCTTTTCCCAAAATTTTTGAAACTCATCATTTAAGAGTCGTTTCGAAAAATCTCTCTTTAAAAAGAAAGGATGCGTCCTTATTATATATGTATAAGAGCACCATCTTTTCCTCCTTTACTTCATGTTTATGAAGAGTATTAACCTCTTCTCTTTGCCTTAGAAGCAAGAGCCTCACGGCGATCCTGAAGAATCTGTTGGCATCTATCGATAGCCTGATTCTGATTTTCTGAATTTACCTTAATTAAATCATTCATAACCTATTGATATTTGTTAACCGCTTGCAAAGATAGGGGTTTTCTACCTATTTCTAGGTATAAAATGCATGAAAATGCGTATTTTATTCGTTATTTTTTGATTTATGTCAAAAAAATGTGCAATCGTTTGGACAGTTCCCTCCCCCTAGAATGATAATTGGTATTTCCTGAACGTTTTTTCATTATCTTTTAAACGAATTGTCATCGCAATCGTCTATAATAACGTAAAAAGAGTAGAAATGATGAGTTTTTAGGGAGATTCATACGCGAAATAGGGATTTTTCTTATCATATTTCCGATTTTTTTGCGAACTTTGCACCCGAAAGGACAATAGGAAGTATTGGGTATTTATAAATAAGAGTGATAAAAATAAATATATAGAAAGTAATGAAAAAGGTATTTCTTTTGGCTGCCCTCGTGCTCGCATGCACAGCTGGCAGCAACGCAAGCGCTATGAACGAGGCAGCGCTCAATGCCTCAATGTCTGAGATGATGCCGGTTAAGAAAACGACTAAGAAGACAACAAAGAAGACTTCTAAGAAGACTACGACCAAGAAGACTTCTACAAAGAAAACAACTTCTGCAGCATCTAACACTACAGCAGCGACAACAACAACTGCAACAACTGCTGCAACAGCAACCAGCAATGCCGCCGCTTCTACCAGTACAACCAGCAATGCAGGCTCTGCCATAGCTGGTATCTTGGGTGCTGTGATGGGCGGAAGCTCTAACAGCAGCAGCTCTGCAGGTAGCAGCATTATCAATGGTATTCTGAATAATGTAATCGGTTCAGGTACCTTCAGCAAGAAGGATCTCTGTGCCCATACCTGGAAGTACAGCAAGCCAGGATGCGCCTTTACTTCAGAGAATCTCCTGGCACAGGCTGGCGGTGAGATTGCTGCCAACAAGGTAGAGGAGAAGTTGGGTGAGTATTACAGCAAGTTTGGTTTCAGCGGCTCAAATACCTATTTTACCTTCAATACGGATGGCACTTTCGCAGCCAAGATAGATGGCAAGTCATGGCAGGGCAATTATACTTTTGATGAGAAGACTCATGCCATTCAGATGAAGGGCTTGCTCTTGAGTATGTCGGGCTATGCTACGAAGACTACCAACGGCATCAGCCTGCTCTTCGACCAGAAGAAGTTGCTCAACCTCATCAAGACCATGAGTGCCCTCAAGGGTAGTTCTACCCTCAGCGCTATCGGTACTATCGCCAATAATTACGATGGTATGCGTGTAGGTTTCGAGATGACTAAGTAATCCTGAAGGATAGAATCCATAACTGAGCCTTCTGTTGAAGTGGGCTCAGTCAATAGGAATCGCCCTGTAAGAAGTAAAGCATCTTTCAAGCTATGCTTTGCTCTTTACAGGGCGATTTTTCTTGTTTATTTCACGTTCAGTTTCAATGTCTTTACATCCTTGCTGTTGGTTCCTATCATAATCTGGAAGTCGCCAGGTTCTATCACGTGCTTCAGATCTGCATTGTAGAACTTGAGCATATCTGGGGTGATATCAAAACTTACCTCCTTGCTCTCACCTGCTGCCAGATGGATGCGCTGGAAACCTTTCAGTTCCTTTACAGGGCGGGAGATGCTGGCTACCATGTCACGTATGTAGAGCTGCACAATCTCGTCGGCATCGCGGGAGCCATTGTTCTTAACGGTGACGCTAGCTGTAATCTTCTTGCCATCCTGCCATTCGGTAGCCTCCTCATTGCTGATGCCGGCCTCCTGGCTGCTCAGGCGGAAGTCGCTGTACGAAAAGTTGGTATAGCTCAAGCCGTAACCGAAAGGATAGAGCGGACCATTGCTTACATCCAGGCAGTTGCTGGCAAACTTGGCAAACTTCTCATTATCGTCTGCTACAGGGCGACCGGTGTTCTGATGGTTGTAGTAGAGAGGCTCCTGACCGGTGGTCTTAGGCATCGAAGTAGTGAGCTTACCCGATGGCGATTTGTCGCCAAAGATGACATCGCAGAGTGCATCGCCCATCTCTGAACCTCCAAACCATACATTCATGATGGCTGGTACATGGGCTTTCTCCCAAGTAAGAACCATAGGACGGCCTGCAAAGTTGAGGAGCACTACAGGCTTGCCCGTCTTCAGGAGTTCGGCAAGCAGTTCGCGCTGTACGTCCGGCATCTCCAGGTTGGTACGGCTACCGCATTCGCCACTCATCTCGGCACTTTCGCCCATAGCACATACTATTACATCTGCCTCTTTAGCTATCTTCAGCGCTTCAGCCTTCATCTCAGCCTCGTTGCCCCAGTTGATTGGGTTGCCGGATTCGCCGTTTTGCTGCAGCTCCTTATTGCGCCAGATATTGCTTCCCTGGGCATATAATAAGGTGGCTTTTCCGGCAAGGGCATGCTCCATTGCCTCCTTGATGGTGGTATATTTAGATGGTACCTGAGCCACGCTCCATGTACCGGCTATGTTGTTTCGGGTGTCGGCAAGCGGACCTATCAGGGCTATCTTTCCTTCCTTCTTCAGTGGCAGGATATTGCCTTCGTTCTTCAGAAGCACGAAGGTCTCTGCTGCTACATCGCGGGCTGCCTGACGGTTCTCTGCGGTATAAATCTCGCTCTTGCTGCGCTTGGTGTTGCAGTAGCGGTAAGGGTCGCTGAACAGCCCCAGTTTATATTTCGCTTCCAGGATGCGGCGGCAGGCGATATTCACATCCTCCTCGCTCACCTTTCCTTCTGCTATGCTCTTAGCCAGATGCTTTACGAAGGCGTTGGAGCACATGTCCATATCGGTACCCGCCTTCAGCGCCTGTTCTGATGCCTCCTTGATGTCTTTTGCCGTTCCGTGCTGCAGAATCTCGGCGATAGAAGCGTAATCGGTAACCACGAAACCGTTGAATCCCCATTGCTTTCTCAAGACATCGGTCATCATCCATTTGTTGGCTGTAGCAGGTATGTAGTCGATGAGATTGAATGAAGACATCACGCTGCCTACGCCAGCCTTCACCACTGCCTCGTAAGGTGGCAGATACTGGTTCATCATGCGCATGCGGCTCATATCTACCGTGTTATATTCCTTTCCGCTCTCAACGCCTCCGTACAGGGCAAAATGCTTCAGACAGGCCATGATGCGGTTGGCTCTCAGAATCTCTTCTGTGCGCATATCCACGCCCTGGTAGCCCTGAGTCATCGCTGCTCCCATCACGCCGCTCAGATAAGGATCCTCGCCATTTCCTTCGCTTATTCGTCCCCAGCGGGCATCGAGTGCGATGTCTACCATAGGAGAGAATGTCCAGTTGATACCGTCGGCACTGGCTTCCTTGGCCGATACTTCGCCTACCTTCTTCATCGCTTCGGTATCCCATGAGCAGGAGAGGGCGAGAGGGATAGGGAACATCGTCTCGTAACCATGAATTACGTCCATACCTACGAGCAGCGGGATGCCCAGACGGCTGTTCTTGATGGCGATTTCCTGCAGAGCCTTGATCTTGTCGAGCCCTTTGATGTTGAAAACTCCGCCCATGTTGCCCTGGGCGATATCGCTGCCTACCTGAGTATCAAGTGCGCCGCCGGTGGTGATGTCGCCAGCTACCATCAGGTTCAGCTGACCAATCTTTTCCTGTAGCGTCATCTTCGCCATCAGTTGGTCGATATACTCCTTCATGGGTAGAATCTTGCCTTTCTTGGTTGTGGCAGTTACTTTTTTCTTAGGGGCCGCGGTATGGGCGAAAGCAGGTGCTGCCATAGAACCAGCCAAAAGAAACGTGAGTGATAAAAGTGCTGTTCTCATTGTTTATTATGTTAATTGTTATTTTTATGTTTATCTTCTGCAAAGATAATAAAAAAGATGATACGATGCGCGATAGAAATGTTAAATTGTGGATGAAATTTTCTTTTTTTGAAAGAGATGTATCTGATAATGAGATGGATAAGAAAAATGGAGGATATATAAAAAGTGGATGCAGTATAGACAAAAATGCGAAGAAATCTACATTTCTTCTATATCAGATTTTGTCGTTTCCGATTTTTTTATTACTTTTGCACATGAAACCTCATGAAAATGAATCAATCTTAAACGGAATCAAGTTGATGTATCGCGTAAATGAATTATGGGGAAAGGCATTCTTCTTCCTGCTCTTTGTCTTGATGCCTCTTTCTCTTGCAGCAAAAACAACAGATAATATAGAGCAACTTTTTCAGAGTCTGGACAATGCCATTGCCCATTCGGCTGATTATGTGAAGGTACGTGAAGCCCGAATTTGCGATTGGGAGCAGAAACTGAAGACCGCCAGGCGCCTAAGCAGTAAGTATGATGCCTGCTTTGCGCTCTTTGAGGAATACCGCTCCTACAAGAACGACATGGCGCTGAAATACATCAATCAGTGTATGGAACTTGCTATCAGAATGGGCGATAAAAAGAAGGTGGAAAATGCCAAGGCGCTGCTTGCTTTCCAGGAATCGACCACGGGCGATTATGCCGAATCATACGACCTGCTGAAGTCTGTCAATATCGCTGATCTTGATGCTGAGGGCAAACGCAACTACCTCTGGGCTTGCCAGCATCTGTATGGCGAGATGGCATATTATTCCAACGTACCCTCTTTGAAGAAATATTATACCGGCAAGCGTAATGCCTATCAGGCTGCAATAGACAGCACATTCAGCCATGATGATGACCTTTATCTGCAGATGCAGGAGGTGAGGGCACGCGATGCGGGCAATATGAAAGAGGCTTTGCGATTGAGCGATAAGCGGCTGGCGATGACGAAACCGGGCACCCATCAGTATGCCATTGTACAGTTTTATCGCGGCTTGACCTACAATCAGTTTGGTGATAAAGAACAGTTCCTCCGCTGCCTCTTGCGTTCTGCTATCTGCGATGTCCAGTTGGCTGTGATGGACCAGGGGTCTCTCTGGGAAGTTGCCAATCTTCTCAACGCCGACCCGGGCGAGCAGAAGCGCTCTCATGAGTATATCAAGTTTGCCTGGCAGTCGGCTACCATTTTCAATACGCCTAGCCGCAGCCGCCAGATCATGCCTGTGCTCACGCAGATTGAGGAGGGCTATCAGAAAGAACTTTCTTCGAGCAACCAGCATCTGCGGCTCATGGTAGCGTGTTCAGCCTTGCTTCTCTTTGTGGTTATGCTCTTGCTCTACTATGTCAACAAGCAGCGCAAGCGCATTGCTGCGGCCCATCATAAGCTGAAGGAAACCAACCATGCCTTGCAGTTGGCAAATGAGCGTCTTAACGAGATGAACCATTCTCTCAACGAGAGTAACAAGATGAAGGAGGTATATATTGGTCGATTCCTGCGCCTTTGTGCCATCTATGTCGACAAGATAGAGACCATGCGCAAGCGAGTAGTGAAACTGGTGAAGGCTAGAGAACTCAACAAGTTGCTGGAGCAGATGCAGGCTGGCGAGGCCTACATGGGCGAGCTGTATGAGTATTTCGATTCCGCCTTCCTGAAGCTCTTCCCTGACTTTGTTGAGGAGTTCAATGCCCTCTTGAAGCCTGAAGAGCGTATCGTGCTCGAAGATGACAGCCGTCTTTCTACCACCCTCTGTATCTTTGCCCTTATCCGTCTGGGCATCGAGGACAGTTCTAAGATTGCCGAGTTCCTTCACTATTCTGTGAACACTATCTATAATTATCGCGCCAAAATCAAGAATAGTGCCATCTGTGACAGAGAAGAGTTCGAGCAGCGTGTGAAGCAGATTGGCATGAAATAAGCCTTTCTGGGCGTATGGCGCAAACTTGCGAAAATTCAGGAGTAAATGCTGCAGATACCCATGCGCCCTGTTTTAGGGCGTCAAGTGGGTTAATCTTCTGATAATCAGGATGTTGGCATTTTTTTTGAAATCCCCGTTCCTACGCGAGCTTGTCAATGGATGAAAAGCAGGGGAATACAATAAAAGTTTGTTACGGCGTTTCACCGTAACAAACTTTTATGCGTTATATTTATTTCCTCCCTCCGTTCAATTTCTCAGAATCGAATCATTCTTTTTAAAAAAGCTCGAAGGCTTTCTTGAGCTTCAGGTTATCGGCTGCATTACCAACAAGAGCCTCAAACTTTCCGGCTTCAGCCTTCCAGGATGAAGATGCCTCATCGTAGAAACTGAGGGCCTCTTTGCTGATGGTGATGCTGATATCCTTGCTCTCACCTGGCTGGAGATAAACCTTCTGGAATCCCTTCAGCTCCTTCTGAGGGCGGTCTACTGATGACTTGACATCGTGGATGTAGAGCTGAACCGTCTCGGCTCCGGCACGCTTACCTGTATTCTTTACGTTTACGGTAAAGGTGATTGTGCCGTCCTGCTTCATCTGCATCTTGTCGCTGCGGAGATTAGAGATGGCAAACTGGGTGTAGCTCAAGCCGTGACCGAATGCAAAGGTAGGCTTGATGCGCTCCTTATCGGTCCAGCGGTAACCTACATAGATGCCTTCCTTATATTCCTCATCAATGATGTTGCCCTTCGTGCTGGCTCCACCTTCCTGACGCCAGGTTCCCGGATAGGTATTGAGTGCATGAGCACCTGTTTCCTTCAGCGAGTTGACCCATGTAAACGGCAACTTGCCGCTAGGGTTTGCAACGCCTGTAAGGATGCTTGCAAGGGCTTCGCCGCTCTCCGAACCGATGAACCAGCCCTGTACGATGCCGGCAACCTTAGCCTTCCAAGGCATAGCTACCGCATTGCCCGAGATGTTGACATAAACGAAGTTTCTGTTTGCCTTAGCCAAAGCCTCGATCAGCTTATCCTGATGGTATGGCAGCTCATAATGCTTGCGGTCATGACCCTCACAGTCCTGGAAATCGCTCTTGTTCAGACCGCCAAACATGATGACATAGTCGGCAGTCTTGGCTTTCTCTACGGCTTCGGCTATCAGTTCAGCCTCGCTGCGCTTGTCTTCCAGGTTCTGGCCGGTTGTAACGCCATTGTAGTTGCCCGTTACATCGCCCACATATCCGCGGGCATAATCTACCTCGATGCCGTCCTTTCCCAAGCGCGTCTTCAGACCATCGAGAGGCGAAATCTCGCGCTGTACCTTGAGCGAAGAAGAGCCTCCGCCTACGGTCATCATCTTGATGGCATTCTCGCCCACTACCAGTACGCGCTTAGCCTTCTGGGTGTTGATAGGGAGCACATTGTTCCTGTTCTGGAGCAATACGATGCCTTCTTCTGCAATCTGTCTGGCAGCTGCATAATGGCTCTCGGAACAGAGGAAACCATGAGGGCGGTTCGGATTCATCGTGGTGCGATAGAAGAGGCGCAATACGCGGCGCACCTTATCGTCCAGCTCCTTCTGGGTGAACTTGCCTTCCTGTATGGCCTTCATGTAAGGCATGGAGAGATAATAGTTGTCGTAGGCATTGGTAGCGCCCATCGTAAGACCGTCTGTCCAGGTGCCGAACTCCATATCCAGCCCGTTCTTTACAGACTGCTCCAGGTCGTGGGCACCGCCCCAGTCGCTTACCACGACACCATCATACTTCCAGTCGCCCTTCAGAATCTTGTTCAGAGTCCACTGGTTGTGGCAGTTGTGCTCATTCTTATATAGGTTGTAGGCTCCCATGATACCCCATGTCTTACCCTTCTCAACAGCCGCCTTGAAAGCAGGGAGATAGATTTCGTGGAGAGCACGGTCGCTGACGATTACGTTCACCTGATGGCGGTATTCCTCATCGTTGTTCAGGCAATAGTGCTTTACGCAGGCTGATACGCCCTTAGACTGCAATCCCTGTATATACGGCACTACCATGATACTTGCCAGGAACGGATCTTCGCCCATATACTCGAAGTTGCGACCGTTGAGAGGCGTGCGATAGATATTGACGCCAGGACCCAGGATCATGTCCTTGCCGCGATACAGGGCTTCTTCGCCCAATGCTTCGCCATAGATGCGGCTCATCTGCGGATTCCATGATGCGGCAAGACAGGTGAGAGCAGGAAAAGCTACACAGGAGTCGTTGGTCTGACCAGCCTGTTCCCATTCATCCCACAATACGTCAGGACGCACACCGTGAGGTCCGTCATCCGTCCAGAAGTCAGGAAATCCCAAGCGTGGTACACCGGCTGATGAAAACTTGCTCTGAGCATGGATGATGCGTATCTTCTCTGCCAGCGTCATGCGGGAGATGGCATCATCGATGCGCTGCTCTACCGGCTTGGTCTGGTTGAGATAGACAGGCAATTGTCTGGTAGTCTGCTGTGCCTGAGACGGAGCGATGGCTGCCACAGACACGACACATGATAAAATGAACTGTTTCATAAGTTAATGAATATTTATTATGGTTTGTTTATTTCTTGCAGTTGTTTGTTATGCACACCGCCTCTCACGTTTTTTTGTGCGTTTAGGCGTATATGCTCATTCATCTGCAAAATTACTAAATAAATAATGAAAAAATGATGTGTGATAAGTGAAAAGTGGATGGATGTAAAAATGAAACTTTTGTAAGTTGTTGATAATGAGAAGTATAATGGATAATGTACGTTATTGAAAAGTGGCAGAGTGTGAACACTGAAATATACTGATATAACGTTTCAGGGGTGTTCTAGCCTCATTTTCTCCATTTTATCCCATCCACTTTCGTATAGTTATTAAAAATAGATAAGTATCTGAAAACTAACGGTATAAGTTACTTGAAGCAAGTATTTTTCCCACTTATCTGTTGAAGGGGCTAGGAATTATCAAAAAAACATATTATATTTGCAATCGGAAACACGGCTTAACGCATTTTAGGAAATGCACAGCCGCACAGTCTTATACATTATTATAATAGAGTGAACTAACAAACAGATATTTTTCTAAACTAATAATCGAATATGAAAACAAAAAGTCTATTGCTGGCGACTGCATTATTGATGTCGACGTCAGCGCTCGCACAGAAAAACACCTTCAAGGGTGTCGTGTTGGATGACCTGGGTGAACCCGTTATCGGAGCCACCGTACAGGTTAAAGGCGTCAAGGGTACCGGTGCAATTACCGACCTTGATGGTAACTTTGTCATTGATGCAGATGCTAACCAGACCTTGGTTATCACCTACATTGGCTACAAGGATGCTGAGATCCGTCCTTCAGCCAACATGAAGATTACTCTGAAACAAGACGACAAAGCTTTGGACGAAGTGGTTGTTGTAGGTTACGGTGTTCAGAAGAAGAGCGTGGTAACTGCTGCTATCGCTAAAGTGAGCACCGAAGATTTGGCTGGCAAGAGCCCAGTGCGTGTTGATAACGCATTGAAGGGTCTGGCTGCCGGTGTCAACGTAACCTCTTCTTCAGGTCAGCCTGGTGCATCTCCTAAGGTTCGTATTCGTGGTACAGGTACTATCAGCAATTCAGATCCTCTCTACATCGTAGACGGCATGCCTATCGAGGGTGGTCTCGACTATCTCAACCCTAGTGATATCGAGAGTATCGAGGTGTTGAAGGATGCTGCTTCGGGTGCTATCTATGGTGCCCGTGCTGCCAACGGTGTAATTCTCGTAACCACCAAGAAGGGTAAGATGGGCAAGGCACAGATCAGCTACAATTTCTCTTACGGCTGGCAGAGCGCATGGAAGAAGCGTGATGTAACAAGCGCCACTGACTACGCCATCCTTCAGAACGAGCGTGCAGTGAATGGTGGTCAGGCTCCTATCTATGCTGATCCATACAAACTGACTGACTCTAATGGCAATCCTATCAATGGATTTGGTACTGATTGGCAGGACTTGGTATTCAATGACAATGCCCCTGTACAGAACCATGAGGTAAGCATCAGTGGTGCATCCGATAAGATCAACTACTACCTCTCCATGGGCTACTACAAGCAGGAAGGTATCGTAGGTGGTAACTACGGACAGAGCAACTATGAGCGTCTCTCTATGCGTAGCAACAACATTTATAATGTATTGGATGCCAGCAAGGATCGCAACTTCCTCAACAAGCTCGATGTAACCGTCAACATGGCTTACACCCGTGTAAAGAGTACAGGTATCGATGCTAATAGTAATGGCTCTGTATTGGGTAGTGCCCTCTATCTTGCTCCAACATTGGCTCCTACGGTAACCAATAGCAATGTGGCGAAGAAGTATTATAATACCTACGAGGATCCTAATACATACGATGCAGATGGTAATATTACAGGTACTCGTGATACTTACGAGCTTCTTCGTGATGCCAATGGCAACTATTATACCATCCCAGGTATGGGAGGTACCTATCAGGAGATGAACAACCCTCTTGCCATGATGGCGCGCCCAGCAGCTAAGAACTGGTCACATAAGTTTGTGCCTAAGTTCTCTATCGACCTCCAGCTCTGGGATAACTTGAAGTATCATTTCACTTATAGTGCAGACCTCAGCTTCTGGGGTTCAGATAGCTACACCGCATCCAAGTATTACCTCTCTGGTAACGTCAAGGCTGAGCATACCCAGGCTTACAAGAGTTCTGACAAGGGTATCAACTGGCAGGTGGAGAATACTTTGACATATGATAAGACTATTGGCAAGCATAGTTTTGCTGTTGTCTTAGGTCAGAGTGCAATGAAGAATAAGAGTGATTATCTGAACGGCAGCCGTTGGAATCTTGTGAATGTAAACAAGCCTTCTATCGACTATGCTACTGGTAAATATAGCCAGACCATCGTGAAGGATGCTGAAGGTAACATCATCTCTGTAGGTGCTCCAACCATTGAGCATGCTGTATCAGGTGGCAATAATGTAGTGCATGCTATATCTTCTCTCTTCGGTCGATTGAGCTATAACTATGATGAGAAGTACATGCTTCAGGCTACAATCCGCCGAGATGGTTCAAGCCGTTTCGGACCATCTCATAAATATGGTACCTTCCCATCTGCCTCTATCGGATGGAATATTATGAACGAGAAATTCATGGAAAGTACTCGCGATTGGTTGAGCAACTTGAAGTTCCGTGCCAGCTGGGGTAAGAATGGTAATGATAACATCGGTGACTTCCGTTATACCGTATTGACCGCTATGGGCAACAACGTGCTCTTCGGAAAGAATGCAGTCAAGTTTAATGGTTCTAAGGCGAATGCCACAGCCAATGAAGACTTGAAGTGGGAGGAGAGTGAGCAGACTGATATCGGTTTCGACTTCGGTTTCTTCGGCAGTGCGCTGACATTCTCAGCTGACTATTATGTAAAGAAGACCAACGGTATGTTGATTACTATGCCTATCCCAAGCTACGTAGGTGAGACCAAGCCAATCGGTAACGTGGGTGACATGAAGAACTCAGGTCTTGAGTTTGAGCTCGGCTATAAGTGGCACATCTCTGATGCTCGCTTCAATGCCAAGGCTAATGTTACCTATCTGCACAATGAGTTGACCAACCTCGGTAATGATACAGGTTACATCGACCTCGATGGCTTCCTGGGTATCTCTGGTGGTGGCACTCGTGGATCTAACGGTCAGCCTTTCCCATACTTCTATGGTTATAAGACAGCTGGTGTGTTCCAGAATATGGCAGAGGTTCAGGCTTACGTCAACAAGGATGGCAATATGATTATGCCAGATGCCAAGCCAGGTGATGTACGTTTCGTAGATGTTAATGGCGATGGTGAGATTTCTCCAGACGACCGCACCAATATTGGTAATGGTACACCAAAGTGGACCTTCGGTTTCAACTTCAATGCAGAGTGGAAGGGCTTCGACCTCAACCTCTTCTTGCAGGGCGTAACGGGTAATAAGGTATTTGATGCAACCTATCGTACAGATGTGTTCTCTGGCAACTTCCCTACTTGGATGCTCGATCGATGGACTGGCGAGGGTACCTCCAATAAGTATCCTATTCTGAAGAATGGCGATGCTACCAACTGGCAGGTTTCAGACCTCTATCTTTGCGATGGCTCTTACTTGAGATTGAAGAATATCTCTTTGGGTTACACCTTGCCAAAGCAGCTTACACAGAAGTTGTCTATCAGTCACTTGCGTTTCTACGTGATGGCAGAGAACCTGATTACCTGGACCAAGTATTGGGGCTTTGACCCTGAAATCTCATCAGGTGGAACTTCTCTCGGTGTAGACTATGGTGTATATCCACAGGCTCGCACCTACACCATCGGCGTAAACCTTTCATTCTAAAATAAGAACCTTTAAAATAAAGACTATTATGAAGACAATAAAATATATAGCTTTAGGAGTGTTGGCAACCAGTATGACACTGGCAAACACATCTTGCAGCGACAGCTTCCTAGAGGTGGAGAACCCATCAGGTGAAAACCTCGAAGAATATTATACCACAGATGCCCATATCAATGAGGCTCTGAATGCGGCTTACGATCCTATCCACTGGCCAGACTGGGGATTGGGACAGTATAATGCTCTCAATATCGATGCCGAGATAATGGGCGATAACTTCTGGGTAGGCGGTTCTAACAAAACCGATCAACAGCACTGGCACATGCTTGCCAACTATGAGGCAAATGCCAGCAATACCCTTAGCTCACTTTGGACAGTGGACTACTCAGGCATCAAGCGTTGTAATGACCTCTTGAAGTATTTGGGCTGGGCAGAGGCAAACTTGAACGAGAAAAACAGGGCATCTTATGAGATGCAGGGTAGAGCCCTCCGTGTATATTTCTACAATAACTTGTGGCACTACTTCGGCAATATTCCTTTCTATCTGGAGAACTTGTCTGCTCCTTACACAGCCCCACAGCTCAAGGCTGATGAAGTATATGACAAATTGATAGTAGAGCTTGAGGCTGTAATTGACTCCAAGGTCCTGCCAATGCGTTGGGACGATGCCAACTGTGGAAGAATGTCGCAGGCCATGTGCTATATGATGTATGCCGAGATGGTGATGTATCAGAATGACAAGACTCGCTATCCTAAGGCTCTCCAGTATATGCAGGAGCTCATCGCCGACAAGAGTGACTATGATATAGTAGACGATTACGCCTCTATTTGGAAAGAAAGCGGCGAATGGTGCAAGGAGAGCATCTGGGAAGTAAACTATGAGGATGGTAACAACGAGCGTGGTTGGGATTCACCATTGGCTATTGGTGGTACAATATTGCCTACCTTGATTTCTCCAAACTCTTGGCCTGGTGGCGATGGTTGGAACCAAGGCGGTGACGGTTGGGGATTCCTACCTGTTCGTACCGAAACCTATGCTCTGTTTGCTGACAACGACAAGCGCCGTGATGCTACTGTATGGGACTGTCGTGGCGTGAAATATACCAAACGTTATGAGGATACTGGTCTTTGGCTGGCCAAGTATCGTCCGTTCACAGAGAACAATGCTGACGCAGGTTTCGATAATAACCTTAACTATAATAACAATCTCCGTGTATATCGCTTGGCTGAGGCTTACCTCAATGCTGCAGAGCTTTTGTTGGAGACAGGTGGCGATGCTAATCAGGCTAAGGATTATGTGAATAAGATTCGCAACCGTGCAGGAATCGCAGAGCTTGGAGCCGTAACTCTGGATGATGTTATCAATGAGCGCCGCTTGGAGTTTGTAGGTGAGGGTAAGCGTTACTTCGACTTGGTTCGTACAGGCAAGGCTGCCAGCGTATTGGTGCCAGACAGCTACGGCTATCGCACCAACTCCTGGACAGAATCCAAGAAGTATGTTCCTATCGCTCAGGCAGAGCTTGACTCTGATCCTGCTTTGGTTCAGAATAATTATTAAAACTTATTAAGGTAGAGGAACAATAGTTTCCTCTACCCCCTAATAAAATATTAACTTTAAGATTTCAGCAATATGAAAAAGATATTTCGAAATATGGCTTATGCTCTTCTGGGTGGATTGATGCTCAGCGCATGTTCTGCAGAGGAGTTCTCTGGTGCCAACGGTGAGTTGCCTAATGTAGCCGACTTTGCCGACAACTTCAAGATTGATGTAGACCAAGAGACCAACACAGCCAACTTTTCTTTTGGTGGTGCAGAGGGAGTAAGCCCGGTATGGGTGATAGATGGTGCCTATTCTTCTGCTTTCAACCTCTCTAAGTATTATCGCAAGAAGGGTACTTACGATGTGGAGTGCTTTGTGAAGAACCGTAATGGTATTAGCAAGGAGAGCGTCAAGAAGCATTTCACGGTGGAGAAAACCAAGATGAATGGCTTCGCAGGTTTCGTAGAGGACAGCGAGTTTAATCTCTTCAAGAGAATTACCTTCCCTGAAAAACCTTCTGCTGGCTATTATGCTCCAGGATGGACCCAAATTGCTGACCCGGTTTGTAGCTACAGCAAGGGATGCTATACATTGAAGCTCCCTAAGGCAACTACCGAACGTTGGCAAGCTCAGGTTCCTTTCAAAAACCTAGGTATCTCTACTAGCGCAGATAAGCATTATGACTTCTCTTGCATCATTACATCTGCCAAGGGACATAATGCCGTTAAAGTGAAACTTTGTGATTCTGGAGAAGGTGGTGACAATAACATCCTTTTCGATTCCAAGGATGCAAATACAAAATTGGAAGCAGGTGAGCCTAAGTGTATTTATGGTTCAGACCTCGAAGGCAAGGACATCAATAATTTGAAGATTGTATTCGACTTTGGTGGTAATGCTGCTGATGACGAAATCATGATAGAGAGCCTGGTACTGAAAGATCATGCCAACGATGATGGTACTGTGGTTCCTGTAGAATTGAAGGTGCCATTTGACTACAATACAGCGGGTAACCTTTGGAAGGATATTGATGCCAACAAGTCATTTACTGAGGAAACTTGGTATGGTGATGCTTCTTGGGCACAGATTGATGTAACTCCTGTTATCAAGCATGAGGGAAGCAAGCACATCATTATCGTGCCTTGTGAAACTCCTGCTGAGCTATGGCACGCACAGTGGAAAATGCTTGGTATTCCTGTATCTGCCAAAGCTGATAGCAAGATTGATTTCTCTTGCAAGGTTACCACTTCTGCTCCATTGCCAATGATGACATTGAAGCTTTGTGATGACGCTAATGATGGAAACCTCTTCTTCCAGGAGTCTACTGATGTTAAAGGCGAATACGTCTTCCGTTATGAGAACCAACCAAACAGTACGAAAGAAGCTGATGGCGGTCCTCAGGATATGAGCAAGATGAAACTCGTCATCGACCTTGCTGGTGCTCCTAAGGATGCCGAGGTAACCATCAGCGACATTGTTTTGATTGTGAAATAGGCTTTAGGTTTTATAGGTTTATATAGAATTATACAGGAGCTGCTCCTATAAATAAGTAAGTAGGAGTGGCTCCCTTTCTAAATTTTAAATGACATGAAATTCTTGAAAATATTTTCCTTCCTTCTCTCGCTTATGCTGCTTTCTTGCAGCAGCAGCTCTTCTGACGGCGATGGAGAGGTGACGATATCCTGCTCTCCTACGAGCATTGATGTTCCGGCTAAGGGCGGTACTTATAAAATCATGGTTGTGGCTTCTGAAGGAGGCTGGAAAGCGAGAGCATCCTTCCCTGGAGAAGGTCCTACGGCAAATGTATACCCTTGGTTTAAAGTGAGTGCCAGCGGTAATAACAAAGCTATGGGTATGGTAACTGTAGATGTGGAAGAGAATAAATCGTCTGTAGCTCTTGACGGAAGTGTCGAGATTTCATTAGAGGATAAGAAGGTATCGGTGTCTGTGCATCAGGCAGGAAAACAGGTTACTCCTATTGAAGGTGGCGAAATGGTGATTCCTGAGGGTTACAAACTGGTATGGAATGATGAATTTAATAAAGGCTCTGAATTGAATAGTACCGATTGGCGTCATGAGGTGCAGAAGTCGGGCTGGGTAAATAATGAATTTCAGAATTATGTGAATGGCTCTGCTGATGGCAAACGCGTAACAGAAATTGCTGATAACCGGCTTTACATCAACTGTTTCAAGGGCAGTAACGGCAAAATTTATTCGGGTCGCGTATATGCTCACGAAACCCAGGGCTGGCTTTACGGCATCTTCGAAGCGCGCATCAAATTGCCTAAAGGTAAGGGCACATGGCCTGCTTTCTGGATGATGCCTTGCAACAATGATTTCGGAGCAAATCCTTGGCCTAAATGTGGCGAGATTGATATTATGGAAGAGGTAGGCGTTAATCCTAACTATACTTCTTCTTCGCTCCATACTGAGAAGTTTAATCACGTGATGGGAACCCAGATTACCAAGGAGTGTCTGACTGCGGGTGCTGAAGACGGTTTCCACGTTTATCGCCTGGAGTGGACTCCTGATTATATCAAGACCTATGTGGATGGTAAGGAACTGCTCAATTTCAACAATGACGGTAAAAATGATGTGGGTTCATGGCCTTTCAATAAACCATTCTATGTCATCCTCAACCTGGCTTGGGGCGGTGATTGGGGCGGCATGAAGGGTGTTGACGAAAGCGCCCTCCCTGTTCAGATGGAAGTGGATTACGTGAGAGTATTCCAGAAAAAATAAGGCTTGATTTTTTTAACTATATAAATAATAAGGTCTTAGGAGAAGTCTTACCTGCACTTACTCCTAAGACTTTTTCTTTTGTTCCAATTTCGCTCTTTTTATTGTCTTTTTCTGCTTTTCTTGCTTACAATTTGCTCATTTCGAATAAAAGTTATAATTTTGCAGCATAATTTCAAAAATCAGGAAAATAGAATGAAACAGAATAATAGTAATTTATTATATCATCTTGTGGCTTTTGTCACCGTAGCCATCTGGGGAACCACCTTTGTATCTACCAAGGTGCTTATGCTGAACGGACTTTCACCAGCACAGATCTTTACGCTCCGTTTCAGTATCGCATACATGATGATGCTGATGGTGAATCATAAGCGGATGTTTGCTGATAGCTGGAAGGATGAGTTTAAAATGGCGATGCTGGGCATTACGGGCGGTTCACTCTATTTCCTGAGCGAGAACGAGGCGATGAATTATACCACAACAACCAATACTTCGCTCATCGTATGCTCCTGTCCGCTCTTTGCTACCTTGCTGGTTCGTCTGGTTTATCGCCATTCTTCGCGCATCAACATGATACAGCTGCTGGGCTCTCTGCTTGCTTTTGTAGGTATGATTATCGTGGTGCTGAATGGCAGATTCGTGCTGCATCTGTCGCCTGTAGGCGATGCCTTGGCGTTTACGGCATGTATGAGCTGGGCTGTCTATTCGCTCCTGATGAAATCGGTATCGGGCGATTATGGCGCAGCTTTTATTACCCGCAAGGTCTTCTTCTACGGTGTGCTTACCATCTTGCCTTATTATCTTATTATCCCTGGTTGGCCGGCATGGGATGTGTTTATGAAGCCTCAGGTGGTGGGTAATCTCTTGTTCCTGGGCTGTTTGGCATCCATGATATGTTTCCTTACCTGGAACTGGTGTATCTCTAAGTTGGGTGCCGTGAAAGCTACCAACTGGGTTTATTTCAATCCTATCACCACAATGATTTTCGCCTCTCTGGTATTAAACGAAAAGATTACTCCTTACTTCCTTGCAGGTGCCTGCTGCATTCTGGCAGGTATGTATATTGCGGATAGAATGACGAAGGCGGAATAAAAAATGACGAAGGAGGGATAAAAAGAGGGTGTGTCATAAGTCACATCCCATACGCCCTGAAAGTTCAGTTATATAATATTTATTTAGGTTTTTATTAGGCGTTCCGCCGGATTTACTGTCCGGCGGAGCGTTTTGGAGATTTCTTATTCCTCGATGACTGAAATCTGCATAGAAACATCCTCTTTTGGGCGATCGCCACGCAATGTTTCGCAGTTCTGAATCTTCTCTACGATGTCAAGTCCTTCCTCCACTTCACCGAAAACGGTGTATTGGTTATCGAGGAAAGGTGTTCCGCCTACTTCAGTGTAAGCCTTCTGCTGCTCCTCGGTAAACTTAGGATAGCCCTGCTCCTTGCAGCGCTTCTTGGTTTCATCCACCAGCTCATCCTGGAGTTTCATCAGACCTTCACGGTCGCGGTTGCGGCGGAAGTTCATAATTTCATCATGATGCTCCTTGGCAAGCTGGTTGAAGATGTTCTGCTCCATCTGCATGCCCATCTGCTTCTCCATCTGTTTCAGTTCATTCTGCTTATAGGTCTTTCCCCATACAATATAGAACTGGCTACCGCTGCTCTCTCGTTCTGGGTTTACCTCATCTCCCAAACGGGCTGCGCTCAAGGCACCACGCTTGTGGAAAAGTTGTGGATAAACGAACTCGGCAGGGATGGTATAGTCAGGACCACCTGTGCCCAGCATCTTGCCTTTAGGAGCGCCTTTGCTGTCTGGATCGCCGCCTTGAATCATAAAATCCTTGATGACACGATGGAAGAGAGTGCCATCGAAATATCCCTCCTTTGCCAACTTCAAGAAGTTGTCACGATGCTGAGGTGTCTCGTCGTAGAGGCGCACCTTGATGTCGCCCTCTGATGTCTTTATCAATACTTTTGCCATAATCGTTTAATTAAATGTTGAATGTTGAGTGTTGAATGTTGAGTGATGAATGTTGAGTGTTGAGTTATATCTTGCTTTTGGCTAGCATAGCCCATTGTGCAATTCAACATTCAACATTTAACAATCAACATTCAAAATTATTTATAATACTCATTCCACTCCTTCATAGCCTCCTGCCAGTCGGTCTGTTCACCGCTGGCTACGGCTTCCTTCTGTCTCTCTGCCTCATCGCGAGCCTTATCTCGGGCACGTTTTGCCTTCATTGCTTCAATGGTGGCATCGTCGAGAATCTGAATGGCGCCACGCTTGATGGCTGCCTGCAACTCCTCTTCTCCGAAAGCCTTGCCAGGCTCATTGAAGTCAGAGATATTGAATTCATAATCCACACGAAGGTCGTGGCGTATCATTTTCTGTTGTAAACGGTTGCCTGCGTTTTTGAGTCGCAGCAACTTGCCGATTTCCTTGATTTCTCCTGCTGAGTATTTGTTTCTTCCCATTAATATGATTTGATATTATTATTTTTGCGTGCAAAATTAAGCATAATCCTCGATAAAACCAAGAAAAGTTTCAAGGAATTCACAAAAGAGTCCCTTTATCCCTTTACTTTCTTGCCCTTTTTACTTTTTTACCTTTTTACCCTTTTACTTTAAATCACTTCCATGCCTTCTTCTGGTTCAGCTCTATCAGACGGTCGAATTCAAAGTCGGCTTTGATTTTATCCAATATCCTCTTTACGATGATATTCATCACGCTTCCTTTGCTGTAGTTGGCAGAGCACATGAAGTTTACCCGTCCCTCCTTGACAAGCTGGCAGGCAGTCTTCTGTTTATCCTCGTTATCATATACCGCAATCGAGTGGCCGCCATGTTCCTTTACCATCTTCATGCAAGGCACATCGGTTTCTCCATCTCCGAAGTATATCATTCGGGGGAAAGGGATAGGGCGCTTTTCGTCGGGGATATACTGGTTCACTCTTCTGTTGTCGCTCACCTGTTTGATACCCTTGTTGATTTTGAAGAGGAATTGCGTCTTGGTAGTATAGTCTACGGCTACGGCTGGCCAATAGGCGATTCCCTCCTTGTTGTAGAGAAAGGAGCAGGCGTAGATATTCTCAAATTCGTGGGCGATAGGTGTGCCCTCTATCATTTCCTTCAGTCCCGAGGAGTTGATGTAGTGCTTTACGTCCAGTCCGATACTGTTGCCATATTCATTCACGAACGAAAACCATTGTTTTACGCCGCGGAACAGTTCTACATCCTTGCCGAATTTCTGAAAAGATTCCCGGGTGAGCGAGATATTGTTCTTCTTGGCTTCGTCGAGCATCAGATACATATAGGTCAAAATGCCGTTGGCATCCTTACCCTCTGCAAACTTTCTGTTTTTCTCCCAGAACTCGTCTTTTGTCTTGCCTGTAGCCTGTATGAATCCAAACTCCTGCATATTGCCAGGCGACAGTGTGCCGTCGAAATCATAAACCAGCGCTACCTGTGGTCTCTTCTTTGCCATATCTCGTTCTCCTTTCTGTTATATTTACCCTAAACTGTCTATCTCTTTCGGGGATGTTTTTCCCCCTTAATTTGCAAATATATATAATTTTCAGTGAATTAGCAAACTATTGGGATATAAAAAATCATAATGAAACAAAAAAGGCGTACAAAAGCCATTTCTGAGCATTGTACGCCTTTATTATAATATTAGTCTGTATTACTTAACTTCCTCGAAGTCTGCATCCTGAACATCCTGAGCGCCATCATTGCCGCCCTGTGCCTGCTGACCACCCTGAGGACCTGCCTGCTGGCCGCCCTGATACATCTGCTGAGAAGCAGCCTGCATTACGGTGTTCAAGTTGTTGATAGCTGAATCGATAGCTGCAACATCACCAGCCTTGTGAGCATCCTTCAACTGCTGCAATGCCTGCTCGATACCTGGCTTCTTGTCTGCAGGAATCTTATCACCGTTATCCTTCAGGAAGTTCTCGGTGGTGAAGATCATGCTGTCAGCCTGGTTCATCTTGTCAATCTTCTCGCGCTCAGCCTTATCAGCAGCAGCGTTCTGCTCTGCCTCAGCCTTCATGCGGTTGATCTCGTCCTCGCTCAAGCCAGATGAAGCCTCGATGCGGATGCTCTGCTCCTTACCGGTAGCCTTATCCTTAGCTGATACGTTCAAGATACCGTTGGCATCGATATCGAAGGTAACCTCAATCTGAGGAACACCACGGCGAGCTGGAGCGATACCTGTCAGGTTGAACTGGCCGATGCTCTTGTTCTGAGCTGCCATTGGACGCTCACCCTGCAATACGTGGATGGTAACCTCTGTCTGGTTATCAGCTGCTGTAGAGAATACCTCGCTCTTCTTGCAAGGGATAGTTGTATTGGCATCGATGAGCTTAGTCATCACACCACCCATAGTCTCGATACCGAGAGTCAATGGAGTAACGTCGAGCAATACGATGTCACCAACACCCTCTTCCTTGTTCAGGATGGCACCCTGGATAGCTGCACCTACTGCAACAACCTCATCTGGGTTAACACCCTTAGAAGGCTCCTTGCCGAAGTAGTTCTTAACGAGTGTCTGAACGGCTGGGATACGGCTTGAACCACCAACCAGGATAACCTCGTCGATATCTGATGTAGAGAGCTTAGCGTCACGAACGGCATTCTGGCAAGGTACGAGACAAGCCTGAATCAGGTTGTGAGCCAACTGCTCGAACTGTGCACGGGTCAAAGTCTTAACCAAGTGCTTTGGCATACCGTCAACGGCTGTGATGTATGGCAAGTTGATTTCGGTAGATGTAGAGCTTGACAACTCAATCTTAGCCTTCTCAGCTGCTTCCTTCAAACGCTGCATAGCCATAGGGTCCTTGCAGAGATCTACGCCTTCCTCTGCCTTGAAGCCATCAGCCAACCAGTTGATGATTACCTGGTCGAAGTCATCACCACCCAGGTGAGTATCACCATTGGTAGAAAGTACCTCGAATACGCCGCCACCGAACTCCAGGATAGAGATATCGAATGTACCACCACCCAAGTCGAATACGGCAATCTTCATATCCTTGTTAGCCTTGTCAACACCATAAGCCAAAGCTGCGGCTGTAGGCTCATTTACGATACGCTGAACGTTCAAACCTGCAATCTGACCTGCCTCCTTAGTTGCCTGACGCTGAGAGTCAGAGAAGTAAGCAGGAACTGTGATAACAGCATCTGTAACCTCCTGTCCGAGATAATCCTCTGCAGTCTTCTTCATCTTCTGGAGAACCATTGCAGAAATCTCCTGTGGAGTATATTTACGACCCTCGATTTCAACACGTGGATAACCACCCTCGTTTACTACTGTGTAAGGCATTGCCTCAGCCTCTTTCTGGCTCTGAGCGTATGTCTCACCCATGAAACGCTTGATAGAATATACAGTGTTCTTAGGGTTTGTGATGGCCTGACGCTTAGCAGGATCACCTACCTTGCGGTCACCATCCTTAACGAAACCTACTACTGATGGAGTAGTACGCTTACCTTCACTGTTAGCGATTACAACTGGTTCGCTACCTTCGAAAACGGCAACACAACTGTTTGTGGTACCCAAGTCAATTCCAATTACTTTTCCCATAATTATATCTTTTTTTATTTTTATCGTTATTAATATGTTATTTATCTCATGAACTGCTGGCTAATGGAAGTCTGCCGAAGATATGCATCTGTCGGGAACCTCTCTATTCAGCGTTCACGCTTTCCGTCATAACAAAGCATGTGCCAAGGGATTGTAAGACTTAAAGTAGCTGACAAGGTGTCAGATAATGCTGACAAAATAAAAGGAATCAAGATATGTGAGGCGATAAAATGTCGCATTCTCCCTATCTTGATTCCTGTAATATGATTGAGAAATCTTTCTTTTCAGATAAAGCTCCTATATATAATAAGGTGTGAAACCTTATCTGGCTTTATTTCTGTTCCTTAGCAGCAAGTGCTTCGCGAACCTTAGCTTCCAGTTCATCGAGAAGTTCAGGGTTATCCTTGAGCAATGCCTTGCAGGCATCGGCACCCTGTCCGAGTTTAGAACCGCCATAGCTATACCAGCTGCCGCTCTTTTCGATGATATTGTTGGCTACAGCCAGACCGAATACCTCACCGGCACGGCTGATGCCTTCGCCAAACATGATGTCGAACTCAGCCTTGCGGAAAGGAGGAGCCACCTTGTTCTTTACTACCTTTACGCGAACCAGATTACCTACTACCTCATCGCCATCCTTGATGGCTGTTGCCTTGCGGATATCCAAACGCACTGATGCATAGAACTTCAATGCATTACCACCGGTGGTTGTCTCTGGGTTACCGAACATTACACCAATCTTCTCGCGCAACTGGTTGATGAAGATGCAGGTAGTGTTGGTCTTGCTGATGGTAGAAGTGAGCTTGCGGAGAGCCTGACTCATCAGTCGAGCCTGAAGACCTACCACATTGTCACCCATATCGCCTTCGATTTCCTTCTTAGGAGTCAAGGCGGCTACAGAGTCAACAACTACGATGTCTACAGCAGCAGAACTGATCAGCTGGTCTGCAATCTGCAATGCCTGCTCACCATTATCTGGTTGTGAAATCCACAAGTTATCAACATCAACGCCCAATTTAGCCGCATAGAAACGGTCGAAAGCGTGCTCTGCATCAATGAAAGCTGCGATACCGCCAGCCTTCTGAGCCTCTGCGATGGCATGGATAGCCAATGTTGTTTTACCGGAAGATTCCGGACCGTAAATCTCGATGATACGTCCCTTGGGATAACCGCCTACGCCCAGTGCATTGTCGAGAGCGATACTGCCTGTAGGGATAACTTCGATATTCTCAACGTGCTCATCTCCGAGTTTCATGATAGAGCCCTTACCGAAGTCCTTTTCTATCTTAGCCATGGCTGCCTGAAGAGCTTTCAGCTTGCCTTCATTGGGATTCAATTTTCCCTCTTGCATTTCTTTTGCCATATTCTTATTTTAATTTAAAGTTTAGTCGATTTCCAAATCGCCATCAAACACCTCGTGCCATGGCAATCCCTGCTTGTTCAACTGCTCCATGAATGGATCTGGGTCGAACTCCTCTACGTTCCATACGCCTGGTTTCTTCCAGATGCCCTTGAGGAACATCATGGCACCAATCATGGCTGGTACACCGGTGGTGTAGCTTACGCCCTGCATACCGGTTTCGTTGTAAGCCTCCTGGTGCTTGCAGTTGTTATAAACGTAATAGGTGCGCTCCTTGCCATCCTTCTTACCACGGATGCGGCAACCGATGGATGTTTCGCCATCATAGTTCTCGCCGAGATCCTGTGGGTTAGGCAATACGGCCTTGAGGAACTGCAATGGAACAATCTTCACCTTGGCAGTCTTGCCGGAACCATCTGCCAATGGAGCCTCGTACTCGATTTCGTCGATGCGGCTCATGCCGAGGTTCTGGATGCAGTCGAGGTAGGTGAGATACTGCTGACCGAAGGTCATCCAGAAGCGTGCCTCCTTGATGGTAGGGTAGTTCTTCACCAGGCTCTCCAACTCCTCGTGGTGCATCAGATAGCTCTCGCGAGGGCCGATGTTAGGGTAGGTGAGTGGCTTGTGGATAGAGAGAGGGTCGGTTTCAATCCATTCGCCATCCTTATACCAGAGTCCCTTCTGGGTAATTTCGCGGATATTGATTTCTGGGTTGAAGTTGGTTGCGAAAGCCTTGTGATGGTTACCGGCGTTGCAATCCACGATGTCGAGCACCTCAATCTCATCGAAGTGATGCTTGGCTGCATAAGCGGTGAAGATGCCAGATACACCTGGGTCGAAGCCGCAGCCGAGGATAGCGCACAGACCTGCCTGCTCGAACTTATCCTTGTAAGCCCACTGCCAAGAGTACTCGAAGTGAGCCTCGTCCTTAGGCTCATAGTTAGCGGTATCCATGTAGTTGCAACCGCAAGCCAGACAGGCATCCATGATAGTGAGATCCTGGTAAGGCAAAGCGAGGTTGATGACAAGCTCAGGCTTGTAGCTATTGAAGAGAGCCTTCAACTGCTCAACGTCGTCGGCATCCACCTCAGCTGTCTGAATATCCATCTTGTAGCCCTTGGCATGGATATCCTTAACCAGTTTATCGCATTTTGCCTTGCGACGGCTAGCAATCATAAACTCGGTGAAAACGTCCTGGTTCTGGACGATCTTGAAGGCAGCCACGGTAGCCACGCCACCTGCGCCTATCATAAGTACTCTACTCATTTATAATCTTGTTTTTTTATGTTTGTTATTTTTATGTTTATTTTATTTCATTTGCAGAGATTCCCAAGGCATTCATGAGCGAATATCCGAGAATCTCCTGTCTGAAGTTGCCGCCTGGCATGGGCTGCATGGCAAAGAGGGTGATGCGCTTGTCATCGTCATCTACCTTACGGAGTATCTCGCGGAGTCGGTCGTAAGCATCTCCATCCTCAGAATTTGGGATTACCATCACTCGCTTCACCTCCTTGGCGTTGCATACGGTGCGTGCCACATCTACAAGGAAGTCATCCTTGCCTACCATCTTCTCCTCTGTAGGATAAGAAGAGATGATGAACTCTCCGAGCTTATCATCCTTGAAAGCCTGAGCGTTCAGATCCTTCTCATAGTTGGCAGGGCGGAAGTTCTTCATCGCCATCGACTGCTTGTCGTGGATAAGCACAACCTGTGTCTCGTGCTCACCCTCTCTGAGACCTCCGTCAAGGGCAATGCAGACTGCCCATTGTGCCATATCGGCTGGTTGGATGCGACGGTTAATCATTCGTTCGAAGTTGACCGTCAGGTCGAAAGCCACTCGGTCGATATAGTCGGCATCAGCGATGATTACATTCTCGCTCCATTTTATATTGTTTGTATCTAATGTATTCATTGGTGCAAAAATTAAGCAAACGAGCATGATGAAAGCTTGCTTTCAAATTGTCGAATGCAGATTATTTCTGCAAATTTACGAATAAATTTCGTAATTAAGGCATTTTGGAAATATAAAATAATAAAAAAGATAGTATTTTCATCGTTTCTTCATTTGATGGAATACTATCTTCAGTATTTTATGTGATAATCCGGGCTCTTCTTCTTTCCATTCTCCGGTCTTCTTTCTCGGCAATTCGGGCTCTTCTTCTTTCTGTTCTCCGAAGTCTTTTATGCGATAATTTTCGCCAGATAATGTCCGGCGAGAACGGCGATAAGTCCCAGCGCCAGACTTCCGAAGAGATAGAGCATCATATAGACATAATTCTCTTCCTTCATCAGTCCTTCCCCCTCGCTCATAAAGGTAGAGAAGGTAGTGAATCCTCCGCAGAATCCCGTGGTGAGCAGCAGTTTGGCAGATGGCGACATCCATCCCCCTTCCCGCCAGTTCAATCCCGAGAGGAACCCGATGATGAGGCATCCCGCCACATTCACCGCCATCGTTCCGAAAGGAAAGGCAATCACCGTGCAGGATTGCACCATCTTTGAAATCCAATATCTCATGCCGCCCCCGAAGAAGCTGCCTATGCTTACTATCAATACTTCTTTCATCTCCTTATATAATATATGAACTGACCTAATTTGTTAAATGCGATTGGGGAGAGAGAGTCAGTTCTCGCCCCAATCATCTATTGTTCCTGTTTTTGATGAGAAACTGCATCCTATCTTGAATATCTTTCTCTTATCTGATAAATATTCCCGTGCATATCCCATATTTTCTATTTGCAGGAGTGCTTCTCTTGCGCATCCATCCCTCTTAAACTCAAATATATATATGTATAGAGGAGTTTCTATGATGCAGTCTACTCTTCCTTCGCTCTGTTCTTTTTCAATGAAGATGGTATAGGAGCTGATCATCCTCAATACCAGATAGAACGTATATTGGAAATAACGCTCCTTCTCACGTTCATCATCTTTTCTTCGCTGTGAATAAGGGATACTGGCGAAGAAAGAAACCATCAGTTGATGCAACTTTTCGCATTCTCCCTTTCCCAATGCTTCGATTACCTGTAGAACCCAGGAGTCAGGTGAAACCTTTGGCTTCAGATAATCTGCTGCCAGCAAACTGATGAATCCCCTTCTCACTTCATCGTTCGGAAAATCCAACAGATAGGAATTGGTATTCCTTGACCAACCCTTGATGGTCAGATATCCGCTTTGATATATCATTGGCAAAGGGCGTTCTATGGTTGCCTTATAGTCGTCGAAATCCTTGGTAGGATAATATTTTCCCACCAGTTCGTTGATGTTTTCATCGCTATGAGCTAGCAGGCGAACCAGATAGCTGGGTGAACCCGTTTGGAACCAATAGTCGTCGATGAGCATTTCCTTGAAGGCACGCAAGATGCTGAAAGGATTATATACGCCTCGCATCCTGCGACTGAAATGGTAGCCGTCAAACTGGCGTTTCAGTTTTATCAGTATTTCTTCCTTTGTAACATCATATTCCTCAGCCATTTCTGCGATTTGCTGTGAAAAGGTAGAGCGCAACTCGTCTTCAGTGATGCCGAGAAGCGTATCGAAGTGGGCAGAAAGGCTGATGTCTTCGGGTTGGTTGAAACCGCTGAATACGCTTACTTGCGAAAATTTGGTAACTCCTGTAAGCAGAACGAATTGCAGGTCTTTATCGGCAGCCTTGAATACACTGTAGAAACCTTTCAGAATTTCCCGATGCCTATCTTCCAATAGCCGCTCGTTGCCATCTGCATCGGTTGTTTTCAGTGTAGAATCCAATACGTCTAGCAGAGGCTTGTCGTATTCATCAATAAGGACAACGGCGCGAAGTCCTGTTTTTTCGTGGGCATTTCTCAGAACGCCAATGAATCTGTCGCCGAGGGTGGAAGCAAAGGGAGCTTTGCCGTAGATGGCTTCCTGCGATTCTACGAAATCAATCAGCGTATTCTCCAACTGACCTGCTTGTGTAAAGTCCTTGCCGTTGAAATCAAGGTGAAATACCGCATATTGTTTCCAGTCGGTTTCCAGGTTATCAATGGCTAAGCCCTTGAACAGTTCTTTTCTTCCTTGGAAATAGCATTCTAGAGTAGATACGAGAAGTGACTTTCCAAATCGTCTGGGACGACTCAGAAAGTAAATCTTGCCATTTTCTACCATATCATAAATCATCTGAGTCTTATCTATATAAAGATATCCTTCTGTGATGATTTTCTCAAAGCTCTGTATGCCTATCGGATATTTCATATTGTTCATACGCTTATTCCTTATTTTCTGCAAAATTACAAAAAATAACGATACAAGCAAGTTTTTTATGTACCTTTTCTTAATTTTTCCCTCTTTTTTTCTTTTAAGGGATAAAGAAGCAATCAAGAAGCAGGAAAGTTCCCTCTTCTTGATGAATCAGAATATGAAATAGAAATATGTTGAACACACTGCTGTCCCGTTTAGAAATCATCGGGCCTGAAAAGGCTAGGATATAGCCAATCCTCCGTCTCTTCTGTTGGAACAGCTTTGTTAAACAATTCATTTAAAGGAGTCTTGTCCGTAAGGAATAGACCCACGTTCTTTGAAATAGTGTGTAGCGATTGATCTATGTGCATCACTTTCTTTGCATAAGCTAAAAGCAAGTATGTGCATATGGCAATCCAGATTTGCAGATATATGGCATTCTCGGAAGTTCCATAAAAGGATTTGATGTGAAGGTGTTGCTTAATCCATTTAAAGTAATTATGTAAAGCTTCTCATAATTACTTTTATGACAAGAATATCATTATGTCAAGTTAGACAGATTTGACCTGTGAAAAATTGTTGATTATATGAATTTTACAGCAAAAACTTATCATAAATACTTCTCATAACGTTATATTACAGTATAGGGCATAAGCCCCAAAACTAAATATTATATATTATGCAAGAAGTAAAGATTCAAGTCCTAATGGATCGATGCATCAAGTACTTTGAAGACCATTGTTACACAGAGAATAGAATATCTGTGTATAAATGTCTATGGCGTAAAGGCATCGTCCACTACATGTCGGCTCACGACATTGAGAATTATTCCCCTTCTATTGGTGAAGAGTTCCTGTCAACCTGTCATCATTATGGTGAGATTCGTCACCAGGAGCGTGAAATGATTCGCAGTATTCAAGTCCTTGACGATATGCTTTCGTTAGGGCTTATACGTAAGCGTTGTTTCACTCCTGTTTTCCATACCCTCGATGGGAAGATTGGCATGGAGATGGAAAAACTCATCATCCATCTTACTTCTCTTCGTAGAAGTCTGGTGACTATAAATGACTATCGTTTGTATCTAAGCGAGTTCTTAACTCATCTCAATCTCAGTGGTGTCAACAGTGTGTCCGAGATTGCGGATAAACACATCTTGTCGTTTGTCTCGTCCCATCCGACCAACAAGGTAAACATAGTTTCTGCCCTGCGTGTCCTCTTTCGTTTCTGGAAAGCGGAGCATATTGTAGATGGAAGGTTTGATGGTCTGTTTGACACATATAAGCTGCGCAAGAAAGAGCGTATTCCTTCGTTTTACACAGCAGCAGAGGTAAATATAGTAGAGAACTCCGTGAATAGAAGCAGCGGCGTTGGCAAGAGAAACTATGCAATGTTATTACTTGCATCACGTTTGGGGTTGCGAGCTTCGGACATAGCCAACCTACAGTTCTCTAATATAGACTGGGACAACAATGTACTAACCCTTGTGATGCATAAGACCGGAAAGGTCATAGAGTTGCCATTGCTTGCGGATGTTGGTAATGCCATCATAGATTACTTGCAGCATGGAAGACCTCAGACAGTTTCACAGAATGTATTTCTTTCTTGCAAGGCACCTTATGTGCCAGCAACCAAAAGTATGGTATGCTCTGCAATAAACAACATCATCTGTAAATCCGGAATAGATGTATCGGCCAAGCATCATGGTCCACATTCTCTACGTCATTCTCTTGCAAGCGTCATGCTTGAGAAAGGCACGACGTTACCTGTCATATCCGAATCGCTAGGGCATCGCAGTACGGAAACAACTCTCACTTATCTTAAGATTGACATAAAGTCTTTGATAGAGTGTGCCATTCCTGTACCGCCAGTTCCAGATGCCTTTTACAAACAGAGAGGAGGTGCGTTCTATGGCTGAGCAATTTAAATATTCCAGCGTGTTAGCCTCATATATGAATCATCTTCTTGACATTAAAATATCTGCAGGAATCAGTGCGTTGCGTACCAGATGGATATTGAAAGAGATTGACGACTTTGCCAATGCAGAGTGCCTAAAGGATCCTCATATCAAAGAGGTGTTCTTCAAAAAGTGGAGAGCTACACGTGTGGCGGACTGTGACAGAACTTTATATTCCAAATGTTCCGTATGGTGTCAATTGACAAGACTGATGTGCAGGTGTGGCTGTGTATGCTTCATTCCACGAATGCCCAAGCAACCGAAGTCTGATTTTACTCCGTATATATTCACAAAGGAGCAGATTGGCGCAATCTTTTCTGCAGCGGACGAATATAGACTATATGACATACGCATGGGTACAGCTCTCATAGCCATGCCAGCTCTTCTTCGTTTACTATATAGTACAGGAATGCGTATATCTGAGGCTCTTTCCATCCGCAACAAACATGTTCATCTGGATGAAGGTTACATTCGCTTAGATAAAACCAAGAACGGAAGTGAAAGGATCGTACCTTTATGTGAGTCGATGAAGACGGTACTTACATCTTATATGGAGTATAGAAACAATATGCCCATCAAAGACATAGCTGCAGGAAATGGTTTTTTGTTTGTAAAATCGGACGGGACTAGCATCAAGGCTAATAGTGTATATCAGCATCTGCGCAAATTGCTGGACACATGCGGAATTCCCCATAAGGGGAATCATCATGGACCACGCGTTCACGACCTGCGACATACGAATGCAGTACATGCTCTTGTACAGATGGGGCACAAAGGAATGGACTTGTATGCCAGTTTGCCAATTCTCTCAACATGCCTGGGACATCACTCGCTGAAAGCGACAGAGCAGTATGTTCGCCTCACATGCAACATGTATCCAGAATTGGAAGAGCAATGTTCTGAAATCAACGCTTTTGTCTATCCAAAGATATGTAAAGCCTATGACTACGACGACTGACTTTGCCAAACATTTAAGCCGCTTTCTGGTAGAATACCTGCCTCATGAGCGTAATGTAAGCCCTAACACCATATCCTCCTATAGAGATGCATTTGTACAATTTATTGACTTCATGAAAGATATTAAAGGAATCACAGTTGAAAAATTGCAATTGAAACATCTCACGAGAGTAAGTGTAACCGAGTATCTCGAATGGCTACTTAACAAGCGAAAATGCTCTGCAGCGACACGTAACTATCGGCTTGCTGCCATTCATTCTTTTTGTCATTACTTGCAATATAGCGTCATAGAAATGATAGAAGAATGGCAAAAGATCCTAACTATTAAAGCCATAAAAACATCAGGGACAACACTTAACTACCTGACAATAGAAGGTATCAAGTTGTTGCTGGCTCAGCCTGATACATCAACTTGGAGAGGCCGAAGAAATCTCGCTTTACTCTCACTAATGTATGATACGGGAGCAAGAGTCTCTGAAATAGCAGATCTTACTGTGGATAGTGTGCGCATAACCCATGAGCCATATACCATACGTCTGTTCGGAAAAGGACGCAAAGCACGAATAGTACCGCTTGTAAAGGAACAGGTGTCAATTCTATGTGAATATATGGAAGAGAATCATCTTAACGATTGCAACAAAGCTGCGTCTCCACTTTTCTATAATGGCAGAAATGAAAAGCTAACGCGTGAGGGTATCACATACATTCTTTGTACTTATGCAAACATGGCAAGGAAGGTGTCTCCAGAACTTATTCCGCAAAGGATTAGTTGTCACTCTATACGTCATAGTCGAGCTATGCATCTTCTACAGGCTGGAGTCAACCTTATTTATATTAGAGATTTGCTAGGACATGTCTCTATTCAAACAACGGACATTTATGCTCGTGCAGACTCTAAAGCAAAACGTGAGGCGTTCGAAAAGGCGTATACAGATCTCACACCTAACCGAGAGGCTGATAAATCTTGGGAAAACAATAAAAATCTCAGAGATTGGCTCAGAGGTCTGAAGAAATAGTTATCATTATGAGAAGTCGAACGGAGAAGCATTCTCCTAAAGTTCTGATCTTCAATAATACTTTTCCATTCACTTCT
Organism: Segatella copri; assembly: GCF_026015625.1. Classification (NCBI taxonomy): domain Bacteria; kingdom Pseudomonadati; phylum Bacteroidota; class Bacteroidia; order Bacteroidales; family Prevotellaceae; genus Segatella; species Segatella copri. Next base: position 2,355,084 of record NZ_JAPDVG010000001.1, on the reverse strand, counting down.
CATAATGTTATTCTTGTCATAAAAGTAAAGTTCCACGTTCCATCTTTCCCTATATAATTCAGATATGGTAAGCGCTTCATATTCCATGTTGTTTGTGAGAAACCTATACACCTTACTTGTTGCATAGTCCTCATAGGTTACCATTCTAAGTTCTTCAGGATACCATTTGGCAGTATGTAGTCCTGTTAATTTGATACGTTCATCAGAAATGATACCAGTACTCTTGTCAACTTCGGCTTCTGATACAACTTCAAAAAGCATGTTATCTTTTGCCCTAGTAACAAAGAATGCATTCTTCTTAGTTATCAACTTGAAGAGTCTGTTGAAATCTACATATCCTCTGTCCATCAAATAGATAGCAGAAGGTTCTATGTAGAGATCATCAAGAGCTTTTACATCATTAACCGATGCAGAAGTCAAATAAACTGAGACTGGAAGATTTCCTCGCAAATCGACTAATGTGTGCATTTTGATGCCACCTTTGTTTTTGCGATACTTTGCCCAAGGACATAATTTGAGACACAGACTTATAGTACTGCTATCAAAAGCATATACCATGTTGTCTAGGTCTAATCTGAACTTGTCTTTGACATAAAGAGGACGTACTTTTTTCAAAAGAACGTCTGCAAAATCTTTATAGATATGCCAATCTCGCTTCTCGTTAGCTTTTGCTAGAGTATTACGTGGTACAGCATAACTAATACCACAATGGTAAAGTTTGCAGGAGAGTGCCGTAAGGCAGTTTTCTATATCTCGAAGACTATCACGACCTGTTAATTGAGCATAGCTCATTACTAGGAATTGGTCTTTGCAAGAGAAGTTTCTTGCTCTGTAGTTTCCCTTATAACGGTCTACACAAGTTTTGAAATCACGTTCTGGTATAAGTGACATAATCTGAGAGAATATAGTTTTGCCTTTGTTCATCGCACACGTATTTTAAATATGCGTGCAAAGATACAAAATCAAATCGAATACACTATAAAAAGTCCGTAAACTTTTGAGTATTAATAACTTATTTAATAATCGTCTCGTTTTAACGGGACACTAGTGTGTTGAACAATTAAAATAAATAGGAGAAACAAGTTATGAAACGAGTATTCAATCTTTTGGTAGTAGATGAGAGTGGCAGCATGAGTATTATCGAGCACCAGGCACTGGTGGGCATCAACGAGACCCTGACCACGATTCAGAAAATGCAGAAGGCGCATAAGGACATGGAGCAGCGTGTAACGCTCATCACCTTCGACAGCACCCACAAGAATCTGTTTTATGATAATGTGTCTGCCCGCCATGCTAAGCCTTTGAAATCCAGGGATTACAACCCATGTGGCGGCACCCCTCTTTATGATGCCATCGGTATGGGTATCGCCAAGATCAACGCCCTGACCACCGAGTATGACAGCGTGTTGGTGACTATCATTACGGATGGTGAGGAGAATTGCAGCGAGGAGTATGATCTGAAGATGATCAAGAACCTCATAGAGAAGCTGAAGAAACAGAACTGGACCTTTACCTTTATCGGCACCGATGATCTTGATGTGGAGAACATTGCTCATGGTATGGGCATCGACAATCATCTGCAGTTCTCGGAAGATGAGGCTGGCACCAAGGCGATGTTTGCCAGAGAAAACAGAGCCCGAGAGCGCTACAACAAGTGCCGTGCGATGGATTGCAAGATGGAAGCAGGTAGTTATTTTGAGGAGAAATAAAGATAAAAAAGAAAAAGTTGACGAAAAAAGTGAATGGTAAATGCTGATTATTCAGAAAGTTTTTGTACTTTTGCAATCAGAATGAATTCTCGCATGAGATTGACTTCTATTTTTTTGATGGTTAAATTAGCGTTTGCTATTCGGTCATGCACATTGGAACGTAGGAAACTTCAATAAAAAGCAGGAATACCGGCAGATAGTAAGCGTCCGCTATAGCGTGGGCGTTACTTGTCGTTTTCCTCAGCTTTTCCTACGGCTGCAATGTGGACAAGTTTCGTCCACGTGTTTTGTATCCGTAGGTGATGTAGAGAACGATGGCTTCGCAGTATCAACTATCGAATGTGCTAATAAATTCTTATGTGTATGAAGCAACAGTCTGATAAGACAATACTTGATAAAATTTCTTCTTCATGGAGAATGGCACTTGCTATATTGTTTTTTATAGTAGGTGGAGTTATTTATGTGTCTTATCGTGTGAAATCACTCTATATGTTTAACTGGTTTAACATCTTGGGACTCGATAATTATGTTGATTATCTTCGTTCAAATATTGGTGCGTATAGAATTCCCAATTTTGTGAAATACTCTTTGCCGGATGGGTTGTGGCTTTTTGCATATTTCCTTGTAATAAAGACTATATATGGCACAGAAATGAGCAAAGTTGCTATAATTTCTTATAGTGCCCTTCCTTTGATTGCAATTGGTTCTGAAATCCTCCAAATCTTTAATTTGGTTCCTGGTGTCTTTGATATATATGATTTAATTTGTTATATATGTTCTATATTAATATTTTATTATCTTAATACGTTTAAATTATGAAAAAATTAAAGTATCTTTTGTCATTATTGACTTTTTTAGTATTTGTTCTTGCAGCAGGAGGTTCCGATGATTCGTCAAGTAGTAATACTCCACAAGTGGGAGAAATGTGTAAAATGACTCATAGTTGTTTTGGAGCAGTTTCTGAAGACGCATATGATGAGGTGATTAAGTGTTGTAATGCTAAAGATGATGTCGGTATGGCACAGTTAGTTTCTTTGGGATTGGCGGCTCCAGTTAATGAGGGTGAACAGGGTAAAGTCTTGGAACTTGGCTTCTTAAAAACTCAGGTTCGCTTTGATAATGGTGTTGCATTATATGTTCCAACAGATTATGTTCAAAAATGGGAATAGAGTAATAACAGGTGTTTTTCATGAGAGTGTAAACTAACTGTGCCAAGTTACATAAAAGTAAATTGATAAAGTTGAGTTTACACTCTCTTTGTAAATTCAACTTTCTTCTTGGATCTTTCCAAGTTGCTGTTCTCTTTTGAAACTGTGTTCTGGCGCAGAGAGTTGATCTGTGCCAACTTCTGCTCCCGCGAGTAAGGATGCAATAACATGTATTGTTCCCCCTTTAACGCAGCCAAGCTGCTCTGACGGTGAAAATCGTTTATATAAGATCTTTCCAGTACTGAATTGTTCTGCATAATCATCTAATTTTGCTAGACCTTCAGATGTAAATCCTTCATTGATTATGTCGCTGATGGACATCCAAAAATCATGGTTTGTCATAAATTATATTGTTTGATAAATTCTATTGGTGGCAAAGTTATAGTTTTTCTTCGATAACACCAAATTATTTGGGCTTTATTTCGCATTTACCAGCAAATTGTTTCAATACATCTTTCATTTCCCGTTGTCCTTGAAATTACATGGCGATGTAGGAATCTCTGCGTCGGGACGTAGGAAAGATTACGTCGCCATGTAGTAAAGTCTACATCGGGACGTAATTTTTGGGGTATCTATAAGGTATCATATCAGATTCTTTTTAGATTTAGCGTCGAGTTTTTACGCACACGGAAAAAGTTTTTTTTATGGAAAAAGTCTCAAAGTATCATCTTTTGGGTTGAGTAATGGTATAAATAACTGATATATAATAATATACAAGAATGATACTATTCGGATTACTTTACAAAAAGTATCATCGAAGTATCATGAATGTGATAGAAGTATCATGAAATTGCCATAGAAGTATTACCAAATCATCATAAAACCATCACAAAATCGTCATAAAGCATCATGCATAATATCGAAGCCGCCGACTTGCGAGAAGTGCCCAAAGTCGTCCGATACTTTGGGCACTCGATGCCTATTATATGGGCAATGAGTGCCCGTTACTTGTTCTCTCAATGCCCGACACTTGGTCCCTGAGTGCCCACTTGATGGTCTCTTACAGACCGCTTACTGGTCTCTTACAGACCACTTTATGTGCTTTTATTCCTAATTCAGGTTGTCAATCTTTTCTCTTATTCCTAGTTTGTATTGACATTCTTTACATTCTGAAAAAGTAGACGCTATTAATTTTATAAAACTGGAATAGTAGATATTTCTTTTTAGCCTTTTAATTTACCTCAAAGCCGAAATTTATGATACTTCTTGCAATTTTATGATACTTCGATGATACTTTTCTGTAAAATATTTCGAAAGTCTCATTTTTGTATGTCGCAATGTATCAGATGTTTAGAATGTTATTTTCTCTAAATAATGATACTTTGATACTTTTCTCACAAAAAAAACTTTTATGTGCAGGAAATAAATGTGGAGAAAATGCAGAAGCTGAGTGCTATTGTGACCACGATTTCTGATAAGCAGTATCAAAGCGATTAACTGTCTGGAGAAGCTTGTAGATAGGGTTGATTTAGTAGAATGAGTCGGTTCTACTGGATGACGGAGTCGGCTCGATGGGATAAAGGAGTCAACTCTATAGGTTGATGCAAGCGTCTTCGTGAGTTAAAAGATATTACTCCTCGGGTTCCAGAAGATACCTTCTCAGCAGTTGCCACTAGGCTCAGCAGGTCTGCCGAGCCTAGTCGGCAGGTCTGCTGACTGCAGTCAGCAGCTTTGCTGAGCCTAGTTGCTACACTTTATTCTAGCCGATATTTCTCTCATTTCATCCGGAAGAAAAGAGACTGCCTTCTCTTTCATATCTTGCGGAATGCCGAATCGGGCTTCGCCGAACATCTCGAAATCATAATCAAACGTATTGTTGAACTCATATTTTGAGCCAGCAATATCTCCTATTATTGCTCCTAACATAAGCTGCTAATTCTCTATAACTTTATTCTATCACCTCCCAGAAACTCTCCGGCAAGCTGATGTTCTTCATCTCCTTTGCCTTCTTGAACAATGGGGCGATGTCTTCGACTTCGAAGCCGGCGATGCCGCAACCTATTGGGGTTACCAGGAAATGAAACTCGGGATGCTGATGGGTAAAGATAATGAATTCCTCCACGTATGGACGGATGGTTTCCACGCCGCCCTGCATCGTAGGGATGGCATAACTCTGCCCCTGCAAGCCTACGCCCTGTCCCATGACGGCACCGAAATGCAGGCGGGCAATGCGGGCTGCTCCACCACCATGCATGCCAGCCAGATTGCTGCCAAACACAAAAATCTCGTTCTCTTTTAATGAATCAATCCAGCTAGGAGTGATTCTTCCCTTCTTCATATCTTCCATATTACTATTATTTAATGTGTTATTTTCTTCAGCCGCTTCCTCATAGCATATTCTCGAAGCCATCATGCTCGGCATCCTTGAAGCCCTGCAGAATCTCATCATCCGATAAACTTTCTAAATTCTTTTCTTTCTTCATATCGATATATCTTTTTGATATCCGCAATTCGATTGCAAATATATACTTTTTTGATGCGAAAGTACGTATTTTTTACAAGTGAATGAGAATGAGATAAGTTTTTATCTCATAAAAAGAAGAGGTTACGAATTAGAAATAAACAGAATGTAGCATCTTGCTGTGATTTGCATAACCACCCAAAGAACTCTTTCGGTTGCAAAGGTACGATATTTAATCGGGGATAAAGAATGTTTTAAGATTTTTTATCCTCGATTTTTTGGATAAAATACAACAGGATTGTCATGATTTCACTGTCTGACAATGAGACAGAACGCCTTCTACGCTTGATGTCACTGCTGTCTTCCAGCAAATTTCCTGCGTTTTCTGCTTCAAAATATTTGCAAAACTCGTCTATAATACAAAATAATTCTGTAACTTTGTAATCGGTAGTCATATCAAATATTTTTATAACTGTTTGATTTTTACCTATAAAGATACAAAATATTTGTGAGACTACAAACTTTTTATTGAACTTTTCTTATCCCGAACTGGGGGTAAATTTTAGTAAGGATAGTATCGAGTCGGCTTATTGCTTCTTTCATCAGAAGCTGCGTGTGTATGAATTTTCTCATAGTCATACGCAGCGTGATAATATAGAATATGCCATTAGCCAATATATAGAGAGAATGAATCCTTTGCTCTATTAATGGTTGGTTAATGGCACTCCGCATTATCTGCTCGACCATACTACTTTTGAGCAAGATATGCTCCATGCCATCGAGTTGCTCGATGGCATGATGTAGAATAAATGTATGTTAGTTAATTATTTATTGGTGTATTTCTTTCCATTGGCAATGATGATGCCTTTGTGTGAGGGTTTCACTTGCTTGCCGTCGAGCGTGTAAAACTTATCGTTGCCTGATGGCTTGCTGATAGTTGTCTGCGCAATGCCCGTGGCGTCGGCTGCGCTGAGGCTGATAGAATAGACGTTCATGGCGTTGGTGCAGCCAATGACGATGTCGCCGTCGTTTATCACTTCAGCTTCGCTGGTTTGTTCTTCTACTGTGGGCTCCATACCGCTTGTCACCTTGAGGTTTTCTTCTGCTGTAAAAGTACGAGCTTCGGTCTTACTTCCGCTCAGCCCCACGATAGTGAGCTTCTGCCCCTTCTTGAGGTTGCAAATCTTGATTTTAGCTTTATTATTGTTCAGCTTAAAATAGTTTTTGTTCTTGCTGCTGATAGAGAAAAGCAATTTGCCTTCACCTCCAATAAACATAAGCCCTTTGGTTGCTGGAATCTCTTCGCCATTGGCTTTCAAGGTGCTCCATTCAGTAAAGGCGATTTTGTTGCTCCACTGTATAGGGACATCAGTGGTATTTGTTTGATACTTGTCAACATTCCAGTTAATGTCATCTGCCTCGATGAGAGGGATAGATTCACTCAGGTCTAAAAAGTCCCATGTTTTTTGTGCTTGCGCACTGAGTGAGAGCAAGCATACGGTCATTAATGATAATAAATGTTTCATAATCGTTTATATTTTATTTTTGGTAACTAAAAACGGTGCAAATATAAACAAAAAAATTGGTAAACCAATTAACGTTTAATAATATTTAAGTGTATTATGGTTTAATTATAATTAATTAATATACCAATATAGCCAATTGTGCTTTTATTATAATAGGTTATGAAGCCAAAACAGCACCCCGATTGTCAGGGTGCTGTCAGGTGTTTGTTCAGTCTTTTCTTTGTGACTTAGCAAAGTTTATCTGATTAGCTAAGTGGCTTAGTACCAACTCTCTCATGCCTTCTGTATCGCGTGCTTTCATCTTAGCAATATAGTCTCTGTGTTCTGTGATTACCTGTCGCTCAGGCACGGAGCAGAATCTATATTTATGATAGAACTTCATGATGTCTGGTGTGATGATAAGCAGTAGAGAAGCCAATACGGGGTTATGGCTACTGCAAGCTATGGCGTGATGGAATGCAAAATCCTTCTCGATCCTTTTCTTAGGATCTTGGCAGTCCTCCAACTCTCTGAGTGCCTTTTCCACTTTGTCGATGTCTTCGCTTGTGCAGTTGGTGGCTGCAAGGGTGCAGGCATCTATTTCTAATAGTACGCGCACGTGTACAAGACTATAAAAATCGTACTTGTCAACCTTCAGAGTTTCGTTGAATAGATTGTCAATTTGACTTTTAGAAAATTCGGTTACGATGGTTCCGCTCTGTGGTCTTGTTTCTACAACACCATAAGTTTCAAGCTTTTGTAGTGCTGCTCTGATGTGCGGTCTTCCTACTTTCAGGAGCTCTGATAGCTTTCTTTCAGAAGGCAAGCGGTCGCCAGGGTTGACTTGTTTCTCTGCAATCTGAGTTTTGATGTAGTCTACTACTCTGTCGACTGGTGAATGGTTGATTTCTTGTTTCATAGACATATTCTGCTTTACTTGTATTTTAGCGCAAAGGTACATAATTATTCTGTATATTTCATGAAACCGGAATCGAATTAACGATAATTCACATAAAGGCAAGAAAAAAATAACGAAACGTTAAACTAATATAATTGGTATACCAAAAAGTTTTGTTTATCATATTTAAGTATTATCTTTGCAGACGATAAGCAGCATCTCAGCATAACATTCAAGCGAGCTTGATGATTCTGCATTCGATTTGCATTATCTTTGCGCATAGAAACTAAAATATCTATAATTCTTAAAAAGAAAGCCTATGAGACTTTTAAAAACAAACTTATTGATGACAATGATAGCACTATGTCTTAGTGCTGCTGTCAATGCTCAGATAGTGATACATGGTACCGTCACTGATACAGAAGGACCTTTAGTAGGTGCTACTGTTGCTGTGAAAGGTGATGCAGGTAACACTGCTGGCACTATTACCGATATGGATGGTAAATATTCCATAGAGGTGAAAAGCAAGAAGACTGTTCTTGTTTTTTCTTATATTGGTTACACTGATCAAATGGTAACGGTTGGTGACAGAAAGAAAATCGATGTAAGATTAGAGATGAACGACACACAGCTGGACGAAACAGTGGTGATCGGTTATGGCGTACAGCAGAAATCTCACCTTACGGGTTCTATTTCCAAACTGGATGGTGGCTCGTTGACCAAAGCTCCTGTTAGCGATGTCACTCAGGCGTTACAGGGTATGATGACAGGTCTTACCGTGAGCAATGAGACTTCCGAGGTGGGTGTTACACCTTCTATTCGTGTGCGCGGTACAGGTTCTATCTCAGCCGAGAGTTCTCCATTAGTGATTATTGATGGATTCCCTGTAAAGGGTGGTTTGTCGCAGGTAAATGCTTCCGACATTAAGTCTGTAGAGATTCTGAAAGATGCTGCTTCTGCAGCCATCTATGGTTCACGTGCAGCCAATGGTGTTATTCTTATCACCACGAAGCAAGGTACTCCCGAACAACCTAAGTATAAGTTCAATTTCTATCAGGGTTTCAAGTATGCTTACCAGTTGCACGACATGATGACCTCTACCGATTGGTTTAACTTGATGCAGCAAGAAGAAGCGTTAGGTGGACGCCCTGTTATGTCTCAGGCACGTAGTGCGGCTTATCTGGAGTCGTTGTATGGTGCTACCGACTGGCAGAAGGAGGGTCTTAACGATGTGGCTTCAATGACCAATGTGCAGTTTAGCGTATCTGGTGGCAAGAAGGACACTAAGTATTTTGTGTCGGCTGCTTATATGAAGGATCAGGGTATCATGCGTTCCAATACACTCGACAAGGTGAACTTCCGCGCCAAGTTAGACACACGCTTATCTAAGAGTGTGGGCTTCGGTGTCAATTTCTCTGGTACTTACAAGCGTGCAGAGCGTCCTCGCAACAACTTTATCGACTTCTATCGCACACCATCATTCCTGCCTGTTTATCACAACGACATCACAACAGCACTTACTGGCTATAGTGGTTTTGCTCGTGGTAGCCACTTCAATAATATAGAAACCCCAACAGGCGAGGTAGACGAAGAAGGCAATCCTTTGACAGAGCGAACCTCACCTTTCTCTTCTTCCAACAACAATCCATGCAGCGTGATGGCCAACACCATGCGTTGGAGTGAAGATTTCCAGGGATTGGGCAACTTGTATCTGACGGTAGAATTGGCTAAGGGATTGACCTTTAAGACTTCTAATGGTTTTAATGTGCGCTTCTCACCTTCTTATACTTATGATAATAAGAATGCAACCAAGGATGGTGAAGCCAGCCGTGCTACTTATTTCAGCAACTTATACATCGACTTGTTGACAGAGAATACCCTTTCTTATCACCTCAACTTGGGAAGTCAGAAGCAGCATAGCATTGATGCCCTCTTGGGCTATACAGCAGAGCGTACACGTGTACAGCGCGTGGCAGAGACAGCCTCAGGTTTTGCTACCGACAACATCAAGACCCTGAATGCAGCTACTATCTTCGAGTTGGCTACATCGGACAATGGCGATAAGGCTGGTACTGGAACCTTCCGTTATCCAGACGTCGTTTTAGAATCTTATTTAGGTCGTATCAACTATAGTTATTTGAGTCGCTATTTGATGTCAGCATCTTTGCGCCTTGACCGTTCATCGCTCTTCGCTAAGGGCAATCGCAACGCTTGGTTCCCTTCTATATCTTTGGGTTGGCGTGTCAGCGAAGAAGCCTTCATGAAGTCTATTGAAGCTATTTCTAATCTGAAGTTGCGTGCCTCTTATGGTATGACAGGTAACAATCAGATTTCTTATCAGGCAGCCTTAGAGGTGCTCAACTCTGCCAATTACGCTTTGGGCGCAGGCAATGGAAGTTTGGTGAATGGTATGGCTAATACATCTTCTACTTTGGCAAACTCTAACATTACTTGGGAGAAGACCAATGAGTTTAACTTTGGTTTCGACTTAGGTCTTTTCAGAAATCGCATCAACTTGTCGCTCGATGCTTACTATTCTGAGACCAAGGCATTGCTCTTTGCACAGCCTACTCAGTCGTTTACAGGTTATTCCAACTATTGGAACAACATCGGAAGGGTGAGCAATAAGGGTGTGGAGATTCAGATTGATACACACAATATTCGCAATAGAAACTTCAGTTGGGAAACCAACTTTAACTTCTCGCTTTCACGCAATAAGTTGTTGGAAATCGGAGGAGAGAGCCAAATCATCAGCCAGGGTGAGCGCAATGAGTGCTACATCGCTAAGGTGGGTTCACCACTTATCCAGTATTATGGATATAAGACCCAGGGTGTGTGGAATTCTCAGGAGGAGATAGATGCTAACCCACACTTTGCTGACGATGTTCCAGGTGGACTCCGCATCGTAGACACTGACAACAGTGGAACACTCGATGCTAACGACCGTGTGCCTCTCGGAAATCCTTATCCAGACTTCACATGGGGTCTTACCAACAACTTGCGCTACAAGAATTTCGACTTCTCTATCCTGATTCAGGGCGTGCAGGGTATTACAGTTTTCAATGGCGACGTGTACTATAACGAAACTTTACGTTACAACAAGGCCTACGCTAAGAACCGCTGGATTAGTGCAGAGCACCCAGGTGACGGCAAGACTCCTTATGAGAAGAATGGTCATAACCTCTTGCTTACCGACTATCCTTTGCAGAACGCTTCGTATGCCTGCTTGCGCAACCTTACCATTGGTTACACCATGCCAAAGGACATTGTCAAGAAAATGCATCTCAACGACTTGAGATTCTATCTCTCGGGCAACAACCTGCTGTATATATGGAGTGGCGACTATCGTGGTATCAACCCAGAGTCAAGATTCACGACAGGACCTTACACCAACACCCTGATAGATGGTTATCAGCGTGGAGGTTTCCCTCTCACATCAACCATATCTGTAGGATTTGACGTAAACTTCTAAAAAACAACTAACAAGATGAAAACAAGAATATTTGCAATATTAGGTATCGTGGGAGCCCTCAGCTTCTCCTCATGTAACCTTGACCAATATCCTTATTCGGAGGTTGCTTCTGACGAGTATGTGACTGAAGACAACTCTGTCAACGATCTCGTGATGGGATGCTATAATGGTCTTCATGACGTGATGTATTACGAATGGGCGATGACAGAACTGCGTTCTGATAATGCCAGAATGTACAATAACAACTCTTCCTCCAACACGACCAAACTGATAGAGCAGCTCGATCAAAGCGTCATCAACACAGAGCACGAGTGGGTGGAGAGTTATTGGAAAGCATGCTATGCGCTCATCACAAGAACCAACAATGTACTTGCCAGTGTGCAGGTGGTGAAGAACGAAGCCAATAAGAAGATGTATGAAGGTGAGGCACGATTCCTGCGTGCGCTGGAGTACTTCAATCTCGTGCGACTTTGGGGACCTGTATTTATCGTAACCAGCAAGACTCCGTCTGACGTGGCTCGCAATATGCAGCGCTCTTCTGTGTCTGATGTCTATGCGCTCATCGAGGGCGACTTGGAGACAATCGTCGACCAACAGCTGCTGCCAGCCAAACAGACTGACGCCCTTCTCGGTAGAGCCGATATGAATGCAGCCAAGGCGCTCTTAGCTAAGGTTTATGCCACCCATTATGCAGTGGGCGATGAGAAGTATCAGCAGGCGCTCAACTTGTGTAAGGATGTGTTGGGAAGCGAGACGGTGGGCAATCCACAGACTGCTGCCGACTTAGTACCTTATGCCTCTGTCTTTGACATCAATAACGAGATGAATAAGGAGATTATCTTTGCTGTGAGATACCTCTCTGGCAAAATAGGTTTGGGCTCACCTTTCGGCAATCTCTTTGCACCTATCAACAATGGAGCTAACGTCATCGTAGGAACAGCCAACTGGTTTAACTCTCCAAGCGACAATCTCATCAATGCCTATATTATGGAAGGTGACGAGACAAGACGCAACGTCAATATCGCTCAGAAATATTACAATGCAACGACTGGTCAATGGGTGGAGGCTACTTACTGCTGCAAGTACACCAACCCTGTGACAACAAATTTTGATGGTGAGAGCGATTGGCCTATTATCCGTGTGGGCGACATCGCGCTGCTCTATGCTGAATTGCTCAATGAGACAGCAGGACCATCTACCGAGGCATTGAAATATGTCAATATGATAAGAGAACGTGCTGGTATTGCTCCTTATGCTTTAGAGCAAGTAGGCAACAAGTATGACTTCCGTATGGCAGTGCGCAATGAGCGCCGTCTGGAGTTGGCTTTCGAGAATCAGCGCTGGTTCGACCTGAAACGTTGGGATGTTGTCACTGAGACCATCAACGAATATCTGAGTAGCGAGTCGTTCTATGCTGGATATACCTATCGTGTAAACCCCATCAGCAACTGGCAGACCTATCTTCCTGTCCCTGTTTCTGTGACTAATATCAATCCTGATGTAGCTCAGAATGCTGGTTATTAATATTAACGAATAAAAAGAGAATCTTATGAAAAAGATGAAATATATATTCACATTCCTACTTGCAGCATGCTTTCTCGTTTCGTGCGATGAATTGTCGATGAACGAGACGATAGCCAGTGCTCCTGTTATAGAGAGTTTTATGCCAGCACAAGGCAGTGTGGGTAGCAAGATAGTTGTCACAGGAAAAGCTCTGAACGGAGTCACCAAGGCTTTGTTGGGAGAGAAAGAATGTGAAATCGCGGAAAGACTCTCTAACACGAGTCTCACGATAGAGGTTCCTAATGAGGCGCGTACTGGCAAGATAACACTTGTCAATGCCGAGGGTGAGGGTGTTTCTGAGAGCGAGTTTGCTGTGGAATATCCTGCTCCTTTGGCTACGGCATCTTCGGTGCAGAGAGAGGTGGAGATGGGTAATAAAATGCTCATCAGCGGTAAGAACATGAATGTCATTTCTGCTGTGTACTTTACGGCTAATGGCGGTACAGTGAAGCACGAGGCTACAGTCATCAGCAAGAATGTCAACGAGATTGTGTTCACGGTACCTTATGTAGAGAAAGACGATGCTCATGTCACCTTTGCCTACTACGATGGTACCACCACTCAGGAAACAGCTGCCGACCTCTTGCCTATGCTCAATGTGAAGCGTTATCAGCCTGAGGTAACTACTACAGAGTTTGGTGACAACAGTGTGGGCGATGAGATAACTCTCACGGGTTCTTATCTGAACAAGATTAATAAGGTGTTCGTGGGTGATGTAGAGTGTATGGTAAGTTTGCAGACAGAGAATACGTTGAAGTTTGTGGTTCCTTATTCCGATAAGTTTGTAGACGGACATAACCAGACTTCGCTGTCAATAACTTATTTCGATGGCATCGAGACACGCACCCTTACCGAACAGTTTGGTGTGAATGTGCCTTTCGTTTACTTCTGGAAGGACAAGGTGATTTACGGACAGGGACGTGACGTAGAGTCATTAGCCTCTTTCTTCTCGCCAGAAACAGGATTGGTTTATGCCAATAGTTTATGGAGAACAGCTGTCGACCCTATATCTTATAAGTATCAAGCTAATACCTGTGCTGGTAAGAATCTACCTAAGGTAACTGAGGAGGAATACAATTCGGTAAATCCTTATTTCTTCTTCTCTGGTGTGAGTGCTGGTACGTTGCAGATCAATACGCCTGCTGGTTCTAACACACAGTTGCGTAACTTCTACATGATCAACAATTCTGCCGACGAATATCGTGTGACGGGAGCCAATGGCAACTGCTATGGAACTCCATGTCTCAGCTTTGTTTATCTCAACCCTACAGAGCCTACTCACAAGGCGATCATCGACCAGATTAAGAATGGTGCTTTGGAGAAGATTGACGAGCATACATTCCCTATTGATGTAGCCGGAAAGAAGATTGGCAATATCAGCGTCGGGGCAGTTAAGCAGTCGGTTAATAATACTGTGTTTGCTCCTGGAGTCTTTGCTGTAGGAGCAGAGAAGTCAGCCGATGTAGATGCCTTCATCTTGGTTATTTATTATAATGTGAAGGGACAAGCGGCTAATGCTGCCGAAAATATCAAGCGCATTGGTTTCTTGCACATCAAGCATGTTGATTTTAAATTGTACAATAATACTAAGGCGCCTTCTTCAAGTAGAGTCACCTTTGATATGTATTGGATGAAGCACGATTATCAGTATTAAGTATTGTTTATATAACGAAAAAAGAATGGAAGTAAGAAAGCATTTATATGAAGGTGTGCTGGCTCTTATGTTGGCAACTCCTATGACAGGCGAGGCACGTGATTATGTGACCTCTCTGCCAGGGGTGGCTGACTGTCTGAAGAAGGCTGTGGCTGGCGACCGTGTCATCATTGAGGCTGGTACTTATCGTGACGTCGACCTCAAGTGGAAGGCTGTAGGTACGAAGCAGGCTCCTATCACTGTGGAGGCAAAGCCGGGCACAGTGCTTATCACAGGGCGTTCTTCGCTCGTCATGAGTGGCAAGCATTTGGTGGTAAGCGGACTGGAGTTTCGCAATGGTTATCCTTCTCGCCGCTCAGTAGTGGAGTTTGCTGGTGGCAAAGATTTCGCACAAGATTGCAATTTGACTCGCTGCGTGATAGACAACTATAATACCGAAGACCGTTCGCAGTCAAAGAGTTATATTTATCTATCTGGCCAGCGCAACAGAGTGGATCACTGCGAATTGCTGCGCAAGTACAACTTGGGTGTAACGCTCCTTGTCAACCTCAATGGTGCCAACAATCTGAACAATCATCATCAGATAGACCATAACTATTTTGGTCCTCGTGAGGTATATGGTTCCAATGGTGCAGAGACCATGCGTATCGGTACTTCTCAGCAAAGCTATGAAACCTCAGCAACTACGGTTTGTGACAATTTCTTTGACAGATGCTCTGGTGAGGTGGAAGTGATATCTATCAAGTCTTGCGACAACATCGTGCGCGGCAATTACCTCTGGGAGTGTGAAGGCGTGGTGGCTTTGCGTCATGGCAAGCGCAACTTGGTAGAGAACAACACCTTTGTAGGTAATGGCAAGCGCAATACGGGCGGTGTGAGAGTGATAGATTCCGATCATGTCATTCGCAACAACATTTTCGTTAGTTTGGCAGGTCAGCGCTTTTTCTCTGCTTTAGGAGTTATGAATGCTGTACCCAACTCTCTGCCCAATCGATATGTGCAAGTCTCTGACATTACAATAACCGACAATGTGTACGTCGACTGCACGAATCTGGAGTTTGGTACGGGTGCTGATGCCGAACGCACTTCGGCTCCTCGTAGCATCGACTTCAAGAGAAACCGTTTGTTCGTTAGCGGCACGCAGAATCCTTTCCAGATGGTAGATAAGGCATCTGAAGTTCGCTTCGCCGACAATATCATGAATAAGAATCTGGAAAGTCTGCCTTCAGGAATAAAAATAGCAAAGGTGAAGCTGCCTATGGTGCCTACTTATCAGCAGATGATTAGTAGGACGATAGGTAAGCTGAGTGAGACAGCGAAAACCGCTAAGGCAGAGGCTCGCACTGTCATGGTAGCCAAGGATGCCGACCTTCCTCAGGTGTTGGCTCAGGCTGAGGATGGCGATGCCTTTGTGCTGCAAGGCGATGAGTACAAGTTGGTGAAGACCGTCTTGGTGCAGAAAAATGTGACTATACGCTCGGCTTCTGGCAAAACGTTGCTTCGCTCGGTGGGGACCTCAGTGCCCCATCTCATGACCATAGATAATGGGGGAAGTCTTGAAGTAGAAGGCCTTGTCTTTGATGGTCGCTTAGAACCTGGCGGGTCTTCGCCAGAGACAGGTATCTCTACAGCCAAGACCATGACAACTCCTTATAAGTTGAAGGTAAACAACTGTAAGTTTATCAACTTTGGTGAGAATGGCTGTGCTGCTATTCGTGGACAGAAATCCACCTTTGCCGATAGTCTGATTGTTACGGGTTGTCTCATTGCCGACTGTTCTGGTGGTGGTGTCGACTTTGCATCCGAGAAGGATGACAAGGGACGTTACAACGCCGAGAATATGCTGATCGAAAACTGCGAGTTCCGTCGTTTGTTGGGCACACCTGTCAATGTGTATCGTGGCGGTAGCGACGAGAGTACGGCAGGACCTTACGTCACTGTGCGCAACTGTTTCTTCTACGATTGTTGCAACAAGCAGCGTGGTAGCGTCTTGCGATTGATGGGGCCACAATACTTGCGTGTTTCTGACTGCCAATTCTTCAATAGTGGTAGAGGCGGAGTAAGTGTTCGCCTGGACGAAACTTCTTGGGAGGATGTGGTGATAGAGCGTTGCAAGTTCGAGAACTCAGGTGCGGTACTTGCCATGCGAAAAGAAGTATATTTGAATCGACAAAATCAAGGTTTGTAATATGAAACGACTATTATCAATCTTTTTCTTCTGTGCCTTGGGGCTTGTTGCTACCATGGCGCAGCATCCCAAACTCTTGCTTACTCAAGAGGAGTTGGGATATATGAAAAAACATATAAACGAAGTTCCTGCTTTCGGACGAGTGGTAGACGACTTGGTGCAAAAAGCTGATGAGGCTTGTGCTGCAGCCATACAAGTTCCTACTCCCATCGACGGAGGTGGAGGTGCAGTACACGAGCAGCATAAAAGCAACTACTATGCAATGTTTCATGCAGGATTGGCATATCAGTACACGGGCAACAAGAAATATGCTGACTTCGTGGCTCAGATGCTTATGGAGTATGCGCAGAAATATCCTAAGTGGGGGCTCCATCCTGTCAGCTTGTCGCCAGTACCTGGTCGCCTCTTCTGGCAGACGCTCAATGAGAGCGTGTGGCTCGTTCATACCGCAATGGCGTACGACTGTGTGTATGATGCCCTGTCTGCCAAGCAGCGTAAGTTCATAGAGAAAAACTTACTCTTTAATATGGCAGACTTCATTATGAACGGCTATGGGGAGCATAAGCGCAACCATGAGATGTTCAACCGTATGCACAACCATGCCACATGGGCCACTTCGGCTGTGGGTATGGTGGGTATGGCTACTGGTAACCAATCACTGGTGCGCAAGGCCTTGTACGGCACGGATGAAACAGGCAAGAATGGTGGATTCTTGCGCCAGATGGACTATCTCTTCTCTCCTGACGGCTATTACACCGAAGGGGCTTACTATCAGCGTTATGCCATCTGGCCCTTTGTGGTGTTTGCTCAATGCATCGATCATTGTATGCCCGAGCTTAACGTCTTCCATCGTCGTAACGGAATCCTTGTGAAGGCATTAGATGCTTTGGTGCAGATGTCATACGAGGGAGAGTTCTTTCATATCAACGATGCTCTGGAGAAAGGTCTTTCTGCTCAGGAGATGGTTTATGCTGCCAATATCATCTATGGTAAGTTTCCTGAAAACAAGTCGCTGTTGGCTGTGATGAAAAACTATCAGACTTATGTTCTGCCTATAGCTGGAGGGTTTATGGCGCAGCGCGATATGGCAAAGGAGGAATCTCATGCCCTCGTACAGCGCAGTTGTGTGTTGAGCGACGGAAGAGATGGTAAGGATGGCGGTTTGGCTATCATGCGACCACGCAGTTCTGAATACAATAGTGCCATCACACTGAAGGCTACATCGCAAGGTATGGGACATGGACACTACGACAAACTTGCCATGGCTTACTACGACAATGGGCACGAAATATTGACCGACTATGGAGCTTCGAGATTCCTCAACATAGAGGCAAAACATGGCGGACATTATACCAAGGAGAACAATACCTATGCCAAGCAGACCATTGCCCATAACACGGTGGTGGTGGATCAGAACAGCAACTATGGCGGTAAGCTGAAAGTGGCAGAGCAGTATCATGCTAACATTGTTGAAGCTGACTTCTCTCATGATGGTTGGCAGATGGTGATGGCTCGCGATACCAATGCCTATCCTGGTGTAGACATGCTGCGAACTATCGTCTATGCCAAGGTGTCCTTCCTCGAACGCTCTCTGATATGCGATGTGTTCAGATTGAAGTCTGACAAGGTGCACGACTACGATTATCCGTTGTGGTATAATGGTCATCTGGTATCGGTGAATTATCCTTATCAGCGTAACTTAGATCAGATGGCGCCTCTGGGTCAGAAAGCGGGTTATCAGCATCTATGGCTTGAGGCTACAGGACAGAATACCGCTTCATCGACTTCATGCCTTACGTTCTTTAAGGCCAATCGATTCTATTCAGTCAATTATGCCAGCAGCCCTACTTCTGAATTTAAGTTTGTCGCCCTGGGAGCTAATGACCCTGACTTCAACTTGCAGCATCGCTCGGGCTATATCATCCGCGAGAAAGGCAAGAAGAACCACACCTTTGCGGTTTCAATAGAGACTCATGGAGAGTATGATGTCTTGCGCGAAACCTCTCGCGATCTCATCACCTCCTGCGAGAAACTGGAGATTCTGTTTGAGGACGACTCTCAGTTGGTGTTGCATGGTGTGTATGCTGGTCATGACCTCTTCTTGCTGTTGGCTGACGATGAGGCTCATGAACATACCGTACAGGTAGGCAACAAGACATTCCGATGGAATGGAAGAGTAGATATTCAGTATATTCATTAATAAAAACGAAAAGATATGAAAACAAAGAGTGAAGTATTTCAGATTGCAAAGGAAATGGGATGGGAAAATCCTGGTCCTGGTATCAAGCGTCAGATTATGGGCTATGATGGTCAGCTGATGATGGTAAAGGTGGTTTTCGAAGAGGGAGCCGTAGGTACCATGCACGAGCATTATCACAGCCAGGCTACTTATGTGGCAAGTGGCAAGTTTGAACTCACCATTGGCGATGAGAAGCGTATCTTAGAGGCAGGCGATGGTTATTATGTAGCTCCAGATGAGTTGCATGGATGTGTTTGCCTGGAGGCTGGCATCTTGATAGATACATTTAGTCCGATGAGGGCAGACTTTTTAAAGTAATAAGTGCATGAAAATAAAAGGATTGCGATGGTATATCATCGGACTTATCATGATGATAACCATCATCAACTATTTGGATCGTGGCACCCTGAACTATATGTGGGTGGCTAATATCGATTATGAGCTGGTGGAAAAACAGCCTATCGATATGAGTTCGAATGTGGCTGTGAAAACAGATAAGGGCTATCGCCTTTTCTCTACGCGTGGCGATGACATGATAGTAGATGAGGGTAGTGTGACCATCAAGCAGAAAGATGCTGCAACGATAGTTACCAACAAGGAGGGAATAGCCATTGATCTGGGACTCATTGACCGCAACGATCCAGACGCTTCGAAGAAGGCAAAAGATATCTTGGGCGATATCACCATCTTCTTTATGATAGCTTATGGTATCAGTCAGCTCGTGTCGGGCAGATTATATGATAAGGTGGGCTGCCGTAAGGGATTCTTTGGTAGTGTGCTGATATGGGGATTGGCTGACGCACTGGCAGCATTCTCTACTGGCAAGTTCTCGCTGACGGCTTTCAGAATGATGCTCGGACTGGGCGAGGCAGGACCTTGGCCTGGCACTACAAAGAGCAATGCGGAATGGTTCCCACAGAAGGAGAGAGCCTTTGCACAGGGACTTTTCGGTGCGGCAGCATCTATAGGTAGCATCTTTGCTCCTGTATTCATCCTGATGCTGTTTATCAGTTTCGGCTGGAAGGTAACCTTTGTCTGTGTTGGTTCGTTGGGTTTGTTGTGGCTCATTCCTTGGCTCGTTATCAACAAGAAAGGTCCTAAGGAGCATCCTTGGATTACAGAAGAAGAGCGCCATTACATCTTGAGCAATCAACCGGAGAAAAAGCCTCAGGCAGATACTCATTGTAAGACATGGGGTGAGTTGCTGAGCGAAAAGAAAAACTGGTCGGTCATCTTGGGACGTTTCTTCCTCGACCCTATCTGGTGGATGTTTGTCACCTTCTTGCCTCTCTATCTGGCTGATGTTTTCCACCTTAATATTAAAGAGGTGGCTTTCTCTGCATGGGTTCCTTATGCGGGAGCAGCTTTGGGAAGTATCGTGGGTGGTTGGTATTCTTGTTGGCTTATCAATCGTGGACATACCATCAACTACGCACGCAAAAATGCCATCTTAGTGGGTGGAGCTATCATCATTCCTTCCATCATCTTGGCCATTATGTCTTCCTCAGCTGTGTTGGCTGTAGTATGGATGGCGTTTGTGCTGGGTGGATTCCAGTTCTTTATGACCAATCTGCAAACCATTCCGTGCGACTTGCATCGTGGTAAGAATGTTGGTTCGTTGGCAGGACTGGGTGGTGCATCTGCTGTGCTTGGCACCATCTTGGCAATCTTGTTCTCAAGCTATATCACCAACTGGGCTGTTTTGTTCAGCTTGTTGGGAGCGCTGGTTCCATTGTCTTGGCTTGCCATCTTCCTCACAGTGGGTGAAATCAAACAAATAGATAAATAAATAGAAAAAATACAATTAATACAAATAACTAAATTATTAAATTAATATGAAAAGATTTGAAAATAAAGTAGCCATCGTTACTGGTGGTTCAAGAGACTTGGGTAGAGCAGTATCAGTGCAGTTGGCAGCCGATGGTGCCAAGGTTTGCGTTAACTATTTCGGTAATGAGGCAGCTGCCAAGGAGACTGCTGAGTTAATCAGTCAGGTAGGTGGCGAGTGCATTCTCGTGAAAGGCGACATGACCAAGGTGGCTGATGTGAAGAATCTTGTAGCAGAGACTCAGAAAGCCTTTGGCGAAAAGATTGATGTCTTGGTAAACGTAGTAGGCGGTATGGTTGGCCGTAAGAAGATTGCCGAGCAGGAAGACGACTGGTATGACATCGTAATGGATGTTAATATGCGTTCTGTATGGTTGGCTACTCGTGCTGTTGTGCCTTTCATGACAGCTGGTGCTTCTATTGTAAACTTCTCTTCTTTGGCTGCTCGTGATGGTGGTGGTGCTGGTGCTTCGCTCTATGCCACATCTAAGGCTGCGGTTTCTACCTTTACTCGTTCTATGGCTAAGGAGTTGGGTCCTGATGGCATTCGTGTCAACGCTGTTTGCCCTGGTACGATAGCTACATCTTTCCACGACATCTTCAACACTCCTGAGAATCGTGAGCGTATGAAGGGAAACTATCCTCTGCGTCGTGAGGGTCAGGCTGATGAGGTGGCTGACTTGGTATGCTACTTGGCAAGCGATAAGGCTTCTTACATCACAGGTGCCAACATCGATATCAATGGTGGTGTATTCTTCTCATAATAAATCGTAGATAATAAATGAGAAAACTCATAGTATTACTGGTCTTTGCAGGGGCTTTGGTCTCTGCAAAGGCTCAGATTCTGCCTCTTGACAAGCAGCGACTGTCTGCTCTTAAAGAGGCTTATCTGCACAACAATGAGCAGGCTGTTAAGATGGTTGGCTTCTATGAGGGGATGGCGGTTAAACTGATGAAGGACAAGGCTCCTACTGTCAAGTCGAAGATATTACCTCCCTCTAATGATGCTCGTGATTACATCTCTTTGTCTCGCTACTGGTGGCCGGATACGACAAAGAAAGACGGACTCCCTTATGTGCGACATGATGGTAAGGTGAATCCTGAAATCGATTCTTATATGAGCGAGAAGGCTATGGTGAAAATGGCTAATGCCGTAGACTGTCTTTCTTTGTTATATTATGTCACAGGCAAGAGTCTGTATGCTGAACATTGTGCGCGTTATCTGCGTGCATGGTTTACCGACAGCATCACGGGTATGAATCCCAATATGACTTATTCGCAGTTCATCCCTGGACGCACCAAACTTCGTGGTACGGGCATACTGGATGCGCGTCATGCTTGTAGAGCTCTGTGTATGTCGGCTCTCATCAAGGATTATGCTGGATGGACAGAGCATGACCAGACACAACTCACTGAATGGGGAAAGGCTTTCTTGTATTGGATGGAGCACAGCACTCAGGGACAAATGGAGCGTAGAGCTAAAAACAATCATGGCTTGTGGTTTGACGTGACGCACATGGAACTATTAGCTTTCTTGGGTTACGAAAATCGAATCAGAGAAGTGCTGCGCGACGACTTCATGCAGAAACTCAACAATCAGATAGCTGAGAATGGTTCACTGCCACAGGAGTTGGCTCGCACTTTGTCCTTGCACTATTCCACCTTTGTTTGTGAGGCATCCTTGCAGGCTTCTTTTATAGCTGCAGGTATAGGTGAAAATCTCTGGACTATGAAGACTGCTTCGCAAAAGTCATTGGCAGATGTCGTTGCTTTCTTGTATCCTTATTACAAGTCGCCAGAGAAGTGGACTTACAAGCAAATCAAAAAGTTTGATGCCCAACGTGCTACTCCAATCTTGCTCGAAGCAGGAAAGGCTTTGGAAAATAAAAACTATACCAAACTGGCTTATCAGCTGGGAATGACGGATAAAAGTGCTCTGTTGATGCCTTATTACGACGTTCAGATCAGTCACTAACCCCATTTGGCAGAACTGCCGAAACATAAATGATTTGCTAATAAGATTCCGAAAATGAAAAAATATTTATCTTTATTATGCTTGGTTTGTGCCATGTTAGGCACTGCTATAGGTGTGAAGGCACAGACCACTCAACTCACCAATCACTATGCCATGAAGCTGATAGAGGATGGACAGGGTGGGTATAAACTCTTGCAAGAAGCGCGTTATGCCAAGGCACGCATGGACATGAGTAAGCTTACTGATGTGCTGGTGCCATATAAGTATGAACCGCAAAGACTGACAAGCAAACTCTACAAGGGCGTAGAAACAGTAGATATCGTCTACAAGAAAGCGAATGGTTATGAACTGATTCTTTCTGTAGACAAGGCGGTTTCGGACAAGCCCGCACCTTTTATGATTTATCTGCATGGCGGGGGATGGCGCACTGGTAACAATGGTTCTTCTAAGATCTTGTCGCAATATCTTGCCAAACAGGCTGGAATCACAGGCGTGAGAGTTTCTTATACTTTGGCGACACAGTTAGGCGCCACGATTCAGGTCACGATACAGGATGTAATGGATGCGCTGAAATATGTGCAAAACCATGCCAAAGAACTTCATGTAGACCCCTCTTGTTTTGGATTCTTAGGTACGTCAACGGGAGCTCATCTGGCAGCTGTGGGTGCCATGAAGTCGCAAGCCAAACTGCTGGTGGGCTATTCTGGAATCTACGATCTGCAGAAGGCTAAGATTACGGCAAAGACGAAGGATGCTCAGCGCATCGCTTATTTCGATCAGCTCAATCCTAAAACGCTCTCTGCCGTGTCGCCCATCAACCTCATCCCCCAGAAGAATATTCCTGCTTGTCTGCTCGTCTGTGGAACCTACGACTTGACAGTGGAGTGCGAACAGAGCAAGATGTTGGCTGATGCTGTAAAGCAGAAGGGTGGTGAGGCTGTGCTTTCCGTCTATCCTTTCTATGATCACAACTTATCGTCGAAAGGTTCAGACAAGATGGAGGAAATCTTTTTCAAATCGGCCGATTTCATACAGAAGAACTTGAAGTGATAGAAGCTTCTCTATGACGTGATAGACAGTTCTCGACGAGAATACTGTAGTATTAAGAAACTATACAAGCGTATCTTAAAAGATAGTCACATTATAACATAGTAGGTAACGAACAAAAAATATTAACGAACAAAATAAATATATATTTATGGCAAAGATTATAACCCTAGGCGAGATTATGCTTCGCCTTTCTCCAGTCGGTAACGACCGTTTTATCCAGTCAGAAACTCTTCGCGTCATCCCTGGTGGCGGTGAGGCTAACGTAGCTGTTAGTGTAGCTAATTATGGTCATGAGGCTTACTTTGTGAGCAAGCTTCCTAAGCATGAGATTGGTCAGATGGCAGTTAACGCATTGCGTCGTTATGGTGTAGATACAAGCTTCGTTGCTCGTGGTGGCGATCGTGTGGGTCTATACTATGCTGAGACAGGTGCTTCTATGCGTCCGTCAAAGGTTGTTTACGACCGTGCTCACTCTGCTATTGCAGAAGCTAAGCCAGAGGATTTCGACTTCGATGCTATCATGGAAGGTGCTCAGTGGTTCCACTGGAGTGGCATTACTCCTGCTATCAGCGACAATGCTGCCGAGCTTACACGTCTTGCTTGTGAGGCTGCTAAGCGTCACGGTGTAACAGTGAGTGTTGACCTCAACTTCCGTAAGAAGCTCTGGACATCAGAGAAGGCTATCTCTGTAATGCGTCCTTTGATGAAGAATGTTGATGTTTGCATAGGCAACGAGGAAGACGCACAGCTCTGCCTTGGCTTTAAGCCAGACGCTGACGTTGAGGGTGGACAGACCGACGCAAGCGGCTATCACAAGATTTTCGAGCAGATGAAGAAGGAGTTTGGCTTCAAGTATGTTGTTTCTACTCTGCGCGAGAGCTTCTCGGCAACACATAATGGTTGGAAGGCTCTTATCTATAACGGCGAGGAGTTCTATGAGAGCCGTCGTTATGACATTATGCCTATTATCGACCGTGTAGGTGGTGGCGACTCATTCTCAGGTGGTCTTATCCATGGTTTGCTTACAAAGCCTACACAGGGTGAAGCTCTTGAGTTTGCCGTTGCAGCTTCGGCATTGAAGCACACTATTAACGGTGACTTCAACCTTGTTACAGTTGATGAGGTAGAGGCTTTGGCAGCTGGCAATGCTAATGGTCGTGTACAGCGATAAATAAAGGCTAAAAGCCTCACCTACGTCCCATCCCAATGGTGGACGATTTGTATGCTGATATTGCTTATAAAAGTTTTAATACAGCTTTTATACCTATAATATATAGCTGATAAAAGGAAGGAGAGAGCTTAAGCTTTATATAATAATAACTTTATTTTAAACAATAATTTGCCCAACATACCACTCCTCTCCCTATGGGGAAGGGGATGGGGGGAGGGCTTTTCATTTATCATTATGGCTAAATTCAACAAACAGCAGGTGCTTGCAAAGATTACCGAGACTGGTATGGTGCCTGTATTCTATAATAACGACGTAGAGATAGCAAAGAACATCGTAAAGGCTTGCTATGATGGTGGTGTTCGTGCATTCGAGTTTACCAACCGTGGTGACTTCGCTCACGAGGTATTCGCTGAGGTAGTTAAGTTTGCAGCTAAGGAATGTCCAGATATGGCAATGGGTGTAGGCTCTATCGTCGACGCTCCTACAGCATCTCTTTACATTCAGCTTGGTGCTTGCTTTGTAGTAGGTCCGTTGTTCAACCCAGACGTAGCTAAGGTTTGCAACCGTCGTCTTATTCCTTATACACCAGGATGTGGCTCAGTAACAGAGGTTGGTATGGCTCAGGAGATGGGTTGCGATCTTTGCAAGGTATTCCCTGGTGACGTTCTTGGTACTAACTTTGTTAAGGGCTTGAAGGCCCCAATGCCTTGGTCGCTTATCATGGTTACAGGTGGTGTATCTCCAGATGCAGATAACATAGCTTCTTGGATTAAGGCAGGTGCCAACTGTGTAGGTATGGGCTCTAAGCTTTTCCCGAAGGCCACTATCGCTGCTGGTGATTGGAAGGCAGTGAGCGACAAGTGCCGTGAGTCTTTGGCTTTTGTTGCACAGGCTCAGTAACTTTAAAAATAGGAGAGTAACAAGTATGAGTGAACAGGAAGAAAAGAAAGATATTAATTTCCAAGTGGTAAACGAGGGCTTCTCTACCCGAGAGGCTATTGAGGAGGCCAAGCGCTGTCTGCACTGCAAGATTCCGCAGTGTCGCAAGGGCTGTCCTATAGAGAATGATATCCCCGACTTTGTACACGAATTGTCCATGGGCAATATGGGTGCGGCGATGAGCATCATCAATGCCAAGAGCAACCTGCCTGCCATCTGCGGTCGTGTGTGCCCTCACGAGAAGCAGTGCCAGGGTCACTGTGTGCTGGGCAAGAAGGGCAAACCGGTGCAGATAGGCAAGTTGGAGCAGTTTCTCGCCGACTTCGATACCAAGATGAATCTCTCTCGTGAGCGCTTGCCACAGAAAACTCGTGGCAGGGTAGCCGTCATCGGTTCAGGACCTGCAGGTCTGACCGTAGCGGGCGATTTGGCTCGCCAGGGCTTCAATGTAACCATCTTCGAGGGACAGGCAGAGCCGGGCGGTGTGCTGATGTATGGCATTCCTGAGTATCGACTGCCTAAGAGCGTGGTGCGCGATGAGGTGAGCAAGATTGAGGCATTGGGCGTACAGTTTATCACCAACAGCATGGTGGGTGAGAACAATGTTACCATCGACAGCCTGTTCCGTGCCGGCTATGATGCTATCTTCATGGGCACGGGTACCAGTGTGCCACAGAACATGGATTCCACACCGGGCAGCAAGCTCCATGGTGTGAGCCAGAGCACCTACTTCCTGCACAATGTGAATGCCTATAATGAGGGTGCCTTGACTAGAGAGATGGTGCCTCTGCGTGATGGCGAGAAGGTAGGCGTCATCGGCGGTGGCAATGTGGCGATGGATGCCGCTCGTACCGCTATCCGACTGGGAGCCGACGTAACTGTGCTCTATCGCAAGACCCAGGAAGAGATGCCTGCCATCCAGAGCGAGTATGAGGAGGCTGTGAAGGAAGGAGTGAAGTTTGAGTGGAAGACCACCGTAGAGGCTTTCCTCAAGGGCAAGAATGGTAGACTCGGCAGCTGTGTGCTCAATACCCCAGAGGGCGAGAGAGTGGAGAAGTTCGACCGCATCTATCTGGCCATCGGTTCTCGTCCAGCCAATCGCATCGTGTCTACCACGGCAGGTATCGAGGTAGATGAGAAGGGCTATGTCAAGGTGGTGGAACGTCCATACGGTATGACCACTCGCCGAGGCGTATTTGCCGGAGGTGATGTGGTGCATCGTCCTCAGACTGTGGTTCTTGCGATGAAGGCAGCCAAGGAGGTGGCACAGGGCATCGCCCAGTATGTGGATGCCATCAAGCTCTTGGAAGAGGCCAAGCGCATTGAGCAGCAAGGCACCGTGGAATAGGTGCTTGCTTAAAATAATTGACTAAAGTTTCGCAAGTGAAAATTCACAAGCGTGATTTAACGTAATTTTGGAATAAAAAAGGCTCTGAAGTTTGTATAACTCACAGAAAATGAGTATCTTTACAATCGCTAAAGAATAAAGATAAAACTTCAAAGCCGTGAGCAAAGATACAAAAATTATTTCAGATCTGCGAAGCTTTTTCGCAAAAAATGACGATAATCGTGCAATTAAGTGCATTATGGGTGTGATGGAACATATAAATATACGCTCCAGCCAGATTGGAGTAGAGAAGAAAGAGAACTGCAAGTTCACCACTTTGCAGGTACTCAACCTCCTCATGCTCTTCCCGTTCTTCGTTGTCAAGAATGCGAGTCGATACTCAAACTCGTCTTTGAGAAAATTGTTCAATTTATGCCACTTGATGGGCGAGCCACAGGAAACACGCCCATCAAGTGGATGGACAACGAGCAGGCTGTTATCTCTCCGCAATGGTCTATCCACTGCGCTGCTGGTACAAGCAACTACACCTTTATCTGGGGTATGGCAGGCGAGAACCTCGACTACACAGATATGCAGAAGATTAAGACTACTGATTTAAAATAAATAATACTACTATGGACAAAATGTTTTCACTTGAGGGCAAGGTAGCTCTCGTTACCGGTGCCGCTTATGGCATTTGCTTCGCTATGGCGGAGGCTCTTTATAATGCAGGCGCTAAGATTGCGTTCAACTGCCGTTCACAGCATCACATGGATCAGGATCTTGCCGACGATATGAAATATCTAATTTTGGCAGTTGTGATGTTACCATTGTCGGTGATGGCAGGTGAACCTGACGGAACACTCATTGCCGATGGTAAAAGCTCAACGACCTATCAACTGATTACTTCTTCGGGATATATGTATGAGTGTCCTGATTTCTCGCGCGACCATGCTTCTGAGCCTTTTCAGCACATACAGCAAGTCATGGATGAGACGCTGAAAAAATATGTGTTTCAGTTTTTCATTCATGCCCAAATAGATGATGACCGGGGCATTGAGAGTACTACCGATCGACAGCGCAACGAAATCAAGACTTTCGATAATTCGCCTGAGGCTATGATTGGCTTTGAAGGCGAAACGATGGTTTTCAAATGGAAGTTTCTGCTGCCTAAGGGATTGCTGACAACCAAGAATTTTACACATATCCATCAGTTGAAAGGCATCGACAATAAGGCTGGAACGGCTGATGTGTCTACGCCGCTCATTACGTTTACTTGTCGAACCACGGGTAGCGGGAAGAAAGAGAAGCAGGTGCTACAGGTAAGACATCATGATAGGCATACGAATACTCTGAAGACTATGGCTTCGGCAGACTTAACCTTACTGATGGGCCATTGGGTAGAGGTGACCGAAAGTGTTCGTTTTGGGGAGAAAGGGCTGTATTCGGTGGTTATTAACGATGTTAAGACTGGCGAGCAAGTGCTTCGCGTAGACGCAGAGTCTTGCGATATGTGGCGTACTGACTGTGCTGGACTACGACCCAAATGGGGAATTTATCGTTATATCGGCGATAATCGCTCGATGGAAAACCTACTGCGCGACGAAGAACTCAGATTTGCTGATTTCTCCATTCAGAAAATTTTGCAGCCTAATCATATCTGTCAGCCTATAGTGAAGAGAGAGTCTGAGCACAAGACTTATGATGTTTTGGGAAGGCGGACAGCTCAAGTCAATCGACAAGGCCTTATTATAATAAAAGGTCGCAAATACTTTTCAAAGAAATAGCAACTTATGATAACTAATCAGCCTGCGTGTGTCAATATTACCATTGGCACACGCTTTGTTATATAGGTACCGTAAACATTCAAGGGCGAGGCTCCCGATAGTTACATATCTTCGGCAAACTTCCAGTAAGGGTGTTTATTATCATCCTCAAATCCGCAACCTATTGGGTTTCGTGGGATTTTGCTTGTAAAACGACAAAAATTCATTTTATTGTACATATTCCTTGCATAACAGAAACGTCGCAGACACAAAATCCCCTTACCCCATAAAGCGACTTGAGGTAATACGCTGGTTTAACCAGAAAAGCATGGTCTTTAACCAAAATCTGTCTTGAACAGGTTGGCATAAGTATTGTTGTCTGAGTAAATGTTCAATACATGCCTGCGTGATGTCTTAATCCATTTTGCAGGAACAGAGATGAACTTGAAAACAAAGGTCTTGATCCTGTTGGTGGCACGCAATCCAAATTCACGGGTTTTCAATCTCTGCATAATAGCTTTGTAGAAGTTTCTGATGAGAGCTGTCATAAGCAGGAATACAGTATTCTGTGCCATGAACGATTTTGGCAATCGATTCCAGCCAAAGCCATTGTTCATGTCATCGAAGATGCGTTCCTTGCCACCACGAAGATTGTAGAATTCCACGATGTCTCTTGCACTCGACTTGTAATCGTTAGTCAGTATACATCTGTAGGTATATTCGCCTTCCCAAATGTCAAGGTCTCCCTCTATTCGCCTTTGTCTCTGTATGACAAGACGATACGGTTTTCCTTTCCATTTCTCAACAAGGATAGAATTCAACTCAAACTCAATACCGTTGATTTCAACAGTTTTCCATCCAGTTAAGGCAAACATGGAATCGTAGAAAGAAGAGCATCTGTTGGCACGAATATAAAAATGCCTGCAATAAGCCTCTACCATATCTACGATTTCCTCCGAACATGAGCCGCAATCCATGCGGGCACGAGAAATATATATTTCCGAAGCCTCCAATCGCTTGAAGATTCTTTCCAAAGTTTCTTTTTGGTTGAAGCGCACGTTTGTGTTGCCGTCTCTATTTTCAATACCAACAATCATGTCGTTAATGACAGCTACACCTGGACTATAGCCTAAGAACTTCTTGTAGGTTGGTTTTGCATCATACTTCTCTGTTTCAATGAACTGATGGTCAAAGTCAAAATCATACTCTTGACCGGATTTCAATTGACCAGTAGCAAGCAGGGCATTGACCAGTAAGCAGTTCATCTTGTCTGCAGTATTGAAATCATAGGATTTGCCAGAAGCAGACTTATAGGTGATGCTCTTAAAAGTCAGTTCTTCGATAGCACGTAATATGGTGTCTGCGCTGCAAGTGCAAAGAGTTGGATGAAGAGACAAATGTTTCATCAGGTGAGTTGTAACATCCTCAATACATGAGCCACCACAAAGATATACGCACATCAGAGAGCGTAGAATCTCGCTATATTGATAACCAAACATAGTGCATCTCAATCCCAAGGTGGAATCTATGGTTTGAGCTAAAAGAGCATCAAATTGCTCCATAATCGAAAAAAATCCCCCAAAAGGAGTGAGTTTCTCAGATTTTATTTGTACTTTTGCCATGTCAGAAAAATCAGTGAAAAACAGAAAAATGTAGATAAAACTGAAAAAAATTAGCTAAAAATTTGGTGGTTCGTGAAATTGTTTATACATTTGCCGATGAGTTATTTTCTTGATTAGAAACCGGAGGAATAGCTCCTTTTTTTTTCTCTTCTCTATGATATTAAAAGAGAAAAGAGAAGGAAAAATTTTCTTTCAAGAATTGCCATATTGCCATACTGCTCTATAACTGTTTGATTATAAGAATATATTTGTATGGCAATAGCTTTTTGATTTGCTATAATCTGCCATATATTGCCATAAAATCAGCGAAATATAGGTGTTTTAGAGGAGTTTTGGGGCTAAAAATAAGAACGCATTGAACAAAAAGACCTTTTCCCCGGTTCAATGCTGGGCGTTTTCAATCGCTTTTTTGCAATTTTGACTGACGACGTAGAAGAAATTACGTCCCGACGTACAGTCTGCTACATCCCGACGCAGTTTCCAAGACGTCTGCCTACTCTCAAGTAAGTTCTTAATCAGGCATGACGTAATTTAAGCCCTCATAATTAGGCTTATTGAAATTCTAGTTCTTATTGGGATTCATTTACATGTAATATCGACTTTATAGCCCGCCAGCATCGCAGACAATTTTATTGGAACCACGATTTCTGATAAGCAGTATCAAAATGATTAACTGCCTGGAGAAGCTTGTAGATAGGGTTGATTTAGTAGAATGAGTCGGTTCTACTGGATGACGGAGTCGGCTCGATGGGATAAAGGAGTCAACTCTATAGGTTGATGCAAGCGTCTTCGTGAGTAGAAAGACATTACTTCTTGGGTTCCAGAAGATACCTTCTCAGCAGTTGTCACTAGGCTCAGCAGGTCTGCCGAGCCTAGTCGGCAGGTCTGCTGACTGCAGTCAGCAGCTTTGCTGAGCCTAGTTGCAACACTTAATTCTTACCGATATTTCTCTCATATCATTCGGAAGATAAGAGATTGTCTTCTCTTTCATATCTTGCGGAATACCGAAGCGGGCTTCGGCGATGCTGCCAACGATGGCTCCGATGGTATCGCTATCGCCGCCATGAGATATAGCTAGGCGGATGGCATCCTCGAAGGATGAGGCTTGCGAGA
Organism: Segatella copri; assembly: GCF_026015625.1. Lineage (NCBI taxonomy): Bacteria > Pseudomonadati > Bacteroidota > Bacteroidia > Bacteroidales > Prevotellaceae > Segatella > Segatella copri. Next base: position 2,323,457 of record NZ_JAPDVG010000001.1, on the reverse strand, counting down.
GGAGATAGAAAGATAATGGTACGGCATCCATGCAGGTTTCGTCGAATTTGCCTTTCGGATAATCTCGCGTATCGAAATCCTCGTAATAGCTGCGGGCGATATCCTTGAAGGCTTTCATTGCCTTATCATCAGATTCTTTAGAATTCTTATCTTTACACTCCTTAGATTCTTCTGAGAATCTGCTCTTGCGGAAATGCCAGATGGCATGAGCCACGGCTTTGGCTCCTTTGATTCCTTCGGGATGGTTATGGGTAGGAAGAGCCGTTTTCTCTGCCTCTTCCAAAACCTGCGACAGGTCATCGAATAGCCAAGCCACCGGCGATACTCGCATTGCCGAACCATTGCCAAAACTATTATATGGCTGCGGATCAAGAGAACGAATCCACCCCGCGAATCTACCGCCATACGCTCCCTTGGGTGATGGATAGCGGCGGCACCAATCCAGCAGGCTTTCCTGATAGCTTCGCCCGTTCAGTATCGCATCAGCTATCGCCACCGTACAAATTGTATCATCGGTGAAGTCGCATCCATCGCCGAACATCTCGAAATCATAATCAAACGTATTGTTAAACTCATATTTTGAGCCAGCAATATCTCCTATAATTGCTCCTAACATAGTTACTTAATTATATTTTTTGTAATAAGATTTGCCTAATTGCCATAGATATTTGTCTATCTCTTTTAGATTGTATGCTGTTAACCCATAGCTCTCTTGGAACTTATGTATGATATTGATGAAAACTGGGTAGTTTCGCAAGTCGGAATTGTTGAAATTGTAGAACTTGTCGCGTCTTTTGAAATATAGTAACACTTTCTCTACATAGTTGTCGTAAATAGCATACATTAATGGTTGATGATGGCTGCAATATTTTGATGCAAATGAGTAGAAGAAATGCTGCTTCTTTTCTTTTCCAACTTCGACGTGAGCAATTTCATCCACTAATGTTAAATCTCCATTTTTTCAGTCTCTTGTCAATATCTGGAATTGATAGTATATGCTTGGCAACAGCATGAATATCAAAAATATTGGTACTATAGAAGTCATTTAGTGTAGAGCATTTTAGCAGAACATCTTCAATGGTATCATTCTTTTGGCATAAGTTGAAAAACAATTTGTCAAGAGCTTTCTCTTGATTTACATAATTGTCTAAGCTGTCCCACAAGCGAATGTATTTTTCAACTTCGCTTGGGGATGGCTCATATTCTTGTGGTATAGTTTGATTTCTCATTTTTAATCCTCTAAAAAATTCCACTCTTTTAGTTTATTTTTAGCCAAAGAATGTCCTTCTGAGTAGGCTAATGAATAGTAGCGTTTAGCTTCTTCTATATTTTTATCTACTCCCCAACCTTTCTCGTAAAACTCTCCACAACGATAGTGGGCGTATGGCAAACCACAGGCCTTATACAATTCAAATGCTTTCTTTAGGTCAACTTCTGTACCATCTGTACCTTTACGATAGATGTCTGCCAAGTTGCTACGAGCTAAGTCATTGCCTTGATCTGCAGATTTGGCAAACCAATATTTAGCAAACTCTACATTTCTTTCAACGCATACACCATCATTGAAGAAACAACCTAAGTCGTTTTGTAGCTCGTCATCTTCAAGGTCATAATTGTTTGGATCATTCTTGACCATATCCAAAACATTCAATACAGCCTCCTTTGTGTAACCATAATCTTCAGGTTTTGCATTTGTCTTTTGTACCAATACAAAATCCTGATAATTCTTTGGTATATCAAAATACTTATCTTTTTTATTTGTCTTCATATCTTATGATGTTTAAATTGTATATTACTCTGATTCTTTACTCTATCACCTCCCAAAAACTCTCCGGCAAGCTGATGTTCTTCATCTTCTTTGCGCTCTTGAACAATGGGGCGATGTCTTCGGCTTCGAAACCGGCGATGCCGCAACCTATTGGGGTTACCAGAAAATGTAGCTCGGGATGATGATTGGCAAAATCATGGAATTCCTCCACGTATGGACGAATGGTTTCTACGCCGCCCTGCATCGTAGGGATGGCATAACTCTGCCCCTGCAAGCCTACGCCCTGTCCCATGACGGCACCGAAATGCAGGCGGGCAATGCGGGCTGCTCCACCACCATGCATGCCAGCCAGATTGCTGCCAAACACAAAAATCTCGTTCTCTTTTAATGAATCAATCCAGCTAGGAGTGATTCTTCCCTTCTTCATTTCTTCCATATTCTTCTTATTATTAAATATGTTATTACCTTTATCTGCCGATTCCTCGCAGCGCATGCATTCGGACATCATTCTCGGCATCGACATCTTCGGAGCACTTTCGATACATGTGTCTTCCTCCGCGAACGACAGGTAGCTTCTGTATTCAGATGCATCGAAGTATCTCTTGAAATAAGGAATCACTACATCGTGCATCATCTTCTGGCAACGCTGGGTAACGGCAGAATGGGATATGCCCAACTGAGTGGCTACGTCCTTGCCCCGGAATCCCTCTATATAGAGCATCTTCAGAATGATGCTGTTCTTGCTGTCTCTGCCATAATAGAAATTGCCTATGTCTTCTATCGTCTGATAAAGATCGTGCTCAAACTGGTTGTCGGTTACGTCAAACTGCATCTTGCGGCTTTCCTGCCGTGCTTCGAAACTTTCGAAGCGATGCTCCTTTACCACCTCCTTCAGTTTATCCAGCAGCAGGAACCGGAAGCCATTCACCATCCAGGTTTTGAGCGACATGCTCGGTTTCCTGTCTTCCAGCGGCTTGAAGTCGTGTTCGCAGAGATAGAGATAATATTCGTGGGCCAGCGAATAAAAGTCCATGCCCGGCTTGTGCTGCAGGTCGTATCGCTTATCGTAGATGCAATAAGCCACCCAGCAGTATCCGTAGTAATACTCCCTCACGATTCTGGCATCGGCATCCTTGAAGCCCTGCAGAATCTCATCGTCCGATAAGCTTTCCAATGCCTTCTTCTTCGAAAAATCAGTGTTTGAAAAATTCTTTTCTTTCTTCATATCGATTCGATATTCTAAATCCGTTTGCAAATATATACTTTTTCTTTGAGAAAGCGGAGAAATAGCTCCCTTTTTTCTCTTCTCTATGGTATTAAAAGAGAAAAAAGAAGGAAAAATTAAGCAGGTATCGAAAAAAAAATGCATCCCGCTTTTTACTTTTCCCATTTTGGAAGGTCATATAATCGTAACGTTCATGAAAATAAACGAATATGAGTGTAAATGACAAAGGCATAGTGGATACGCTGAAGGAATGTCCGGAAAACGGATTCAGAATGCTGATGATGAAGTATCAGGAACCGGTTTACTGGCACATACGCCGATTGGTGGTTTCGCATGATGATGCACAGGATGCTTCGCAGGAAACTTTTGTGAGAATCTATCGCTCGTTCAATCAATATCGGGGCGACTGCTCGCTGAGAAGTTGGATTTACCGCATCGCTACCAACGAGGCCCTGCGACTCATCAGCAAACGGAAACAGGAAGAAGTTTCTCTGGAATCAGATTCAACGGGCATCAGTCTCATGCCAGCCGATAATTATATCGACTTCGATGATAAGGTGGCAGTAAAACTGCAGAAAGCGATTCTCTCGCTTCCGCCTAAGCAGCAGCTGGCATTCAATATGAGATATTACGATGAACTCGGGTTCGACGAAATAGCGAAGGTCGCTGATTCCACGCCAGCCAGTATCAAGGCAAGCTATCATGTTGCCAAGGAGAAAATTATCAAGTACATGAATTCGAACGATTAAGTGAGAGTTCTGTGAGTTTTTAATGGTTATTCAAAATGGAAAAGAATATGGATACAAATTTTGATTTCAATAACACTGAGAAATTTGATTTCGGTAAGGTGGGTAAGCGAATGCCTTATTCTACACCCGATGATTTCTTCAAGGATATGGAAGCGAATATCCTGGAACAGGTGAAGGATGACAGACCGAAACCTGTCAGGATACAGCCGAAGAAACGACCTCTGATGAAGGTGATCTGGACGGCTGCAATAGCTGTGGCTGCATCGGTGGCAGTACTCCTGGTACTCAACATCGATTTCTCAGCCTCTTCTTCTCAACCTTCACAGGTGAATAACGGAATACAGGAGGTAGATCAGGCTTTCGCACAGCTGTCTTCTGCCGATCAGGCTTATCTTCTCTCTGTATATCAGGAGGATGTGTTCCTCAACAATTAAACGGATTCAATAATAATTTAAAATGATAGAGTTATGAAACGAATTTTGGGTATTTTAATGATGGTCATCGCCATGATGACGGTTACTACAAGTGTATGTGCACAGGCGCCTAACCAGAAGCAGCGCCTCAGTCGTGAACAGTTGGCAGAAAAGCAGGCTCAGTACATCTCTCGTAATTTGGGGCTTGATGAAAAGACCAACGCTAAGTTTATCGAGACCTATACTGATTATCAGAAAGAGGTATGGGCTTTAGGTCCTCGCCCTCATCACAAGAAGGGCGAAATGAAAACGGATGCTCAGACCGAACAGGAAATCAAGCAGCGTTTCGAGATGAGCGAGAAGATTCTCAACATCCGTCAGAAATACTACAAGAAGTATTCTCAGTTCCTGAGCCAGCAGCAGATTCAGCGTGTTTACGAACTGGAGCGACAAATGATGAAGCGCTTTGCCCAGAGAGGCCCTCGCAAGGGAATGGGTAAGAATGGAAGACCAGGTCCGAGAAGAATGCATGGACCTGCACAGCAGAAGTAAAAAACGGCAGAAATGTTTAGCGTAATAATATATTAGTCCTCTTATACAAGGAAAAAAAGATTACTTTCTATATTCAAATATATGCGAACGACGATTGGTGCAAGAGCGTGCGCCAATCGTCTTTTCTTTCTCATGTAATTATTTCTGTCATCTTTTCATAAGAGATTTTTCCTGCTTGTTCTCCCAAGCCAGAATCAGACCGATGACGCCGGCGTAGCTCTTTCTGCCGCCTTCTACATGGTTGCCTCTCAGATAGAGTTCGAAGAAGAAATCCTGGGCGGCATCCAGTGCCTTGCATCTTTTGCCCTGCCAGTATTGGCGGTCGCTTTTCAGCAGCCTGATTATCTCAGGACGGATATATTTCAGATATTTCTCACCTTCCTTTTCGCCGAGGATGTCGAATACATTATATAATACATGGGGCAGAATGTGGTAATATCCGCTGAATTTCACCGCCTTATCCTGTGATGCCGTACAGACGAGATAACTGTAGAAATTCGCCTCTCCTTCGTTAGCAATGCCCAGAAAATGAGCAAACTCATGGGCATAGGTAGCCGGATAATCGTGTGCAAGAATATCGCCGTTCAGCGTAAATTCGCAGAAGAACGGTCCCATGCTGCCGGTTACCCCCGACATCGAACTGATGGGTGTAAACACCATCGTCTTGGCATGCGGATGCTGGTTGAAAGGCGGATTGATGCCCTCCCGATAGCCTATCTTGTTATATTCCTTCAGAACCGCATCCCGCACCCGATTCTTCAGTTTATCATCCACAATACAATTGAATTCTTCCCTCTTCCCTCTCCGTTCTTCACTCAAAAGGTTGAGGCTGTCAGCATACTGGTAGGCAAATTTCCGGAACTTCTCTTCCGAAACCTCAGCAGGCTGCATGCCAACTCTATAATAGATAACAGGCTGCGAATAGTTCAGTCCCCAAGCTGCATAAAACCATACATATACCCACAGCAGATATTCAATTACCCTTCCGAAAACCGCCTTTTTCTTCGGATAGCCGCCGCTCTTGGCAGCAAGAAAGATAAACCGACGGGCGAGTTTCTTCCGTAATCCCATCTCGTAGATAGGATAGAGGATGACCCAGGCGATGCTGAGAGCTATGAAAATATCGCCCACGGCAAAGGGAAAGATGCCCGAGATGGGCGAGAGAAGGGTGCCGATAACGGGATAAACATGGTAGGTGTAGATAACTCCCCAGAGAGGAATCATCTTGGTAAGGGTGACGAGGATGAGCAACAGCAGCAGTACCCAGTGGCGCCACTTCATTCTGTCGAGTCGTAAAGTATGTAATATCTTCATCTTGTTTCTTGTTTTTTATCTTGCATGGCTCTTGAACAGAGCTGTTTTTTTGCACTTTTTGCCCCTGATGTGCAGAGATGGTGCAAAAATACAAAAGTTTTCTGAAATATTGACATCAGAAATCTGTTTTTTTACTAATTTTGCCATATTAAAAGTTGAACATAATAAATAGAGGAGGAGTTATCATGAAACAGACACTGGAATCATTCGAGGCTATGAACCTTGAATATGAGAACCTCTATAATGAGGACGATGAACGTAGAGAATGTAATTCTATCTGGTACAGCTAGTTACAATGTATTATAAAAAGGCTGTAACAGGTGAATTAAATTAGTGTTACATATAAAAAAGATCGTTAGGATAATAAAAGACTATGCCATAGTTACTAAAGAAATGATGTAACATAGGCATAGTCTTTTTTTATGTCCTTTCCTTGCTGGCTGTTCTTTCCTGCATTTCTATTTTTCGAAGTGCTGGTAATCCTTGCTGTGTTTCCAGTCACCTCCCCATCTGAATCCCTTCGCCTTGAAGAGCCGGTAGCAGAGGTCGCCTTTTTTTATCATATAAGCATGGTTCTTGCTGCGGTCCAGATAGGGACGGGCGGTGGCAGGCTCCACCACTTCCTTGCCGTTCTTCAGTCGTTTGTGGTAAGGATTGTAGAGGGTGTTGATGTCTACGGCCAGTCCCCTTCCGTGCTTCGATACCGTATGGGTATGTGAGATGAAGCGGAAGTTGAAACTGGAGGAGTTATTGTCTCTCATAGCCCTTTCGTCGTCGGCATCCCAGTAGTCAATGAGTCTCATCCGCTCTATCGGATATTTCGCCTCGTAGAGCTTTTTCAGAATATCGAGCACATCTTTGGCTATCGCCCTGTTCACCACCATCTCTCCTACGATGTTTCTGCCGTCCTTGTCTACGTGCAGGCATCTTATGTATCTCAGTTCGCTTCTTGCCACGGTACAGTTCTTCTTGTATGTCTTGCCCTGCATCAGGCGGAAGATATCATCAGGAATAGTGGAGATGGAGAAGAAATGCTTCTCGCCCAATTTTCTGATGGTTTGGTGACTGACGTTTTCTCCAGGCTGCTGTGCCTTGGATGGAAGGCAGAAAAGTCCGGAAATAAACAGGCATATCATCAATATATTTTTTGCTTTCATCACGTTTCTCCTTATTTAGCTACGGGTATATAATGCGAATCCTTGATTTCACCAATCACGATGATGCTGTGCAGACTTCCTATGCAGTCGATGTTTCCCAGCGTGTTGAGCATGAAGTCCTGATAGGCTTTCATATCCCGGGCATATACCTTGATCTGGAAGTCATAATCGCCGGTGGTGTTGTAGCACTCCGTTATCTGGTCGATGGCCTGCACGGTATCCATGAATTGCTGAATCAAATCGTGGGTGTGCTGCTTGAGCCGGATATTGCAGAGCACGATTACGTTGTGCCCCAACTTGTGATGGTCTACGATGGCTCCATATCGCTGGATGTATCCCTCACGTTCCAGCCGCTTCTGCCGCTCGAAGGTTGGAGAAGGGGAGAGGTGTACTCTTGCAGCAAGTTCCTTTACGGTGAGTCGGGAGTTCTGCTGCAGTAACTTCAGTATTCTGATGTCTGTTTCATCAAGTTTTTCTTCTGTTGTCATTGTTTCTTTATTACTGATTTTATTCATTTTTGCAGAATAATATTCTGCTGAATTGCTTAATTCGCTGCAAAGATAGTATATTTTTCTGAATTACGGAGAATATTTGGCAAATAAAATTCTTCTTCTTATCTTTGCACCCGCAATTCCGGATGCAAAGCGTCATTCATCGGTAATGACAGGATAAAGAGTCATTCACATCAAATAATAATAAGGAGATAAAAATATGAGCAACGTAAGAAATATACATTTTGAGGCAGTGGGCAGCTATTTGCGCCCTGCAGAGTTGAAGGAAGCGAGAGCTAAGTTTGCTGATGGCAAGATTTCTGCCACCGACCTTCGCGCCGTAGAAGACCGGCTGATTACTGAGGTCATCAGTCAGCAGAAGGCGCATCGCCTGCCTTATATCACCGATGGCGAGTTTCGCCGCAGCTATTGGCATCTCGACTTTATGTGGGGATTCAATGGCGTGGAGCATATCGAACTGGAGCATGGCTACCAGTTTCATGGCGAGGAGACAACCAAGGGTTCTATCCAACTGACCGGCAAGATTACCGGCGAGAATCATCCTTTTATCAGGGATTTCCTTTTTGTAAAGCAGTTTGAGGAGTTGGATGCCAATGGCGAATATATCTTCGAGGCAAAGCAGACGGTTCCTGCTCCTGCACAGTTTCTTGCCGAACTGTTCCGTGGCAAGAATGCCGAGAATACCCGCAAGTTCTATCCTAACACTACCCAGCTGATTGAGGATATTGCTCAGGCTTACCGCACCTTCTTCCAGGAGATTTATGCAGCCGGTTGCCGTACCGTCCAGCTGGATGACTGCACCTGGGGAATGATTGTGGATAGCGATTATTGGAAGGCTAAGGTGGGCACAGGTTTCACCCTTGAGCAGGAAGCCCTGCAATATCTGAAGGTGAACAATCTTGCCATCGAGGGCAAACCTGAGGGGTTGACCATCAACACCCACGTATGCCGTGGCAATTATCATTCCTGCTATGCCACCAAGGGTGCCTACGATGCCGTGGCTCCTTATCTCTTCGCTCATGAGGAGGTAGATACCTTCTATCTGGAGTATGACGATGAGCGTTCGGGTGGTTTCGAGCCGTTGAAGTATGTGGCTGATGGCAAGAAGGTGGTGCTGGGTCTGGTAACCTCCAAATCTCCGGTGTTGGAGGATAAGGCTACGGTTATCGCCCGCATCCGAGAAGCAGCCAGATATATCCCCCTCGATCGGCTCAGTCTCAGCCCTCAATGCGGTTTTGCCTCTTGCGAGATTGGCAATAAACTGACCGATGCTGAGCAATGGGCAAAGATAGATCTGGTGAGAGAAATTTCAGAAGAAGTTTGGGGATAATGATATATTCAAGGAGAAGATGTACCGTCTGTCATGGCTGCACATCTTCTCTTTTTTTATTTACTTTTTATCAAAAATGTTTGGTGTTTTCATGAATTACTAGTAACTTTGCACCCCGAAAATTAAATACATCATTCATTAAGATTATCAGAGAAGATGGAATATATGTCTCAGGAAGGCTACGATGAGCTCGTGGCCGAACTTCAACACATGGTTAACGTAGAGTTGCCAGCCGTTCGCGATGCGATAGCTGAGGCCCGCGATAAGGGCGACCTCAGTGAGAATTTCGAGTATCATGCAGCCAAGCGTGAGCAGGGCAAGCTGTTGAGCCGCATCAGCTTCAAACAGAAGGTCTTGGAGAATGCCCGTGTCATCGACAAGTCTCGATTGAAGAGCGATACCGTTGGCTTGTTGAGCAAGATTAAGATTACCAATCTCGCCAACAAGTGCAGCATGAATTATACCATAGTGAATCCTCACGAGGCAGATCTCCATAGTGGCAAGATTTCCATCAAGTCGCCTATCGCCAAGGCCCTTCTGGGTAAGAAGGCAGGTGAAGAGGTAATGGTAAAGGTACCAGCCGGCTTGCTCAAATTCCGCCTGGATAGCGTGGAGCTATAATGTATTCTTTAAAAGGAAAACTCCCGATAATTTGAAACTGATCAAACTATCGGGAGTTTCTCTTTTTATTCTAATATTTTTCCAGAATCTTATTCAGTAAGAAGGTGGCATTCTGGTTTCTTGCCACACCCTTCTGTATCTTATAAGTATAGGTAACATCTGTGCCTAAATCTATCTCGAAACAATAGTTGTGGAATTTTCCTGATGCATCATTCTCCATCTTGGAGAGCTCCAGATCGTGGGTAGCGATGATACCGCTCACCGGCTGCTTGGCAATGGCTTCGAGGAACTTTCTCGAACCATTCAGCTTATCCAATGAATTCGTTCCCTTCAGAATTTCATCCAGAATAATCAGCGTTCGGAGTGGCTCCTTATAGCCCTCTGCACTTTCTTTGCAGAACTTCAGCAGCTCCTCCAGTCTTATCAGCTCAGCATTAAAGTAAGAGATGCCATGCGTCAAATCATCGGTGGTTCTCATACTCGAGAACAATCTGAAACGGGAAATCTTCAGCTGATCCGCAAATACCGGCATACCCGCCATTGCCAGGATATAGTTCACGCCCAGCGAACGCAGGAAGGTACTCTTTCCCGCCATGTTGGCTCCGGTGATGATATAATAGTTGTCGTCCTTGATGGTGAAATCGTTCTTCACCGCCTTGGCACCCAGGAAAGGATGATAGAGATTCTTCCCCTCGAACACGATTTCCTGCTTTCCCGAAACAAATTCCGCCTCTTCCGCCTCCGGATGATTATATCTGAAATCCGCCATCGAAACCATCGCATCCATCTCGCTGATGATATGCATCCATTCCTCCATCTTCACCATATAGGTATTCTTCCATTTCAGGAAACTGCGAACCAGGAAGAAATCGCTCAGCATGAAGGCATCGGTGAAGAAAAGACCCAGGAAGTTGCCTCTTCTGTCATACCCCTTCAATATCTTTTCCAGTTGGGCAAAGGAAGGTAGGGCATCTGCTAGGGATTTCTGCATCTCCTTGCCTGATTCGCTATGGAAATTGCGCCTGTTGATAAGCTGAAGTATCTGGGCATAGGCGATGAGCTGATGGCGAAGCTTGCCGCCATTGCTGTCTATCTTATCAAGTGTCTGCTTGCAGACGAAGAACACCACCATGTATTGAACCAACACCCACCACAAGGCGAAATCCACCGAAACCATATTGCATATCGATAAAATCACGGAACCGATGACTCCGATAATCAGCAGCCATCCGATAACGAGCGAAACCGGAGACCCAAACCATGCCGGCACCTCCATCTTCGAAACCTTCTGCATCGCATCCATCACCGCAGCAGAATCAATCTTCTTCGTCTTGCCATTCACCATTTTGCCATCCGCAGTTTGGGTTCTGTTCTTTTCGCCAAGTGCCAGGAATTCCATTCGCCAGTTTTCGCCTTCACCAGCCAATTCCTTCTGCAAATCTTTTCTTCTTTTGATATTCTCCAGGCTCAGAGGCGTTTCCCGGGTAAGATTCCTGGCGAGTGCCTCCGAACCGCCCGATGTGATGGTTCGGCAGATACGGTTGAACAGCGAACTCTTGCCGAAGACATCGAGGTCGAAGGAATAAGGATGCTGCGGATTCTGATAGGAATCGCCCGTTTCGAAAGGTGAAAAATCGCCCTCCAAAGCCTTGATTTCGTCCTGATAAACCTTGAACAAAGCCGAAAGATGCTCTATCTTCTCCTTGTTCTTATCGTCAAGTCGTCTGATTCCCGAATAGGCAATCAGGCACAGCGCCGCCCCCATCAGATAATTCTGCGTATCTCCATCCATTGCGAAATAGCAGATCAGAAAGGCGAGGATGCCGCCAAAAGCCAGCAGCTCTCCCGTTATGAATCCCGTATTCTTACGCTTCAGGGCAGCCACCTCAGAAGCGTATCGGCTTACATATTGTTGATAATTCTCCTTGATATTCATTCTTTTTCTTTATTATGAATTTTTTGATGTGCAAAATTAGGGATAAAATCTAGATTTCCAAAATAAATTCTCTCATTTTAAGTCTTTTATACTTATATTCGTGATAGGAATCTGGCTTTTATGAACCCTTGGCAGTAAAAAGTGCTATGAAAATTTGGAGGTTACACAAAAACATCGTATTTTTGCATTAAAATAGTTTGAATAATGAGCAAGTATAATTTTAATATAGACAATTATCATGCAATAGGGCATGCTGATATCGAAATAGAGGGTATCACAGTTATCGTGGGTAGCAATGGCTGTGGAAAAAGCACTATGTCCCGTTGGTTGTATTATATCGTCAATACATTGTCAGTGTTAGACAGCTTCTTTTTCTCTGATTTCAGAGATGTGATTATCAAATCATTAGAGAAATATTCTAATGCGCTGGATGATATCTCAAATTATCTGGATGATGATAAAAAACGATTTTTTGACCATACCTTATCATTAATGACAATGGTAACATTGAGTAATGGTGGTGTGGAGAAGCTCGATTTTTATTATAAAAGAGCGATTGGTTCACTTGATGACATGCTGGTTAACTTTCTTCAGAAAGAGCAGAATCCTCAGCAGGTGCGTCGAGTGCTTAATCTTTTTGGGATTACTGAACAAAATCATGTTCATGAGGATATAGAACGAAATTCCATTCAGTTGTTTTCTGAATATCTTCAGAAATATGAACACAACAAAAAAAATCGTCCCATCAGTTACTTGAAAGAGAAAATCGCTTCTGTATATCGGGAAAAGGATGGCTTTCCTGCCAGCATAAGCTTTAAGGAAGATGAAGTGGAATTGCTTGTTGATAGACTTGGAAAGATATATAGTTTAAATAATGCCATATATATAGGAACACCTGCAGCTATTTCTCTTCGTCAATCAGATAGGGTTCTGATGACTTCCTTGGCACATAAAGTGGTTCACGTAAATGAAAAAGGAAGTGAGATTACCGGCAAACTGGAATTACTTCATTCTATTAATAAAATGATAGATGGTTCTATTGTAGAAAAGGAAAATTTCGATGCTGTTGATTTAGTTTATCACAGCAACAATGGTAAGGATATTAGAATTGAAGATATAGCATCGGGCTTCAAACCGCTGGTTTATATGCTTCGTCTGATAGAAAACGGGTGGCTGACAGAAAACACTTTGTTGGAGATTGATGAGCCTGAAACAAATCTTCATCCACAATGGGTGGTTGAGTTGGCGCATCTTCTTGTTCGCATCAACAAAACATTTGGAACCAAGATACTCATCACGAGTCACAATCCCGATATGGTATCGGCTATCAGGTATATCTCTGAAAAAGAAGGCTTGTTGAATACTACTCGCTTTTATCTGGCAGAGCAAAGTGAAGGTACAGATTCGTTCTACTATAAGAATTTGGGTTGTGACATCGAACCTGTATTTGAATCATTCAATAAATCTTTTGATACTCTTCAGAAATACGTAGAGAACTATGGCGAAATTTAAGATTGGCAATTATCAGGGAATCAAGATTGATTGTTGGACAGCAAAAGATTTAGTCGGCTTGCATCATTTGATGAAGCAGGAGGGATGCCCAAATTCAGAAAATCTTTTCTCTGACACAGATAAGGCAATAGAACTTGATGATGTTCAGAGACGAATTTCTCAAAAACATCATGCTGATAAGAAATCTTCTGCAGATATGCTATTGCATGTGAATGATAAGAGATTACTTTTGGCCGATGCAAAATTCCGACTAAGCAATACCAGGAATTTGGATTCAAAGGAGATAGCAAAAAAAGTTAGTGAATCAAAGGCAATGGTTACTTCTAACTATTCTTTTGATAACAGTTTCTATGTTTTGCTGACAAAGAAAGCTGCAACTCCTTCCAATTTAAATAGGCTTAGAAGAAATGTAGGAAATAATCCAAATTATCAATTTATGGATGCCGTTGAATTTCATAAACTGTTCGAGGATTAATGTTTGAACTCCGTTCCTGATGTCTAGAAAACTCAGAAACGGAGTTTTTTATAACTTTTTTCTAGTATTATGAATTTTTCTCCATCCATTTATTATAGGATACATTCTCCTCTTTCCACTTATCCTTTGCTTCCGCCTGATTCTTTGGATATCCGATGATGAGGGTATTGAGCGGAATCATCGTCTTGGGCAGATGCAACAGTTGCTGCATTCCCTCGTATCGTTCTTTCAGGGGATAGAGGGCTGTCCATACTCCGCCAAGTCCTAAGCCGTGAGCCATCAGCAGAATGTTCTCCGTGGCTGCCGAACAGTCTTGAATCCAGAACTCCTGCTCTGTGCCTTCCAGCGTCTTGTCCAGGCATCCGCAAACCACAATGGCAAGCGGTGCCTGCTTCACCATGCTGGCATAAGGGCTGAACTGTGGTATCTGGTCGAGAATCTCTCTGTCGTTGATGACCACAAAATGCCAAGGCTGCTTGTTGCAAGCCGATGGAGCGGCCATGCCGGCACGCAGCATCATTTCAATTTTCTCTTGCTCTACAGGCATGTCTGTATAACTTCTCACCGATGTGCGGCTTATGATATTTTCAAAAATCTGATTCTTTTCCATCATAGCTTTTATTCATCTTTTATTCTATCTTGATTGCTAAAATTGCAATGCGCTGCAAATATACGAAACTTTTTGGAGAAATTTGCAGTGCATTACAAATTTCTTGTGCTTCTAGGTAAAATTTGCAGTGCATTGCAAATTTCTTTCTATCGCCCGATACATCCTATAATATGCGTATATATAAACCGATGTTGTGGTTATCATACTGATGAGATTCATGCTGGTGATGGCTGCCTGCTGGGTGTTACCTGCCAGATAAAACACTGCAACAGGGAGTATATTTGAGCATATCAGCCATACCATGAAAACCAGGATAAGGGCTATGCCCAGTTTGCGCATGTTGCCCCTGTGCTTGCTGCACAGATGACAGCCGGCTACCAGGGAGGCGATGACGGAAATCAGGCCCATCGTGCTTTCTGTCCAGGTGAGTATGGAAGCCATTGGGGTAATCTGTCCGTTCTGCATCATCGTTACGAGATGAAGATTGAAGCATAGACCCAGAATGAATGAGAGCACATAGTAAAGCACCATCACCTCGCTGCAGCGTCGTAGTAATTTTACGCCTGCCGGTAGCGTGTAGCGGAATATTCCCCATAAAGCTATAGGGGCGAGCTGCAAGACCAGTTGCTTGATGGTAACCAGGATGGGACTTATTGGAATCAGGATGGGACTTGTTCTGAAGGATAAGCCCGCTTGTCCGCAAACAGAAAATGCCAGCGAAAACAATGCGAAAAAGCAATATGCATACATGGCATATTGTGCAATGCGGTTTATATCTATAGAATAACTTTTTCTTTCCATAATTCTACGTTTGATGATTTTATAAACAGCTTATCTTGCATAAAGCCATTGCAAAGATACGAAGTTTTTGGGAAATTCTAGCAAAATAGGTGGAAAATGTCTGGCTATGATATATACTTGTTAAAAGAATGGCAGAGAGACCGATAAAAACTCTTAAAAATCATAACTTATCTTCTTGAATACCAGTATTTGTTGTTATTTTTGTATGGTATATACTAATAACGCAGTGTATCAATTAGTTAACCAATATGACACCTTGAGACAAGGGGCATGGGTAGTGACAGGTCTGAAGAAGGATGGAAGCGAGGCGATGCGTCGTACTCTGATACTCTATGTCAACGAGAGCGGATTCTATGCTTTAGTTCTCGGCTCTAAGCTTTCTACTGCCGTGAAGTTCAAAAACTGGGTTACGGCTGATGTGCTGCCACAGATTCGCAAGACGGGTGGTTATCCATGTTTGTTATTGCATTTAGATATTGATTTAGGATAAGAAAGTAACTTTTTGTAACTCAAAAACATAAATATTTGAATTTTTGTTTGGTGGTTAGTGAATTTTATTATACCTTTGCAACCGAATATATTTTTTTATATAAAACTTGTAAAGGATAACTGGCAATATATAAAAAAAGAGGTGTATTCAAGATAAAGAGAGATAATAATTATAAGAAGAGACAGATATTATGAGAATGAAGGTTTTATTTGCTTCCCTGTTGCTGGCTGCTTCGGGGCAAGTGCTGGCACAGTCTTCCGGACAGGTTGGGGGACAGGTCTTCGATGAGAACGGAGACCCTGTAGTAGGTGCCCAGATCATGGTGAAAGGTTCCAAGACTGGAACCGTGACCGACATTGATGGTAAGTTCAGCTTACCGAGTGCTAAAAAAGGAGAGGCGATAGTCATCACCTATCTCGGTATGGATTCCCAGACCTTGAAGGCGGCTCCAGGCATGAAGGTAAGCATGCACTCTCAAGACCGCCAGCTCGACGAAGTGATTGTTGTGGCATACGGCGAGCAGAAGAAATCCGCTTTCACGGGTTCAGCAGGCGTAGTGGATGCAGATAAAATAGCCGTGCGTCAGGTAACCAATGTGGTAGATGCCCTCAATGGTCAGGTAGCTGGTGTGCAGATGATAAATACATCTGGCAATCCGTCTTCTACCCCTACCATCCGTGTGCGCGGTATCAGCTCCATCAATGCAGGTCAGGATCCGTTGATCGTGGTAGATGGTGCACCTTATTATGGTTCCTGGAGTGACATCAACCCAGCGGATGTGGCTTCTGTTACCGTATTGAAAGATGCGGCAAGTAATGCACTCTACGGAGCCCGTGGTGCCAATGGTGTCATTATGATTACCACCAAGAATCCGCAGGTGGGCAAGACCGTCATCACTGTTGATGCCAAATGGGGCAGCAATAGCCGTGGCTCTCAGACTTATGATATGATTTCAGATCCCGGTCAATATTATGAGACACACTATAAGTCATTATATAATTACTATACCAATGGCAAGGGTATGTCAGCTTATGCGGCTCATATGGCTGCCAATAATGCGATTGGTGGTTCTTCAGAAAAGGGCGGATTGGGTTATATCTGCTACAATGTGCCTGAGGGACAGTATCTCATTGGTGATAATGGAAAGCTGAATCCTAATGCCACATTGGGCAATAAAATCTCTTATAACGGAAAGGACTATACGATTAGTCCGGACGATTGGCTCAAGGCGGCTTACCGAAACACCCTCCGGCAGGAGTATAATATGAATGTGAATGGTGGAAACGACAGTTCCCAGTTCTATGCTTCATTGGGCTATCTGGATAACCCTGGTATCGCATACGGCTCTCAGTTTAAGCGATATACTGCACGCCTGAAGGCTACCTATAAGGCAAATGAATGGCTGAAGGTGGGTAGTAACGTAAACTATGCCCATACTGTTACAGATTATGCCACAGAGGTAGATTCTAATGGAAAAAACAGTTCTACCAATACCTTCTACATGGTCAATACCATCGCTCCTATCTATCCGCTGTATCTCAGAGATGGCAATGGCAATATCATGACCGATGATAATGGTAAGATATATGATTATGGTAACGGAATGAATGCAGGCTTGAATCGACCTGTACTCTCTCAGGTCAACCAGTTGAAGAATGACCAACTTCAGGCATCCCATTCTGTAGGAAATACTTTCGGTATTAATGGCTTTGCTGAGATTACCCCAACATTTGTCAAGGGACTGAAGATTACCTTGAACGGTACGGTGGATGACTATGAATATCGCTATCAGAGTACCCAGCAGCCTTATTATGGATTTGGTGCAACGACTTATCCTAATGGTGAGGTAACCGTAGGACATTACCGTTATTATACTGTCAACTTCCAGCAGTTGGTAAACTATGCCCGTTCTTTTGGTCTGCACAACATGACATTGTTGTTGGGTCATGAGAACTATAAGCAGACTTATGAATACGTATATGGCGGCCGTTCCAACATGTTCTCTTTCAAGGAAAACCATGAGTTGGCAGGTGCTATCACTAATGAGCCGACATATTCTAATCAGACCAATTACAACACCGAAGGTTTCTTCTTCCGTGGCATGTATGATTATGATGGCAAGTATTTCGGCCAGGTATCTTATCGCCGTGACGGTTCATCCCGCTTCTCTCCAGCCCATCGCTGGGGCGATTTCTATTCTTTCGGTGGTGCCTGGATACTGACCAAGGAAGATTGGATGGCAGGCACCAAGTCTTGGCTCAACATGCTGAAGGTGAAATTCTCTTTCGGTCAGCAGGGTAACGATGCCATCGGTAACAATCGTTATCTGGATACTTACGGCATCGGTAGCATGAATGGTGACATGGCGCTGACCTTTGCTTCAAAGGGTAATGATAAGATTACCTGGGAGACCAATACCAATATCAACGCAGGTCTTGAATTCGAACTCTTCAAGGGTCGTCTGACCGGTGATGTGGAGTATTTCTACCGCAAAACCACTGACATGCTCTGTTTCATCAGCGTGCCTATGTCAATGGGTTATGCAGGCTATTACTCTAATGTGGGTAACATGGTGAACCGTGGTGTAGAACTGAATCTTGCAGGAGATGTAATCCGCACCAAGGATTTTGCGTGGAACATCAATCTCAATGCCACACACTATACCAATGAGATAACGAAGCTTTATGAAGAGAACAAGAACGAGATGCTGAGCGGATATGCCGGTTATCATAACGGTTCTTATTATTATGGTGAAGGATTGCCTATCTACACCTGGAGATTGAAGAAATATGCGGGCGTAAATGAGAAAGGAGAATCCACATGGTATGTTGAGAACGAAGATGGTTCGCTGGGCAAGTCTGCAAAATGGTCGGAAGGCTCTTACTTTGCCTGTGGCGACCCTACTCCTGATCTTTATGGTGGATTTGGTACATCGTTGTCGTTTAAGGGTATCGATGTCAGTGTGAACTTCACTTATTCCATCGGCGGCAAATCTTACGATTCAGGTTATCAGAGTCTGATGGGTGTTCCTTATGACAGCTGGACAGGTTTCAATTTCCATAAGGATATGCTGGATGCCTGGTCTCCAAGTAACAGAGGATCCAACATCCCTCGCCTCCAGTATAATGATACGGATGCAAACTCATCTTCTGACCGTTTCCTGATCAATGCAAGTTACCTCAACCTGCAGAGCATCAATATCGGTTATACCTTGCCAAAGAGCCTGACACGTCGTTTGGGCTTGACTAAGGTTCGTGTCTATGGTGCGGCAGACAATGTCTATCTGTGGAGCAAGCGAAAGGGATTCGATCCTCGCACAAGTTTCACCGGCTCACCTAGCAATGAGCAGTATGCGTTTGTTCGTACCATCTCTGGTGGTATTACACTTCAATTTTAAACTGTTAGATTAGGAGATTTTTATATAGATTAAGGAGATTTTTATATGATGAACAATATATTTCGCAAGGTTTCTCTGTTCACTGTAGTGCTCTCTTCATGCTTGATGATGCAGAGCTGTCTGGAGGAGGAACTGCCAAAGGATTATGCAACAGGCAGTCAGGTGCAGGGGTCTGAGACGGCTCAGCAGGGCTTGTTGACCGGCTTGAGTGCCTATATGGTAAAGAGTGGTGTGTATGGAAACGGTTCGGCTTACGACAACGGTTATCCCAGCCAGATGATTATCCGTGATGTGATGACGGCAGATATGCCTGTTTATAATGCAGATTACGACTATTTCTCATCTATAGAGAATGGTAAGGGGCTCCGTAGCCCTTTCAATTACACCTATTTCTACTATTATGGTTTGGTGAACAATGCCAACAGTATCATCTCGTCGCTCGATGTGGAAGGAGCATCTGAATCTGCAAAGGCGTCTGCCGGTGTGGCTTATGCTTACCGTGCTTTGGCATACCTGGATATGGCAAGAATGTTTGAATTCAAGAAGACCGGATTCTCTGAATTTGATGCCAAGGCAGCCAAGGTTATGGGACTTACCGTGCCTATCGTGACCGAGAAGACTACTGCCGTTGAGGGTAAGAACAATCCTCGTGTACCTTATTATACCATGTATCGCTTCATCCTGCACGACCTGAATAAGGCTGAGGCATACTTGAAGGGCTATAAGCGTACGGGCAAGGAGCAGCCGGATGAGAGCGTGGTAGATGGTTTGAAGGCACGCTTCTGGTTGGAACTGGGTTCTCGTTTTTATGATTCGGCAGATGATCTGACAGCCCAGTTGGCTCATGAGAATGATGCTGACGGCTATGATGCCTTGGGCATTACGGCGGTTAATGACTGTTTTGCCAAGGCTGCCTCATACGCACAGGCTGCCATCGACAATTCCGGTTGCCAGCCAATGTCTCAGAGCGAATGGTATAATAAGAAGACAGGTTTCAATACAGCTAATTCTTCCTGGATATGGAAGGCTTCGCTGGGAACAAAGGAACAATTGGGCAGCTGGTACCATTCCTGGATGGGTACGGTATCTTCTGAATCTACCGCATTCTCCATGGGTGGTTATGGCAAGGCTTACCGTATGATAGGTGCTTCGCTCTATAATCAGATACCTGATGCCGACTGGCGAAAGAAGACTTGGGTTGCCCCTGAGGATGCTGGCAAGGCTGAGGTTCCAGCAGGCTATTCTACCTTGCTGGATGGAGCAGGATGGGCTAAACTGCCTGCTTACACCAACCTGAAGTATCACCCAGGCTCTGGTAATTTGTCTGATCTCTATGTGGGCTGTTTGTGTGATATTCCATTGATGCGTGTAGAAGAGATGTATCTCATCTATATTGAGGCCATTGCCCATACAGAAGGGGTGGATGCTGCCAAGACCGTATTGAATGATTTCATGAATGCTTATCGCTATACAGATGGCTCTTATAAGTGTCAGGCTACAGACATCGAATCACTTGAAGATGCCGTGCTGCTTCAGAAACGTATCGAACTCTGGGGAGAGGGACTGCTGTATTTTGATTATAAGCGTCTTAAGAAAACTGTTGTCCGCACCTATACGGGTACCAACTTCCTGGAGAGTCACCGCTTGAATTCCAAGTATGGTTTCGTGGCTCCATGGATGGATTGTTATATCCCTGAATATGAGAAGAGTTCTAATCCGGCTGTGGTACTGAATCCTGACCCTACAAGTGTGGTAGAGGCAAAGAGTGAGTAAATGAGGAGATTTTTCAATCTTAAAAATGGAATTGACAATGAAGAATATAAAGTTTTTTAGATATTTGGGGCTTGCCATCTCGGCTGGTCTCCTGTTGGGGTTCTCTTCCTGCAGCGATGACGATGATTATGCGCCAGGCAATCCTGCACCAGACAATTGCATGGGAGTGTATTTTGCTGCTGGCAATGCGGCAGAGTTTATTCTTACTCCAGACCAGGAAACCGTTAATGTGAAGGTTTGCCGTAAGGTAGCCGCTGAGGCTGCGAGTGTTCCTGTCAAGGTAGAGTATACTGATACAACTGCTATTCAGGTGCCTGCAACGGTGGAGTTTGCCCAGGGCGAGAAAGAGGCTACGCTGACCATTTCCGTAAAGGGCTTGACACCTAAAAAGAAATTTGGTTTCAAGATAGATGTCGATGAAGCCTATGCCGATCCTTATACCAAGCAGGATGGCAGTACGGTGCTGCAGTCGTCGGTGCTGGTTTCTCAGTGGACGAAAGTACTGGAGAATGTGCAGTTCTATTACGCAGGTTTCACAGATTTGCCTGTTACCTATTCTGATATCTACCAGCTGGAAGGTGTCAATCAGTTTTATATCACCAATATGTTGGGTTCGGGTGCTGATCTTTATTTCAAGATTAATGGCACTTTCAATGCCGATAATCTGGCTGATTGCTCCGGTGAACTGGTTCCTGAGGAAGGAAAGGGTGCTGCCATATATGACCATCAGACCTATAAGGAAAACTATATCGTAGCTGGTGTTGATTCTTCTACAGGTGACTATTTGTGGAACTGGACGGTAGGAGATGTAAATATCAACTCTTTCATGTGGTATGGTGGATATGGCTATAGTACCTATTCTTATATAGACTTCACACAGAAATACATCTATCTGAATGGATATATAAATTCCAGTGTTGAGCAGCAGTCTGTAAATGTGTATGGCGTTTGGTAGAAATATCGAATGATTTCCTAAAGATTTTGGACTTATGAAGAAGATTTTTATATTTTCTCTGATGTTGGCTTCTTTCCTTTTCTCTGAGGCAAAGGAAAGGAGCCTTCAGCAGAAATTGGAGATAGCCAGTGAGGTGCTGGGGGAGCGTTTGCCTTCTGTTGGCGGAAAAACTTCTCGTGGAGGAGCAGGTGAGAACCTTCGGGTTATGCGCCAGACGGATGCTTATACGGTTGTAGGACGCAACCGGAACGGATTTGTAGTTCTCGCCAATGATGATGCGTTCAAGGCTGTGATAGGTTATTCTGACGAGGGTACTTTTGGTGATAATCCTGCCTTGGGCTGGTTCTTGGATAGAATTAATGACGCTTCACTTCGTGCTGCTTCTACGGGTTATCAGGTTATCCCTGCAGGTTGCAAGTCGAGTGTTGAGCATCTGGTTACTACAAAATGGGGCCAGGATGCTCCTTTCAATAGCCAGTGCCCACAAGTGAATGGTAAAAACTGCTGGGTGGGTTGCGTGGCTACGGCTATGGCACAGATTATGTCTGTATACCAGTATCCATCCCGTGGCAAAGGTGTCGCTTCTTATAGCGTCGGCGATGAGAAACGTACTGCTATGCTGAGTATGGGAGAGTATAAGTGGACGGAGATGTTGCCTGCTTATTCGGGTGATAGCTACAGCTCGGAACAGGCTGCCGCAGTAGCCAAGTTGATGTTTCATTGCGGTTGTGTGGCTGGTATGAATTATTCTCTTGATGGCAGTGGCGCATCTTTGCAAGATGCTGCGGCTGGCATGAAGAAGCATTTCGGCTATCTTACCCAGTATTATGGCTATAAGGATTATCCCCAGACCAATAACTATGATGATGCAGCCTGGAAAAAGGTTATTTATCGGGAATTGAGCGCCGGGCATCCTATTCTATATGCCGGTACATCCAATAAGCAGGGAAACGACAAGACTTCTTCCCATGCCTTTGTGCTGGATGGTTATGATGCTGATGGAAACGTAGGAGTGAATTGGGGGTATGGTGGTTTAGGTGATGGCTATTTCGACTTGAGCCTCCTTCCTCTGGAGTATACGGATAATGGTGTCTCCGTTGATGAGGAGTATCAGTGGTATCAGGAAATGGTGGTTATTCATTGCCCTGATGATGGTGAAATAGATTATGATTTGACTTCGGAATTAACTCCTGTTGTCGGTGTTACTAAGCCTTGCAGTTCCGATGTTTATGATATCAATGGCCGAAAGGTATCGCTCCCGGCGAAATATGATGGTATCTATATCCGGGGTGGCAAGAAATATATAGTAAAGTAGATTTCTCATCAATTGCAGATAATTAAAAAATCCCGACAGGTATGTTGTTGCCTGTCGGGATTTGTTATGACCTATAGGTATTTTTTTCTCTCATCAGTCGGCTATCACCATGCAGAGTTTGAGCACATTTTCTTCGAAGTGCTCCTTGTCGATGGCATTGTTCTTGAGCAGGGAACGGTAGTTGTATACGGTTTGTGGCGAATAAGACAGGATGCCGGCTATCTTGGAACTTTCGGTGATGCCTAATCTTAACAGGGCGCACACACGGAGGATAGGGGGCATTTCCCCATTCTCTTTCAGTTGGATGTGAGCCGATTCTGTGAGTTGCTGGTTCAGCTCAGTAATAAAAGTTGGGTACAGAGACAGGAATGCCTTGTCAAATTCCGTCAGAAACTCCTTGTTCTCTTTCTCTGTATTGGTTGAGGAAGAAAGGAGGCTCAGTAGCTCCTTACTCTGGTTGGCCTTGATCTTTCTTACTGCCAAGGTGCGCAGTTTGCAGTTCCTCTCTATGTTCTTATAGCACAGGTCTATATACACCTTTATCAGTCTCTCGCGCTTCTGGTTGGTATCCTTCAGTTCGTCGTTGATGAGGTGCAACTGGCTGTTGAGAACTTCCATTTTTGCCGATGTAGCCGTGATTTCGTCTTTCTTCTGTTTCAGAAGTTTGTTCTTCTTACGGATGAACAGACTGCTAAGTCCCACTCCGAGCAAGAGCAGGAAAATGACCGACAGCGCGATGTAGAGCATGCTGTTGGTGGCTCTGATGTCATCTGTATAGGCATTGGTAATCATCTGCAATTTGGATGAAATCTCAATGCGGCGCAACCGGTTGTTGTATGCATAAGCATCTTCCAGGGATAGGTTGATGTATTCCTGGGCTTTGTTCAGACTTCTGGTCTTATGTTTGTAAATGAAGAGTGCGATGTCTTGCAGGGCTACATTTTCTTTTGTGGCAGAAGTGACGTCTGAGATGGCTGCAACCAGCAGGTAATGCTCCATTAGCTTTAGGTTGTTGGCTTTCTTGTATACTTCGGATAGGGCAAAGGCGGTCATGGCATGGAGACGGCTGTCCGGCTTTTCCATACTCAGTGCTTTTTTGTAGTATTGGATGGTCTTGTTATTGTTGGAATGATAGCTGTAATAGTAAAACTCTCCCAGCAGGTAGTAATAGAATGCATCTTTCTTTGGCGACAGTTCTAATGTTTTCTTCAGGTATTCCACTTTCTGCTGGTCGTAAATCTTGCTGAATTCATTGTTTTCACAATAGGTTGACCAGTTGTTGTATAGTCCGTAAAGTGTATAATAGTATTGAAACTGATAGTCAAGCGGATCTTCTTCCTTGGGTTCTATCTTCTGCATGATGTTTTTTGCTTCAGCATAGAATCCACGTGTGATAAGCAGGCTGGTTTGGCTAAGTTGGAATCTTTTATGATATAAGATGTTGTTGCTCTTTTGGGCAAGAACAAGGCCTTTTTTTACGTAAGTCATCGCCGAATCATACTCGTAGGCTTTGTATCCATTGGCGAGTTGCTCGTAAAGCTTGAGCTTGTCCTCGTTGCTGGTTACATATTTGGCACCCTGCTTGATGTCGTTCAGACTTTTCTCTTTTACTTCTACATAATGCGCACGTTTTTCTATGGCAGCATCCAGCTGTTTGTAGAGCTGGCTGTTGTCTGCTTTTGCGTATATCGGCTGTAGCATCAGCAGTGTGATGATTATAACGAAAAGATGTCTCATTTTTCCTATGTTTTTAGATTCTGCTGCAAAAATAATAAAAAACATTGAGAATCTCGCATCTACTAGCCGTTTATTTTTGAGAATTTGCAAAATGTTGATATTCAGAGAGGTGAGGAGGTTGGTAGATAGCGGTAATCTACCAAGAACCTACTATTCGTACCAACTTATCGATTTTTGCCGTACTTTTGCAGCAACAAACAATTTTAAACAAAAAATATGAAAAAACTCTTTTTGCTCGCAAGCCTTCTGATGGCTTTTGGCATCTCGGCAGATGCTGGAGACATTACTTCTCCTAACGGACAGATTAAGGTGAATTTCACTTTGGATGGCACAGTGCCTACCTATAGTGTGACCTATCAGGGCAAGACCATCATCAAGCCTAGCCGTCTGGGTTACAAACTCGCCAAGGGCGGTAAGGATGGCAAGGACCTGCTTGCCGATTTTAGTGTTATCAATGAGAAGACTTCCACTTTCGACGAGACCTGGACTCCTGTTTGGGGAGAGAACAAGTCTATCCGCAATCATTATAATGATATGCTGGTAGAGTTGAAGCAGAATTCCACCGACTGTTATATGAACGTCCGTTTCCGTGTCTATGATGATGGAGTAGGATTACGCTATGAGTTCCCTCAGAAAGGCAGTCTCAACTACTTTACCATCAAGGAAGAGCGTACAGAATTTGCCATGACGGGCGATCATACCGCCTGGTGGATTCCGGGTGATTATGATACCCAGGAGTATGAATACACCAAGACCCGTCTGTCGGGCATCCGTCCAGCCCTGCATGCTGCTGTCAGCAGCAATCTCTCACAGACTGTCTTTTCAGATACCGGTGTACAGACCTCACTCCAGTTGAAGACAGATGATGGTATCTACATCAATCTGCATGAGGCTGCCCTGGTAGATTATCCAGCCATGCATCTGAACTTGGATGACAAGACCATGACTTTTACCTCTTGGCTTACCCCTGATGCACAGGGTATGAAGGGATACATGCAGACTCCGTTCAAGAGCCCTTGGCGTACGATGGTCATTACAGATGATGCCCGTAAGGTGTTGTCTTCCAACCTGATTCTCAATCTCAATGAGCCTTGCAAGATTAAGGATACCTCCTGGATCCATCCTGTGAAGTACGTAGGTGTATGGTGGGAGATGATTTCCGGTAAGGGTGAGTGGGCTTATACCCATGATTATCCTACCGTGAAGTTGGATGGAACCGACTATGTACATGCCAAGCCATCGGGTAAGCATTCTGCCAACAATGCCAATGTGCGCCGTTACATCGACTTCGCTGCAGCCCATGGTTTCGATGCAGTTCTGGTAGAAGGATGGAACATCGGTTGGGAAGACTGGAGTGGCTATATGAAGGAAAAGGTATTCGATTTCCTGACTCCATATCCTGATTTCGACATCAAGGCGCTCAATGAGTATGCGCATTCCAAGGGTGTGAAGCTCATCATGCATCATGAGACCTCCTCTTCTGTAATGAACTATGAGAAGTATATGGACAGAGCTTATCAGTTGATGAAGGATTATGGCTACGATGCAGTGAAGAGCGGTTATGTGGGCAACATCATCCCTCGTGGCGAGCATCACTACAGTCAGTTGGAAATCAATCACTATCTGCATGCCGTAACCCGTGCTGCCGATTATCACATCATGGTAAATGCCCATGAGGCTGTGCGTCCTACCGGTCTCTGCCGCACTTATCCTAACCTGATTGGCAACGAGAGTGCTCGCGGTACTGAATATCAGGCTTTCGGAGGTACCAAACCGGGACATACCGCCATCTTGCCTTTCACCCGTCTGCAGGGTGGTCCGATGGATTATACACCGGGTATCTTTGAAATGGATTGCGCCAATGGTTCTCATTGCAACTCTACCATCTGCGGTCAGTTGGCACTTTATGTAACGATGTATAGTCCATTGCAGATGGCTGCCGATTTCCCTGAGAATTACGAGAAGCACATGGATGCCTTCCAGTTTATCAAGGATGTGGCTGTAGATTGGGACAAGTCTATCTATCTGGAGGCTGAACCAATGGAGTATATCACCGCTGCCCGCAAGGCAAAGGGTTCTGATAATTGGTTTGTCGGTGGCGTTACGGGCATGAAGGCTCATCAGTCTACCGTAAAGCTCGATTTCCTCGAGAAGGGCAAGAAGTATGTGGCTACCATCTATCAGGATGCAAAGAATGCCAACTACAAGACCAATCCGCAGGCTTATGTCATCACCAAGAAGACTGTAACCAGCAAGTCTGTCTTGAAGTTGAACTCCGTTGCAGGTGGCGGATTCGCAATTAGCCTTCTTGCACAATAAAATGCAGAATTTTGAGTTATTATGAAAGAAAGTTTTCTTGAATTAATAATGATGCTCATGAAAAGAATGAATAAAATGTTGTTGGTTGCTGCCTTGGCGGCAACCACACTTTCTGCTCAGGCAGAACAGAAGAAGGGACCGGCTTGGTTGAGTGATGCACTTTTCTATCAGATTTATCCATCTTCCTATATGGATACTGATGGCAATGGTATTGGTGACCTACCGGGTATCACTTCCAAGTTGGATTACATCAAGTCGCTGGGTGTGAACGCCCTCTGGCTCAATCCGATCTTTGAGTCGGGATGGTTTGATGGTGGCTATGATGTCATCGACTTCTATAAGGTGGATCCTCGATTCGGTACCAATACCGATTTGGTTACATTGGTCAATGAGGCCCATAAGCGTGGCATGAAAGTTTGTCTCGACCTGGTGGCAGGACATTCCAGCACCAAGTGTGCCTGGTTTAAGGAGTCTTCCGAGAAAGATCCTAACCAGCGTTACAGCGACTATTATATCTGGATGAACGATATTCCTGAGAGCGAGAAGAAAGAAATAGAAGCCCGTCATCAGGAGGCAAGTCCGGAGTCTAGTACCCGAGGCAGATATGTGGAGGCGAATGCTCCTCGTGCCAAGTATTATGAGAAGAATTTCTTCGAGTGCCAGCCAGCCTTGAACTATGGCTTTGCTCATCCAGACCCAAATCATCCTTGGGAGCAGAGCGTAGATGCGCCTGGACCACAGGCTGTTCGCAGGGAAATACGTAACATCATGGCTTTCTGGTTTGATAAGGGTGTAGATGGATTCCGTGTTGATATGGCGTCATCGCTCATCAAAAACGACCCTGACAAGAAGGAGGTTTCCAAACTCTGGAATGAGATGCGTGCATGGAAGGACAAGTACTATCCTGAGACCGTCCTGATTTCAGAGTGGGCTAATCCGCAGCAAGCCATTCCTGCCGGCTTCAACATCGATTTCTACATCCATTTCGGTCTTAAGGGTTATGCCTCTCTGTTCTTCGACCGCAAGACTCCATGGGGCAAGTGGGAGAAGAGCTATCAGAACTGCTATTTCGACAAGCAGGGCAAGGGTTCGCTTAAGGAATTTAGCGAGAACTATACCAAGGCATATAATGCCACCAAGAATCTCGGCTACATCGCTGTTCCATCTGCCAACCACGATTACCAGCGCCCTAACATCGGAACCCGCAACACGCCAGACCAGTTGAAGGTGGCGATGACCTTCTTCCTCACCATGCCAGGTGTTCCATTTATCTATTATGGTGATGAGATTGGTATGAAGTATCAGATGAATCTCCCTAACAAGGAGGGTAGCAATGAGCGCTCTGGTACCCGCACTCCGATGCAGTGGACCAAGGGCAAGAATGCCGGCTTCTCAACGAGTGCGCCTGATAAACTCTACTTCCCTGTAGATACGGAAAACGGAAAGTTGACCGTTGAAGCTCAGCAGGGAGATCAGAATTCTCTGTTGTCATATACCCGTAAGCTGACCGCTTTGCGTCATTCAGCCAAGGCTCTTGACAATGAGGGAGATTGGAAGCTTCTGAACCAGAAGGGTCAGGAATATCCGATGGTATATGAGCGCACTTTGGGTGATGAGAAGTATGTTGTTGTCGTGAATCCTGGTGCCAAGGCAGCCTCTCTCAACATCAGCTCTGTAGGTGGCAAGGCAGTTTCTGTTCTTTCTACAGGCAAGGTTGTATATAAATCAGGCAAGAAGACCGATGCTATCAAAGCTTCAGGCATTAGTGCCGCCGTATTCAAGGTGGCTAAGTAACCTGTGAACATGATTATTGCTAGCTTTATTAAATATCAGAATCCGCATGGCTCTCTGGGCTGTGCGGATTTTTTTTATACCGATTTTTCTATTGCAATAACTAAAGATATTTAAATATTTAACCCGATATTTGGCGATAAATAAAGAAATAACTATATTTGCAGCATGATTACGGAATATGGTATAGAGGCAAAGTCTAATTCTGAGATTATATTAGAATTGGGAGGCCGATGCTATACATATAAACATAAAATTTTAAAGCTATGAATATGAGGAGATTTATATTTCTTCTGATTGTCTGCGAGTTCTTTTCTTTGGCATGTATTGCTGCAAATAAGACTATAAAAGGACATATTGTAGATGAATTTGGTAAGAACGTTGAATTCGCTAGCGTATATGTAGATAGTATATATGCGGTATCTGACAAGGAAGGAAAATTCTCTCTGGTGGTGCCCGATGGTATGAAACAGGAACTTGTGATTAGTCATATCAGTTATCAGACTAATAAAATTCCTTATGATGTATATAGCAAAAAGACTTCGCTGCAACTTACGTTGAAAGAAAAGACTTGTGATTTGTCAGATATAACAGTCGTTTCCGGTAAAAAGCAGGAAAGTATTCTTGGAAAGGGAGTTCGGGCACCAGGTGATGTTGCATTTCATAACGTTAGAAACACGAAATATGAAACGGGACCCTTATTTGTTGTAAATAAAGACTATTATGTGAAAACAGCCAAATTGCGAGTACAAAAATGTACTTTTGCTTCATGCACAATTCGTTTAATCATTTATGAAGTAAAGGGAACAAATTTTGTGCCTGTACAGCATCGACCTTTGTACGTCCGATTATCCGAAATTTCAGATAAGAAGGATTTATCTGTTTGGATAGAAGAACCGTTGAAGCTGGAGCGCAATCATAAATATTATATAGGTGTAGCTGTTATGGCAAGTAGTGGTAATGGCGAAATTCATTTTCCTGCTTATTTCAAGAAGGGCTGCGTAAGAAATCTGTGTACAGATAGGAAAAAGAATTTGCCAGTAACCTTGGGCGTTTCTCTTTATGGTATATCTGCAAAGCATCTTCAGTAAGTCTCCCCCACACGCTTACTTTTTATGTAACTATTGCCACTTCTTTTCCTAATAATTTTTAGAATATGCTTGGCTAATTCAGAATTTCTTCGTAACTTAGCAGCGCAAAACGTAAAGCATGTAGGAATATGGCAAAAATAGTAAATAAATATCCTGTAGGAATTCAGACATTTGAAAAAATCCGCGAGAATGGCTATCTCTATATAGATAAGACCAAATATATTGTGGATTTCAGGGAAAAGCAGATGTCGTATGTCTTTCTGAGTCGTCCAAGACGATTCGGCAAGTCGCTCTTTGCCTCTACCCTTCAGGCTTATTTTGAGGGAAGAAAGGAACTTTTCGAGGGATTGGCCATTGATGATTACGAGAAAGATTGGGTGAAGCATCCTGTGCTCCACTTCGACCTGAGCGGTGCCAAGCATTTTGATGAGGAAGGCTTGAAGCATTATCTCGACTTGCAGCTGAAACCATACGAGAAGCTCTATGGCAGGGATGATGATGAATTGTATCCAAACGACCGATTGGATGGAATCGTAAAGCGAGCTTACAAGCAGACTGGCGAAAAGGTGGTGGTCATTATTGATGAATATGATGCCCCATTGCTGGATGTTGTGCATGAGAAGGATGTACTCAAGCAGTTGCGTCTCATTATGCAGAACTTCTATAGTCCTTTAAAAAAGCTCGACCCATATCTGGAGTTTACCTTCATTACGGGTATTACTAAGTTCTCTCAGCTCAGTATCTTCAGCGAACTCAACAACCTCGATAATATCAGCATGTTCGACCAGTATTCGGCTATCTGTGGTATCAGTAAGGCTGAACTTTGTACGCAGATGAAACCGGATATAGAGGCTCTTGGTGAAGCTCTTGGCATGACGTACGAGGAATGTCTGGCTGAGTTGACAAGATACTATGACGGCTATCATTTCAGTGAGAAATCAGAGGATGTCTTTAATCCGTTCAGTTTGGTAAAGGCCTTGAACGCCCAAAAAATTGCCCCTTACTGGTTTGGTTCTGGAACGCCAACTTATCTTATCAAAATGTTGCAGAAGTACCATGTCAGCGTGATGGATATAGAGAAAAAGTCATGTGATATAGATGACTTTGATGTTTCGCCCGAACTGGTGACCTCTGCACTTCCGCTGCTCTATCAGAGCGGTTACCTCACCATCAAGAAGTATAATCCGATATTGCATCGTTATACGCTGGAATATCCTAACAAGGAGGTTAAGACGGGTATGCTCAAGAGTCTTGCGCCCAACTATCTTTCGCCAATATCGCTGGATAACAACAGTCTGGTAGGTGATTTCCTGGAAAAACTCTATGATGCTGATGTTGAGGGAGCGATGGTGCGCCTGAAGGCCTATCTTGCCAGTATCTCCAACCGCTTGAGTAATAAGAACGAACGGGATTTCCAGACGGTGTTCTATCTTATCTTCAACCTGATGGGTGCCTACATGAGGGTAGAGGAGAACAGTGCGATAGGCAGGGCTGATGCCGTGGTGTATATGCCTGATGCCGTGTTTGTTTTTGAACTGAAGTATGATGGTTCTGCCGAAGAAGCTATTAGACAGATTGATGAAAAGGGATATCTGATTCCATATTCTGCAGATGGTAAGCGCCTGTTTAAAATAGGTGTAAATTTCGATAGTAGTCAGCGTACGATTGGTGATTGGATAATCAGGGAAGAATAAGAAAGAATACAAAAAGATAATCCGAAACAGAAGCGTTGTCAGCTATCTGTTTCGGATTTTTTTTGCAATGATTAATTTCCAGCGCAGTTCTTCCTCAACCACATCCCGAAGAAGCGGTCGTAGATGATATAGCTGCCATTGTACTTGTAGATGAATTCTCTATTGATCAGCGTCTTGAGAGCAAGACTCACGCTGCTGGCAGCAGGCAAGTTGTGGCGGCTGATGAAATCCTGCGAAAGAATGGAGGTGACAGCCTTATCCTGGGCAATGGCAGATAGAAGGGCTGCCTGATTGTCAGTAAGGGAATCGTAGTAATTCACGAATGCCACTTCCTGCTCGTTCACCAATTCCAGGATTACATCATCAATTTCCGCTGTCGTAATTTCCTTTCCGTTCTGATAGAGTCGGTTCAGAATATCCTGGATATACCAGGTTTGACCATCCACCTTATTATATAGATAGGCAAAGGTGTCAGGATTCATAGTCAGATTCCGGGTCCTCATCCATCTGTTGGCAAAACGATGATACTCATCCTGGTTGATGAGAGGAAGGTTGAGAATTTGCGAACTCTGATAGAATGGGCGCTTTGCCGACAGGAACATATCGGTCATCATGTGCTGCTTGCTGCCTGCAAAGATGAAATATACATTCGGCAAAAACTGGATATAGGAGCGTAGCAGGGCCTCTGTGCCATCTTCGGGATATTCGGCTATCTGCTGAAACTCGTCGATGGCAATATAGATTCGTTTCTCCGATTGTTTCAGATACTCGAAGATATGTTTGAGAGAATCCTCGCTCTGGCTTGGTGAAACCGTAATCGAGAACGTAGGGATTCCCGTCATCTCATCAAACGACATCGTAGGCTTGTAGCCGGCAAAGAAAGTGGTAATCTTGCGCATGGCAGTTTGCGAGAAAGTATCAACCTTCCCGATAACCGTCTTTGCCAATAATTGGATGAATTGGCTCAGATTTCTTGTGGCATTGATGTCGAGATAGAAACAATGCGTCTCAGGCTCCTGCTTGCAGATGTTCTCAAAGACATGGTGTATGAGTCCCGTCTTTCCGATGCGTCGGGGAGAGATGAGGACGATGTTGCGCTCATTCTGCAAAGCCTTCATGATGACTTCCGTCTCTTTCTTGCGGTCGCAGAAGTATTCTGCTCCCTTATATCCGTAGATAACAAATGGGTTATTCAGCTGTTCCATAACGTTTTATATCTATTCCATGTTTTATGTTACATGTTTTATGTAATGCAAAGGTAGTAATAATCTTTTAGGTAAGAGATATATTAGTAGGAACTTTATTACTAATTAACTTTTTACGAGTTCTACTGATGTCATTTTCGGGTTCCCAAAATTCAACAAGCATGTGTTAAACAACGAAATGCCTCAACCATACTGGTCGAAATCGGTTATTATTAGGTTAAAACAGTAAGTAAGTAAACGATTTCATACAATTATAATAAGGAATCGTGTGGATATTGCTTTTCTTTTTGTATCTTTGCAGCCGTTTGGCAATTGTGGATACCAAATCATACATAAAGGAAAAAAGAATATCTAATAATAAATAAAAAGTAATGACTACACTTACAATTTCTATTATTGTCGTTTTCGTGCTCGGCTATGCACTCATAGCTACCGAAAGCTTGACAAAGGTAAACAAGGCAGCGATAGCCCTGTTGATGTTGGTAGGTTGTTGGACCCTCTATATGGTGGATCCAATGCAGTATCTCCAGTTGATGCACCCTGATTATACAGGCGGTGCTGCTGGAATGGTGGAGAAAGTGACCGGAATCATCCAGGAACATCTGGGCGATACCGCCACAACACTCTTCTTCCTGATGGGTGCGATGACCATCGTGGAAATCGTTGACCAGAACGGCGGATTCAACTGGGTTCGCAAGGTGATGAAGACCAAGTCGAAGCGTGCGCTCCTCTGGCGTATCGCTGTCCTTACCTTCTTCCTCTCTGCAATCCTCGACAATCTGACCACCAGTATCGTGATGATCATGATTCTCCGAAAGCTCGTCACCGACCACAAGGATCGCATGGTTTATGCATCCCTCGTCATCATCGCAGCCAATTCGGGTGGTGCCTTCTCACCAATCGGCGACGTTACCACCATCATGCTCTGGAACAAGGGATTGATTACTGCAGCCGGCGTTATCGCCGAAATCTTCATCCCGTCTGTGGTTTCCATGGTGATTCCAGCCCTCATCCTTCAGACCATGTTGAAGGGCGAACTCGTGATGCCTGAGGTTTCTGCCCAGCAGAATGCATCGGTCAGCGATTTCACCGAAGGTCAGCGCAAGGCTGTGTTCTGGTTGGGAGTAGGCGGTTTGATCTTCGTTCCTATCTTCAAGAGTATCACCCACTTGCCTCCATTCGTAGGAATCCTCCTGGTACTGGGCGTTCTCTGGACTGCCACCGAAGTTTTCTATCGCGGTTTGCATCGTGGAGCTGATGCCGAGGGCACTCAGAAGCGAGTAACCAAGTTGCTTTCTCGTGTGGATATGAGTACCATCCTTTTCTTCCTCGGTATCCTGATGGCTGTATCCTGCCTGGCTGAAATTGGCGTGTTGACTGCTTTGGGTCAGGGCTTAAACGTCGTATTCGATGGCAACCATTACCTCGTAACTGGTATCATCGGTGTGCTTTCAAGTATTGTTGACAATGTGCCTCTGGTAGCCGGATGTATGGGAATGTATCCTGTGGCAGCCGCTGGCGATATGGCTGTGGATGGCGTCTTCTGGCAGTTGCTCGCCTACTGTGCCGGTGTCGGTGGTTCAATGCTGATTATCGGTAGTGCTGCTGGTGTGGTAGTAATGGGTTTGGAGAAGATTACCTTCGGCTGGTATATGAAGCACATCTCCTGGATTGCTTTTGTAGGTTACATCGCAGGTATCGTTTGCTACTGGTTCATCCGTACCTTCCTTTATGCTATCTAAAGGATAAATGTTTTCTCTTACGTGAAAAAGTTTTTTTGAGAAAAAAGTCTCAAAGTCTCATTTTCTATTGAAAATATCGGCTTAAAGACTTGATAGATAATAAGATAAAGAAAATGAGACTTCTCGGCTTTGGCGCCGAGAAGTCTCATTAAAGTCTCATAGAAGTATCATTAATTCACTTTTTCTTTACAAGATACTTCATTCCATCTGCAAATCTCTTATGTTTTAACTCACTCATATTCGCCAGTTTTCTGCCGAATCCCATCAAACTGTTCACCTTGAGCGATGAACCTATCTGCTTTTTCAGATAGTCGAAAATCTCGGCGGCAGTCAGATATTCACCCTCTTTCTCATTCTCAACCAAATCAAAATAAAGCTGGAAATACTGGTCTATCGGCTCAGCCACCTCAAATTGGCAGTTGTTCTTCATGATCAACTTCACCTGTTCCGTATCAAAATAACTCTTCTCGCCATTGTGCAGGGCGGTCAGCGCCTGGGCGAAAAGTTGCTGATAGTTCGGACGCACACTCACATCGATCGGTCCCGTCAGTTCCACACCGATGAACCTTCTGTTGCCGGATGGGTCGGTGAGAATATCCGTCATGTTGCTCGTGGCGATGAACGAGGCGAGACGAGGAAATTCCATGACATGACTGCCATACGGAGGCTTGTATTTCAGCGTAGGCAACTGGATGAGGTTCTTCAGAAATCCCTGCTGCACCTGTGGCGAAATCTGGTTGAACTCATCGAGATTGATGACCATAAACTGCGCCATCGCCTGATAAACCTGACGTTTTTCTGACAGAATCAGATTATCGCTATATCCCCATTGCAGCTCCGGTGGTAACAGCCGGCGACAGAAAGTACTCTTGTTGTAACCCTGCTTGGAAATGAGAAGTGGAGCCACTGAGTTGCCATACTGGCGATGGGTAAAGCCGCGCCACTGGTCAACCATGCCCAGAAACCAGGTGTAGAACCAGTCTGCCCAGTAAGGATTGTTGGTAGGAACCGTACGAGCCAAGGCACGTATATGGTCCTTCCCGTCCCATTTGTCGTAGCATTGGAAGAGATATTCATCTATCGGATTATAATTCTTGATGTAATCAGACTCCAGAAAATTCCTGACATCCTTGATGCTCACTCGGATATCAGCGAGCTGCACCTCCAGCGTCATGCGTTTCTGCACTCTCGGATCTACGGGCTGGAAACCATACCAACCCTTCTCCTTCGGCATGTATTCCACGAATTTCATCACCGTGTTGTATCTGAAGTTATATTTACTTTTCAGCAGCTGCATCATGCTCACGATATTCTCGCGAACGCTGTTCTTGTCAACTTTCTTTTCTTCTTCCGAAGTATCGGAACCAGGAATCATCTGCTGATTATCTTCCGTGTTGAAAGCCTGGTTCTGAGGGTGCATGTTGCTGTCAATTTTCATCGCTACCGCCTTACTGTTGAAATAAGGTTTCGCATCGAGCGTCATCATAAAACTGTTGTGCATCGAAGGCTCAAAAGACAGGTTTGAGCCCGCTTCTATAGAAGGTTTCGGCCCGTCTGTGAGCACCGAAGCCTTGGCAATCGCCTGATATACAGGCAGAATTTGCTGGTAAGCGATGCGGTACAGTCGTTCGGCATCCGCCTCCTCAGTAGGCAGCAAGTCATCTTCATTGCTGAATTTCACCAATACGATAACCGACTTACCATCAGCACCTTCCAGCGCAGCAAAGGTAGAAGGCAGCATGGCAACTGAGCGCTTCACGCCCTCCACGCCGTCCGCATCCGTGATGTTTCCGAATTTCAGCAGCAGGATACCGTTGCACGCCTTCATCTTCAGGTTGTTGTTTTCGTCTTTGGCGAATTCAGCAGCGGGGTAGATGTGCATCCATGTTGGCATATCCTTGTAATATTCGTAGCCGCTTTCCATATAGGTCACGTATTCGCGGAAATGGGTAACAGTAAGTCTGCTGTCATCTTTTGCGATACGTTGCAGCAACTTCTCCATCGTCTTTGTGCTGACGAGGAGCTGCTTCTTGTTGTTTGTATGAACGATAGTTACTTTCATTGAATATATTGATTAGGATGTTTGTTTGTTAACTATTAACTATAAACTGTTAACTATAAACTATAAACTCTTATCAGCGTTGCCCAAAGTTTGGTTGGCAAATTGGGCACTCGTTTCCCGTTGTACGGGCAATGACTGCCCGTCACTTGTTCTCTCGTAGCCCGTCACGTGTTCACCGGTAGCCCGTCACGTGTTCTCTGTGGGACCGCTTAAATGGCATGGCTGGAACATCTGGAGGGCAGAGAAAAAGATTAGCTTTTAGTGAAATCAATCTCTTCTGAGAAATGGTCGAATTCAACATCTTTATATCCGTATCTGTCGAAGAGCTGTTTGATATATACCTGTTGTTCCGGCAGGAGTTTCAGTTGTCCCAGTTTATATCGGTAGTATTGTCCTTTGCTGCCGAGGTAGTCTCTCATTTCGGTGCGCAGAGCAGGAGCGTCTTTCACTTTCATTTCGGCAAAGAGTTTGTCGAATCCCCATGCCATTTTCACGACACGCAGCGGAGCGAAGTACTTGCAATTCCCGTTTTTCAGGGCATTTGGGAAGATGGCATCCCCTCTATCAGTCTTCTCGTTTTTGTAGAGACCGGATAGATAGTGGATACATTTGTTTTTCATCGGACATGGTTCGGTGAAACAGTAGGTGATGTTGCTAGGTACGTTTCCGTACTCAAAAGCCTTTTTCAGTAATTCCTTTTCATCCATGTTTCTTAAGTTTTAAGAATAAAACATTCTGTTTTACTAAACGCAAAAACATCCTGTTTATTGCCTTATAAATGCTATTATTATCACTTCATAAAGCATTTTTTTTCGATGCAAGCAAGAAATCATGATACTTCTCGCTAATTTATGATACTTCGATGATACTTCTCCCTTCATTTTCAGAGAAGTCTCATTCGTGATAAAGTATTGTGTATTAAAGAAATAAGTCTTATTTTATACCCAATAATGAGACTTTGATACTTTTTTCGAGAAAAAAGATTCATACGTGCGTGTAATTGTTGGTCCTTTATCGCTTGCGTACTTCCTTCTAAACTTCATCCTAGCCTCATCCCTTTTGTTGGAAGAATCATGTGCTGCTGATACCCCTCCTTTTTATTATAATTCCCCATCACACAACTTTTTTCGAAACTTTTTCGCTAAAAGTTTTGTTGTTTCGAATAACATGTGTACCTTTGCAGCAACATACTCACCCCGCTTCCCTTTAGAATAGCGCGCTCAGGGTGAGTCTTTTTTTTGCCATGTTCAGTGTTTAACTATTCGATAAATGCAGAAGAAGATAGCTCTGATATTGACAAATTTGTACTCAACCATGTAATAATAGGTAAGCAATGACCGGAAAGATTGGAAGAAAAAAGGTATTGAAGTTTCGTGACTTCCCAACATGCCTACGTGGCGAGGTATTCTTTGTAGAGAATGGGTATGATGAAAAGTTGAACCTTTCCATCATTAACCATCTCGTGGATATCAACAACTTGTTTATCGGCAAGTCAATCCATTTTAATTATTTTCCATTTCTAGGTCCTCATATCAAGAAGACTGCTCTCTATAGCTATCCTGCGATGGATAAAGAGGATTTGAACATCTCTGTTCCTTCCGATTTGCTGTTGTCGCAATTGGTAGAAGAAAAGAATAAGGAGAAATTACATCCTAGCATCTTACAGCTAGACCATGAGGAGGATGGCATATATTATGTCAATTCCTATTCTTTGTCTATAGAGGAAGATGAGGATTTTATGCCATTGATGCAGGCTGCGTATGATAAGTTGCCGGATTGCAAAGTGATGTTCAGTTCTGTCGATGATTTTCCATACAGTATATTTGATCCGACACCGATTCCGGCAGATGAAACATTCAGCTATGATATCAGGCAGAAGATGAAGGAGGTGTACCGACAGGTACAGGACTTACGCCTTGGTGGGGTAAGCGATTGGGTGCTGAAGCAGTATCTCTTTCCAC
Organism: Segatella copri; assembly: GCF_026015625.1. NCBI lineage: Bacteria > Pseudomonadati > Bacteroidota > Bacteroidia > Bacteroidales > Prevotellaceae > Segatella > Segatella copri. Next base: position 2,284,950 of record NZ_JAPDVG010000001.1, on the reverse strand, counting down.
CCAAGAACCTGAGTAGAATGGTTATCACAGAGAATTACGATATCATACTGCCCGACTATCATGATATGACTATCAAGATGGAGCCATTGGTAAAGGCGGTGTATATTCTCTTTTTGCGTCATGAGGAGGGAATCCTTTTCAAATGTCTGTCGGATTATAGGGATGAGCTATATGATATCTATGTGGATATTCGCAAGAAATCGAACAACAACGGGGCACATCTTTCAGAAGAGAAGATTCGCCAGAGCATCGAAGCCCTGACGAACCCATTGTCTAATTCTATCAATGAGAAATGTGCCCGTATCCGCCAAGCCTTCACTCTCCAGTTTGATGAAAGTCTAGCCGGGAGTTATTTCATTGATGGCAATCGTGGCGAACCCAAGAAGATACCATTGGATAGAAAGCTTGTGGAGTGGAAGTGAATTTTCTTAGGTATTCTTCCTGTATAACAAATAAACTCCTATGGCAACCCAAACGCTCGGTCCGAGGTTTGGGTTGCCACGCATAATGATACTGATAAAGCCAATTACTCCAATCAGAATACATGCCCATCCCCAAATCTTCAACTTAGTTCTTCTTTTCAAGCTCATTTGGCGTTTTCTTCTTAGAGCATAATACGACAATGAGACCAATCACCACATTGATGAGTGAGATACCAAAAGCCCATCCGAAACCAATCTTTCTGTTTCTTCCCAGGCAACCAACGCCGAATGCTAACGCAACGGCAATCACGAAAAAAAAAAGTCTTTCCATATTCCTATTATTTTTATTGTTATTTTGGCTGCAAAAATAATAAATGGTGGTAGATGCTGCAAATGTTTAGGCTCCACAAGGCTTGTGGAGGTAAGTATTTCCCGAGTTTGTACATCTGTTTGCAAAAAAAGAACTAACTTTGCCATCTCATAAAGTATTAATTTAAAAAGATTATAATTATGATGTTACCAATTATTTCAGTATTGATTGGCATAAGTTTGATGTATTACATCCGCCAGAAAAGAGCAGAAAAAGAGATGGATGAAATCGTTAGTTCTATCTCGCCATCTAATGATAGCAATGAGAGTATTGGTACTAGAGACTTGTGCCTTGAGTTGCTTCGCCAGCTTAATTGTGAAGTTCGTATAGAGCACGATGACATTTACTTCACGTATCAAAATGAGAAGTTTATGATAGAGGCATCAAACGAATCAGCCTTTATTACAATTTGGGACCTTCATTGGGATATGGTGGATTCGGAGAATCTCCAAGATGTAGAGAATATGAAAAAGGCTGTTAATCGTACTAATCATTTAGTGCATAATACAGTCTTGTATATTCTGTATAAGGAAGAAAAGACTTATTATATTCTGTCTAAGTTGCAATGTTTGCTAATACGCAATATTCCAAATGCAAAAGCCTATCTTGCTGCGACTCTTGATGATTTTTTCAGAACCAAGCAATGTTACTCTCAGGTTCTTGATGAAATGGATAAAGAAGTATTGGATGGTACAAAATAGCACTCTATATTAAATTAGGTGAAAAAATAGCTAATGGTTTGGTAGTATCGCAAGTCTTTTGTACCTTTGAGGGCAAAACAATTAACAGGAAAAGTCAATGCAATATCCTTTGATATCAGAATATGTTAGAGCCATACAGGATGCTAGTAACAATCTTGATGAGTTGGCTCATTTAGTACCAGTGCTAGATGATCATGGTGAACCATATCGTAGCAGTGGTGCCTTTGCCGTCGTGTTCAAAATGAAAGATGAACAGATAGGAAAGTGCTATGCCTTAAAGTGCTTTACTGAAGAGCAAGAAGGTAGAGCCGAGGCTTATCGCCAAATTGCTGATGAGTTGGAATTCGTAGATTCCTCTTATATTACTTCTGTAAAGTACTTAGACAAAGAAATCTTCGTGGATAGCAGTTGTGAGGAAGACGAGTTTTCTGTTCTTCTGATGGATTGGATTGATGGGGAAACGATGGAGACTTACATTGCAGAAAACTATCAAGACAATTATGCTATGGCTATGCTTTGCTATCGCTTCTGTAAAATGGCAGCGTGGCTTCGTTCTCAACCATTTGCTCATGGAGATATTAAGCCAGACAATATCATGGTTCGTCCTGATGGAAGTCTGACTTTGGTAGATTATGATGGTATGTTTGTTCCTGCCATGAAGGGACAAAAGTCTCCGACAATTGGTACAAAGGACTTTTCTCATCCTTTGAGAACCGTCGATGATTTTGATGAAACCATCGATGACTTTGCTTTGGCAAGCATCGCCTTGTCGTTAAAAGCTATTTCTTTGAACCCTTCGTTGCTTGATGAATATGGTGCAGCAGATAGATTACTCTTTTCTGCTGAGGACTATCGTGACTTGAGTAAGAGTAAGGTACTGGCTGCTTTGCAAGAATTGATGAATGATGAAGAAGTTAATATGCTTCTCTCATCATTTCTTCAAGCCAAAGGTATAAAGCGTATAAACTATAGAGCTTTTAGTGATATTCGTCTACCGAAAACTTCAACCCAAAACGAGCAGATTAATTTATTTGTAGATTATACAGAGGAGTTGCGTGATATAGATAATATGTATAATGCCCGTATAAATCTAGGTTTTGTTTTTGACTCGTATAAGCGATTAGCTGATATGGGAAATCTTTTTGCAATGGTTGGTTTAGGAAGTTGTTATTGCTATGGACGTGGTGTTCCTGAAAATATTCAGAAAGGTGTTGAATTAATTAAATTTGCTTTGGATAAGTCTAATCCTAAAGCTTATAATGCTATGGGGATATTATATGAATTAGGTTTAGGGGTTAATAAAGACCTTATAAAAGGATTGTCTTTGCAGAAAAAATCGGCAGAGTTAGGTTATGTAGCAGCACAGTATAATTTAGGACGTGCTTATCTTTTAGGTCAGAAAGGAATTGCGAAATCTGAATCTTTGGCTTTTATGTGGTTTGAAAAAGCAGCGAGGCAAGGATATGGTGAGGCTTTGTGTGAATTAGGAAATGCTTACATGAATGGTATTGGTGTTGCTAAAAACATAGATTTGGCTTTGTGTTTATATAAGTCTGCTTTTTCTAAAGGAGTACCTTCTGCTAAATTAGCTTTGGGGGAATTGTATTTTGTGGGGAAGTTATTGGAGCAAGATAGGAAAAAGGCATATAATTATATAAAACAATCTGCTGAGTCTGGAGTAGGAAGAGCTCAGGCTTTACTCGGACTTATTTATTGCACAAATGAATTCATACAAATAGACTATAGGCAAGCTGAAATATGGATAGAAAAAGCTTTGGATAGTGGATATTCAGATATAAAAAGTATATTTGAAATGGAGGAAGGTTACTATGCAGTGTATATAGACGACGAGGTGTTGACAAAGTTTTATTTGTGGGCGCAGAATCATCATGATGAACGTATATTTGAAATTTTAGCGAAACTTTTTGAAAAATCCTCTTTTGATGAGTTTGGGGTTGAATATAGTGCAGATAAAAGAATTTTGTTAAATGCCCATAGTTTTACATTGGATTCGTATGTAATAGACGTTCATACAAAAGAGATTAAGGCTGGAGCTTTTGTTGAATGTCGTAATTTGGCAAAAATATTTTTGCCAAATGCTTTGGAAAAAATAGGAGATGGAGCCTTTGAATCCTGCGATATGTTGGAACGCTTAACTATTCCTCGTTCTGTAAAAGTTTTGGAAGGCAATCCTTTCTCTAAATGGGATGGGCAATTAATATGTCTATCTCCTAATTTTTCATATAATGCTGGTGCTCTAATGGATGATAAAAGATTAATCTCTTATAGAGCCTATATGTCTTCATATAACGTGAGGGAAGGAATCGAAATTATAGAAAAGTATGCATTTGAAGCCAATGAATATATAAGAAAAGTTCAATTGCCAGCGACATGTCATACTATTGGGAATGATGCTTTCACAAGTTGTGCTAATTTAAATTATATAAATTTTTCAAATGCCATAAAAGAAATAGGTTGTGGTGCATTTTATTGTTCTGGTCTGACGGAATTTGAGGCAGAAGGAGTCTCTGTCATAAAGTCAGGTACGTTTGGAGGCTCAAGGTTGAAAAAGATAAAATTGGGGAGTAATGTGAAGAAAATTGAAAACCAAGCTTTTATAGATTCAATATTGTTGGAAGAGGTAATTCTTTCTGAAGGATTGCAAGAAATTGATGAAGTAGCTTTTGCAAACTGTAAAAGGTTGAAGAAAATAAATATACCAAACAGTCTTAAGATAATTAAAAAAAGTGCGTTTGTAGATTGCACTTCATTGGATGAAGTAACAAAATTGAATTTAATAGAGCGTTTTGGTAAAGATATATTTGAATGGTAACTATGATGTCGGTAATGAAGTTAATGCAGCTTTTAATGTTGCAGAATGTAGAGGTGGACTATTATCATATAAAATTATGTGCAGATTATTTAAAAGTCTTAATAGTTTTCTTTTTATGTTGTAGCATACCAAAAACGTCGTATTTTTGTGGCGTGAAACAAAGCCGTTATGGTGGAGTGCGTAAAATTTTTAAAAATATGAAAAAAGGAAGATTTTATTTTTGCTGTAATTGCGGCAGAAGAGATGTTCTTAACTATTGTCCTTTTGCTCCTCATGGAGATGCCGCAGATGATAGGGACGCTCATCAGTGTATTGAAAGTGGTGATTTTATCCTAATTGAGTAGTTCCTTAGTTAGAGCCCACTTGGTGGGCTCTTTATATATATAGTAGTTATGCAATATCCTTTGATATCAGAATATGTTAGAGCCATACAAGATGCTAGTAACAATCTTGATGAGTTGGCTCATTTGGTACCCGTGCTAGATGATCATGGTGAACCATATCGTAGCAGTGGTGCCTTTGCCGTCGTGTTCAAAATGAAGGATGAACAAACGGGGAAATGTTATGCCTTGAAGTGCTTTACTGAAGAGCAGGAAGGTAGAGCTGAAGCTTATCGTAAGATTGCTGATGGGTTGGAGTTCTTAGATTCCTCTTATATTACTTCTGTGAAGTACTTAGAAAAGGAAATTTTCGTAGATAGCAGTTGTGAGGAGGACGAGTTTCCAGTCCTTCTGATGGATTGGATTGATGGAGAAACAATGGAAAGTTACATTGCTGAAAACTATCAAGACAATTATGCTATGGCTATGCTTTGCTATCGTTTTTGCAAAATGGCAGCTTGGCTTCGCTCTCAACCATTTGCTCATGGAGATATTAAGCCAGATAATATTATGGTTCGCCCTGATGGAAGTTTGACTTTGGTGGATTATGATGGTATGTTTGTTCCAGCGATGAAAGGACAGAAGTCTCCAACAATTGGTACAAAGGACTTTTCTCATCCTTTGAGAACTGTTGATGATTTTGATGAAACCATCGATGACTTTGCTTTGGCTAGTATTGCTTTGTCATTGAAAGCTATCTCTTTGAAGCCATCTTTGCTTGATGAATATGGTGCAGCAGATAGATTGCTCTTTTCTGTAAATGATTATAATAAGTTATGTAAAATAAATCTATGGAAGAAACTGTCTAAAATCAAAAATATGGAAATTAAAAAATTACAAACTTGTTTACGGTTGGCTGAAAATCGCCAAAATTATGATAATTTGTTAATTAGTTGTGTGAAAGAACCTACAAAAGATACTACCTTGGAGAAAGTTGATTTCCTAAAAGCAAGGGCGATATCTGCTGTATGTTCAAGTAGACAATTGCAAGAGCACTTAACTTCTAATACTCATTATGATTTGATTGATTTGACATCTCAGAAATCAGAAAACTCATACCCGATAAAAGAAATTTTAGCATTATTGGCAGTGTTGTCTTTTTTTGCTTTGTATTTCATAGACGAGGAGTTGTTTTTAAACGTGTTCCTCTTTTTTATGGCAAGTTCATCGGTTATATTTATGATTATAGGTTTTGTTATTTATGCTGGAATAATTTTATTGGGTGGTTATTTGCTTTTTGTAATAATAAAAAAGATATTGAAAAAATAAGAATGCAACTATGATACTGATTGAATCTAAGCGAAAGAAGCAGGAGAATATCTTGAAGAAATATCCCGATGCAATCATTGCAGATGTGACAAGCCATGCGGAAGATGATTTGATAAAGTTGAGTCCTTTTTATCCGCATGGTGGAATACCTGTGCCATTCAGCGAGGGTGTTACTGCTACATGTGTTGAGGCTGTGTGGCAAGGGCTGAAGGTATTTGAATCGGATGACGTAGATATGAAAATGTTTAAGAACGAGTCGATGAAGAATATCAAGAGAACTGTTCGCAAGTTTGGTAAGCCACTTGGACATCGTAAAGGAGTAAACGGAACAGAACTGCTCGGATATATTGAGGCTCGAAAGCTGATTTATATCCCTACTTACAGGTGGGTACTTGAACATAAGGTTCAAAGTATTATCGAAAGATTACGAGAGGCTAGCCAAACTAAGACAATCGTACTTTTGGATTATAATACAAATTGTGATGTGGATGACCCGAAGAAGCCTCTTTCGCATGCCTTTCTAATCAAGGCATACGTAGAAGGTCTATATCCTTTTGGTGATAAAATGTGTAAACCGCAGACAATAGAACCAAAGCAACTAACGTTATTCTAACATACATATATTATTGGAGGACAAAAACAATGAACAGAAGAAGTAACTGGGAGGATTTTAAGAATATCCTCGAACAAAATCATATCACCAAGCTCTATCACTTCACAGACCGTGATAACTTGGAGAATATTATCAAGAATGGAGGACTCTATTCTTGGAAGGATTGTGAGGAACGTGGTATCAATATTCCTAAACCAGGAGGTGGAGGACCAGGTTCTCCATCCTGGTCGTTGGATAAGCGTGATAATCTGGAACATTATGTTCGTGTCAGCTTTACCATGAACCATCCAATGATGTATGTGGCAATGAATGAGGGCAGAATTTCTAACCCTGTCATTCTGGAGATAGACCCTGAGGTGATTTATGATGAGAATACCAAATATGCAGACAGGAATGCTGTGCGAAATGGTGCTCATGTGGGTGGAAGTCTGGAGGATTTCAAGAAGATTCACTTCCAAACTATCAAGGCTCGTAATCACTTCGATTTCGATGTGGATGAGCAGCCATTCTATCAGGCGGAGATATTGGTAAAGAACACCATTCCTCTGAAGTATATCAAGAACATCGGCAACTTTGGTATTCCAATCCCAAGCCAGCCACAGATGTTGTAGAGCAAGAATGCATATACGGCTCGTGTTGATCGTGAACATCCTACGGCATTCATCTTCTTGGTTGACCAAAGTGTATCTATGCGTAGAATCACCACCTTTAATGGTGAGGATATGACTTTATCTGAGGCCGTAGCCCGTATCGTAAATGCCCAAATCAACGAGTTGGTGGAGCGATGTGTGAAGAATAATGAGACTCGTCATTACTTTGATATTGCCATGATAGGTTATGGCACTGAGGCTTATAGTGCCTGGAATGGCAATCTTGAAGGACGAGACTTTGTTACTCCTGAAGAGATTCGTGATAATCCTTACCAAAAGAAAATGGTGAAGGAAGAGGTGCGTACTCGTAAGGGTATAACCATCAAAGAAGTAGAGAAGAAACAATGGATGGTAGCTCGCCATGATGGTAGTTGGACACACATGGATAAGGCTTTCAAACGTGCAGAAGGTCTGCTCGAAAGCTGGATGAAAGACCATCACGACAAGGATTGTTATCCTCCTACAATTATCAATATTACTGATGGTGAATATAACGGAACCTCGCATGATGAAATGCAACAACTTGCTAATCAGTTGAAGTCGATGTTTACCAATGATGGTAATGTATTATTCTTCAATATTCACGTTATACCTGGACATGCAGAATCAGTAGTGTTCCCTGCAACTGTAGATGAATTGAACGGAAATGGATATGGTGAGAAACTTTATAATATGTCAAGTCTCTTGCCTCTCAACTACAATGAGCAGATTCGTGCCATCTTTGGTGATAAGCAAACAGATATTCGTTATCATGCTATGGGTGTGAACACCGGTATGGAACGATTGGTTAAAATGATGAAGATTGGTACGTTGTCGAGTATGCTCGTTAATCAAAACCTATAATGTATATGAATAGAGGTGTAAGCATAGCAAAATGGAATGATCATGTAGCAAACGAGGATTCCTTCTTCTCATCTGATACCTGCATAGCGGTATCAGATGGGGCTGGAGGTTGCGGTTTGTTTGCTGATGAATGGTCGAAGTATCTTGTAAAACATCTTCCAAAAGATAAACCTATCGTTTCCTTTAAAGAACTTGACGAATGGGTAGATGGCATTTGGGAGACCTTTTATAATGAGCATGAGGAAAGAGCAAAAGAAGGTGATGGTATTCTTTTGAATAAGTTCTATAACGAAGGTTCTTGTGCTACGATTGCTGCGGCATGGATAATAGGGGATAAGAAATGTAAATGGATGGCATACGGTGATAGCGTAGTCTTCCATTATAGCAAAGAAACTGGTGTCTTGGAACACAGTTTTACAAAATTGTCAGATTTTAGCAATCCTCCCAGGTTGGTTAGCTGTAAAGACCCTCTAGAAGAGGAAGGTTTCAGATGTGGTGACTTTGATTTGGAAGAATCTTCGGTAGTCTTTGTTGCCAGTGATGCCTTATCGCATTATATCATGATGATGTATGAATTGACAAAAATCAAGGAATATGGTGAGGAACTTGCTGAAGAATATCTAAAAGCATCTGGCAATTCCCAACTTTTGAAAACAGCAGAGACTATGAAGTTTGATTTTTGGAAGGATGTGCTCCAATCTTTGTTAGATGCAACATCATCTAACAGTCGGTTTGAACTATATTTGAAAGAACTGAATTTGAAAGGAATCTTAGATATGGATGATTTTACGCTGGTTTATTTCAAAGGCTAACGTCAATCTTCTTTATGCCCCTATTTGTTGTCATTAAAATTTGTAGAAGCAGATAAAATAACAGTACACAATATGCAGTATCCATTAATATCAGAATATGTAAAGGCCATTCAAGATGCTGGTGATAATCTAGAACAATTGGCTTACCTGACTCCCGTACTAGATGATCACGGAGAGCCATATCGCAGTAGTGGTGCTTTTGCCGTGGTGTTTAAGATGCTGGACAAGAGTACCGGGAAATATTATGCCCTGAAGTGTTTTACGGAAGAACAGGAAGGGCGAGCTGATGCCTATCGTCAGATTGCGGATGAATTGGATATGGTTGATTCTCCATATATTACTTCTGTAAAGTATATGGAGAAGGAACTCTTCGTGGACAGTCAATGCGAGGAGGATGAATTTCCTGTATTGTTGATGGATTGGGTAGAAGGGGAGACGATGGAAACTTATATCTCATCAAACTATTGTAACCAATATGCCATGTCAATGCTTTGTTATCGCTTTGGCAAAATGGCTGCTTGGCTCCGTACTCAATCTTTTGCTCATGGCGACATCAAGCCAGATAATATCATTGTACGTCCTGATGGCTCTCTTACATTGGTGGATTATGATGGAATGTTTGTGTCTTCTATGAAAGGTTGCAAATCTCCAACTGTCGGTACCAAGGATTTCAGTCACCCATTGCGTACTATGGATGATTTCGATGAAACAATAGATGATTTTTCATTGGCAAGCATCGCCTTGTCATTGAAGGCTATCTCGATGAAATCTACTCTGTTAGATATCTATGGTGCCTCAGACAGACTTCTCTTCTCAGAAAATGATTATCGCAATCCTTCAAATAGCAAGGTAATATCTGCCCTGCAGGAATTGATGTGTGATAAGGATTTCTGCACACTTTACTCTCTTTTCATGCTTGCTTTGGCGAGAAAGGAGCTTTCAGCATATTCTTTTAGATTGTTTATTGGCGAAAAGCCTAATATAACTTCTTTGATGGATGAAGATTTATCGACAAAACCAACAGAAGAAGAGTTAAAAGAAGCTTTTGTTGATGAATGGGGAGTGAAATATAGCAAGGATGGAAGAAAATTGTTGAGAGCTCCAAAAGTATTAATTGGAGCTTATTCTGTTAAAGAGGGTACAAGGATAATATGTGATTTGGCTTTTTATTTTTGTGATTCTCCGTCAGAGATAGTCATCCCTTCTAGTGTTACTAGCATAGGTGATTGGGCATTTTCTTTTTGTCGTTCTCTGTCAGAGATAGTCATCCCTTCTAGTGTTACTAGCATAGGTGATAGAGCATTTTGTGGTTGTTCCTCGTTGAAATATATATCCATTCCTAAAAGCGTAATTTGCTTAAACGGTAATCCGTTTGCTAAATGGAATGGCAAATTAGAATGTTTATCTCCTAATTTTGTTTTTGAAGATGATATCTTGTTCAATAAGGATAAAAGTAGAATTATTTCTTTCAGAAATCAAAATATAAAATCGTATGTCATCCCTTCTACTGTTACTAGCATTGGTGATCATGCATTTTCATGGTGTCGTTCTCTGTCAGAGATAGTCATCTCTTCTAGTGTTACTGGCATAGGTAAAGGTGTATTTTCTTGTTGTGATTCTCTGTCAGAGATAGTCATCCCTTCTAGTGTTACTAGCATAGGTGATAGTGCATTTTCTTGTTGTGATTCTCTGTCAGAGATAGTCATCCCTTTTAGTGTTACTAGCATAGGTAAAGATGCATTTTCTTGTTGTGATTCTCTGTCAGAGATAGTCATCCCTTCTAGTGTTGCTAGCATAGGTGATAGTGCATTTTATAGATGCAAATTCCCAGACAATCTTAAACAAGAATTAATTTTCCGGTTTGGAGATAGAATATTCAAAGAAATTTAGAAGAAGTTGCAAGAATTTCAGAGGGAGATTACAGAATTCCCTTCTCTCTTTGTCTCAGTGGCAGGAAGTCAGCCAAGTCTTTCGAATAATCATTATCATACTCATGTATATGAGTCAAGAAGTAGGTTGTCCATTTTCGGAAGTCAACACCAGTCAGCTTGCTGCATCCCATCATAGTGTACATGCTGGCTGCTTCCTCAGCCGCATCATGGTTCCGCAGAACATATAGTTGTATCTGAAGGAGCATGAAAGGGAATAAGTGATGTCGTTAAAAAGTGAAGTTGTGTAATCGGTACAGCACTATTGCCAGATATGGATGACTTTACGATTGTTGGTTGTATGAATAGAAAAAATATGGAAAATGAAACTTTAAAAGAAAGATTCCTCGGTACCATCTTCGGACAAACTGTAGGAGATGCCTTGGGACTGAGCACGGAGTTTATGTCCAAGCAAGAGGTGAATCGTTTTATCCTAATGGGATAGAGGACTATTCACAAATCGTGCAGGATGATCATCGTCGTCGTTGGCAAAGAGGCGACTGGACAGATGATACTGATATGATGCTATGCATCTTAGATTCCTTTGTGGCTTGTCAAAAGGTAGATATTCTTGATATTGCCAGAAGGTTTAAGGAATGGATGATGAACGGAGGCATGGGAATTGGTCGGCATACATATAATGTAATGGCTCTTGGCGACTATACTCCGAATCCACAGAAGGCTGCAGAGATTATCTGGAAGATGGGAAAGAAAAAAGCTGCAGCTAATGGGGCTGTTATCCATTTTAAATTCGTGCTAAACGTTTGTCTATATCATTTTTTGAAACTAAACGTTTGAAAAACAAATAGACAGACCCTCTATTAACCATGTTTTTGAGAGAGAATGCTGGAGTTAGTTTTTTGCCAAAACGAACCTCGACAAGTGCATCTAACTCTTCCGCACTCATCTGCAATATCTCATCGTAAGTTTTTCCTAACTTCCGACTTAATGTTTCTCGTGTCTGTTCATTCAGTATATGCATAAAACTCATTCTTACATTAATTAATACAAAGGTAATCATTTTTCAGTTATCTTCCAAGTATTTTTTACGAATTTAACACAAAAATTTATCAATGCGTAATAATAACGCAGAATCCTGCTGGTATTACAGCCAGCAGGATTCTACGCTTTTCTTATATGTCGATTGCAAAATGAACTCAATTGAACTTAATAGAACTCTCTTGTGATTTCTTATTCAGCATTTGTCTGCTGCTCTGTCTCTGCAGACTCCTGCTGCTGAGTTGTCTCCTCTTGAGTATTCTCCTGTGGAGTCTCCTGAACAGTAGCTGGTTGCTCTGCCTGGGTGTTCTCTTCTGTTGCTACAGGAGTATCTGTAGTAGTTTCGGCTGGTGTCTCCTGCTGAGTAGAATCCTCAGTGGTAGCCTGTGGCTGGATAGGAGTGCCAACTTCTGTTGTATCTGAAGGAGCATCTGGAGCTACGGTATCAACAGGTGCTACCTCTGCGTTACCTACCATTCTGCTTGATGCAAAAACGTTGCTTACTGAAACCATTACCATAGCTGCGATAGCTGCAAACATAAACTTCTTCATAATCGTATATTTTTAAAATTGTTACTATTTAATGTTACTTACTTTCTTTCTTTGTGGATTCATTTTCGAATCCGCTATTCATAGTCACAATCTGTGTGCCAAAAAAAAGCGAGAAAATAATATGCGTTGATTATCAGACGTTTATGTTTTTTGTGTCAAAAGTAGATAGTGTGGAACATGAGGAAAGTATGTGGAAACATTCCACAAAAAGTTGGGGAATGTAAGGTACCCAACCATGTAATAATAGGTAAGCTATGATTTTCAAAAGAAAGAGTCCACTCATGACGAATGGATTCTTTCTCCGATTTCTATAATTGTTCCATCAAATCTGGCTTTAGCAAGAAATCCATTAACCCGACAATATAAAAGCCATTGTTGTCATGATATGGTTTTATGTCATCGCGCATTATGATTATCTTCTTAAAGGAATCGTCGATTCTTTTTAATGAAGCGCATTCTTGCTCTCTTTTTGCATCATCAGGCATTGCAAATGCTGATTGGATATAATATCTACAGTCTGCCATATTTGCAACGAAATCCACTTCCAGTTGTTTGCGTTCTTTTGCAGTCCTTGCCTCTACCATACCCACATCAACGCAAAAGCCTCGTAAACGAAGCTCATTGTATATGACGTTTTCCATGATATGATTCTCTTCCACTTGTCTAAAATTCAGTAAGGCATTGCGTAATCCGATGTCTTGAAAATAGTATTTCGAAAGTGTACCTATATATTTTCTGCCCTTTATGTCATATCGCATTGACTTCTCTATAAGAAAAGCATCTTCCATGTAGGAAAGATATTTGGATATGGTTTTTCTGTCAAGGGTTTCATTCTTTATACTTTTGAATGTATTTTCCAACTTACTAGGATTGCACGGAGAACCTATACATGAAGCCATCACACGCATCAACTCCATGAATTCTTCGCTGTTCTTCAAGTTGTTCCTCTCTATTATATCTTTGAGATACACTGTTTCGTGTAAAGATCGGAGGTATGCATCTTTCTTCTTATCACTATCTAATTCCAGTTACAATCTTTATGAGATTGTTAGACTTGCTCGATATGAGTTGCTGTAAATAATAATCTCTTTTTATAATCATAGTCGTTCCCGAAAAGTGTCATTAATGACAAAAATCGGGAATAAATCGGCTCCTTTGTGGACTTTTGCATTCAAAATCTTGTAACGTAAGCCCCAGAAAGTAAGATGTTAATGGCTTTTCGTGTGTTCATTCCCGAAAAATGACACAAATGTCAAAAACTGGGAATGTTTAATAAAATTACCTTTAAAAACTAAATCCTATTAATATGAATAACGCTGCAAAATGAACTTCTTCATAATCTTATCTTTTTAAAATTGTTACTATATTAATGTTACTTACTTTCTTTGTGGATTCATTGTTGATGAATTGACAAAATAGGTGCAACTCAGAGATTCCGGAGTTCTTACAGAATATGAATTCCAAGCTCAGAAAGCAAAAATATTGCAATCACTGCAGTCCCGTTTAGAAATCGTCGGGGCTGAAAAGGCTAGGATATAGCCAATCTTCCGTCTCTTCTGTTGGAACAACTTTGTTAAACAAATCATTTAAAGGAGTCTTGTCCGTAAGGAATAGACCCACGTTCTTTGAAATAGTGTGTAGCGATTGATCTATGTGCATCACTTTCTTTGCATATTCCATGTTGTTTGTGAGAAACCTATACACCTTATTACTAAGAATTGGTCTTTACAAGAGAAGTTTCTTGCTCTGTAGTTTCCCTTATAACGGTCTACACAAGTTTTGAAATCACGTTCTGGTATAAGTGACATAATCTGAGAGAATATAGTTTTGCCTTTGTTCATCGCACACGTATTTTAAATATGCGTGCAAAGATACAAAATCAAATCGAATACACTGTAAAAAGTCCGTAAACTTTTGAGTATTAATAACTTATTTGCTAATTGTCGGTCTCGTTTTAACGGGACACTAGTGTTATTATTTATTAAAATCGTAATTTTTCACTGCTAATTGTTCTGTTTCTTCAGGATTTGAAGTAACTTTGCATCGTTTAAATATATCAAGTAACAATGAAGAAGTTTTTCGTAGCATCGCTGGCCTTGGTACTTTGTGTATGTGCCCAGGCAGCGAAGAAGCCTACACCAAAGTTGGTGTTTGATGCTTCGAAAGGCGTGGCGGGGTCTGTTACCCTTCCTAATGGGAAGAAGGTCAACTATACTGCTTACACAAATTTGTATTATGTTACTCATGTAGAGGATTCTACGTATCAGTACATGAATGTGTTTGTTCCTGAGGGTGCAACGCAATCCACTCCTATCTTTATGCCCAATTATGTGGGTGGCTATATGGCAGCTGCTCCAAGGATGATAGATGAGGGTGATGCATCAGGTAGAGCTTTGGCAGAAGGCTATGTTGTAGCTATACCTGGTGCAAGAGGTAGAAACTCTATGATTGTACAGAAGGGAAAGACAGTTTATACGGGTCGTGCTCCTAAGGGACTGCTTGATTTGAAAGCGGCAGTTCGCTATCTGCGTTTCTTTGACAGGGATATGCTGGGTGAGGCCGAGCATATTATTACCGATGGAACAAGTGCAGGTGGAGCTATGTCGTCTTTATTGGGTTCCACCGGCAATAATCCTTCTTATGAGCCTATGCTCAAAGCCATGGGAGCAGCTGATACAAGAGACGATGTTTTTGCGGCAGTTTGTTTTTGCCCTATCATCGATCTTGACCATGCGGATATGGCGTATGAGTGGTTGTATGGAGGTGTGGATGAAAAGATTCGACCTGTAACGAGCGAGCAAGTTGCTGTTTCTAAGGAGTTGGCTGCACAATTTCCTGCTTACATCAATAGTTTGGGACTAAAGAAAAAGGATGGAAGTGATTTGAACGCAGACAACTATCGTGGTTATATCAAGCAGCTTTTGATGACAAGTGCTCAGGATGCAAAGGATTATGGTGCTGATATACCAGATAGTATTGGATTTTCATTCTCTTCAGGCATGAAGTTCATTGCTCCTATGAATGGTGGCAAGAAGCAGGGAGAAATGAAGTTTCCAATGGATGTGCCAAAAGATGGTCCTAAGATGATGCCAATGAGAAATAAGTCAAAGGGAGAATACATCACTGGTCTTGACTTGGATAAGTATCTTTTTTATGTGGCAAGTAAGACAGCCCTAAAAGGTGTGCCGGCTTTCGATAGTAAAGGAGTAGCAGGAAGTAAGGCCAGTGGAGAAAATGAGGAGTTTGGCAATAGCAAGGGTAGTTCTGTTAACTTTACCACCTATTCGTTGGTAAAAGCCATAGGAAATTCCAAAGCTGTTCTTGGCAAGGAAATAGAAGAGAATGTAAGGTTGCTCAATCCGATGTGCATGATGGATGAAGAAGGTTCTTGCATTGCACCTCATTGGTACATCCGTCATGGAGCCATAGACAGAGACACGGCGTTCCCTATTCCTATCAACTTGGCTACCAAGCTTGAAAACAAGGGTAAGGATGTTAACTTCAAGCTGCCTTGGAATCGTCCTCACTCAGGTGATTACGCCTTGAACGAACTTTTTGGATGGATTCGATCGATTTGCGGTAAATAGAGAAATATTTGGGATGAAACTCTTTCTCCTCTCTTGTGTCTTTGCAAGAGAGGAGATTTTGTTTTATTCTGATTTTACTGCTCTTTGAAGGCGTTTGGTGGTAGGACTTCTGAAGAAAAATGTGACTAGTAATGCTGAGAATATCTGTAAGCTAACTCATTTTGATCCACGCTGTGTGGGCTCTTGCGTTATCGTTTCTTCTATCATACATGCTCTTGTCTTTGAAAACAGGATATTGGATTATGAAGATGTGATTGGCATAGCCAAACAATATGATGAACGAATCGTTCCATTTGTTGACTTGGCATATCATGAAGGTCTGGATTCTTTGTGTCTGGATGATGAAAAGAGTATGGGATATACGCTCAGAACTTTAGGGGCTGCCCTATGGGCTTATTGGCATGCAACCTCGTATAAAAAGGGTATCTTGAAGATTGTTTTATCAGGAGGAGATGCGGATACAAATGCTGCAGTAGCAGGAGCTATCCTGGGTGCTAAATTTGGAATATGCCATATTCCTGACGAATGGAGAAATGGTCTTCTCCATGCTTCTATGCTTCATGACAAGGTGCAGGAATTCTACGCAATGTATCGCTAAAAGAAAGGATTCGATAATGAATGTGATGCAATTGAATACTGATATTTATAATAGCTTGGGCGTACTTTCTAATGACGAGAGCTATTTGGAAGAAGCCCTTGCTAGTATCAATCAGGCCTTTACGGAATTGAAGCTTCATCGCGAAGGAAAAATGGATTTTATTCCTGCGGAGGATTTGCTTAATGAGTTATAGGATAGAGGTTGCACCTGAGTTTGCCCGTAGATTGAAGAATTTAAGTAAGCGCAGTCTGCATTAGAGTATTATAACGCAGAATCCTGCCGGCATCATTGCCAGCAGGACTCACTTTCAAAAACCGAACCTAAAAGTCTACCTTGTAATTTCTATCTATGCAATATCTATTGTAACCTGAATAAGTCTAACAACTAAGAACTATGGCAGTAGAACAAATGGAAAAATAAAAAATATTGAATTACAGTTAATTTGAGTTTGAAATCATTGTAGTTTAAAGTAAAACTATTATATTTGTGGCTGATAGATTTCGAATCTGTATCATAGATATTGGTTCTAGAGATTATGGTATAAATATAGTAATTTTAAATGATAACATTATGAAAATGAAACGAACATTTATTACTGCATTCTTTGCGATGTTACTTGTAGTTTTTTCAGTTTCATGCAGCAGTGAAGAGAAAGAGTTTGATTATGCAGCATTGCCGATGTCGGCACAGCAGTTTGTAAAGCAATATTTTGCTGGTGCATCATACAGCCGTGTGGAAAAGGAGAAAGATAATGGCTTTTGGGAATATGAAGTATTGCTCAGTGATGGCTCTAAAGTGGAGTTTAATGAGAAGGGAGAGTGGACGAGTGTTGAGTGCAAATACTCTGAGATCCCTGTAGGCATTATTCCTACTGTCATAGCTGAGGATATTGCAAAGAAATATCCTGATTTGAAGCCTTACAAAATTGAAAAAGAGGTTGGCGGATATGAAATTGATATTCCTGACTACGATCTCTATTACAGATATAATGGTATGTTCATACGTGCTGAAATTGACAAATAACAGAAGAGGGTGTGTCATGGATTTATGACACACCCTCATGCAGTTCTGGTACTTACTATAACAGCTCTCTTGCTATCCAGGCACAGGCTTCGGCATCTATTCCGGTTCGGGCTTGATGAGGCTGTAGTAGCTGTCTGCAATCTCGCCATCCCTCACTATCACAATGCCCACCGAGCAGACACTTGTACGCTGCTGGTTGGCCGTTTCGAAATTTATCGCTGCAAAATCTTTCATAGAATTATCATTTTTGTGCCTTATATATTATGGTGTTACTCTGAGGAAATATAGGCTATCCTATTTCTCCCATCAGCCATCTTAGGGCATTGATTCTCTTGATACCGTTGTAATCGGCAGTAGGGTCTTCATCAAGTGTAAGGATATACTTAGGATATTGGTCATTGATCTGCTGCAGAGATGCCAATTCACGTTTTAAGGTAGTCTCATCTCTAACGGTAGCAGCTACCTGATAATACGTGATATTGTTTTCATCAATCGCTACAAAATCTACTTCCAGATTATCCATCTTTCCTATATATACTTTCTGCTGGCGATGGAGTAGTTCCAGATAAACGATGTTCTCCAGGATGCGGCCGGCATCGAATGAGCGGGAACCTAGGAGCATTCTTCTCAAACCGATATCTACTAGATAATATTTACCCAATGTCTTGAGCAGCTGCTTACCCTTGATGTTGTATCTTTTGGTTTCATATACGAAGAAGGTTTCGCAGAGTGCGGTCAGATATCGTTCTACGGTTTTCTGGTCTATTTTCCTTCCATCGGCAGTCATGATGTCGGCTATGCGCTTGGTGGATAGGATGTTGCCGATATTGTCGGCTGTGAAACGGATAACGCTTTCCAGCATCATGACATCGGGTAACTTCTTCCTGCTCATGATATCCTTTACTACAATGGTGTTATATACGCCATTCAGGTAGTCGCTGATTTCTGCGGGAGTATCCAGTTCAAGGGTATATGGAAAACTGCTCCTTGTGATGTAGTCTGTATAGGCTTTGGGAAGATTGTCGGTTCCTCCGATACCTTCAACATACTCTCTGAATGAAAGGGGAAGCATTGCGATTTCCACATATCTTCCGGA
This sequence comes from Segatella copri, assembly GCF_026015625.1. NCBI lineage: Bacteria > Pseudomonadati > Bacteroidota > Bacteroidia > Bacteroidales > Prevotellaceae > Segatella > Segatella copri. The sequence continues at coordinate 2,266,274 of NZ_JAPDVG010000001.1, read as the reverse complement.
TAGTAACGTGGCGATTTCGCTTGACAGCATATAGGCATTCGACCCCGTAATATAGAGATCTACTGTTGGCTTCAGGTTGAGGCTGTTGATGATGTCAGGGAAATCTTCCACATGTTGTATCTCATCAAAGAAGATATAAGTCATCTTGTCTTGATGAATTAATGGCTTGATATAAGCGTATAAGTTATGTGGATTACGAAGTTCATAGAAGTCGTAATCCTCGAAATTGAGATAGATGATTTGGTCGGCACTGACACCTTGCCTCTTAAGCCAGTCACGATAAATCTCCATAATGGTGGATTTACCGCAACGGCGAATGCCGGTTATCACTTTGATAAGAGACTTGTCTTTGAAAGCGATCAGTTTATTGAGATATTCCGTTCTTTCTATTCGTTTCATATCATTTCATTGCTCTTTGATTATATATTTGCTGCGAAGATACTATTTTTTTTAGGATAAATCATCCTAAAAGTAGAATATTTAAGAAAGTTTTAGGATGAATCGTCCTAAAACTTTTGAAATTAGAGAAGTTTTAGGATAAATCGTCCTAAAACTTTTTATCTATCCCCATATTTAGGTATTTCTGCGAAACCATCATTTTTAGGTATTGCAGATGATGGAAAAAGGATGTATCTTTGCACCCGAAAATAAATGTAACTAAAAGTAAGATAGACAAATGAAAACAACAATCGTAATTTATGGCTCTTCTACTGGCTCATGCCAGTCGATTGCCGAAACCATCGCCTCTAAGTTGGGCGTGGAAGCTGTAGATGTAGCTAACATCGATGACGCTACTATCGCAAGTCATGAGAATCTTCTTCTCGGTACTTCTACCTGGGGTGCCGGTGAGATGCAGGATGACTGGTATGATGGCGTGAAGACATTGAAGAGTGCCGGCTTGGCTGGCAAGACTGTGGCCCTGTTTGGTTGTGGCGACAGCGAGTCTTACCCTGATACATTCTGTGGCGGCATGAAGGAACTCTATGATGCTGCCGTTGAGGCTGGTGCTACCGTATTGCCTGGTGTTTCTACAGACGGATACACCTATGATGACAGTGAGGCAATTGATGGCGACAAGTTCCTGGGACTCGCACTCGACGAGGTGAACGAGGACGACAAGACAGAGGAGCGTATCGATGCCTGGATTGAGGCTATCAAACCAGCGTTATAATTTTACAAAAATATTTTTCAAGAATTGGAGAATGATGGAATTCTCTGATTCTTGGTTTAAAAACAGATAAATTCGGATAGTATGCAGCAGGAAATCGCAACACCAGTAGATTTGAAGGTTCTGATGAATCATATTTATGAATATAAGAAGGGCGTGCGCCGTCTGGTGCTCTACACCTTCAACAAGAAATATGAGTCTTTTGCCATAACAAGATTAGAGCGTCAGAACATTGATTATATCATCCAGCCGGTTGGCAACGACCGTCTGAATCTCTTCTTTGGTAAGAAAGAATGTCTGGATGCTATCCGCATGATAATCACCAAACCATTATGCCAGCTTACGCCGGAGGAGGATTTTATCCTGGGTGCCATGCTGGGATATGACATCTGCGCCCAATGCGAACGCTATTGTGAGCGGAAGAAGAAGGTTTGCTAAGCTTTTCTTTCATCTTCGTAATGTTTTATGTTTATAAGTAGAAAGAGCGTGATTGCCGTAATGGTGATTACGCTCTTTCTGCATATTTCGGAATAATTCCTCTTTTTGAGGGCTGAAATGAAAGAAAAAGTCCTGAAAGCACTACTTATTTATTAGTACTGACTATATCAATGCGTTTAACCTGATACCAACTTCTAAGTATAAAAAATGTGAAAATCACAATTTCTCGGTATTGTACAATTTCTAAATAAGCCTTACCTTTGCAGCCCGAAAAAAGGAATAGATATGAAAAAAGGATTAGGAAAAATCAGAAAGATTAAAAAGAAACACATCTTCCTGGCCTTATTGGCCGTGATTGTTCTGGGAGGTTTGGCGAAGGCTTACTCTGCCTGGGTGGGTACTACCCGCATCGCTTTCCTCAACTATCAGGCTATTGCGCTGGGACAGATTTCGCATGCCAACGACAATGCGATGATTAAACTGAGTGAAATCACGACCGATGATTTCGATCATCTGGATGATTACGATATGATTATCGTGAATGGTATGGGTCTCCGAATCGACGAGAACCAGCGCAAGCAGTTGGAAGAGGCTTCCTACAAGGTGCCAACCCTGACTCATGCTGCTACCAACCCAGCCAACAATATCGTATCAGTAGATAACTTCGATGCCGATTATCTGATGCAGTACATCGAGAACGGCAGCAAGAAGAATTATCATAGCATGCTCGCTTACATCCGTAAATTTATCGACGGAAAGAAGTTCATGGCTCCAGAGCCGGAACGTGTGGATGAGCGACCAGACTATCTCCTGACTCATTTCGACCCGAAGGATGAAAAGGGCGATGAGCTGGGTTTCAACAGCATCCGCGAGTACAATGCATTCCTGGCAAAGAACGGTTTATATAAAGAAGGTGCTCCTACCATCTTGCTCACCGGTTTTATGGGTGCGGCTCCTGATATGGAGAAGGCTTTCGAGAAGAAGGGATTCATGGTGTATCGCATCAACCAGCTGCAGAGCTTTATCGCCGGTCATCATGCCGACAGTATTCAGGCGAATGCCGTAGTAAATATGGCGCATGGCAGACTGGGCGATTACTTCGTAGAGTTTCTGAAGCAGAAGAATATTCCACTGTTCTCACCTCTTAATATCAACCGCTTGACCACCGATTGGGAGAACGACAAGCAGGGAATGAATGGCGGTTTCATGTCGCAGAGCATCGTGACTCCGGAGATTGATGGTGCCATCTGTCCATACGTGGTTTTCGGACAGCGCATCAACAAGGAGGGCTTGCAGGAGGTTTACGGCATCCCTGACAGAATGGAGAGTTTCGTAGAGAGCGTGCAGGGCTATGTGAATCTGAAGAACAAGAAGAACAGCAACAAGCGCATCGCCATCTTCTACTTCAAGGGACCCGGTCAGAATGCACTTACCGCTTCGGGAATGGAAGTGGTTCCATCGCTCTACAATCTCCTGGTTCGCTTGAAGAATGAGGGATACAATGTAGGCAAGTTGCCAGCCAATCCTCAGGAACTGGCAAAGATGATCCAGGCTCAGGGTGCCGTCTTCGGAACCTATGCCGAGGGTGCTTATACCCAGTTCCTGAAGTCTGGACATCCAGCCCTGGTTACTGCCCAGCAGTTTGCCGGATGGACCCAGAAGGCTTTGTCTAAGAAGATGATCAAGGAGATGAACCAGCTCTATGGTTCCTTCCCAGGCAAATATATGGCTACCGATGACGGTAAGTTGGCTGTGGCAAGACTGCAGTTCGGTAATGTGGCTCTGCTTCCACAGGTGATGGCAGGTGTGGGAGGCGACTCCTTCAAGATTGTGCATGGCACCGACCAGGCACCTCCTTACACCTATGTTGCCTCTTATCTCTGGGCACGTTATGGTTTCAGTGCCGATGCACTCATCCATTTCGGAACCCACGGCTCGCTGGAATATACTCCGAGAAAGCAGGTGGCACTCGGCAGCGACGACTGGAGTGACCGATTGATTGGTGTGGTTCCACATCTTTATATATATACCATCGGCAATGTGGGAGAGGCGATGATTGCCAAGCGCCGTACCTATGCCCAGACCCAGAGCTATCTCACTCCTCCTTTCAAGGAGAGCGAGTTGCGACAGACCTACAAGCAGTTGAGCGATGCCATCCAGTCATACGAGAAGAAGGCATCTGCCGAACAGTCGCTCAAGGTGAAGGCGCTGACCGTGAAGATGGGAATCGCCCGTGAACTGGGGCTCGATGCCAAGCAGATGAACAAGCCTTATTCTGCAGATGAAATTGCGAGAGTAGAGAACTATGCAGAAGAGTTGGCTAATGAGAAGATTACCGGCAAGCTCTATACTCTGGGTGTGCCATACGATAATGATGATGTCCGCACCAGTGTCTATGCGATGGCTACAGATCCTATTGCCTACGGAATGCTGGCAGTAGATAAACTGAAAGGTCGTGCTCAGGAGGGTGTGGAGAAGCACAAGCAGCTTTTCGACCGTCTCTATCTGAGCAAGGCACGCAATACCGTGACCCAGCTTCTGGGTTCAGCCTCGGTTTCTGATGAATACATCTGCCGTTATGTAGGAATCACTCCTGCCGAACTCCAGATGGCCCGTAAGGTAGAGGCGATGCAGGCTGCTCCAGATCCTATCCAGATGATGATGCAGATGGCAGACCAGATGGGTGGAGCGAAGGAGGCGAAGCCGAAGAAGGTGGACCACCGTACGGTAAGCGAGCTCCGTGCTGCCAAGGTTTCTCATAAGAAGAAGATTCCGCAGATGAGTCGTGAGGCTTTTGAGAAGATGGAGCAGACCGGTCACTTCCCTGACAAGATGATGGAAGCCATCAAGAAGGGACAGAAATGGTATCAGGAGGATCAGAAGAAGGCGAAGATGGCGAAAGCCGGCAAGGGCAAAGCACCTCAGAAATCTTCTAAAGATAAGGGTATGATGATGTCGAAAGCACCTAAATATACCCGTCAGCAGATTCATCTGGCTCAGGCGATTACTACCGTAGAGCATGCCTTGCAGAATGTGGGCAAGTATTCGGAGGCGCTCCGTCAGAGTCCGTTCAACGAGATGTCTTCTCTGATGAATGCCCTGAATGGCGGCTTTACCGCTCCATCTCCTGGTGGTGATCTGATTGTGAATCCGAACACCCTGCCTACCGGTAGAAACCTCTTCTCCATCAATGTGGAGAATACACCTTCGGAGGATGCCTGGGAGAAGGCGAAGGAACTTTGCGACAATACCATCAAGATGTATTGTGAGCGACATAAGGGTGAATATCCTCGTAAGGTAAGCTACACGCTCTGGAGTAGTGAGTTTATCGAAACAGAGGGTGCTACCATCGCTCAGATTCTCTATATGCTCGGTGTAGAACCGGTAAGAGATGCCTTCGGTCGTGTTACCGATCTGCGTCTCATCCCATCCAAGCAGTTGGGCCGTCCTCGCATCGATGTCGTGGTTCAGACTTCCGGTCAGCTCCGCGACCTGGCTGCATCCCGTCTCTTCCTCATCAACAAGGCGATAGAGATGGCGGCAAATGCCAAGGGTGACAAGTACGACAACCTGGTGAAAGCCGGTGTTACCGAATCCGAAAGAGTGCTCGTAGAGAAGGGTATGTCGCCAAAGGAGGCCCGCGAGGTTAGTATGTATCGTGTCTTTGGTGGCGTAAACGGCAACTATGGTACCGGTATCCAGGAGATGGTAACCGCAGGCGACCGCTGGGATAAGGAGAGTCAGATTGCCGAGGTCTATATGAACAATATGGGTGCCTACTACGGTGATGAGAAGAACTGGGAAACCGTTCGCAAGGCTGCTTTCGAGGCAGCGCTGACCCGTACTGATGTGGTGATTCAGCCACGACAGAGCAACACCTGGGGTGCTTTGAGTCTTGACCACGTATATGAATTCATGGGAGGTATGAACCTCGCAGTCCGCAACGTAACCGGTAAAGATCCGGATGCTTATCTCGCCGACTATCGCAACCATAGCAATATGAGAATGCAGGAGGTGAAGGAGGCTATCGGCATCGAGGGCAGAACCACCATCTTCAACCCTGCCTATATCAAGGAGAAGATGAAGGGTGGAGCCAGCAGTGCCAGCACATTCGCCGAAATCGTAACCAATACCTATGGTTGGAATGTGATGAAGCCAAAGGCAATCGACAAGGAGATGTGGGACGAGATCTATAATGTATATGTCAAGGACAAGTACAATCTCGGCACCAAGGAGTTCTTCGACAAGCAGAATCCGGCAGCGCTGATGGAGATGACCGCCGTGATGATGGAGAGTGCCCGCAAGGGAATGTGGAAGGCTACTCCTCAGCAGCTCAAGGACATCGCCAAGCTTCATACCGAGACCGTGAACAAGTATAAGCCTTCATGCTCCGGTTTCGTCTGCGACAATGCCAAGCTGCGCAACTATATAGCCAGCAAGACCGATGCTGCTTCTGCCAAGGAATATCAGCAGAATGTAGAGCAGATCCGCGATGCTGAGGCTGCGAAGAACAGCAGCGACAAGGGTATGGTGATGAAGAAGGAGACGCTGAATGAGGATGCTCAGAAGACCACCACTGTGGTGAGCGGCATCGTAGTAGGTGTCATCGTCATCGTAGCTTTCGTTGTGCTCGCCGTATATTTGCGACGTCGTCGCAAAATGATGAGTGAAGAATAATTCAACATTCAACATTTAACATTCAACATTTTAAAAAAAGTGGAGACATTAGTTTTAGTAATGATGATATTGGTTTGCTTCAGTTTTGTGCTGAAGCAGACCTTCCACGGAGTGAAGGAGATTATGATCATCTCGGTGCTCGTAGCCTTCTTCGTGGGAATGACCTGGCCACTTGCCATCGAGCAGTCGAAGACGCAGATTGTGGCTTGGATAGCCGACCAGAAGCTGATGCTCGATATGGCGGTGCTGCTGAGTATCGACGTGGCACTCACGATGCTTTTCTGTGTGCACCACGTAGATCTGAAGACTTCGGAACATGTGAGTCGCCGCAAATGGGTGTTCTTCATCTTCCTGAAGTATTTCCCGGGTTTGCTGGTTTTCCCAGTGCTGTTCAGCGTTCTGGTGATGACCATCTTTCTGCTTCCTGGCGTATCGTTCCAGGTAGTGGCATGGGTGCTTGCCGTAGTGCTGCTGGTCTTGACTCCGGTATTCACCTACGGTTTGAGATGGCTCTTGCCGGAGCGACCAATCCGCTTGGAACTGCTTTTCCTGGTAGAGGTGCTGCTCGGATTGATGGGCATCATCGGTACGGTGAATGGCAGGACTGCGGTGGCAGGATTCAACAGTTTTGATGCCCTCTCGCTTCTCGGCGTCATCGCCATCGTCATCGTAGGAATGGCGATAGGATGGGGCTGCTATCGCATCAAGATGCAGCGCTTATCACAGAAACTGTAAAGGCGCAAGCCCCAACTTAACATTCAACATTCAACATTTAACATTATAAAAAAGATGAATTACATATCAGACGTATTGTTTTGGATTTCCACAGGCATGCTGGTTCCTGTGATTATTTTGTTGATTTTCTTCTTCCTCAGAGCCTTGCTGCTCCTCGGAGGTTTCTTCGGACAGTATCTTGTAAAGCGCAAATCGGGGGCGGAGATTCGTGAACAGATGAACACTCTGACGCTCGATAACATCGATACCCTGGGCGATCGCTTGCCAAAGAACAAGCAGGCTGTCATCGTTTCCTATATGAAGAAACTCGTGGACAACCGTCAGAGCAAGGCGCAGGTAAACCGCATCCTCGACCAGTATGCCCAGTTTGTTGAGAAGGATCTTTCTCTTCCTTCTACACTCCTGAAGATGGGTCCGATGCTCGGTTTGATGGGTACCTTGATTCCGATGGGTCCTGCCCTGGTAGGTCTTTCTACCGGTGATATTGCTTCGATGGCTTACAATATGCAGGTGGCTTTCGCTACCACCGTAGTGGGATTGTTCTCTGCAGCCATCGGTTTCGTAACCAAGCAGACCAAGAACCGCTGGTACACCGAGGATATGAGCAACCTCGAGTTTATGGCAGACCTTGTAAGTGAAGAGTGAATAACGAAGAGTGAAGAATTCAATAGTAATAATTTATGAGACAAAGACGTAGAAGTCGTCTCTCGCATGATGGCGAGGATGATGATCCCATGAGCGTAGTGAGCAACCTCTTCGATGTGGCGATGGTGTTTGCCCTTGCCCTGATGGTGGCACTCGTTTCGCGCTATAATATGACGGAAATGTTCAGCAAGGATAACTTCACGATGGTGAAGAACCCTGGCAAGGAGAATATGGAAATCATTACCAAGGATGGACAGAAGATAAATCGCTATACTCCTTCTGAAGACCAGAGTAAGAAGTCGGGCAACAAGGGAAAGAAGGTAGGCATTGCTTACCAGCTGGAGAATGGCGAAATCATCTATGTTCCGGAAGATAAATAATCGGGGATTGCAAATCCCCTCAAACAGAAAATATTATTGTAACTAAAAGAAAAATAAAGAAAAATGAAAAAGTTTAAGACAATGATGGCCATGATGTTGGCTTTGGTTTCTATGTGTGTAGCATTCAGCTCTTGCAGCAGTGATGATGATGACAATAATGGTGCTGGCTCTTCAGCAACAGCAGAACAGGTTGTTGGTACTTACGTTGGTGAAACAATGTCTATTGCTTTGGCAGGTCAGGGTGATATGGACCCATTGGAGAATGCAACTTTTAAGTTGGAAAAAGTTGATGATAGTCATGTAAATATCATCCTTCCTGCATTTGGATCTGCACCTATGGCTTTACCTTCAATTACAGTGAAGAATCTTGCTGTAACAGAGTCAAATGGTACTTATTCTATTCCTGAAACCAGTTTTGATCAAACATTGGAAAATGGCAAAGGTCTTTCTAAAACTGCTATAAAAGCAACTATAAAAGATGGTAAAATGCAGATTACTTTTGTTTTACAGTATGGTAAAATGCCTTTTATCATGAACTGTTCTTCAAATGCAACAAAGAAGTAATTGTCGATGAAACAAAAGATATTCGCACTATTCCTGATCCTTTGCGGATTGTGCCTGAATCTGAAAGCCGAAACCCAGGGCGATGTCGTGGGTAGGGTGCTCGATGATTCGGGCGCACCTCTGGCGGGTGCTACCGTCCAGATTTTGCATGCAAAGAGTGGGGTAACAACTGATGAAGACGGATATTTCCGCATTCCTTACAGCAAGGATGGAGCGGTGAGAGTGAAGGTGAGCTTTGTGGGCTATCAGACTCAGACCTTCGTACTGAAAGCGGATGAGAGAAAAGGTGAGCAGCATGTGCTTCGCCTTCAACCGGATGCTACAGCCCTCGATCAGGTGGTAGTTACCGCAACCCGAACTCCGAAGGCTTTGAAGGATGCTCCTGTGGTAACCCGTCTGATTACCGCCAATGATATCAAGATTGCAGATGCTACCAATATCCAGGACCTCCTCACCGAGCAGATGCCGGGTCTGGAATTCGGCTATGCCATGAATCAGGAGACTTCTCTCAATATGAATGGTTTCGGTGGAAACGCCGTGCTCTTCCTCGTAGATGGCGAGCGATTGGCTGGTGAAACCATGGATAATGTAGATTATAGTCGTCTGAACTTGGATAATGTAGGACGTATCGAGATAGTAAAGGGTGCTGCTTCGGCGCTCTATGGTGCCAATGCCGTAGCCGGAGTTGTCAACATCATCTCCCGTGAAAACAGCGAACCTTGGACTGCCAATGTCAATACCCGCTACAACGACTTCAACAAGGAGTGGCGCCACGGTGGAAGCTTCAGCTTCAATGCCGGAAAATGGAATTCGCAGACCAGCATCCAGCGCACCACATCGGATGAGGTTCAGCTCACCAGTCCTTTCGATACAGAATCCAACATCCTCCATATCTATGGTGGAGAGACCTTCAATGTGAAGGAGCGTCTTACCTACAAGCTCTCTGATAAGGTAAAACTGATAGGTCGTGGCGGTTATTTCAATCGTATCAGCAAGCGCAGCAACTATGATGATCATTACATGGATTATTCTGCCGGACTGAAGACCGTGATGAATCTTTCGGGGAATGATAATCTGGAGATTTCTTACGGCTTCGACCAGTATGACAAGGCTCGATATGTGAATGATGAGCGTACTCACGACCACGATTATACCAACCGTCAGAACACCGTCCGTGCCCTCTATTCCCATATCTTCGGCAAGAATACATTGACGGTAGGTGCAGATTTCCTGAACGATTATCTTACCACCTATCAGTTTGAGGATAATGAATCAAAGAATCAGAATTCATGTGATGCCTTCGCCCAGTTCGATTACAATCCTTTGCAGTGGTTGAACATCGTGGCAAGTCTTCGTCATGATTACTTCTCTGCATCCAGCCAGCATGCTACTACCGGTCGTCTGGCTCTGATGACCAAGTGGAAGGGGTTCTCCATCCGTGCCAACTATGCCGGCGGATTCCGTGCCCCAACGCTCAAGGAGATGTATATGAACTTTGATATGGCAGGTATGCAGATGATTTACGGTAATCCGGATCTGAAGCCGGAGAAGAGCGACAACTACAACCTGGCGCTGGAGCATACCGGAAGGGTGAAGAATGCTGGCTTCTTTACCGGTCAGTATAGTCTTACCCTGATGGGCTATTATAATAAGTATGATAAGCGCATCACTACCGAGGATTATGCCGATTATATCCCGGGAACCGGTCAGCCGGATGTGGCTTCGCGTTATTGCAACGAGGATGGAGTAGAGGTGAGCGGCATCGACTTCAGTGCCCAGTACCGTTCGGATATGGGACTCGGTGTGAAACTCGACTACAGTTATCTCCATGTGGGTGGCAGAAGTGTAGATTCCCAGTTCTCCCAGCCTCGTCCGCATTCTGCAACCTGGCGTCTCGACTACGATCGTCAGCTCTGTTCGTTCTATCGCATCAATGCCGCTTTGTCAGGCAGATACCTGTCTGCTCCTGATACGAACATCAAGAAGCATGACAGCAGTTATCAGTTGTGGAAGTTCACGCTTCAGCAGCGATTTCTGGATGCCGTCAATCTGAATTTCACGGTAGATAATCTTTTCGGTTATACGCCAAAGAACTATTATTGGAGTTCGGCGATGACCACCGGTCGCACCTTCTCAGTAGGTCTTTCTATCGATATCGACCGTTTTGTAAAGGTATTCTAATAAAAATAGCAGGGTGGACCAGTCTTCCATCCTGCTTCTTTTTTATTAATAGCACCCCTCTAACTGTATAAAAACAGGTAGTTAGGGCGATTTTTCTTGTTTTGCCTAGAACCATCTCTTCTTCATTTTCTTCAAGAAATCCTTGGTGATAGGGAAGCCGGAGGCATCACCTATTACGGAGTCGATATGGCAGAAGGGACATTCGGCTGTAGGCGGCTCATCAGGGAAGTAATCTGTGATTTCGGATGGCGTGAAGATTTCGCAGCAGCTGAAGCAGCCGCATTTTTCTGACTTCTCAATCTGTTCCTTGTTGCTGAAACTGCAATCGTGAGCTTGGCGGAAGATCCTGTCTTTCTCCTCCTCTTCTTTCTGCTTTTTCTCAGCCTTTTCCAGATAACCCTTGAATCGTCTCTGAAGATAGAGCGGCACATGATAGTGAGGGGCGAAGACATGCAGCGACGGAACGTGGTCGTGGTATTCGTAGCCGGGACCATCTATCACGGTATAGCTGTCATCCGTTTCATCGTATGGCAGTTCATCCAATCCCCTTTTATCCTTGGCAGCCTGGTTTCTCTCCCAGATCCATTCGGTGGTAAGCGGAGTTCCGACAACGATGGCAAGTTTTACCTCATCGCCACGATATACTTCCACGATGTCACCCTTCTTGAATCTGATCTGTTCTGCGTTTCTGCCTCGGAAGGTCTCGTCAGGATGACGGTCGTATGCAGGCAAATCGCAGACTCCGGGATAGTAAATGCTGAAACGCGAACAGCAGTAAGACTGGTCGATCAGTTTTCCTTCCCCATCATACATCCTTTCCGAAAGACATTCGCGGTCGTAGTGCAACAGTCCCAGCGGAATCTCCGAGATATAATAGCAGAAGGTATCCAGCGGATAGTCGTCTTCCTCCTTCATCTTCTTGCGGTAAAGGACATCCTGGTGCATCAGTCTCTCTGCCTCCTCCAAAGTTGTAGTGAAGGCTTGCGGACAATAGGTGTTCACCTTATATTTCGGATAATGTGAACGCTTTTTCTCCTCCAGCTCTTCTGTTTCTAATACTTCGAGCTTGAAGATGGCAGGAACATCCCGATGCTGTGGATGTTCAGCCAATTGCTTGAATTCTTCGTATGTCATGGGATGGTTATTTTAAGAATTTATGAAACTTGAGAATCTGAGATCTAAGTTCAGGTATTCTGATGCCTTCAGAGTCTTTGCCTTCTTGATTGTTAAGATTCCTTTTGCTGATAGTTTTATGAATTTTCAGTTTTCTCATGCCCGACTTGCCGTTAGCTTTATGGTTCCACCAAGGCTTGGGATATGCATGTCTTTTTTTGTATCTCGTGCCATCGCAGTTCTGGATAAAGATTTCCAATACTAATCCATCCATTTGACAATCATGCGGGATGTTGATGGCACGTCTTTGGATATCCATTTCGTAGAAGATACTTCCGTCCTTTTTGCAGAGCACGATGTCCAGATAGTCTGGCATATCAGGTATAGTTCCAGGCTCTGACATTTGTGGTTGAAACTCCCCAAACTCTTCCTTCACATACTCGAATAGTCCCCGAGTATATTTTTCGATATCCACCCCTACATATCGAGTATAGGTGTATTTGATGATACATAAAGACATTTTATTTGCCATTTTATTCTTTCTTTTTGGTTATACCTTTATAATATAGTAATATGAAGGGAAAATTTCAAAAAAAAACGCCAATATTTTGAAAAAAAGTATTGGCGCTTGATTATTGAATTCGCGGCTTATAAGTCCGCCCTAACTATGTTAAAAAAGGTAGTTAGGGCGGTGGTATCCTAAGTGAGGTAAGGATGAGTGCCCTTTTCTTAGTCTTTTAATGTAGCCAAAGGTATAACCTTTACTCCATCTTCCCTTGTATAAGCCATTTCGCCTCCTGTCATGACAATCAGCAGGTCTGGCTCTCTGAGTGGCATCTGATGCTCTGTCTTGTTCTTCTCACGAATCAAATCCCGTAGTTGCAGGAGATGCTTGGCACCATCTTCTATCTCCCGACTACCCAACTTGCATTCTATCAAGGCATAGCGGCCATCTGCAAGATGAAGCACGATGTCTGCCTCCAGGTCATAGCGGTCGTGATAGTAAGAGACTCTACCTCCCAAGGCTTGCGAATATACCTTCAGGTCGCGAATGCACATACACTCGAATATGAAACCAAAGGTTCGAAGGTCTAATTCCAGATTTCTTGGTGACATACCCAAAGCAGCAACAGCTATGGAAGGATCTACAAAGCAACGCTTGGCTCCCGAACGGATTGCTGCGGCTGAGCGGATTGCCGGACACCATGCCTCCACATCTTCTATGACAAACAATCGTTGCAGGGCAGAAACATAATCATCAAATGTTGGCATCGACGTTTTCTCCATTTCTACCGTGATGTCTGCCAACATCTTGGATTTCTTGACGAGGGTGCAGATGTTCCGGGCATAAGAACGCATGATGAGTCGAGCCAAAGCTGGCTGTCTTCTTACGCCATCTACCCTCGATATATCTTCATCGCAAATCACATTTACGTAATCCTGTGCTATCAGTAATTGTGCCTCCTGCGAAGTGACGTCCAGTGATGCTGGCCAACCGCCTCGGCAAGCAGCGAAAATCAGTTTCTCCACGGTCATGTCTGACAGAAATCCATCAATATCGTAAGCTGGGTCATCAAACAATAAACGTAAAGATATGGAGCCTGTTGATTCCTTTGACTCATAAAGGCTCATAGGATACATGGGCATCTTGGAGATGCGACCAGTACCCGTATGCATGATTTCTCCGTTTTTGTCTTCGACGACTGTAGAACCGGTTAAGATAAACTGACCTTTCTGTTTTCGCTCATCTACGGTATTCCGAACAGCATCCCATAAAACTGGTGCTACCTGCCACTCGTCTATCAGTCGTGGTGTTTTGCCTTTGAGCAGCAAGGATGGTTTGGTGCGTGCCGTCGCCAGATATCCTTCACGCTTATCTGGATCTTGCATCTTGATTACGCTCTTTGACTGCTGCATGGCCGTTGTGGTTTTTCCGCACCATTTTGGTCCAACAATCTGTACTGCTCCAAAGGCTTCCAGACGAAGTTGGAGCATTCTGTCTGCTATTCTATCTAAATACTTCATGTTCAATATGTTTTTGTTTGCAAAGATAGTAATAAATAGTGGAATCTACAAATAATTTTGTATTTTTGTGGTATTTTATTTTGTGTTTTAACGGTATTTTACTTTGTATTTTTGCGGTACTTTACTTTGTGTTTTTGCGGTAAACGGTATTTTAATGTCCGTTTTCAAAACTGATACTATTCTTAGGAGGAAAATAAAAAACATTCATGGCAATTCGCTATTATATCAATAGGAAAGCCATGAGTGTAATTGGTTTATTGAAGTCTTAATTTCCTTGAACCTGTCCAACTTACTTTGCTGATAGATTCTGAGGAAAGTTCAAGTGTCTTGTAATCTTTGGAAACGGTACCTCGTAGGACTAAATCGTTGGCGTAAACGGTTATGTCATAGCCATTCGCTTCCCATTCTCCACTCCAAGTGGCGTCGTCTTGCAAGGTTTCCTTGATGCTGACTTTGCCATTGTTCTTGAAGGTAATGCGCAATGACTCAGTAAATGTGCTCTTATCCAAGTCTCTTTCGTCATCATATACGATGTCGTCTTCTACTTGGCGTGTTACCTTATATACCATTTTCCCTCTTTGTGCAACTGTGTCGCTAAAGATTTTTGTAGAGTCCACTTGTGGCTCTACTTTTTCGGAAACGATAGTGTCTTTTATTGCCGTACTGTCTACGGTTTCTGCATCTTTAGTCTGTTTGTTGCCACAGGCGGTAAATGATGCGACTAGGCAAACGCCTAATGCTGTGATAATAGAATGTCTCATGAGGCTTGTTATTTGATTTCCTTTACAATTTTTGCGGATGCTGCACAGTCCTTGGCTCTAACCAGAGTGATGTCACCTTCATAACTGTCTGGCAAAAGGTTAAAGTTGAGATGATCACATTCTGCAAAGCCGTTCTTCATGTGATAACTAACATTTGTGAGAAACTTCTTGCCGTTTTGTATCAAAACTAAGGCATCTCCTTCGTGTTGACCATCAAATGCATCTGCGCAATCTTTCTTGACGCCAGGCTTCTGTAATGCCTCCTTTACAGACATACCTACTGCCAAATTGTTTGATTTAGCAATACTGTCTGCTTTTGCAATACTATCAGCACGAGCTATGCTATCGCATCTGGCAATACTGTCTGCTTTAGCTTGCGCTATGGCAACTGAATCTATTCCATTCTCCTCCTTGTTATTCTTGTTGTTTGAGCAACTTGTGATGCTTGTTGTGAAACATACAAACATCATGATTAAAAAATGTTTCTTTTTCATTGTCTTGTAATTTGAAATTTACACTTTATAGAAGCTACTTTCCCGTTTTGGGTATAGATCCTTATTGTAATCTAAAAACGACAGGTGTTGTACATTTGGTTCGTACAGGTATTCCTTTTAGTTTTGCTGGTGTCCATTTCGGCATAGCCTTAACAACACGCAGGGCTTCCCTGTCAAGTGACGGGTCAACACTTCTAATAACCTTAACGTCAGACATGGAGCCGTCTTTCTCTATGATACTCTCTACGATTACACGTCCTTGTACGCCATTTTCCTGTGCTACATCAGGATATTTTACATTGCTGTTCAGATAAGACTTCATTGCACTTTCACCACCAGGAAAAGATGGCTTTTCATCAACTTTATCAATTTCATTGACTTCGTTGTAAACTGACTCTTCGTTTGGATTCCAATTTACAAGTTCATCGTATTTAAGTGAGTCGCTCTGCAATTGGAAAAACAGATCTTCTAAAATGACCCCATCGGGATTAGTTTGCCATGTTATCTTCTCCTCCTTCATCTTGACGTTGTCAATCTTGATATAGATACTTCCGTTTGCAGTGATGTTGTATGAGAATGAGAGACCAAGTTTAGATATAGGTATCACGATATTTCCACCGCCTTTTCCTTCAGTATTGGCAGGTTTGAATACTATGTCCCACTCATTATTGTTCGACTTATTGTTGAAGAAATAATTGTTTTTGATTTTTTTGTTAAAGTCGTTTACTAAATTTGGGCTTGGCTTAGTGACAGTTGTTGTATTGGCTTTTTGTGTAGTGCCTCGTCTTGCTTGTCCGAAGGTTGGGCTTCCTGTTAGCATAACGAATATTGCTAAAATGATACTTTTTCCGATTTTAGAGGAAAAAGTGGTGCTTAATGTTTGTAAAAATGAATGCTTCATAATAAATGTAATGCTTTTATGAGTCCGCTTATTAATGTTATTAATATATGACATTTGTAACCTTTCCATTTCTAACCTTTACGATTCTAGGGAATACCTTCCCAAGAAGATTGACCAGTCGGAGAGCATAGGAAGGGATATATTGTTTGTAAGTACCAACTAAGTCTCTGTAAGGACCATTGTATTTGTACATTTGATATCTGCTACCATCAGTCTCAAAAGTCCTGAATTCGGTAAGGATACCTTCTGGCATACCTATATAAACCTTTCCCTTTTTGATGTTGTCGTATGCTCTCTGTCCATATTTCGCTACAAGACTTTTTTCTTGTGCTATCATTGATTTTAAATTTGGTAAATTGGTCAGAAAAGTTTTCATGTTTTGATCTCCTTCTTCTGCGCCAATTTTTATATACTTAACAAAGTCAGCGTAAGAAAGATATTTGCTAATACCAAAATCATTCTCACCTGTCATTTTCGAGTAATAGGCACCAACCAAAGCCTGAATTGCATCAAGGTTTTTTAGATCAGCTGCCTTGCGCAAATATTTGACTCCTTCTGGTATGTTTTTTGTTACACCCTTTTGCTTGTCACCCGCTAAGAGCATTGCACCATAATAATAGGCTGCTTGTGGGTAATTGTTTTTTACCGCTTTGAGATACCATTTCATAGCTTCCGAATCGTTCTTAGCTACACCTTCGCCTTTATCATAGGCTTTTCCCAGATAGTATTGAGCCTTCGCATATCCTTGATTGGCTGCTTTTGTATACCATTTCACGGCTTCTTCAAGGTTCTTTTCTACCCAGTCGCCATTTTCATAGCAGGCTCCCAAGTTGCATTGTGCCAATGGTAGTCCTTGTTCTGCAGCTTTTGTGTACCATTTTACGGCTTCTTTAAGATTCTTGTCTACTCCTTCGCCAAATTCATAACAGTATCCTAAGTCGTTTTGTGCTTCAGTATATCCTTGCTCTGCCGCTTTTGTATACCATTTTACGGCTTCTCCACGGTCCCTGTATTGTACTCCATTGCCATAGTAATAGCAGTTGCCTAAGTTGTATTCTGCTTTAGCATTTTCTTGTTCTGCAGCTTTTGTGAACCATTTTACAGCTTCAGTTAAATTTTCCGTAACCCCTTTCCCATCATAATATGCTTCGCCCAGAGCATTCTGTGCTTCTGCTTCGCCAGACTTGGCTTTTAGCATGAGGGTGACAATGTTGGTTGTTTGTGCAAATACTCCCGATGCTGTCGCAAAGAAGAGTATCATGATTAGATAAATCTTTTTCATATTCTTCTTGTTTTTAATTGTTATTATTCCCAATATTGTTTACAAGTGTAAATGTATCATATCTAATAGATGGTTTGCAAAAATTGCGTTCCAATAGTTTGCAATAGGTGAGCCCTTAGGCAAAACAGGCATCTCTTGAAAATATGGATGCGTTACAACCATTGTATATTGATGAGTCCTTGCAAAATTTTTGAGATAGGCGAATGTCCCATGTTTTGTACGACAACATCCAACGATGATTTTGATAGTTGGAATGCTTGCTACAATATTATACCAATCTTCAAATCTACTATCGACTCCATCACCAATGGTAATAACTGCAATTTCTGCCGTTCCATTGCGTTGTAGAATAGCCAGTTGCTCTTTCTTGAGATTGATGGAACGGCTATCATAAAGCCATCCTTCACGATGTGAAATTAAAAGTTCTATCAATCTGGTAGCACTTAGTGTCTTGCCATGATTGCCTAATGCGCTGATGGCTATCAGTAGCTTTTCTGGCTTTGTGTTTTCTAATTTTTCCATAAGCTAATCATTTACTTTTTGGTTATTTCATTTTTAGGCATAAAAAAGGTGCGAACCGATTTCATTCTGTTCTGAAGGTTCTGGACTACCTGTACACAAAGAATGAAAATCAGCTCACACCAAAGGGTATATATCAATGTCCATCCCGCCGAAGCGGAATGGATACAATAATACACGGTTGGGTGAACAACTTCTGTCTTCGTTCTTGTGTACAATGAATTGTCCAGATTCTCAGTACGAACCAAGCATGGTTGTTTCCTTAACATGTCTGCTGCTTGTTTAGAACAGCACTGCAAATATACCATTTTTTTTCTAAAGTTGTTCATTGTGAGCTGATTTTTTTGCAAAAATAGGTGCTTTTTCTGCTTTTTCAGCGTTCCATTCCGTTCCAAGTTCAAAATATAGGGCGTTTTTAGTCGAAATATTGGCTTTTTGTGTGTTGGTTGGATTTGTTTCAGTATCTTTGCAGCATGGAACAGATATTACGTGAAATGATAGAAAAAATGGTGGGGCGCAAGATGGTTGTTCCTCGCGACTTCGCTTGGTTGAGCGAAAAGGTGGAGGAACGTACCCAGCAAAGGGTGAGTGCCTCTACGCTGCGACGATTCTGGGGATACGTGAGCGAAGGGGTTTCTGCCAGTAAGTTTACCAAGAATGTGCTGGCTAATTTTCTCGGTTATGCAGACTTTGAGGAGTTTGGATTGTCGCAAGGAACGGGAGAACGGCAGAGCCAGATGGTTATAGACAAGGAAATCTCATGCGATGATCTTTATGAGGGACAGATGCTCAAACTTTCCTGGCTGCCCGACAGAACCTGCATCATCAGGTATCAGGGAAACGGAAGTTTCAAGGTGGTGTCATCAGAAAATACCAGATTGGCGAAAGATGATACTTTTGAGTGCCATCATTTTATCAATCATGAGCCTGCTTATCTCCATGCTTGGAAACATGGAGATGATGAACCGGTTACTTACGCTATAGGTAAGAAGAACGGCATCATCGTAGAGCATTACTTAGAAGATTGAAATCTCGACAGGGTTGGCTTCACATATCTCTCAGTGGTATAAGAGGACAGTTCATAGATGATATCTGCCTTCTTGCCGTCTATGTCCTTAGAGAATGTCTGTGGATAAGTCGTTGTGATGAATTCATTACTCTTATTTACAAACTGAAAGTATGCCTCGCTCTTTTTCACAACAGACCGGATGGTGTCTATGCCGGATTCCTTCCACATCTTGTCGATAGTCTTCTTTCCCTTGGATATGAGTTCGGCGCTTTGTAAATGGGATGCAGAAGATGGCTCGGTAGCTGTTGGCTGCAGGGATTTCCGGCCATTGGAAAGTGGGGCAGGCTTCTTGGCTTGCTGGCGGATGACAGTATCCTTCTTGGCTTCGTGATGTGCCGGGGTGATGCTAATGCTCTTTTCCTGCTGATGCAGTAAAGGATAACTGATGAAACCTAATAAGATGATACAGGCCAAAGCTGCGATTCCGATACGCTTGATACCGGATAGATGCCTGTTTCTGTGAGCCATGAAATCAGCTTTGAGTTCGTCAACATTGGCATATCGCTGGGTTATGGGTGCCTTGCATCGTTTGATGATGGCAGTATACGGTTTGCTTGGAAGTATCTTTTCCAGGATACAACCGATGCTGAAGATGTCGTTGCGGATGTCTGCCTGTTGGGATGCAATCTGTTCAGGTGAGATGTAGCCCGGTGTGCCGGCAGGCTGTTTGAGAATGGCAAAGTCGTCGGTATCTGAAAGTCCGAAATCGATGAGCTTTACATGATTGCCGTTATGGGTAATCATGATATTGGAAGGTTTTAAGTCTCTGTGTACTATCTGCTTGGCATGGATATAATGCACAGCATCAAGCAACTGGAGGAAGATGTCTTCTCCCTCAGTCTTCCTACCGCTCCAGTGTTCCAGCGTGATACCATCTATCCATTCCATTACGATACAGGTACCCATTTCCGGTATTTCTTCCATGCTGTAGGCTGATACGATGTTGGGATGCTGCAGGGATATGAGGATATCGAACTCTTTGTGCAGCAGGTTCTTGTAGTTTTCGTCTTGACGGTATGGGTCCTTCAATCCTTTGAGTACCCACCATCTGCCATAGCGCTTTGCCTTGCAAAGAATGTTGAATCCTTTGCAAGGTATGGGAGTAAAGTCTGAAAATTGCTCAGACCTTCTGCTTTCTTCTATGATGATTCCAGAATATGAATCCATGTTACGCAGACTGGGTTGATAATTCGGTTGCAAAATTAACTAAATAGAGATACCCATCCCACAGAAGCGGGATGGATATTAGTATACATATTGGGGCAAACAACTGGAACTGTCATTCTTGTGTACTGCGAACTGTCCAGATTCTCAGTCCGAATTAAGCGTAGTTGCTACCTCTTTATGTCTGCCGCCATTACTAACGGCATTGCAAATATAGGCATTTTAAAAGAAATTTTCAAGCGAAAGAGAATCTTTTAGTATTCTTTAAACTTTGACGATTGGTTCAAACTCATTCCTCCCCGAGCTTATACCTTATTTCATATTGGAACTGGTTGTCGCAAATCCACTCTCTTTTTAATACCTGGCTGGTTGGCTATCAAATCACATCAAAGCGGTCTTTGCCATGGTTGTGCGGGATGGGACCGCCTGGGGATAGCTTGCTATGGGGACGCCTTACTATAGCTTGCTGATTGGAACCGCTGAGTATCTCTGAATCACAATGCAAAGATACGAAATCGGTGAGGAGGCAACTCACAGTTGCTCATACTTGCTCACAGTTGCTCATACTTTTTCATAGATTCTCTTTGCTCTGGTGTTTGTAAGCCCTTTTACATGCCTTGTTTGGTATCACTTCTAAATGCCTGGCTTGTTTGATTTTTAAGGGCTTTATGATTGGATTGCGGTTCGTAAGCCAGGGGATTACGGGGCGTAAGTGCCTGACTTTTGCATCGTAAGTGCCTGACTTTTGCACCGTAAGTCTTTGACTTTTGATTCGGAAGTAACCTGCTTCTGGATGACAGGGTGACACGTATGACAGTGATTTCTGAAGATTTACTCTCGCGCGGGCAGGCAGGAAAAATCAAGCCGAAAGTTCCTGCCTGCCCGCGTGCGAGGCGAAAAGTTGAAAAACTAGTGTCATCGTGTCACCGTGTCACCGTGAACAGAGCAGAAGATGTTTGGTATCGCTCTTTGGCTTCGGACACAAATTCCCCTGTCTCTGCCTCCGTTGGCTTTCGGAAGTAGAGATCCACAAATTACTGTTTTTGTCGTGGCGCCTCCAAAGTGGTAATCTTTTGCAAAGATAGAAAAAATAAAATAAATGAGAGTTCCCACTATGGGAACTCGTAATGATATTTATTGATTTTTAAAATCTTTTAAATGATAAAGGCTAGAATTTATACTCGATTCTCGTAAGTTGCAGAAGGAATTGGGGTGGTATCGCATTTGCAAATATATATGAAGTTCCGAAAAATGAAAATCCCCAACCTGCTATGGAAAAGCTGGTTGGGGAAATTATGATAGATTTTGCTTTCTTCAGAAAATATCCGATTGTGAATTACAATGGATACTCCTCGAAAGCGTAGAGTACAGTGCTTAAATAACGCTCACCAGTATCTGGCAAGAGGGCTACAATCTTCTTGCCCTTGTTCTCAGGACGCTTCGCAATCTCGGTGGCTGCAAAGGCGGCAGCACCTGATGAGATTCCTACCAAGAGGCCCTCGGTCTGAGCCAGGTCACGACCTGCCTTGATAGCATCATCGTTCTGAATATCCAATACCTCATCGATATATTCTGAAGAGTAAGTCTCTGGAATGAAACCGGCACCGATGCCCTGAATCTTGTGAGGACCGCTCTGTCCGCCGTTCAATACAGGCGATGTGGCAGGTTCTACGGCAATCACCTTCACGTTTGGATTCTGCTCTTTCAGGTACTTGGCGATACCCGAAATGGTTCCACCTGTTCCTACACCGGCTACGAAGATATCAATCTCGCCATCGGTATCTGCCCAGATTTCTGGTCCGGTTGTGGCATAGTGCTTGGCAGGATTGGCTGGGTTGGTAAACTGTCCCAGAATCACAGAGCCTGGGATGGAATCGCGGAGCTCCTCGGCAGCCTTGATGGCACCAGGCATTCCGTCCTTGCCGCTGGTCAATCTCACTTCTGCGCCGTAAGCCTTCACCAGGTTTCTGCGCTCCACACTCATGGTTTCTGGCATGGTGAGGATGAGGTGGTAGCCCTTTACGGCTGATACCAGAGCCAGACCTACACCCGTGTTACCGCTGGTTGGTTCAATGATGGTGGCACCTGGTTTCAGAATGCCCTTCTGCTCAGCGTCTTCGATCATCGCAAGGGCGATACGATCCTTTACGCTTCCGCCAGGATTGAAAAATTCTACCTTAGCAATCACAGGAGTCTCCAAACCCTTGGATGCTGAATACTTACCCAATTCTACCAATGGGGTCTTACCGATTAAATCAGTAATCTGTTTATATATCTTTGCCATAATGATTTTTTTAATGTTAAGTGTTGAGTGTTGAATGTTGAATGCCGTTATTGTCCGTCAGGCAATTCAACATTTAACATTCAACATTCAACACTGAAATTACTTTACGTAGGTAAATGCCTCATCGAGTGCCTCAATCAGGTCGTCGATGTTCTCGATACCGATGCTCAATCGAACGGTAGAAGGATAGATGTGCTGCTCCTCCAACTCCTCTGGGCTCAACTGAGAGTGGGTGGTTGTTGCTGGGTGGATAACCAGTGACTTCACGTCGGCTACGTTAGCCAGCAAAGAGAAGATGCGCAGGTGGTCGATGAACTCCCATGCTTCTTTCTCGCCGCCCTTGATATCGAAGGTGAAGATAGAACCTGCACCATTTGGGAAGAGCTTCTTGTAAAGTTCATGGTCTGGATGAGAAGGAACGGCTGGATGATTAACCTTAGCCACCTTAGGGTTGTTCTCCAGATACTCTACCACCTTCAATGCATTCTGAACGTGGCGCTCTACACGGAGGCTCAATGTCTCCAAGCCCTGAAGAAGAATCCAGGCGTTGAATGGAGAGATGGTTGCACCGGTATCACGAAGGATGACCGCACGGATTCTGGTTACGAAGGCTGCTGCTCCGGCTACATCTGCGAATACGGCACCATGATAAGATGGGTCTGGCTTAGCGAGAGTAGGGAACTTGTCGGCATTTGCCTTCCAGTCGAACTTACCGCCATCTACGATGACGCCACCGAGAGATGAACCGTGACCGCCGATGAATTTAGTTGCTGAGTGAACCACGATGTCTGCTCCGTGCTCGATAGGGCGGATGAGGTATGGAGTGCCGAAGGTGTTATCGATAATCAATGGGATGTTGTGGCGATGAGCAATCTCTGCCAACTTATCGATATCGGTTACATCAGAGTTAGGATTTCCGAAGGTCTCTGCATAGAGTGCCTTGGTATTGTCCTGGATGGCAGCCTCTACCTGCTCGAAGTTGCGAGGATCCACGATGGTGTAGCTGACACCCTGTGTGGATAATGTATGAGTGATGAGGTTATAAGTACCGCCGTAGATGTTGTCGGCAGCTACGATGTGGTCGCCGTTCTGAAGGATGTTCTGCAGAGCGTAGGTAACGGCGGCAGCACCAGAAGCGACAGCCAAACCTGCTACACCACCCTCGAGGGCAGCTACACGGTCTTCGAATACACCCTGAGTAGAGTTGGTCAAGCGACCATAGATATTACCTGCGTCACGGAGTCCGAATCTATCGGCAGCGTGCTGAGAGTTGCGGAACACGTAACTTGTGGTCTGGTAGATAGGCACCGCACGAGCGTCGGTAGCTGGATCTGGATTTTCCTGACCTACATGCAACTGAAGTGTCTCAAAGCGAAGTTTCTTTTCTGTACTCATAATCTATGTCCTTTCTTTAATTTTACGTTAATATTCAATCTTATTCATTTATATAAATTGTCGCCCAGTTATCCAGTCATGATTGGCATCAGACTGTTTGTTCTGATTGACGCTGCAAAGGTACGGCGATTTCCTGGATTCTGAAATAGCATATGAGTAGTATTCCTGCTACCACGTTTGTGGTATTCGGGCATTTTTTAGCAGAAAAATGGGCAAAATTACCTAATTTGGCCGTGATTTGTTACCCAATTTGGCTGTGATTTGCGAATTTCGTTACCTAATTTGGCTGTGATTTGTTACCTAATTTGGCTGTGTTTCACTTCCGAGTTTGGCCGGTAAACAGCAAAAAGTGGCGATAGGTGTGCGAAATCTATGTTTTTTTATGAGATTTCGCACACTTATCGCCACTTTTTTGAGAGAAATTACAGTCTAAATCCTAAGCCGATGGTCATCGGGTAGCACTCGGGAGCCTTGGTCTTGTTGAGCAGCGGGGTTATTCCGGCACGGGCGTAGAGCATCACTCCTGAGTAGCCGGCACGGGCCTCGAGGTTCAAGCCGATAGGGTTGAGGTTGATATCGCCTGTTTCGGTATGCTTGTGCTTGCCTATGAAGTAGCGGGAATGCTCGTGCCAGCGGTACTCTACCGATGGACCTAGCGCCAGGAAAGCATCATGGCATCCTATGCGCTTCTGCCACTCCAGCATGATAGGCAGGCGGAGCACATTGTAGCTGATATAGCTTTTCTTCAGCGTCTCGCCTTCTATCGGAGTCATTGCCGATACCCCGTTTTGGGTGCTTAATACATAATTGTCCTTGAAATGGTGGTGTACCTGTCCGATGGAGAGAGAGGAGGTGAGCGCCATTTCGTTGGAAAGGCGGAAGCAGAGACTGGTGAGGGTGATGCCCCATTCCCACGACTTGGAGTCGCGACTGTGCATCTCGTTGTTGCCTCCCATGCTTCCCCTGCTGCCTGGCAACTGGCTGCAGCCGAAGAAGAAGGTTGGATAATGACTCTCCAGACTGCGCTTGCGCTTGCTCAAGGTCTGAGGGATGAAAGGCGAGGTGACAAATACCTTTTCTACTTCCTGACCATCTACGAATTGGGTTTCGGAAATCTTGGTCATCTCGTTGCCGTTCATCTTATATATCTTCACAGAAGTCTGTTCACCATCCTGCTTGATGACGATGTTCTGGTCGTTCACTCTGATTGTGGTGTCGTTAGCCTCTACAGAGGCTGGTGCACAGTTGCTGTTGGTTTCAGCAAGGGCGAAGGCTGGCATCATGGCAGCCATCATCATTACGT
Source organism: Segatella copri (assembly GCF_026015625.1). Taxonomy (NCBI): domain Bacteria; kingdom Pseudomonadati; phylum Bacteroidota; class Bacteroidia; order Bacteroidales; family Prevotellaceae; genus Segatella; species Segatella copri. Next base: position 2,241,176 of record NZ_JAPDVG010000001.1, on the reverse strand, counting down.
TTTTGATATTCATAATACTATATTTTATGTTGTTTCTTATTCTTATTGAGAAGATTCCTGTAGGAAAATGTTGTTTCTATCTTCTGGAATAGCAGAGTTTCATGATATCTTCGGGCGACAGGTCGCCTTCGATATAAATCACGGTTCCCTTGCTTTTACTCGGGTTACTGAAGAGGATGAAGCGGTTGTTGCCATTGCTCAAGGGGGCCATCATGTAATAGCCGCTCACCATCTTGCCATTCTCCACCACCTCTCTGATTTTTTTCGCAGCCTTGCGGTCGGCTTTCAGATAGTGGGCTATTTCCGTGGCATGGTTCTTATATACCAGGCTCTTGTATATCTTGAGCCTGTAACCTTTGAGTTGCGCATTCTGCATCGTAACCATCTTGCATCCCTTGGCGTGTCCGAAGCGTTGGAATATACTTTTTACGTACAGCCCCTCCTGGGCATTAGCCGAAATCGAGGCTACTACGATAAGAAGCAGTCCGATGAAGAAGCGTTTTATCAAGTTGCATCGTTTCATATTCTATACCTTATTATATATATTATACTTTATAGTTTGATTGATTGTTTCATCTAAAAGATGAATTTATTGTTTCATCATATCCAGGGCACTGAATGGATCTTCGGAATCTGCCGAAACATCTTCCAGGGCATCCAGGGCTTCGTTATGAACGAACTCCTGGTCGGTATAAACCTTTCCATCGATAACCGCATAACATTCAGGCTGAGGCTGGGTTATCTTCTGGATGCCCACAATCAGGAATGCGATGATAACGGCGGCTGCCACAGAAGTGCCGAAATATTTGAGCCATCTGCTGCGAGAAGCTTCCTCTTTCTTTCCTTCTTTCTTTGGGATATTCTTTTCTTCATCTTCTAGAATATCCTCCTTTTCTATCTCCTTCTCTTCTTCTTTTAGAATTTGAGAAAGATTCAACTGTTCGAATCCGATATAGCTGAAGAGGGCGCGATAGGATTCCCATTCTTCCGGAATATCATTGGCATGCTCTTCGAAATATTTTCTGAGCGTTGCCTCTTCTTCATTGGAAGTGGCTCCATCCATATACTTGTCGAGCAAGTCCTGTATTCTTTTTATTTCATCATTCATAACTTTTCCTCCTTCTTTATTTTGTTCTGTTTCACGATGTTCATATAAGTCTCTCTGATTTTGAGTCGGGCTCTGGAGAGATTCTTTCGGAGATTATCGGCAGTACATCCCGTTATCTGCATGATTTCATCGGCAGTATAGCCTTCTATCTCCTTCATGCGGAATATCTGCTGCTGCAAGGGCGGGAGCTGTGCCACTATCTGCTTGATGAGATTTACCTCGTCCCGTTGCTCTGCCCGCCGGTCTTCTATGGGTACTTCCATTACCTTGTCGGTGGTGAAGTTCCGCTCCTCATGCCTGCACTGGTCATAAAACTTGTTGCGCATGATAGTGATGGCTAGAGCCTTGAGGTTGTCTTCTGCCTGGATGTTCTGGCGCATGTCCCACAGCCTGAGCATGACTTCCTGCACGAGGTCTTCGGCATTGTCGTCACTCTCAGTCAACCTTAGCGCATACGCTTTCAAGTTGCTGCGCATCGGTAGGATGATATGGTTGAATTCTTCTGTTCTCATAACCTTTACACTCTATAGACGTATGAAATTGAAAAATCGGACATCTAAGAAGAGATTTTTTTCAAAAAATGCTTTCTTTTTTCAAAGAAAAATGTTATTTTTGCAGTCATAAACATAAAATTTAGCAATCGAAAACATTATAAAACTGAATGGCTTATGGCATCTGTAGTTTCTATTATTCCCATCGTGTTGCTGTTCATCCTGATGCTCGGCTTCAAGATGGCAGGTCATAAAAGCGCCTTGCTGACGCTCGTAATTACCGTGTTGCTCGCTCTCTTCGCTGCTTCGCCGCTAGGCATGATTGCTCCGGAACATGCGGAGGATAGCGTGATCGCCCTGACGGGATGGGCGGTGGTGGAAGGCATCCTGAAGGCGGTATTCCCGATTCTCATCATCATCCTGATGGCTATCTACAGCTATAATATCCTGGTGGAAAGCAAGCAGATAGAGGTAATCAAGAAGCAGTTTACATCGATTACCGATGATAAAGGACTGCTCGTGCTGCTCCTTGTATGGGGATTCGGTGGACTGCTCGAAGGTATGGCGGGCTTCGGAACGGCGGTGGCGATACCTGCTGCCATCCTCATCGGACTCGGCTTCAAACCGATGTTCTCGGCTCTGGTTTCCTTAATCGGTAATACCGTGGCTACGGGATTTGGTGCCGTGGGCGTGCCGGTTACTACGCTCTGTAACGAGGTGGCGGAAAGCGGATCGGCTTCGGCGGCACAGATTTGCGAGACTTCGGCTTTCGCCATTATCCAGCTGGCACCTCTCTTTATCATCCTGCCTTTCATCATCCTGACGCTTACCGATAAGCACAATCTTATCAAGAATCTCATCATCGCCCTCTGGGTGGGAGTGATTTCCGTGGTAGTGCAGTTGTCTGCGGCTATTATCTCGGTTCGGAGACTCCAGCCATCATCGGTTCGCTGGCTGCCATTATCGCCATCATCGCATACGCCAAGGTATTTGCCAGAAAGAGCAAGGTGCAGGATAAGGAAACCTTTACACTTGCCGAAAGCCTGAAGGCATGGAGCGTTTACCTTTTTATATTGATATTCATCCTGGTTTCCGGAGCACTCTGTCCTCCGGTCAATGCTTTCCTCAAGAGTCATCTGGTGAGTGCGGTTCATCTGCCAGTGCTCGACAGCACTTTTAAGTTTGGCTGGATATCCAATGCGGGCCTGATGCTCTTCCTGGGTGCTACGATTGGTGGATTGATTCAGGGATTGAGCCTTAAGAGATTGATGGTGATTCTTGCCCGTACCACGGTGAATCTGCGTAAGACGGTGGTGACCATCTGTTCGCTGATAGCCCTGGCAAGCGTGATGAACTATTCGGGAATGATTACTGCCATCGCCTCCGGACTGGTGGCAGTAACGGGAGATTTCTATCCTCTGGTTGCGCCGATGATTGGTGCAATCGGAACCTTCGTAACGGGTTCTGATACCTCTTCGAATATCCTCTTTGCCAAGCTCCAGGCTCATGTTGCCAATCAGTTGGGTATGACGGGGCAGAGCACATTCTTTGGTATGGAGGGTGGTCAGGAAAACTGGCTGGTTGCTGCCAACACCACGGGAGCCACGGGTGGCAAGATGATCAGTCCGCAGAGCATCGCCATTGCGACTGCAGCCTGCGATATGGAGGGAAAGGATGGAGAGATTCTCCGTTCGGCCATCCCATACGCCCTGCTTTATATCGTATTGGGCGGACTGATGGTTTACTTCGGTTGCTGATTTTCTTTTCTTATATAAAAAACTGTCCTCATCTGTTATTTCAGATGGGGACAGTTTCAGTTTTATAAATCGACATTATATCTTTTAAGCATGTCTTTTCTCGTAAGCCAGGCTGTGGTCGTGCTTGTCGATATCATGCTTCGACTTGCTCTTTACCACGAGCCATACACCAGAGAATACGAGGATGGCGGCGATGGCCTGCATACCCTTGAATACGGCGAGACCCACGATAACACTCACGGTAACCGATACCAGCGGCTGCACATAATTATATACACTTACCACGGTAGGGCGCAACGTCTTCTGACCAATCATCATGCAGATGTAACCCAGATAGGTGCCGAAGAGAACCACGTAGCCCGTTTCCCACCAGGTGCTCATCGGAACATGGGCAAAGTCGATGCTCACCACGTGGCTGATGGTGAAAGGCCATATCAGAACCGTTGCCCAGAGGAACATCCACTTGTTGATGGTGAAGAGCGAATACTTAGACAGCAGGTTCTTGAAGAGCGACAGGTAGAGGGCGAAAGAAAGCTGCGCCGACATACAGAGCAGGTCACCCCAGATGTTTCCCACTTTGGCATTGCCTGCTGTGGCACTTGTCGTGATGATGATGACAGCACCAGCACATCCCATCAGCACGCCGAGCGCCTTCTTCCAGGTGATAGGCTCCTTCAATATCAGGAAGGAGAGAATCATGGCGAAGATAGGCATCGAGGTGGTCATAATGCTGGAATTGCTAGGCGAGGTCATGTTCAGACCGATGGTGTAAGAACACTGGTTGAACACGAGGGCGAAGAGCCCGGCAGCAGCAAACTTGAAGATGTCTTTTACTGGAACATGCTCTTTCTTGGTGAATAATGAGGTGAGCCAGAAGAGAAGGGCACCACCCAATACACGGAAGCTCACCAGGTCGATGCCGTCGATGCCGTGAAGCATGGCATCCTTGCCTACGGGAGCCATCAGTCCCCAGAATGCGCCGGAACAGAAGAGGCACAGGTGGGCGATAAGAGGTCGTTTGTTATCCATTTTTTCCTTATTTCTATTTAAATCTTCCTATTTTTGAATAAAATCGAGTGCAAAGGTACAAAAATTCGAGGAATTTTGCTATATTTGCGGTATATTTTTTGAAACTTAAAGGAGTTAAGAAGTTAAGACAATAGTCTTTTTCTGTTCTTGACTATTAAAGATAGGAGATTATTCTTATGCAGAAATATGCTGATTATATCAAACAGATAGAGATTGAATCTCTCTGGAGCGGTACCAAACATATTCTTTGGAACCTCGACCGCCGTGTCAATATCCTGAGTGGTGTAAACGGCGTGGGCAAGAGTACTATATTGAATAAGGTGGTAAAGGGTTTGGCAGCTGGCGGTGAATTCCCTAGTCACATGATCAAAGGTGTGCATCTGAAGGTGGAGCCGGAGGAGGCAAAGTGGATTAGATATGATGTAATCCGCTCAGTAGATAGACCATTGATGAATGCCGAGATGATCAACAAGATAGACCTTACCCTGGTTACCGAACTCGACTGGCAGCTCTTCCAGTTGCAGCGCAAGTATCTGGATTACCAGGTGAACATAGGCAACCGCATCATCGCCGTCTTGCAGAGTGGCGAACCGGATGCAGCCTTCAAGGCTCAGAAACTGAGTGAACCGAAGAAGATGTTCCAGGATATGGTAGATAATCTTTTCAAGGATACCGGCAAGACCATCATTCGTACAGCCAACGAAATCCGCTTCAACCAGATAGGTGAGCAGCTCTCGCCTTATCAGCTCTCGGCTGGTGAGAAGCAGATTCTCGCCATCCTCCTCACCGTGCTGGTGGAGGACAACCAGTCATACGTCCTCTTTATGGATGAGCCGGAAATCAGCCTTCATTTCGAATGGCAGAAGCAGCTCATCGGTCTGGTGCTGCAGCTTAATCCGAATATCCAGATCATCATGACCACCCACAGTCCTGCTGTGGTCATGGATGGATGGACCGATAGGGTGACGGATGTGAATGATATTACGATTTCGTAATGTTGAATGTTAAGTGTTGAATGTTGATTTTTTCAGCTTATGGCTAAACGTTTAACCGATAATATCAATTCCCAGTTCTTCGAGGCAGCCAACAGGATGACCTCGAAGAAGGCTCGGCGCAAGATTGTGGCTTACGTCGAGAGCTATGATGATGTCTTCTTCTGGCGTTCTGTACTGGGAAAGTTTGAGAATGAAAAACGCTATTTTGATATCATGCTGCCTACCCGTAACCAGCATTTAGACCGAGGCAAGAAGGCTGCTATCTCCAGTATGCTGAAGGGAGTAGGTAGGGATATGATAGCCTGTGTAGATGCCGATTACGATTATCTGCGTCAGGGCTCAACCGAGTCTTCCCAGCAGATGTTGGAGAATCCTTACATCTTCCATACCTATGCCTATGCCATTGAAAACTTCCAATGTTATGCCAGAGGATTGCACGAAACCTGTGTGATGGTGACGCTCAACGACCGTCGCATCTTCGATTTCGAGCGTTTTCTTGAGTCCTATTCCCGTACCATATGGCCCCTCTTTTTATGGCACATGCTGTTTTATGTTCGTCATCGCAAGATGTCGATGCATTTTGATATGGCGGAGTTTGATAAGGTCATCATGCTGCCTTCTGTCCGAATCCAGGATCCTAAATGGGCGATAGATTATTTGGGAAAGAAGGTGCGGGCAAAGCTGTTCCAGCTGGAGCGCCGCTTCAAGAAGTTTAAGGATGAGTTGGATGAAATGGCTCTTTACCTCAACAATCTGGGTGTAAACGAGAGCAATACCTATTTATATATTCAGGGTCATCATCTCTTCGACCTGGTAGTTAGTCCTATCGTCCAGAGCGTCTGTGATGCTTTGCGCAACGATAGGGAGAATGAAATCCGCGACCGTGCCCTCCATTCCGAGCAGGCCCGCACCGAAATGGCATGTTATGAGAATAGTCTGGGCAAGGTGAAGATGATGATGAAGAAGAACACCTTCTACCAGTTCTCTCCCGAATTCCAGAAGATTCAGGCGGATGTGGAAAAGTATTTGGAAAGGTAAAAAAGGTAAAAAGTAAAAAAGGTAAAAGGGTAAAAAAGTAAAAAGAGCCTGGCGGGATGTCATCTGCCTGCTTTCTTTTTACCTTTTTACTTTTTTACCTTTTTACCTTTAAAATTATACGTATGTCTCCAGGAACTTCAAGGTTCCTTCTATCTTCAATGTCTTGGTGCTGGCAGGAACAACGATGCTTTCGCCGCCCTGGAACGTAATCTCGTTACCTTCGTTGTCGGTAATCTTAGCCTCACCCTTCAAGCCAATCAGAATCACGAAGCTGTCCAATTCTGAATAATCCAGCGTCATTGGCTCATCGAGATCATAAACGGCTGTGGTGAAGTAAGGGCACTGCACCATGCTTACACCCTGGTTCTTGGCAGGAGTGTAGTGCTGGCGATAGTCTGGCAATACGGTGTAGTCGATGCACTCAGCAGCCTCCTTGGTGTGGAGCTGGCGATAGTTGCCATCCTTGTCCTTGCGTTTGAAGTCGTAGATGCGATAGGTAACATCGCTGGTCTGCTGAATCTCGACAACGAAACAGCCTGTTCCGATGGTGTGGATTCTGCCGGCTGGGATAAAGAAACAGTCACCTTCCTTCACGTTATACTGAGCCAGGGCATCGGTGATGGTATCATTCTCCACCATCTCCTTGTACTGCTCAGGAGTAATCTGCATCTTCAAGCCGTTGTAGAGTTTGGCATCCGGCTCGCATGGCAGCGCATACCACATCTCGGTCTTGCCGCGTTCCTTACCTTGCTTCTTGGCAATTTCATCATTAGGATGCACCTGGATAGAGAGGTCGCGGTTGGCATCGATAAACTTGATGAGCAGTGGAAACTCATTGCCGAAACGCTTGTAGTTCTCTTCTCCGAGGAAGCTTCCCTTCCGTTCTGCAACAACCTCGTTGAGGCTCTTGCCCTGCATCTCGCCATCGGCTACGATGCTTTCATTTCCTGGTACTCCAGAGATTTCCCAGCTTTCTCCCACATTCTCTTGCTTTACGTCGAGATGCTTGAAAGTGATAATCTTACTGCCACCCCAGATGGTGGATTTTAATAGCGGTTGAAATTTTAATGGTTTCATTATTACCTATATTTAGTTTATAAATGTACTCTTCAGTACGGTTTCTTACTCTCAGGTAAGGCTCTTGCTGAACCTATACCTTATTATATATAACGCTTTTTGTGCGAAATATACTTAGTCTAGTAAGCGTATTTCTTACTTCAAATATCAACTTCTCTTTTATTTTCTAACTCCCCCTCTGGGTATGTTAGTTCTCTCTCCAGAATGCTGGTGTAAAGATAACCAGCACACTGAATATTTCCAGACGACCGATGAGCATCATCAGCGAGCAGAACCATTTTGCCACATCCGGCAGTTCGCTCCACGACATGGTTGGTCCGATTTCCGTACCCAGCGTAGGTCCCACATTACCCACACAACTCAGGGTGATGGTGATGGCATTGGTATTGTCGATGCCCATGGCTATCATCGTGAACGATATCACCAGACAGATGATGAGATAAGTGGTGAGGAAGGCAAGCAGCGTAACACGCTTCTGCATCGGTACGTTCACACCATCAATCTTCAATGGCAGCACGGCGTTAGGATGCAGAATCTGGCGGAATTCATTCTTCACCATTCTTACCAGCATCACGCCACGGATACATTTCAAACCTCCACTCGTACTGCCCGAGCAGGCTCCGAAGAACATGCAGGCTGCCAATACCACCCAGGTAACATGAGGCCACACAGCAGCATCGTCGTTAAACAGACCGGTGGTGGTGATGAAAGAAACCACCTGGAAGATAGCACTTCTGAAGGCATGCTCCACATCGTAGTTGCGCATCACCATCAGCTCTACCATGATGAAGGCGCTGAATGCAGCAACCAGGAATGCATAGAACTTAAACTCTGAGTTCTTGAACAGATCCTTGATTTTAAACTTGATGACGGCTGCATAGAGCAGGGTGAAGTTCACACCCGACAGGAAACAGAAGAACGTACAGATGTATTCCAGCGCTGGTGAATGGAAGAACTCGGTACTGCTGTTGTGGGTAGCGAAACCACCCGTTGCCGTCGTGCTCATCGCATAGTTGAAACTGTCGAAGAGATTCATTCCCGCCACATAGTAGGATATGATGCAGGCGATGGTGAGCATCAGATAGATACTCCATATCCATTTTGCCGAAGTGGAAAGACGGGGATGAAGCTTGGTCTTGATAGGACCTGTAGCCTCGGCAGCAAACACCTTGGTCTGTCCTCCTACAAGCGATGGCAGCAGGGCGATGGTGAAGAACACGATTCCCAGACCGCCTATCCATTGGGTGAGCGAACGCCAGAAGAGCAGTCCGTGGGGGAAACATTCTACATCGTCTAATATCGTGGCTCCCGTTGTCGTAAATCCCGACATGGTTTCAAAGTAGGCATCGGTAAAGTTGTTGATGTATCCACTCACCATGAAGGGGAGGGTTCCGAAGAAACTGAATACAATCCATGAGAGCGTTACCACGAGATAGGCATCACGGCGCGACATTGAGTTATCGGCTCCGTGTCCTCGCCATTTCAGCACCAGTCCGCCTCCGATGGTGGTAAGTGTTGCCACAATGAAGGCAAAGATGTCGTCCTGCTGGTAATAGAAAGCTACCAGCAGACTGACGAAGAGCAGGAATGCTTCTATGAAAAGCAGTTGCCCTAAAATCTTATATATTAATTTTCTGTTTATCATATATGAAGTATTTCTCTATCTCCTTCACGCTTATATGAAGTATTTCTCAATTTTCTTCATGTTGATGTTATGGCAGAAAACCATCACCGAGTCGCCCGGTTCTATCTGTGTATTACCCGAAACGAGCATTCCTTCTTCACCGCGAACCAGTCCACCGATGGTTACACCGATAGGCATGCCGAGTTCCTTCACCGGTTTTTGGGTTACCTTCGAACCTTCTTTGGCTATAAACTCAGCCACATCGGCGTTAGCGCTCATCAGGAATCTCACGTTCATCACGTCAGCATCAAGCATCATCTGGTAGATGTAGCTGGCGGCAATCATCTTCTTGTTGATGATGGTACCGATATCCAGACTCTCTGCCATGCTCACGTAGTCTACGTTTTCTACGGCAGCCACCGTCTTGCGCACACCCATTCTCTTGGCTGTAAGACAGGCCAGGATATTGGTTTCGGCGTTACCGGTCAGTGCCACGAAGGCCTGCGTGCTGCGGATACCTTCTTCTACGAGCAGCGGAATGTCGCGTCCGTCTCCATGAATAATGAGCGTCTTGTTCTCATCGAGAATATCGTTGAGATATTCGCAGCGCTCCTCGCTCATCTCGATAATCTTGCATTCCATATATTCCGGCATCTTCTTTACGGCTCTTACGGCTGTGCGTCCGCCACCCATAATCATCACGTTCTTCACATCCACATAGTGCTCCTTGCCCACAATCTTGCGGATATATGGGATGTAGTTGCGGGTGGTCATGAAGTAGGCGAGGTCGTAGAGTTTCAGCTCGTCGTTACCGCCAGGGATGATGGTATCGCTGCCTCGCTTGATGGCTACCACGTGGTATGGGTCGTTAGGACCGCTGATGTTCTTGAGTGGTTCGTTCAGTATCTCGCATCCTTCGCGCAGTTTGATGCCGAGCATGACGAGTGCGCCGTCGTGCACATCCCAGCGCTGACGTACCCAACTCATTTTCAGTCCGTTATTGATATCTACGGCTGCGAGCATCTCCGGATAAATCAGTTTGCTGATACCTAATTCTTTGAAGAATTCCTGAGCCTGAGGATCCATATATTCCGGATTATCCACACGGGCCACCGTTCTTTTGGCACCCAGGTTCTTGGCAAGGATGCTAGCTGTGATGTTGGTACTTTCTACCGGAGTAACGGCGATGAAGAGGTCGGCATCTGCTACCCCCGCATCGCGTAAGATGTGAAGACTGGTAGGCTTGCCCAGCATGGTGAGCAGGTCGCAGTCGGAGCCAATGCTTGCCAGGCGCTCTTCGCTTTCATCGATGAGCGTAATCTCTTCATTGCTGCGTGACAGGAGTCTCGCCAGATGAGTACCTATGGCATATGCGCCAGCTATGATTATTTTCATTTCTTAATTGCTTCTTTGATTGATTCTTTATCGAGATGCACGATTTCCCTGAGCTGTGCCACGGTTCCGTGTTCCACAAACTCATCTGGCAATCCCATTCGGGTCATCTTTGGCTGATAGTCATGGTCGTTCATCCATTCCAGTACGGCAGAGCCCATACCGCCCATACGAACGCCGTCTTCGATGGTGATGATGCGGCTGAACTTTTCGCCCACCTCTTTCAGAATGTCTTCATCGAGTGGCTTGAGGAATCGCATATCGTAGTGGGCGATGCTTATTCCGGTTTCGGCTTCTACCTCAGCGATAGCCTGAGCGGCATCGTTTCCGATAGGACCGATGGTAAGAACGGCCACATCGGTGCCGTCTTTCAGCTTTCTGCCGGTACCGGTCTTGATTTTCTCCATCGGGTTGCGCCAGTCTACGAGCACACCCTTGCCTCTCGGATAACGGATAACATAGCTGCCATGACCTGGCAACTGGGCTGAATACATCAGGTTGCGCAACTCATGTTCGTTCATCGGAGATGCGATGGTGAGATGCGGAATCGGACGGAGAGCCGCCATATCGAAGGCACCATGATGGGTTGGTCCGTCTTCACCTACCAGTCCGGCACGGTCAAGACACATGATAACCGGCAGGTTGAGCAGTGCCATGTCGTGGATGATGTTATCGTAGGCACGCTGTGCAAACGAACTGTAGATATTGCAGAATGGGATGAGTCCGTCTTTCGCCATACCTCCAGAGAAGGTAACGGCATGTCCCTCGGCAATACCTACATCGAAGGTACGGTTTGGCATCGCCTTCATCATGATGTTCATGGAGCATCCTGTAGGCATGGCTGGCGTCACACCTACAATCTTCGGGTTCTTCTGAGCCAGTTCCAGCAGCGTCTCACCGAAAACATCCTGATATTTCGGAGGCTGGTTGCTGGTATCGGCAATGATTCTCTCACCCGTTTCCGGATCGAATTTGCCTGGCGCGTGCCAGATGGTAGCACTCTTCTCGGCTGGTTCGTAACCCTTTCCCTTGGTGGTATGCAGGTGCAGCAGCTTAGGACCCTTCATGTTCTTAAGCTGTTTGAGCACTCTCGCCACTTCCTTCACGTCATGACCGTCGAAAGGTCCGAAGTAGCGGATATTCATACCCTCGAAGATGTTCTGCTGATGACTCAGTGCCGACTTCAGTGCATTGTTCAGGCGCAGGATGCCCTTCTTGCGGTCTTCGTTGAGATAACCTTTGGAGTGCAGCCACTGTGAAGCCTTGAAGCGGAGGCGGTTGTAGGTCTCGTTGGTATCGAGGTTCAGGAGATATTTCTCCATACCGCCCACAGCCCGGTCGATGCTCATATCGTTGTCGTTCAGGATGATGAGCATGTCGTTAGGTGTACTTGATACGTTGTTCAGTCCCTCGAAAGCCAGTCCGCCGCTCATGGCTCCATCGCCAATGACGGCTACCACATGCCTGTCGGAATCTCCGTTTTCGCGTGCGGCAACGGCCATACCGAGTGCTGCGGAGATGGAATTGCTCGCATGTCCGCAGGCGAAGGTATCATATTCGCTTTCTAAAGGTGTAGGGAATGGACGGATGCCGTGCAACTTGCGGTTGGTACAGAAGTTGTCGCGGCGTCCTGTTAATATCTTATGTCCGTAGGCCTGGTGTCCCACATCCCATACAATACGGTCGTATGGGGTGTTGTAGATATAATGTAGGGCTACGGTTATTTCCACCACGCCAAGAGAGGAGGCAAAATGACCGGGGTTGACGGCAACCTCGTCGATAATGTCTTCTCTTAACTCTTTGCAGACTTGTGGCAGCTGGTCAATGCTCAGCCGTCTCAAATCTTCCGGGTATTTTATACTATTTAATAGACTAAACTTGTTCTTGTCCATGTTTTCTTCGTGAAAATCTTGTGCAAAGATAATGCTTTTTTCCTATATAAAGCACTTTTGAGGCAATATTTTCGCTTTTTCCGATTATTCTTTGTATTTTTGCAAAGGAAAATTCTGAAAAAGGAATGAAATCCGGAATTAGTTATATAACAATAAGCAAATAAATACCTTTATCGTGATGAGAAAAAATGTATTACTTTTGGGAGCCATGATGATGGCTTCCATGTCTCTGATGGCGCAGACCAAGGGTGGCGGCATCAGTCAGTCTGCTCTCCAGCAGATGGAGAAAAGCCAGCAGGCAGGTGTAGCCAACAAGGCACTCTTCAATGCGATTGCCAACAACAACATTGATGACCTTGTGAAGAATCATGCCAACGAGGCCCCGGTTGATACTCATTTCAGCATCGAGACTCCTTCGCAGAGCATTCACAACCAGAAGAGTTCGGGCCGTTGCTGGATGTTCAGCGGTTTCAACGTGCTCCGTTCCAACTTTGCTGTCAACGACAAGCAGGGTAGAGTGGTGGAGTATTCTCAGGATTATCTCTTCTTCTATGATCAGCTGGAGAAGGCTAACCTGATGCTCCAGGGTGTCATCGACCTCGGCAAGAAGAGCATTGAGGATCCTCAGGTGCAGTTCTTCTTTAAGAATCCGCTCAATGACGGTGGTACTTTCTGTGGTGTTGCCGATTTGGCAAGCAAGTATGGTCTCGTACCTATGAGTGCCCAGCCTGAGACTTACTCAAGCAACAATACTTCCAAGATGAGCCGTCTCGTAAGCAGCAAGCTCCGCGAGTATGGTCTGGAACTCCGCAAGATGGTGGCTCAGGGTAAGAAGTCGGCAGCTATCCAGGCTCGCAAGAACGAGATGCTCGGTCAGGTTTATCACATGCTGAGTCTTACTCTCGGCGAACCGGTAAAGGAATTTACCTATGCTTTCCGCGACAAGGATGGCAAGCAGATTGGCGAGGCGAAGAAGTATACTCCTAAGAGTTTCTATGAGGAAACCGTAGGCAAGGACCTGAACGGTACCTTCCTGATGGTGATGAACGATCCACGCCGTCCTTACCACAAGACATACGAGGTAGAGTACGACCGCCACACTTATGATGGTCATAACTGGAAGTATCTGAACCTGCCTATGGAGGAGATTGCCCAGCTCGCCATCGCCTCTCTGAAGGACGGTCATAAGATGTATTCAAGCTATGATGTGGGCAAACAGCTTGATAGAAAGCGCGGCTATCTGGCACTCGACAACTTCGATTACGCCAGCCTCTTCAATACCTCATTCCCAATGAACAAGGCTGACCGCATCGCTACTTTCGATAGTGGTTCTACTCATGCCATGACGCTGACAGCTGTAGATCTCGATGCCAATGGCAAGCCTGTAAAATGGAAGGTGGAGAACAGTTGGGGTGCCGACAATGGTTTTGCCGGTTGCTTCATCATGACCAACGATTGGTTCAACGAGTACATGTTCCGCCTGGTAGTAAACAAGAAGTATGCTTCTGAGCAGCTCTTGAAGGAATTCGACCAGAAGCCAACCATGCTGACTCCAGATGATCCTCTGTTCCAGTTGGAAGACTAATTCATCAAGAAATATAGATTTAAACCGTATTTTTCTCGCGAAAAGAGAAGAATACGGTTTATTTTTTGTATTTTTGTACCCGAAATAATGGTAAGAACGTTATTTATATAAAAGTTATATAGATTATGTTAGAGAAAAGTAAGCGTGAGCGCATCATTGCGCTCGTTAATAAAGAGGTGGTTCCTGCCATCGGCTGTACCGAACCGATGTCTGTGGCACTATGTACAGCCAAGGCTGCTACTACATTGGGCAAGCGCCCTGAACGTATTGAAGTTCTTCTGAGTCCTAATATGCTCAAGAATGCGATGGGTGTCGGCATTCCTGGCACGGGGATGATCGGTTTGCCTATCGCCGTATCGCTGGGTGCGCTCATCGGAAAGCCTGAATATCAGCTGGAAGTGTTGAAAGATCTTACTCCCGATAGTCTGGAGCAGGGCAAACAATATATCAAGGATGCGGATATCAACATCAAACTGAAGCAGGGTGATGTGGATAAACTCTATATCGAAATCATCTGTCATGCCGGTGAAGACCAGGCTACGGCAATTATCTCCGGTTCTCATACCCATTTTGTGTATGTTGAGCGTAATGGCGAGGTGGTGCTCGATAAGCGTGGCGGTGCTGTGGGCGATGAGGCTGATGACGACATCCAGCTCAATTTCCCGATGGTTTACGAGTTTGCTACAACAGCTCCGCTCGATGAGATTTCTTTCATTCTCAAGACCAGGGACTATAATATGAAGGCTGCCGAGTTGAGTATCAAAGGCAACTATGGCCACTGTCTGGGCAAGACGATGGACCGTCCGTTGAGTCATGGTATCTTCGGCGATAATATTTTCTCGCATATCATCTCCCGCACCGCTTCAGCCTGTGATGCCCGTATGGGTGGTGCCATGATTCCGGTGATGAGTAACAGCGGCAGCGGCAACCAGGGCATCTGTGCAACGAATCCTGTGGTGGTTTATGCGCTGGAGAACGAGAATACCGAGGAGGAAATGATTCGTGCCCTGATGCTCAGTCATCTGACTGCCATCTATATCAAGCAGAGCTTAGGCAAGCTTTCAGCTCTTTGCGGTTGTGTGGTAGCCAGTACGGGCAGCAGTTGCGGCATCACCTATCTGATGGGTGGCGATTATACCCGCATCTGCAATTCTGTCAAGAATATGATAGCCAATCTCACCGGTATGATTTGTGACGGAGCGAAACCAAGTTGTGCCCTGAAGATTTCATCAGGTGTCAGCACCGCTCTTCTTTCTGCCCTCCTTTCTATGGAAGGCAAGTGTGTCACCTCTGCCGAGGGTATCGTAGATGATGATGTGGATAAGTGCATCCACAACCTCACTAGCATTGGTGCCGATGCGATGCGAGCTACCGATGAAATGGTGCTCGATATCATGACGCATAAATAAATTGGAATATAGTATATTCAAAAGGCTCGCAAGAAATCGAAACTTCTTGCGAGCCTTTATTATTTGTTAAACTATGAATCTGAACCTGTTAAACTCATCATAAAGTTCAATGTTCAAACCTCAAAGTTCAATGTCTTTATACGAGTGTTGCAACGATTTCCTCACGGGTTCCTGGCAACATATCGATGACTGGAATCTCTGGCATGGTGTAGCAACCTGGCTGCAGACGGAATGAAGCACGAGCTACGTTAACCAATACCTGAGCGGTGAGGGCTGGGTTGTTGATGCTCATGTTGAACTCGAAACGCTGGTTCTGGGTCTTGCCAGATACACCCTTGCGAACGAGGTTCACACCATGACCCATATCCTTTACATCATCTACAGATGCTACGGCAAATACGTGGGTCTCATCGTGAGCGAAGTATGGATCTGCCTTGATTTCGGCTGTTACATCCTCAAGCTTGGCACCTTCTTCCAACTCTACGTATACCATACGGCGGTGGATACCCTCACCCAATGGGATGGTTACAGAGAGCGCTTCCTTTACGCCCTTCTTGCTACGAACACAAACTGAGTGACCCATACTCATACCAGGACCGAAGTTGGTATATGTCAAACCCTTAGGAGCAAGGCTCTCCATCAGAACACGTACGATAGAATCAGAACCTGGGTCCCAACCAGCAGAGATAACGCTTACCTTGCCAGCCTTCTTGCAGTTTTCCATCTGCTTGGTACGATAGTCGAGGATACTGGTGTGGATATCGAAGCTGTCTACGGTGTTGATACCGAGAGCAACGATCTTCTCTGCATACTCAGGGCAAGAGCGGGTAGGGGTTGCGAGGATAGCAACATCTACATCCTTCAACTTGGTGATGTCATCTACTACTTCATAGTTTGCCAACTCAGCTGGTTTGTCCTTGGCACCCTGGCGACGTACAATACCTGCAATCTCAAAGTCAGGAGCTGCTTCGAGTGCCTCAACAGTAAACTTACCGATGTTGCCGTATCCTACTACGGCTGCTCTAAATTTCTTCATTGTCTTATTTCTTTTATTTTGTTGTTTTAATTTCTTGCGGTTTAGTCATCCAACGGATATGTTTTCCGCTTTTCATTCTATTTCCGGTTGCAAAAGTATAGCTTTTTCTTGAAATACGTGACGTTTTAATAGAATTTTAACTCATAAAAGTTGCAAAAAGTAGTAAAATCATAGTTTTTAGGTATGAATAAGCGGAGATTTGTAAGGTATCTGCTGCAAGAGCCTTACAGTTTCGTTATTTTGTTGCGAAACATCATACATCCTCTTTCCGATTCCTCCCGATGTGCTTTGAACTACGTCGGGACGTAGTTTTTGCTGCGTCCCGACGTCTCTGGCTCTGCGTCGGGACGTATTACATGCTACGTCGGGATGTAATTTCTGGCAAATCTTTGCACTTGTATAATTAGGTGAGAATGAAATATGCAGGTTAAATGTTGCCTTTTTTGAATTCATCTAATGTCATTTCTGCATTGAACCCCATAATTCCACTGTCATTCTTAACAATTTCTTTCAATGCTTTTACTGCTTTTGGAGTATTAACGTGCAATAGTGCATAAGCTGCCCATATTCTTACAGAAAGATTGTTATCTTCCAAAAGAGGTTCTAAAATTTCATATTTATGTTCTGCAGAAATGTACTTGATGGCATTTATTATATTTTTGTGGCTTTTGTTACCACGTTTGTAGTCTCCATTTTGCGTACATTCCCCATGAATGATTGCATTTTCTTTAAAACAGATTAATGCTTCTTCTAAATTCTTGATTTTCATAACTATTGGTTTGCAATATCTAAAACTAAATTCCCTGTAAGGTAAGCTTCTGACGTATTTAATTCTATATTTTTATTTATTTCTTTAATGACTTTTCCGTCTAGCGGTAGCAGACCTTCGTATGAGAGACTTCCAATCTTTAAGTTATATCTGGATAGTATTTTTGTGATGTCTGAAACTATACGGCTTTCCTTCGCTTTTTTGTTAAAATATTCGCCATGTGGAATGTTTATGTTCCTGTATTCCTCCATAGAAGTATAGATGGAATTTTCATTCCACATTTCTGTTCTTATAAATATTTGTTGAAGCCTAGAGAGGGGAATATTTTCTTTATTTTGTTTTTCTATGACGGTGGACAAAAAATCCAAAGTCTCTTTATAACTAAGTTTCGAATATTTTTTATTAGTTTGGTATTTTACAAAGATAGAGAAGTTTCCTTTTTCAGTGATTTGGATATCTATAACAGGGATAGCCTCATTATCTTGTATATAGGCATGATACTCCATACTTTTTATAAAAGGATAAGACGATTGTCCTAATTGTTCTTTAATCTCTATTGAGTTTTTATGATTTCGTTTCTGCTTCGAATTGCACGAAATCATAAGTAATAACATCATAATGAAGATAATTTTGTTATACATATCGAGTATTTTTTTTTATTTTAATGAAATATTTCTGTTCTCAAATCTTTGTAGGGAGTTATGTTCCCGCTTCCTGATCCCCATTTTGAACGATAAACTATATCAACATGACCAGATACACCTTGGTCGCTCCATTGTTTATTAGGGTATTGGAAGATTAAACAATTCCTGGCGTATTTACCTTTGCTTATCGTTCCTAATCGGTATTTGGATAGATATTTTGCCATTTCTGAAGCATTAAGAAAATAGTTATACCCATCTGAGCCTTTCAACGTCCCTCTTAAATGTGGAATGTACATTCCACTTTTATTAAGTGCATAGCTTAATCTTATGGCGCATCCGTTTTGAATCTCACTTGCTATGGCACCAATCTCACCTCCAATTTCAGAGCAAAGTTTACCTATTCCTACCCAACGTTCGTTTTCATAGGAAATTTGTATATATTCATCGTATATTTTTTTTAAAACTTTGTCGGAAAAATGATGGTGAGCCCAATCGTTTAAAATCAACGAAAAGGCTCCTGTGATGGCTCCATTTGCGAACTTACCACCGCCAATTTCATCTACAAGACCGCTCAACATGGAGTTTGCTGTGATTTCTCCTGCTTTTCCTAATGATCCAAGATTGTTATCTATAAAATAGCCACCAGCGGAAGATGTTAATCCCATCATAAAACCATGCACGGCATTACCACCTTGTAGGGCATCTAACCCACCTTCGGTAAATGTATGTTTAAAAAGGGACGCTACTAAGTCTTCGTCTGCAGATATGTTGTTTAGGCATCCTGAGACAGCCCCCCAAAAGCCTCCCACCATAGTGTTTTTAGCTATTTGTCCAAAATTTGAACCATTCAATAAGGACACAGTTAACGCACTGGCTGCACCACCTGCAGCACCAGCTGCGACAGCGACTCCAAAAGATGCCCCTGTGCCAGCTGTTAATACCGTTACACCTATACCTACTACAGCTGCGGTTAAGGATTTCCAGTTCTTACTGAACCAACTATAGCCCGAAGGGTCTGTCAATGACAGAGGGTTGTTCATGCAATAGCTGTATCGGTAGAATCCTTGTGGATTGTCGGGTGCTTGAACGAATGGGTCAGGTGAGAGGAACATACCGGCGACAGGGTCATACATTCTTCCGTTCATGTTGATCATCTCAAATTGGTCAATGTGCTCATGCCCTCCAAAGCCTCTATCGTATAGGGCATCGGCGTTTTGGATAGTGGCATAAGGAAGCCAAGTGCTTGGATTACGTCGGCATCCCCAAGCGTCATAGCTTAGCTCTTGAGAAAGTTTTCCTTTTTCATCGGAGTAAGCTTGAATTGAGCCTAAGTGGTCGTGATGCAGGTAATTTGTGGTAGTTTCATCCGTAGATGTTTGTTTCACCATTGCGATTGCCTTATCCTGTACAAAAATATAGTTGATATCTTGCCTATTTCCATTCTTTTGATAATGTTCAAATAGGTTGCCAATATAATACTTGCTTTCTCCTGCAAGCGTTGACATGATACGATTACCATCAGGACCATAGGTGATGGTCATTTCTGCGTTTCCATTTTGTGCATAGCTTATTTTGCTGAGAGAATTGTATGTGATTTTATTCCAATCTCTCAACTCATATTTGCGGTCTTTGATTTCCGAAAGTCTACCTGCGTCATCATATACATAGCTGCCAACGTCTGACTTAGAAGCAATTCTACCATCAGCATTATATGTGATTCTTTGCGCTTCGCTACCATTCTTGTAAACCCGTGTTAAGCGATGGCAATAGTCGTATTCAAATGTTTCGTGCAGATTTTTGGACAAGTTATGCCGTGAGGTGAGATTGCCGATAGCATTAAATGTATAACTCCAGTTTTGAATGCCTGGAGTACTGATGCTTGACAATGTTCCTACTTTTTCGTCATAGGTAGTAGTCGTGGTTAGACCATTCCCCAGTTCTTCACTTTCTATTTGCCCACGTGCGTTAAGTTTTTTTAATTTCCAATATACTTTTCCTGTTCTGTAGTTTTGTACAGCTGTTTGTATACCACAGGATGAATATATGTTTTGGATTTTTAGACCATTTGGATATGTAATCACATCAGGTAAACTGAGTGCATTGTAACTCGTTTGAATAGTAAAGCTGTTTCCGTTGACAACAGTTTGTTCAGATACGACTCTGCCATAACTGTCGTATTTGTAATTTATAGAAGGTCCCCCTTGTACTTGCTTTTTGTCTAAGGCTCCTTTCCAACCTCTATCATACTCATATATGATGGTCATGTCTGGGCGAGTCTCCTTTATTAAACGTCCTCCATCATCGTATTGATAGCTTGTCGTGCCATGCCCATCTGTATGGGATATCAACTCACCATAGGCATTGTATTTATAGGTTGATACACCAAGAACTGGGTCTGATAGTCTTGTGCGGTTGCCTGCTGCGTCATAAGAAGCTTGCAATTTTGCTAAGCCTGTAGTGTAAACACAGTTACCCCGATAGTCATATTCATATTTTATGCTGCCACCTTGTGCGTCTTGGCTTTCTGCTAAATTGCCGTTAGTATCTAACTTACGAGATGTACGAGTATGATTAGGGTTGAACGTAAATGTGTATAATCCACTATACTGGTAGATATATGAAGCCCCGTTTGGTGCAGTTTGAGTGGTAGTTCTTCCTACGAAATCATACTCGTTTTTGTTCCAATAGATAGTGCTGCCATAAAAATAGGGTTCAGAGGTTCTTGTCACTTGCCCTTTATTATCATATTCTGTATCCTGAAAAATACGCTGTGCATCCAAAGATTCCGTTATAGTTCGGATTACTCTACCCAAACAATCATAAAAATTAAGTTTGTATGATTTGCCTGTTGCTTTCTCGTAAGTGAAATATAGGGCATGAGATGGCGCATCTGTCATTCCTTCGCTCCATCCTATGGTATATACTTCCTTTTCTATAGGATTATTGCTTTGAAGTAATCTGCCAAATGCGTCATAGCTATTATTGGTGACGATGCCGTTTTCATCAGTGGAAGACAGTATGTTGCCAAATATCTCGTCTTGGGTATATCTCGTTACAAAGTCAAGACTAGATGTGGAGGCTGTCATCAGTCTACCCTTCGAGTCATATTGCGTCTGGGTAGTACGTGGTACAGTACCATCATCTGGACTAATCGTACTTTTTATGATGTTGCCAAAAGAGTCTCGTTCGTAAGTCTTTGTATAGCCTAATGCCTTATTGGAGGCAAGGGCATGCTCTTCTTGTAGAAAACTTGTGTTTTGGTCATATTTGAAGTAGGCGGTTTCGCTACTTCCGCTATTATGGTTGCTGTGATACGTATGCGCCATAGTGAGACGTCCTAGTCGCCAAAGTTCCTCGTCGTTTTCATATTGGTTGAATGTTTGCGTTGTTACATTTCCATCCCTAGTGTTTATACTCGTAGGGTTGCCATAGTCATCATATGTTATAGTTGTCGTTATGTCCTTAAGTACGCTTGATGAATTGTACTCGTAATTTTTCTTTACTATTTTAGTTGGTAAGTAAGTATAATGGTTGACTGCTTTTTTACCATATTTAATAGTGTTGGTATATGTAGCCTCTGCCACAATATGGTTATTGACATAGGTCTTCTGTTCCTTGATTCCGCCTGCATATGTTAAAGAATCAAATTCGTATTTTGTAATAGAACTTGTACTGGTTGACTCGTCATTAGCGGTAAAAGTCTCAAAGCCCAAAAATCCCCTGCCATCCATATGAAAAAGGGCATTGGAATATTTATAACTATTTTTTTTTATTCCACCGATGCCATTTGGGGTCTTGATAGTGCTAACTACAGGGTAAGACAAACCTACCGATGCTACGGGATACTTGGAAGAATTCCCACGTTCGAAGACATCGTTGTCAGATAGGTATTTGTATTCTATGTTTGTCTCGTTGCCTAATCCATCGACAATCTTATTTAACAAGTTGTTGTGTCCATTAGGCATTAAAAATAATTGATATCCATCCCAATTGCTTTTATTCCAATCTGAGGTGCAGATGAAATCTTCTTTTCCGTCACCGTTGAAATCTCCCGTATAGAAGTGCCACTTGTCCAGAGCGTAGACATTTGCACCAGCATCTTGTCTGTTAAACCCTCCTCGTCCGTTACCAAGAAAGACCATAGGCTTGGTCATGTTTGAACCGGAAGATTCCAAATCAATAAGTTGAATGTCATCGTACCCATCACCATTAAAATCAGCAACAAATTTCTGCTTTTTACGGGCATCTTCCATCTTGGGTACATAAGTTTTTTCAAAGGTTCCGTCTCCCTTTGAAAATAGTATGCACCATTGTGACCATCCATTTTCGTTTGGATCATCTTGCCAAGAAGTAAGAAGCATGTCGCTCTTGCCATCACCATTGAAATCGCCAAAGGTAATGCCGTGTTTTTGGGTAGGCCATAATATCTTATCTTTTTTGATGAAAGAACCAAATCCATTGCTTTGGAGCACTAGGGTTCCTGTGTCTGTTAGATTTAGCACATCAATTAAACCGTCGCCATTTATGTCGGCAAACTCCACGCGATAGAATTGTTCTTCACACTGTCCTGTTGAAGTTCCGCCAAGTGGTTTTATTGTTCCATTAGAGTTGGGATAAGATGCTAAAACTCTATAGTCTTTCTTTCCTTTATTCCATAGAAATAAATCCATTGCCCCGTCACCATTTACGTCTATAGGTTGTAATTCGTAATCTTTGGGAAGTGAAATTATATCTTTTAGTTGTAAGTAAAAACTACCATCGCTTTTTCTAAATGAGAGGTATAAGTCACAATTGTAAGCAATGTTGTTGCAATACCTTTTGATGGCAATATCTGTAGTTCCATCACCATTGAAATCTCCACAGACAACTTGTTTAACTTCTCCATCGTTTTTCCATTGCCCTTCAAATGCTTTGGTAAAATATGTTCCGTGGCTGACGAAGAACTTACGTCCAGTCCAACCTGCATCTTTATTCTCTGGGATGGCTAGAAAATCAGTTTTCCCGTCACCATTGAAATCTCCTGTTATTAGTTTTGCCTTGTGGATGGAAGCAGTCTTATCGTAATTCTGATTAGATATTTTGAATTGCTCCACTGTTTCCCAATTGAAAATAGTCGGATTTTTATGCATGCCGTTGGCTGTAGACTCCGTGATACTAGTTAGTAAGTTCTTTCCATTTTTCGAAGAATAGGTCGCTTTGAAATTTCTTACCTTGTTTTCACCGAAGTATACATCTATATCTGTGATTATCTTGCTTCTCCTTACTTTTTGTCCATAAATGTAAGTAGTGGGAGGCAGGCTGTTGGATGTGTAGGATAATCTAATGGAAGCGTATGGGGATAGTCCAGTCTTCTCATTGCCTGTATAGTCAATTCTGGTAGCCCACAATTCGTTTGTGTCAGCGTTTCCTGTATATTTTATAGTAAAATAATTTCCGACAGTATCCGTGACTTTGGTTACCGTCCAAAATAAAGTTTTGTTTGATGGAACGTTAAGTAATGCGAGATTTGATTGGTATTCATAGATTAATCCAGACTTCGTGTAGACTTTGAACGAGGATGGATTTGTTAATGTACCATAGGCTATTATCTTAGAGAATATGTCATTCTCAGTTCGATATTCGTAATAATCGACATCGTCACCACATTTCATTAAACGCATGCCGTCAAGGGCAAAAGCATCATGCCATGAAAAATCAACGGCTGAAGGCTGATGGTCATGATAGCGGTCTGATGGAATACGAGTAATAACAGAGAGGCCTTTTAAGTCAAAACCATAACCTAAAAGACCATCTTTAGTTCCACTGCTATAGCAAATGGATAAAGCTGGTTTCATCCCGCCTGTTCCCACGGGTACAGGTATGGGAATCTCATAACCAAGTTGTCCTAATGGTGTAACCGCAAGGTCGTCATCAATTTTTCCGACTATGCCACCTAGTGAACCGCCTGTCTCTTTGTCTGTAAAGAGTCGCTCTTGGGCTATAGTTATAATGGGTAGGATAAGAAAAAGTAATGTAAGTAGATGCTTTTTCATATTTGTGAATTATTTTTTGATTATCTTATATGAAACTCTTTTATTCAAATCTGAAACAGTTAATATATATATGCCTGGTGCGAGGTCTGATACTGTGATGGAGTATGTTGACCCAAGAATTTGTCCTTTTAATTCGACTTGTCCTGACATATTAGTGATAGCATATGTTAATGGATTCGTTGCTTTGTTAGGTAAAAAGTTTACATTTATAGCATCAGATACATAAGGTACTGGGAATATTGTTATCTTCGTTAAATTAAAAGTAGAAATGGAGTCTTTCTTTTGAAGCTTTTTGCTTTCAACAGAAAGATTCTCATATGTTCTAGAGATACAATTCCCCATATTGTCATATTTGTACACCGTATGTTGAGCGTGGGTGTATACAATATTTGATAGTAAGAAACTACAGCACAGTAATAGTCGTATCATACGCTTTAATATTAGAAGTTAAATTGCAATTTGGCTGCAAATATAAGGATTTTTTTTGTAATCGACAAACTTTTTAAAAGAAAAAATCGTAGACTTGAATTTGCGAGCATTTGTCGATGTTAGAGTTACAGTGAATTCTTCACTTTTTATTAAAGTAGTAAAATCATAGTTTTTTAGATATGAATAAGCAGAGATTTGTAAAGTATCCGTAGCAAGAACCTTACAGTTTCGCTATTTTGTTGCGAAACATCATTCATCCTCTTTCAATACCTCCCGATGCGCTTTGCACGTCGGGACGTAATTTTATGGAACTCTATTACAATAATCCCGCCCTCCGCACGTTATTAATATATAAATTTAATTAGGAGAAAAAGAAAATGATAGAATATATTCATGGCGATCTGACAGAGCTGACACCTGCGCTGGCTATTGTTGAGACTGCGGGAGTGGGCTACGGACTCAATATATCGCTCAATACATATACTGCCATTCAGGGCAAACAGGAAGTGAAGCTCTATGTTCACGAAGTGCTGGTGGCTGGTGGAAGAGATGACTCTTTCACCCTTTTCGGCTTTGCTACCAAACAGGAACGTGAACTCTACCGCCTCCTCATCACCGTTTCAGGAGTAGGCGGAAATACAGCCCGTATGATTCTCTCTTCACTCTCGCCACGCGAACTCTGTGAAATCATCTCTACAGGTAACGACAAGGTGCTGAAAACCGTGAAGGGTATCGGACTGAAGACTGCACAGCGAATCATCATCGACCTGAAAGATAAAATCGTGAGCCTCGGCATTGCTGACGAACTGCCAGCCAGCGGAGGCAATGTGGCGATGGTAAACAATGACGTAAAGGATGAGGCGGTAAGCGCCCTCACCATGCTCGGCTTCTCGCCGGCACCATCTGCCAAGGTAGTAGTAGATATCCTTAAGGCACAGCCTGAACTCCCCGTAGAACAGGTTGTGAAACTGGCATTGAAGCAAATCAAATAAGTTAGGAGTTTTTTGTCGATGAAACAGAAGCAAAGATTCATATCTTTTCTATTGGCTTGGCTGATGGTGGCAACCTTCGGCTATGCGATAGCTTTGCCTCAACTTCAGGACGATAAAAAGAAAACCCATACCAGCACAGCCCAGCCCGTGCAGCTCGATGAAGATACCATTCCCGATTCGCTGTTGCATACCCGCTGGCAGATTCAGCGCACCCAACCTTACTCCCTGAGCGATCTCTATCAGAGTCCGCTCGACCTGAAACGTCCTGATAATCTGCAATATCAGGTAGTCTACAACGATACCATCGACCGCTATATCATCGGCAACCGCATGGGGTCAACCTGGCTTTCGGCTCCTATCATGCTCACTCCGAAAGAGTATCTTGCATGGACCGAACAGCAGCAGCGCAACAGCTACTTCCGCAAGCAGAACGATGAAATCTTCCAGGCAAAAGGCAAGGAGAAGTTCGATTTCTCAGATATGCACTTCGACTTGGGACCTGCAGAGAAAATCTTCGGTCCTGGTGGCATCAGAGTGAAGACTCAGGGTTCTGCCGAACTCAAGTTCGGTATCAACAAGAAAAACATCGACAATCCTTCGTTGCCTATCCGCAACCGAAAGACGACGATGATGGATTTTGATGAGAAAATCAACCTCAACGTCAACGGAAAGGTGGGCGATAAGGTGAACATGAATCTGAATTACAACACCGATGCCACCTTCGATTTCGATGCACAGAACATGAAACTGAAGTACGACGGCAAGGAAGATGAAATCATCAAACTCGTTGAGGCGGGCAACGTCTCTTTCCCTTCCAACTCTTCGCTCATCAAAGGCGCCAGCAGTCTGTTTGGTGTTAGAACCGATATGCAGTTTGGAAAACTCAAGCTGCAGATGGTAGCTTCGCAGAAAAAGAGTGCATCGAAGAGCGTATCTACCAGGGGCGGTGTGCAGCTCACCCCCTTTGAGTTGAATGTAGCCGATTATGAGGAGAACCGCCACTTCTTCCTCTCCCAGTATTTCAGAAACCATTATGATGCCTGGATGCAGAAACTTCCTAATCTCACCACGGGCATCACCATCAACCGCGTGGAAGTGTGGGTTACCAACAAAACCGGCAATACCACCAATACCCGAAACATCGTAGCCCTGACCGACCTGGGCGAGAACCAGAAACTGAGCAACCCGATGTGGGCGGCGAGCGGACAGGTGCCTTCTAACCAGGCGAATACTGAGTATGCGGCGATGACAGGACAGTATGCTGCTGCCCGTGACATCGACCAGGCTGCAACCACTCTCGATGGAGGCGGACTGGTTGGCGGAGCCGATTATGAGAAACTGGAGAGTGCCCGTCTGCTCAATTCTTCTGAGTATACAGTCAATACCGCCTTGGGTTATATCTCATTGAAAACCAGTCTGCAGACCGACCAGGTACTTGCCGTAGCCTATGAGTATACATCGGGAGGCGTTACCTATCAGGTGGGCGAGTTTGCATCCGATCTCAGCGATACCAAGCAGGCACTCTTCGTGAAATCGCTCAAGAATACCAGCAACAATCCGCGACAGGGCAACTGGGGGCTGATGATGAAGAACGTTTATTATCTGGCTTCTACCGTAGAGAAGGAGAAGTTCCGCCTGGATGTGAAATACCAGAGCGATACCACCGGCGTATATCTCAGTTATATCCCTGAACAGCAGGTGAAGGAGCAGCCTATCATCCGTGTGCTGGGCGCCGACCGTCTGGATAACAACAACAAGGCACACAGCAATGGATATTTCGATTATGTAGAAGGCTATACCATCTCTAATGGACGCGTGTTCATTCCGAAGGTAGAGCCTTTCGGCAGTTATATGCGTGATTATCTGGTCAAGCGGGGCGTGGCTGCCGACAAGGCTGAAAAGTATGCCTTTACCGAACTTTATGACAGTACGAAGACCGTAGCCAAGCAGATAGCCGAAAAGAACAAGTATCAGATTGTGGGACAGTTCAAGGGTTCTGCAGCCAATGTCATCTCGCTCGATGCCTACAATGTGCCACAGGGCTCGGTGGTCGTTACGGCAGGCGGTATCACCCTGAAAGAGGGCACCGACTATTCGGTAGATTACAGTGCCGGTGAGGTGACCATCCTGAACCAGAGCATCATCGATGCCGGTACGGCTGTCAACGTTTCTCTGGAGAGTAATACCGATTTCGGACAAACCCGAAAAACGATGTTCGGACTGAACTGGGAGTATGATTTTACCAAGAACTTCCAGTTGAGCGGTACTATCCAGCACCTCTCCGAACAGGCGCTTACCACCAAGGTATCCATGGGCTCTGAACCGCTGAAGAACACCCTTTGGGGCATCAATCTCAACTGGCGCAAGGAGAGTCAGTGGCTCACCAATGTGCTTGACAAGATACCATTCCTGCACCTCACCCAGCCATCGCAGATATCCTTTACAGGAGAATTTGCCCAGCTTATTGCCGGTGAGGCAGGCGGCACACAGGACAATGCATCTTATATCGATGACTTCGAGGGTACGAAGACCACCATCGATGTAACGACTCCTACCTCCTGGTTTATATCCAGTGTGCCTTCGCTCAATTTCAAGGATGATTACAGCGATAAGACCGGTCTGAGCAGCGGTTTCCACCGTTCGCGCCTAGCCTGGTATACCATCGATCCGCTGTTCACCCGCCGTGGAAGTTCGCTCACTCCGGGACATATCAAGGGCGACCTCAAGCAGTTGAGTAACCATTATGTCCGCGAGGTCTATACCAAGGAACTCTTCCCATTGCGCGACCAGAGCAGTTATCAGGGCGCTACCAATACCCTGAATGTACTCAATCTGGCTTACTATCCAAGCGAGCCGGGACCATACAACTTCAATGTAACAGATTTGCAGGCTGACGGAACCCTGCAGAATCCGCAGCGCAACTGGGGCGGAATGATGCGTAAGCTGGATACCAACGATTTCGAGCAGGCAAACATCGAATACATCGAGTTCTGGATGCTCGATCCGTTCATCTATTCCCGCGAAGAGGCTGATGCTGCCGATTACGGTGGCGATTTCTACATCAACCTGGGCGAGGTGAGCGAGGATATCCTGCGTGATGGCAAGAAATTCTATGAGAGTGGCATGCCGGTAGATGGCAGCAAGAGCTACACCTATACACAGTGGGGTAAGATTCCTACCCAGAGCACCGTGACCTATGCCTTTGCTACCACCAGTGGCAGCAGAGCCTTGCAGGATGTGGGTTTCAACGGACTGACTGATGCCGAGGAGCAGGAATTCTACAAGAGTGCTTATCTCGACCAGATTCAGGGCAAGGTGAACCAGGCGGTGTTCGACAGCATCTTTGCCGATCCGGCACGTGATGACTACCACTATTTCCGCGGTTCCGACTGGGATGAGATGCGTGCTCCTATCTTGCAGCGATATAAGTATATCAACAATCCTCAGGGCAACTCGCCTGACAGCGACAGCCGTTCTGAGAGCTATGATACTTCTTATAAGTCAACGCCGGATGTCGAGGATATCAACCAGGATTATACCCTCAACGAATATGAGAAATACTTCCAGTACCGTGTCAGCATCCGTCCGGAAGATCTCGTGGTGGGTAACAATCATATTGTAGATAAGCGTGAATACAGCCAGACCTGGCGTGATAATACCAAGTCTACCGTTACCTGGTATCAGTTCCGCATACCTATCGATGAGTTTGAGAGCCGTCAGGGCAACATCAACGATTTCTCCAGCATCCGCTTCATGCGTATGTTCCTCACCGGTTTCAAGAAACCTATCGTGCTGCGTTTCGGTACCTTCGACCTCGTGATGGGCAAGTGGCGTACCTATGATCAGCCGCTCGGTGCAGCCAGTGGCGGAACCCTTGACGCAAGCAGCGTGAGTCTTGAGGAGAACGGCGAGAAGACACCGGTCAACTATGTCTTGCCTCCGGGCATCAGGCGCGAACAGGATCCTAGTCAGCCTCAGTTGGTTGAGGCGAACGAGCAAGCGTTGAGTCTGGTGGTCAAGAATATGAGCACAGGCGAGGCGAAGGCGGTTTACAAGAATTCTACCCTTGATCTGCGCCAGTACAAGCGCATCCAGGTGTTTGCCCATGCCAATGCCCTGGAGCAGAATACCACCCGTCTGCAGGATGGTGATCTCTCAGTCTTCATCCGTCTGGGTAGTGATTACAAGAACAATTACTACGAGTATGAAATCCCGCTGAAGCTCACCGAGCCACGCTCCAACTACAATCGCTATGTGCTAGCCGACTGTAAGGCGGTATGGCCTGAGGAGAATATGCTCGATGTGCCGCTGAGCGTCTTTACGGCATTGAAGAAAAACCGCAACAAGGCGAAGGCACAGGGCGTGGCTTCTTATCTCGCTCCTTATTCCATGATGGATGCAGAACATCCGCAGAACAAGATTACCATCGTGGGTAATCCGAGTCTCGGCGAAGTGAAGACCATGATGCTGGGTGTGAGAAACAATTCTGCCGACATCAAGAGCGGTGAGGTATGGATAAACGAACTCCGACTCAAGGAACATAATAATTCGGGTGGTTGGGCTGCCAATGCCAACCTTAACGTACAACTCTCCGATTTGGGTAGCGTGAATGCCACCGGCAGATACATCAGCGAGGGATTCGGCGGTCTGGAAGATGGCGTGGCAAGTCGCACTACCGATAATTACGGAACCTACAGTGTGACCACATCGCTCGAAATGGGTAAGTTCTTCCCTGACAAGGCGAAGGTGAGCATACCTTTATATTATAGTGTTACCAAGGAGAAGACCACTCCTAAGTATAATCCGCTGGATACCGATATGGAGTTGAAGGATGCCCTCGATGCCGCCGGATCCAAGCATGAGCGCGATTCTATCGAGAATATCGCTGCCACCAAGATTACGCAGACCAACTTCTCCATCTCGAATGCCCGGGTGGGTATCGCTACCAAGCGTCATCCGATGCCATACGATCCAGCCAACTTCTCATTCACCTACAGTCATCAGCATCAGTATACTACGGGTGAAACGACGATGTATGAGCGCAAGGACAACTGGCGCGGAGCCTTGGATTATTCGTGGAGCCCGGTTTATAAGGCATGGGAACCATTCAAGGGACTGAAGAACAAGAGTAAGTGGCTCGACATTCTGAAACGTTTCGGACTGAACTGGCTGCCGCAGAACATAGCCTTCAATACCGAGATGACGCGCGACTACTACGAGTTGCAGGAGCGCGATATGGAAACCCTGATGAGTGGAGCTGCCGGAGTAGACTCCAAGTTGCCGCTCACCTTCAGTGAACAGTTCCTCTGGAACCGTGAGTTCTCCATCAACTGGGATCTGACCAAGAACCTGCACATGAACTTCCAGAGTGCTACCCATGCACAGATAGAGGAACCATATACACCGGTCAACAAGGATCTTTATGCCGACCAGTATCATGCCTGGAAGGATTCCGTATGGACCAGCATCCGCCACTGGGGTGCACCGCTCGACTACAGTCAGAATTTCCAGGCATCCTACAAGGTGCCTCTCAATCTGCTGCCTGTCTTCGACTGGGTGAACAGCGATGCCTCTTACAATGCCAACTATTCTTGGGAGCGCGGTACAGAGGATGGGGAGGGCAACTCGTATGGAAATACCATCAATACCCAGCGCGAACTGACATTGAACGGAAACTTCAACCTGGTGAAACTCTACAACCATGTGCCTTTCCTGAAGAAGGTAAACGATAAGTTTGACCGTACCCAGAGTAGGGCACAGATGCAGCGCAAGAAGCAGGAAAAAAAGAAAAAGAAGCAGGAAGCAAAGGAACAGGCGGCAGATCCGAAGAAGGCGCTGCCTAAGAACAAGCGTGCCTTCGAACGGGAAATCACCCTCCTGCCTGATACCACATTCAAGATACGCCACGGCAAGAATACCAAGCGACTGATAGTGAATGCCAAGACGGAAGACGGCAAAGTGTTCCCGCTTAAATATAAAAAGGTGGATAATAACCAGATCAGAATCATCTCAAAGGTAGATACTGCCATGAAGGTGAAACTCTCCGTACTGGCTAAGGAACCGCTTGATGATAAGAAATGGTATAAGGGATTGCAGTTGGCTAGTCGCCTGGCAATGATGGTGCGCAATGTGAGCATCAACTATCGCAGCAGCTATCAGCTCACCCTGCCGGGCTTCTTGCCTAGTGTGGGTGATGCCTTCGGACAGAAGAAGGTGGGACAGATGGCACCGGGTCTTGACTTCGCCTTCGGTATGGTTGGTGACGATTATATCGAGAAGGCTAGAAACAACGACTGGCTGCTCTGCAACGACAGTATCGCAACACCAGCTACTACCAGCAAGACGGATAATCTTACGTTGCGTGCCACCCTGGAGCCTGTCAAGGATTTCAAGATTGATCTCTCTGCCACACGTACCAAGACCACGCAGAAGAGCATACAGTATATGTATGAAGGAACGCCAACTACCCAGAGTGGAGCCTTCCAGATGACTACCATCTCGCTGGGTTCGGCTTTCGAGGGAATGGGTAATGCCAATTCGGGGTATCGCAGCAAGACCTTCGAGAAGTTTGTCAACTCGCTGGCTGGTTTCAGAGATAGGGTAGAGGCGCAGTATGCCGGAACTGTTTATCCGGCTGGTTCGGCTCTGGCTGGCGGCAAGTTTGATGCTTCCCGCACGCCGGTCAACCAGTATAGCAGCGATGTCATGATTCCTGCCTTCCTCAAGGCTTATACCTCGATGGGTGGCAATTCGCTCTCGGTATTCCCAGCTTTGAGCCGGATGTTGCCAAACTGGACTATCCGTTATAGTGGACTGGGACGTCTGCCTTGGTTCAACGAGCACTTTAAGAGTATCAACATCAACCACTCTTACAAGAGCGTCTTTGCAGTTGGCAGCTACAACAGTTACAGCACCTTCCAGGAGTATATGAACGGTCTCGGATTCGTGAGTGATGCCACTACGGGCAATCCATCTCCAAGCAGCATGTTCAACATTTCGCAGGTAAGTATCAACGAGTCGTTCTCGCCATTATTGGGTATGGATGTCACATTCAACAATAATATGACGGTGAAGGCAGAATATCGCCAGACCCGTGTGTTGAACCTCAGTATGACGAGTGTGCAGCTGAACGAGGCATTGAGTAAGGACTGGGTAATCGGTATGGGTTACCGCATCAACAACTTCGATGTTTTCGGTTGGGGCGCCAAGGCCTCCCGTTCCAAGTCGAAGGGCGGCAACAAGAATGCAGCCAATAAGAATGCGTCGACCACCAAGACGGTTCAGAATGGTACCAACCATGATCTGAATCTACGTCTTGACTTCAGTTTCCGCAAGCAGGCAGCCATCGTTCGTGATATTGCCTCAATGGTAAGCAGTGCCAGCAGCGGCAACAATGCTCTGAAACTGAGTTTCTCTGCCGATTATACCTTCAGCAAACTCCTTACCATGAGTTTCTATTATGACCGTCAGACCAACACACCGCTCCTGTCGAGCAGCAGTTATCCTACCACCACACAGGATTTCGGTCTGAGCATCAAGTTCTCGCTGACGAGATGATGTTTTTATCGTCCAACTGAGGTGCAAAGGTACAATAAAAAAACATTGCTTTATAAGAATGGGGTCATGTAAATCGGAATCAGGAGTGTTTGCCCATCATTCTGCAGATCTTTGGTGTAAACCAAGTACGGATTTACTATCCTGTTGGAGAATTTTTGACAGAAAGCATCAAGCGAGGCATGCGTTTTGTATCCAGACGACTTGACCTCTATAGGGCACAACTTACTGCCGCGTGACAACAAAAAGTCGATTTCGTAAGAATGCGTGGCATCCTTTGGAAAAGTATAGTAAAAGAGTCTGTTGCCTGAGGCTCTCAGCATTTGGGCAACCAGATTCTCAAATACGTATCCCATGTTGGTGGATAGCTTGTCGCTCAACAGTTTCTGGTAGATGATGTTCTCCGTATAATCCTTGTCCCAGAAAGCCAAAGTTACGAATAGTCCCGTATCGCCTATGTACAGTTTGTACTTGTTGATGTTGGCCGTCAGTGGCATTCCTACATTCGGATCATCCGTGTGGTACGCAATGTTAACAGTCTTGCTGTCTTCTAAGTTGAGTATCAACTCATCTATTTTCTCAGCAGCCATTCTTCCTACAGCAGAAGTAGGCTGATAGCGGAGCTGGTTCCTGCTCAATTGAGCTGGGATAGACATGAATAGTTTGGATATTTTGCCCGATGGGTCTATCTTTCTGAAATCATCAGCATATAGTTGGAGAATCTGTCGCTTTACGGTATCTACTTGCTGTAGATTGTTAGTGTTAAGATAAGCATTGACAGCTTGTGGCATTCCTCCTACCAACATATATAGGCGTAGCTCTCTCATCTTCAATCTGTTGACTCCCTCGCCTAGAGATATTTTCTTATCGAAAACTTGACGCAGCAGAGGCACGCTAGCCGTGTCCCCCATGGCCCATCTGAACTCTTCGTAATCCATCGGAAACATCTCGATACGATGTTCTTCGCTAGGGATGCTAATGTCCTTAGTGCTCTTATGTATGCTGATAAGTGAGCCAGTCTCTATATAGTCATATCTACCGTCTTTTACCAAATACTTGATGGCTTGTCGGGCTTTCGGACATTGTTGTACCTCATCGAAGATGATAACCGACTTTCGCTCATGCAATGTTTTATTGTAAGCATTCTGCAGGAAAAGAAAAATGAAATCCATATTCATAAGATCATCAAAGAGTGCTTTCACTTCCTTGGAAGCCTCATTGAAATCTATCATAATGTATGATTCGTATTCATTCTTGGCAAATTCTTCTACGATAGTTGACTTTCCAATACGGCGAGCACCCTCTACAAGGAGGGCTGTACTTCCCTTGGAAATTTCCTTCCATTCAGCCATTTGGCTATATATTTTTCTCTTGAATACCCTATTCTCCATATTTTCAATGTTTTATGGGTGCAAAGTTATATAAAAAATATGTTTTACCAAAATCTTTTTAGCAAAAATATGTCGTTTTACCAAAATTTATTTTTGCGATTTATGTCGTTTTACCAAAATCTTTGCTGCAAAAGTGTGGTCATCTATGTCATTAAGAATTTGAACTTTCCTGTAGTGTAGCAGTTCCCCAAAGTGGACACAAAAAATGATTATTAATTATTTATATTTTTAAAAGTACACATATCTATCAAATTTCGTTCCTTTTCATTTGCAAAAGTAGACAATCTCATCCATATTTGCAAGTTTTTCTTTATAAAAGTGAACATTATTCTTTATTTTTCTCATTTCCAGCCATTTTCTTCCGTTCTGTGACGAACTTCGGTGTAGCATTAGCCTCTCGCTTCCCAAAAGTGTCCTTTCTTGGAAGCTCCCCTTTATAAAACCTCTTCCTGTAATTATTTGGCGTATCATAGCCGATAGCACAACATGGTCTTTTCTCATTGTAATAATCCACGTATGCGTCCAAGGCCTCCTCGAACTCCTCTCTTGAATTACATGTCTCAATCTTGAAGTCTATGAACAATTCCTCTTTTATCCATCCGTTGAGGGATTCGTTCACAGGGTTGTCTGTAGGCTTTCCTGCCCTGGACATAGACCTCACAATCAACGTGTCCTTTATCAGCTCATTATAGGCGAGTGAAGCATACACGCTACCTTGGTCCGTATGAAGAACAGTTGGCTCATCTGTGCCCTTCAACAGGTTGATGACATCATTTAGCCCATCAATGTACTGGTCTCTATGTCCACGTCTCTCAGCCACATGCCACGTTAGGATTTCTTTCGTAAAGACATCGAAATACATGGTCAACTCAAAGAAGAACCAAGAGTATTTGATGACTGTCATGTCAGAGACGATAACTTGTCGAGGTCTGTCTACCGTGTCCCACGTGGAATAAATGAGGTTGGGGTACTTATCCTTTACCTTACGTGGTTTGTAATGTATCTTGTGTCTCGTTTGTGACTGAATACCAAGATATTGGAAGCATTTATAAGAGAAATTGTCGCTGATACTCAACTGTAAATTGATTCTTATGTACGCCGCCACCCACCTGTAGCCATGTGTTGGGTGTTCCGAGTGTATGTCCTCAACCACACCCACCATGAACTCACGATTGATCTCACGGGATGAAGGCTCTCTTCTAAGCCACTTGTAATACCCCGACCGACTTACTCCCATCATCTTGCAGATATCCTTGACAGGATACTCGTGCGATAGCATGTCCACTATTTTGAACTCTTCATTTTTAAACGAACATACTCCGTTTGCCCATCCTCGTTCTGCCTCACCAGATATTTTTTTTTGAGCCGTTCATTCTCAATACGCAAGCGTAGGATTTCTCGCTTATACCCCTCCTTGGTTTTGTCAATGCCCTCAGGAAGTATGTTCCCAATCTCAGCATCAGCACGAGCCAACCCCTCTATGCCTGCTTCTTCATATTGCTTCAGCCACTTCTTAAAAGAAGTTTCCGAGACATTGTTTGCCCTGCAGAAATCACCGAGCTTAACTTTGGAGTTTCCCTTGAACTTACGAATCAAGAACTCCTTTTCCAATGGATTTAAATGCTTTGCCATAAAAAGTTTCCTTTCTGGTGAATACTTGACGATAAGATAACCGTGCTTCGGCAAGTTGTGTGCCCTTACGTTCGGGCTACGCCCTCTCTACAGGGCACACAACTCTATCTGCTTGCAAAGGTAATCATTTTCCATCAGTTTTCCACCTTTCTGTGTCTACTTTTTGAGGGGCAGCATAGGCAAAGAAAAAGCCGCTAGGATATCGTGTGAGAATATCCTGGCGGCTTTATATGGTAGCTTGAAAAAACTTTATTTCTTGTCGTAAGCATGAACAGGGTAGTCGATGGTATAGTGGAGACCACGGCTCTCCTTGCGTTCTATCGCCATGCGGGTGATGAGATAACCCACGTTAATCATGTTGCGGAGCTCGCAGAGTTCCTTGCTTACCTTTACACGCTTGAAGAGGTTTTCTGTCTCTTCGTAGAGAAGATCGAGACGGTCCCATGCTCGCTTCAGACGGAGGTCGCTGCGCACGATGCCTACATAGTTGCTCATGCATTCGCCCACCTCTTTCACGCTCTGTGTAATCAGCACCTTCTCTTCGTTGGTCAAAGTACCTTCATCATTCCATGCTGGTACCTTCTCGTTGAAGTCGTATTCATCTACATGTTCAATACTGTGCTTGGCAGCAGTCTCGGCATAAACCACAGCCTCGATGAGCGAGTTGCTGGCAAGACGGTTACCGCCATGCAGACCGGTGCATGAACACTCGCCCAGGGCATAGAGACGGTTGATGCTTGAGCAGCCGTTCAAATCTACCTTGATACCACCACACATATAGTGAGCGGCAGGACGAACAGGGATATACTCCTTGGTGATGTCGATGCCGATGCTCAGACACTTGGCGTAGATATTAGGGAAGTGACGCTTGGTCTCCTCTGGATTCTTATGGGTTACATCGAGACAGACATGATCCAATCCGTGAATCTTCATCTCCTTATCGATAGCACGAGCCACGATGTCACGAGGAGCCAGACTCAATCGCTTATCATATTTCTCCATGAAACTTTCGCCGTTAGGCAGACGCAAGATGCCGCCATAACCACGCATAGCCTCGGTGATGAGGAAGGCAGGATGGGTTTCGCCCGGATGATAAAGAGCGGTTGGGTGGAACTGGACAAACTCCATGTCGGCCACGGTACCCTTGGCACGGTAAACCATCGCCTCGCCATCACCCGTAGCGATGACAGGGTTGGTGGTAGTCTGATAAACGGCACCACATCCACCGGTACACATCACGGTAACCTTACTCAGATAGGTATCCACCTTCTGGGTATCAGGATTCAATACGTATGCACCATAACAGTTGATATAAGGAGTGCGGCGGGTAACACGGGCACCCAAGTGGTGCTGAGTGATAATCTCCACGGCGAAATGATTTTCCTTGATATCGATATCCGGACAGTTGCGCACAGCTTCCATCAGACCGCGCTGGATTTCTGCACCCGTATCATCTGCATGATGAAGGATGCGGAACTCGCTGTGACCGCCCTCACGGTGGAGGTCGAACTTGCCGTCCTGCTGCTTATCGAAGTTGACGCCCCACTGCACGAGCTCCTTGATCTGCTCCGGTGCCATGGTGACAACCTGCTTCACTGCTTTATAATCGCTGATATAATCACCAGCAATCATTGTGTCTTGAATGTGCTTGTCGAAGTTATCCACTTCCAAGTTGGTAACTGACGCCACACCACCTTGTGCGAATGACGTGTTAGCCTCGTCGAGCGAGGTCTTGCAAATCATACACACCTTACCTTTATGCGCTCTGGCTACTTTCAGGGCGTAACTCATACCGGCAACTCCTGAGCCGATAATCAGAAAATCATACTTATAAACCATTGAGTTTATTCTTATCTAATTTCAATTTTAAGAACGGGTGTTTTTATCTATAAAACAGCCCCATTCTCTCAGAATTAATTCTTAATTCGTTGCAAAAGTAATAATTAATCTTTAAAATGAGTAATAAGAGAGGGATTTTTTGTAATTTTGCAGCGAAATTTAAGGTTATATAGTCTTTTAGACTATCAAAAGGTCGTAAAAACGACAATAATATAAGGTAATAAATCAAAGTTATGGCAGATAGAACTTTTCATAAGCGCTTTACGCTGACGGCACGTATCGGTGTGGCGGTGTTTGCAATCCTGGCTCTCTACTTCTTCTGGGTCAAACTGGCTATCATCGGTATCTTTGTGGCTATCATCATCGTGGGCATGATAGAGCGCATACTGAATACAACCTATACCTTCAAGATGGTAAAACCGATAGACCTGGATGAGGAGATGGAATATCTCATCATCAATGAGGGCAGGTTCTCTTCCAACAGAAATGTGCCGCTATGTGATGTCATTGATGTACACATCGCCAAGACTTTCTTCGGATTTGACCATTGTGTGGTCATCGAATACGGGCATAAGAATATAGTGACCGTTCAGCCGGATAATGAAGAGGCATTTATGGAGAGAATCAAAAATAAATAATTTCTTTTAAGTTCAGGTGAACTGATTGTGATGAAAAAGATAATATATATGATGTTGGGTCTGATGATGGTATGGATATCCGTACCGGTGCAGGCCCAGAATGTGATTGAAGATGAGGGAATAGAAACGGTTGATGAGGAGGATGTTGCCGACTCTGCACTCGTTGACTCCCTGGCTGCGGATACGCTCGCGCAGAAATTGCCTTGGCCCGAATCGGTGAAGGTGGGTATTGATAAACTCCTTGAAAGCAAGATGTTCGAAACATCACAGGTAGGACTGATGGTCTGGGACCTGTCTGCTGACTCTTGTATCTATCAGAGAAATGAACGACAGCTGATGCGTCCGGCAAGTACGATGAAGCTCCTGACTGCCATTACGGCGCTCGATAAGTTGGGCGGTTCTTACCAGTTTAAAACCACTCTGAAATATACCGGTACCATTGAGAATGGAGTATTGACGGGGAATATCTATTGTATAGGCGGTATGGATCCCCGTTTCAACAGCGATGATATGTCGGCATTTGTCAATAGTCTGAAGGAAATGGGAGTGGATACCATCCGTGGCAGCATCTATGCCGACCGTTCTTTGAAGGATGCCGACCTGTTGGGTGAAGGCTGGTGCTGGGATGATGACAATCCGGTGCTTTCGCCACTGGTGTTCCAGCGCAAGGACATCTTTATGGATAAGTTTCTTGCCAAGCTCCGTGAGGAGGGCATCGACTATTCCTGCTTTGGGGCTTCAGAGAAGACTTGCCCTGCGAGTGCCTTTACGGTCTGTACCCGATTCCATACGATGGATCAGATTCTGCACAAGATGATGAAGGAGAGTGATAATCTCTATGCCGAGAGCATGTATTATCAGATTGCGGCTTCTACGGGCAATAAATGGGCGAGTGCCAAGAGTGCCCGGAATGTGGAAAGACAGCTTATCCGTAAGATAGGACTCGATCCGGCAAGATATAAACTGGCTGACGGCTCGGGACTTTCGCTCTATAATTATCTCAGTGCCGAACTGGAGGTGAAGTTGTTGCGTTATGCTTATCTCAACGGCAACATCATGGACCATCTGAAGCATTCGCTGCCTATCGGTGGGGTTGACGGTACATTGAAGAAGCGTATGAAGAACAGTTTTGTGCATGGCAATGTGAAAGCAAAGACGGGTACGCTGACGGGCATCATCTCATTGGCGGGTTACTGTACCGCAGCCAATGGTCATGAACTCTGTTTCGCCATCATCAACAATGGTATCATGCATGGCAATAATGCCAGACACTTTGCAGATAAAGTATGTACTTTGCTCTGCCAACCGTGAGCGTTAGTTGATAGTTTATAGTTGATAGTTAATAGTTTTATGGAGGAAATTCGTAAGTTTGTAGATGAAATGATTACATGGGCAGGAGTCACCGGCGATTTTGTGCCCATGCTACGCCATATCTTGCTCACCATTACTGCCATCCTCTTGGCGATGCTGAGCGATTTCCTGTGTCGCAAGATACTGGTTCCGCTCATCAGTAAGATTACTGATAAGACGGACATCACTTGGGATGATGTGCTGCTGAACAAGAAGGTGCTCACCTCGGCTTGCCATATTGTGCCGGCTGTGGTGATATGGTCGCTCATGCCACTGATTTATCTGGAGTATCCGATATTCAAGGAGATATTGGAGCGGGCTACGGGCATCTATATCGTGGTGATGTCGGTGCGTACGGTTCTGGTCTTCATCGGGTCTTTCAAAGGACTGGAGAATTCTCA
Organism: Segatella copri; assembly: GCF_026015625.1. Classification (NCBI taxonomy): domain Bacteria; kingdom Pseudomonadati; phylum Bacteroidota; class Bacteroidia; order Bacteroidales; family Prevotellaceae; genus Segatella; species Segatella copri. The sequence goes on along the minus strand of NZ_JAPDVG010000001.1, from coordinate 2,201,072 downwards.
GGAACGACGCTCGTCGGCTCAGCAGTATTTCCATACTTTCTGCGGTGTTCTCAGGGTATTGATGCTCTTCGTGGCTGCTGTGGTGGTGATTGCCATCCTGCTAGGCAAAAACCCGATGACCCTCTTTGCCGGTTTGGGTGCTACCTCGGCTGTCCTGATGCTGGTCTTTAAGGATACCATCACGGGATTGGCGGCTGGTGTGCGTCTTACCAGTAATGATATGTTGCATAAGGGCGACTGGATTACGGTGAAGTCGGTGGATGCCAATGGTATCGTTGAGGATATGTCACTCACGACCGTGAAGGTGCGCAACTTTGATAACACCATCGTTACCATTTCGCCTACTACCCTGGTGAATGGTTCGTTCCAGAACTGGATTGGTATGCAGAAGAGTGGTGGACGAAGAGTGAAGCGCGTGGTTTACTTCGATTTCCGTAGTGTCCGTCTGGTGGATGAGACATTAAAACGTAATCTGCTTGCCAGGCATTTCGCCACCGAAGATTCGTTTAAGTTGAAGGAGTCGTTGCAGAAGGCGATAGATAAAGATATACAAGAAGGGAAGGATATTGAGGATTTAAAGAATCCTGCAGCCCTTGCCCCTACCAATCTCCAGCTTTACCGTAAATTCATGGAGAAGTATCTGCGCCAGCGTCCGGAGGTCAATACCGATCTCACATTGATGGTGCGCCACATGGAAGCCACGCCATGCGGTCTCCCTATCGAGTTCTATTTCTTCATCAAGGATAAGGTATGGGTGAATTATGAGCACATTCTCGCCGATATCATGGAGCATGCCTATGCCTTGGCGAATGAATTCGGTCTGAAGATTTACGAGCAATATCCGGAACAGTAATTACTTTGAACATTGAGATTTGAACATTGAATTTTATGAATAGTTTTTCGGCTGTCATTATCCGTTGGTTTCGTGAGTATGGTAGGGATTTGCCTTGGCGCGAAACCAAGGATCCTTATGCCATCTGGCTGAGCGAAATCATCCTTCAGCAAACCCGCATCGCACAGGGATGGGAATATTGGGAGCGGTTCATGAAGACCTATCCCAAGGTTGAAGACTTGGCTGCTGCCAGCGAGGATGATGTCTTGAAACTCTGGCAGGGATTGGGGTATTACTCGCGAGCCCGCAACCTTCATGCTGCTGCCAAACAGATTGTGGTGCTCGGTCATTTTCCTGATACGCTTGAAGGTATCAAAGCCCTGAAAGGGGTGGGCGATTATACTGCAGCAGCCATCGGTTCTTTTGCCTTTGATATTCCGGCGGCAGTAGTAGATGGCAATGTGTACCGGGTTCTTTCACGTTACTTCGGAATAGATACTCCTATCAATTCAACGCAGGGGAAAAAAGAGTTTGCTGCGTTGGCTCAATCACTCTTGCCTGCTTCGTCTGCTCAGCAACTTTCTGATACAGCATTATCGCCTGTTGCTGCCTATAACCAGGGCATGATGGATTTCGGGGCTATCCAGTGCACTCCCCAATCTCCGAAGTGTCTTGTCTGTCCGCTTGCCGAAACCTGTGAGGCGTTGAGAACAGGAAGGGTAGAGGAGTTGCCGGTGAAGAACAAGACACTGAAGGTGAAAACGCGCCATCTCTCCTATATATATATAAGGTGTAAAGGCGATGTGGCTATCCACCGTCGCGGCGAGGGTGATATCTGGCAAGGATTGTGGGAACCATATAACGCATCAGATGCTCCGCAACTGCCTGCCTTTGTCCATAATCCTTTTCTCCTGGCTAAGGATGTGAAGCATGTACTTACCCATCGCATCCTCCTTGCCGACTTCTATCTGCAGGAAACAGAAACCCGCCCCCTGCTCCCTGATGATTATATCTGGGTGAAAGAGGACGAGGTAGAACAGTATGGTGTTCCAAGATTGATAGAAATCATGTTGGAAATGGTTCAAGCTAAATCATAAAAAAGAGGGTGTGTCATAAGGCCATGACACACCCTCTCTTATTTATATATGTTCTGTTAGATATTTCGTCTCAAGCAAGAATTAGTAATTCTGTGCTTCAATCTGGAAGTAGCTCTGTGGGTGGTTGCAGACAGGGCAAACCTCAGGAGCCTTCTTGCCTACTACGATATGTCCGCAGTTAGAGCACTGCCAGATGCAGTCGCCGTCACGAGAGAAGACGAGCTTATCCTGCACGTTCTTCAAGAGCTTGCGATAACGCTCCTCATGATGCTTCTCGATTTCAGCAACCATCTCAAACTTAGCTGCAATCTCTTCGAAACCTTCTTCGTGAGCCTCCTTTGCCATGCGTGGATACATATCGGTCCACTCATCGTGCTCACCATTGGCAGCAGCTTCCAGGTTCTTCTCTGTATCCTGGATAGCACCGCCCTCCAGATACTTGAACCACAACTTAGCGTGTTCCTTCTCGTTAGCAGCTGTCTCCTCAAAGATATTAGCTATCTGTACATAACCGTCCTTCTTTGCCTTGCTTGCAAAATAGGTATATTTGTTACGAGCCTGTGACTCACCAGCGAAAGCCTCCTGGAGGTTCTTCTCTGTCTTTGTTCCTTTTAATTCCTTCATAATGTATTCTGTATTAAGTTATTAATATGTTCTTTATTAAATTCTTTTGCAAAGAAAATGCAAACGAGCGCAATGAAAGCTTGCTTTCAAATTGCCGAGTGCAGCTTTTCTTATGCAAAGAAATTGAAAATATTTCAAATATACAAATAAATTAAGAACTATTTAGCTTTTTGGCGCTTATTTAAATAAAATAAAGCAAAACCAAGCATGGCAACACCGAATATCCACGAGATGATGGCACTCGTTACCATACCCAGCGTATGAGTGAATCCTGCCACAATGAAGGTGAAGAAACTCACACAGGCTACAGTCAGGGCGTAAGGCAACTGTGATGATACATGATGCACATGCTTGCATTCCGCTCCTGCACTCGCCATGATGGTGGTATCGCTGATAGGAGAGATATGGTCGCCACACACCGCTCCAGCCATACATGCCGAGATAGAGATGATGCGCAAAGGATCAGCACCAGGGAATACGGCGATGCAAATAGGAATCAGAATACCGAAGGTTCCCCAGGAAGTACCCGTTGCAAATGCCAGGAAGCCTGCTACCAGGAAGATGATGCCCGGAAGAAGCATCTGAAGTTCTGAGGCACTGCTTGCTACAACCGATGATACATATTCTGCCGCCCCCAGCGAGTCGGTCATACTCTTCAGCGTCCATGCCAAAGTAAGAATCAGAATGGCTGGTACCATCGCCTCAAAACCCTTGATGAGACTACTCATCGCCTCATCGAAAGGCAAGGTCTTGCGAATGGTAAACATCATGATGGTAAGAATCAGGGCAGCCAATGAACCGATTACCAAGCCTACAGAGGCATTGCTCGCAGCAAAGGAATCCACAAAGTTGAGATAGTTGGCATTATCGGCATCGAAGAATCCGCCCGAATATACCATGCCCGCCATGCAGAAGATAATCAGCATGATGATTGGAATTACCAGGTCGCTCACGGTTCCCTTGTTCTTGGAATCCTCTTCCTGTTTGGCTCCCACACCGTGCTCAACAATCTGCAGTTTGGTATCGCTCACCTCATCGAGTTTCCCGCCATTGGTTCGCTCGTACCATTCCTTCAGTCTTGCATCATACTTGCTCATCGCCTTGAAGTCGAAGCCCAGTATCACAATACCAAACATAAAGAGGATGGTAAAGAATGCGTAGAAATTAAAAGGTATCGCCTTGCAGAAAAGTGCCAGTCCGTTCTCTCCACCCGATACGAAGCCCGATACCGCAGCTGCCCAACTCGAGATAGGGGAGATGATGCAGACCGGAGCGGCTGTAGAATCGATGAGATAAGCCAGCTTCTCCTTGGTAACACCATTGCGCACAGCGATAGGACGCATCACCGAACCCACGGTAAGGCAGTTGAAGTAATCATCGATGAATATCAGAATGCCGAGCAGAATGGTAGCAATCTGTACGCCAATCTTCGAGTGTACGTGCTTGGAAGCCCAACGGCCGAAAGCTGCCGAACCTCCCGCCTTGTTCATCAATGAAACGATGCTGCCTAATACCACCAGGAACACCAGAATGCCCACGTTCCATGGGTCAGAAAGGCAATGTATCAAACCGTATGCCTTGGCATCATCGCCTTCACCTACAGTGTGGTTTGTCAGGTGAACGAGGAATCCGTCGAAACCTGTTCCCATCGAAATGCAATATTGAACGGCACCCAGTATGATACCGATAAAAAGAGAAGAATAGACCTCCTTTGTCTTCAGCGCCAGAGCGATGGCGACGATAGGAGGCAGTAACGACCATGCGGTCCCAATCATGTTGTAATCCATTTTATTGTTTTTGGGCAAAGGTAGTTTTTTTTGGTAATATATGCAAGCTTTTTGGCAGAAAAAATGGTGCTTATGGGTTGATATGGGCAGTTTTAGCATATTTTATCATTATAAAGTGTCGTTTTTCTATATTTTTATTGTATCTTTGAAAACTCAAATTGCAATTCAATCTGAGATAGAATGGAAACTCAATTTTAACAACTTAATAATGGAGGACTAATTATGAACATCAATTCTGGTATTAAGCAAGCCGTGATTTTAACCATCGGCATCATCATGCTTGGATTTTGTATCAAGTCGGGACTTGAAAGTGTGATTAGTAAAGACCGAAAGGTTGTAGTGAAAGGCCTTGCCGAAAAGGAGGTGGAGGCTGATAAGGTGACGTGGCCTATCGTTTCCAAGGAAATAGGCAATGACCTGCCTGAACTCTATCAAAAAATCAATGCCACCACGAGAACCATCAGAAACTTCCTGGTGGAGAATGGTGTTAAGGCTAATGAAATCAATGTGAATGCGCCTGTGGTCATCGACCTCAATGCTGAACGGTATGGCGAAAACCGACAGGGCTATCGTTATAACATTACTTCCATCATCACGGTTACATCGAAGAATGTGAAACTGGTCCGCAGTATCATTGCCCGTCAGGGTGATCTGCTTCAGAAGGGGGTTGCTATTGTGGATGGTGGTTACGAGAATCCGGTGAAGTATGAGTATGTTGCCTTCCGTCAGATGAAACCTAAAATGATGCAGGAGGCGATAGAGAATGCTGAGCAGACTGCTACCCAATTTGCTGAGAACAGCAAGAGTAAGATAGACAAGATTATGAATGCCGACCAGGGCCAGTTCTCTATCGAAGACCGCGATTCCAATACCCCATATATTAAAAAGGTAAGGGTTGTAACTACCGTTACTTATTCTTTGAAGGATTAGGAGTAGTGATTAGTGAATAGTGATTATTTATTAGTGATTAATTGTAATAAGAGGGTGGGTTATAGCCTAATGGCATACCCTCTCAAATTAAAGCAACGAAAAAACTATGAAGAAAATTATATTAGCAGTTGTTTTATTTCTACCATTTCTTGTTTCTTGTTCTCAGAACAGGAAAGCACCTGCTGTTTCTCCTCAAACGACTGTAGGGAAGTCTGAGAAAACTGAAACTGCCAAGGTGCAATATCTTACCACATCTGATTTCAGAAAAAAGATTATGGATTACGAGGCTCATCCGGATGAATGGGTATTCGCCGGTTCCCGTCCTGCTGTCATCGATTTCTATACCACCTGGTGTGGTCCTTGCAAGATGATGGCTCCCGTAGTGGAATCTCTCGCCGGGAAATATGCTGGCAAGATAGATTTCTATAAGGTGGATATCGACCAGGAGTCCGAACTTGCTTCTGTTTTCGGTATCAGCAGCATCCCTACCTTCCTCTTCATCCCCGTGAAAGGCAAACCATCTGTGCAGATGGGTGCTATGCAAAAGGAGGATTTCGAAGGACTGATTGATAAAATTAAAATAAAATGACAATTTGGTAGCATCTCAAATTTCCATGCCTCTCCTTACCTATATGTAGGTATTTTCGGGCGAATACCTACTTTTGATGATGCCCGAAATTTGGAGATTTGTCAGATAATACCTAAATTTGCACTCGGAAAAAATGTTTAACGTAATTAAAAGTATTATAGTATTATGATTATCGAAAATGTTCATGCAAGAGAAATCTTGGATTCTCGTGGCAATCCTACAGTAGAGGTTGAAGTTTCATTGAAGTCAGGTGTCGTTGGTCGTGCATCGGTTCCTTCTGGTGCATCCACTGGCGAGAACGAGGCTTTGGAACTTCGTGATGGCGACAAGAACCGCTATGGCGGCAAGGGCGTCTTGAAGGCCGTGGAGAATGTGAATCAGGTGATAGCTCCGGCTTTGGTAGGTCTTTCTGCCTTGGAGCAGCGTGCCATCGATTATAAGATGTTGGAACTCGACGGTACCAAGACCAAGTCTAATCTGGGTGCCAATGCCATCCTCGGTGTTTCTTTGGCTGTGGCTCATGCTGCTGCTGAGTATCTCCATATCCCATTGTATCGCTATATCGGTGGTTGCAATACTTACACCCTTCCTGTTCCTATGATGAACATCATCAATGGTGGTGCTCATTCTGATGCGCCTATCGCCTTCCAGGAGTTCATGATCCGTCCTGTGGGTGCTCCTTCCGAGAAGGAGGCTATCCGTATGGGTGCTGAGGTGTTCCATGCCTTGGCTAAGCTCTTGAAGAGCCGCGGTCTTTCTACTGCCGTAGGTGATGAGGGCGGTTTCGCTCCTGCACTCGATGGTATTGAGGATGCGCTCGACAGCATCTGCCAGGCTATCAAGGATGCCGGTTATGAGCCAGGAAAGGACGTGAAGATTGCCATGGACTGTGCTGCCAGCGAGTTTGCCGTTCAGGAGAATGGTGAGTGGTTCTACGATTATCGCCAGTTGAAGGATGGTAAGAAGAAGGATCCTAATGGTAAAAAACTGACTGCTGCTGAGCAGATCAAGTTCCTGGAAGAACTGATTACCAAATATCCTATCGATTCTATCGAGGATGGCCTTGACGAGAACGATTGGGACAACTGGGTAAAGTTGACTGCTGCCATCGGCGATCGTTGCCAGTTGGTAGGTGACGACCTCTTTGTTACCAACGTGAAGTTCCTGGAGAAGGGCATCAAGATGGGTGCTGCCAACTCTATCCTCATCAAGGTGAACCAGATTGGTTCTCTTACCGAGACACTGGATGCTATCGAGATGGCTCACCGTCATGGTTACACCACCGTTACTTCCCATCGTTCTGGTGAAACCGAGGATACAACAATTGCTGATATTGCCGTAGCAACTAACTCCGGTCAGATTAAGACGGGTTCTATGAGCCGTACCGACCGTATGGCTAAGTACAACCAGCTTATCCGCATCGAAGAGCAGTTGGGCAATAACGCAGCTTACGGTTATAAGAAGTTGAAATAGGAATGATGATATGAAATTGGAAAACACCAATTTCACCATAACAAAACATAATTAGTAATAACTGAATAGATCAGATACGAAATAGATGGGCATGGATGACTGTGAGGGTTGTCCATGCTTTTTTTCTTCTATGATGTATCTGCATCTTCATGTGTTTAACTGGATAACTTCGATATATTATATTGATTATGACAAACGTATTGATTAGTGCTGCCGGACTTTGCGGTGCCACGATTATAGGTGCCATTCTGGGATTCTTCGTCAAGGAGTTGCCTCACAAATGGAACGACACCGTATTGGGATATTGTGCCGGAATCATGCTGGCAGCTTCCACGTTGGGACTGATAGTGCCAGCCTTCGAACAGACCAGTCTTTGGTGGCTGGTAGTAATCGGCGTGATGGCAGGAGCCCTGTTCCTGAATGTGCTAGATCTGGTAACTCCCCATCTTCATCATATCACGGGACTCGACCCCGAGGAACATCGCAACAATGCCAGGCTCAGTCATGTGATGCTTTTCGTGATGGCGATAGCCCTACATAAACTGCCCGAAGGCATGGCTGCTGGAGTGAGTGTCTGTTCGGCAGAGGGAGCAACGGAGTGGGGGGTATCCTTCGGTATCGCCCTGCAGAACATCCCTGAGGGTATGGTGATTATTGCTCCTTTGATGATGGCTGGTGTTACAGCAGTCCGCACCTTCTTCATTTCCATTTTCATCGCCCTGCTCGAAGTGATAGGTATTCTGGTGGGTTTCGGTTTGGGTTCAGCCTCTTCCACCTTCCTCCCCGTGATGCTGGGCTTTGCCGGTGGTGCCATGCTTTATGTTACGAGCGACGAGATGATTCCCGAAACCCATGCCCATGGCTTTCAGAAGCAAGCCACCTACGCCCTTCTCCTGGGCTTCATCACCTTTGTGTTGATGGAGAAATATGTATGATTAGATTCTGATGAGCAGCATATAGCAGAGGGTGCCTGCCATATAAAAAGGTTTAAATATCTTAACAAATGGTTGTACTATCAGATTATTTGTTTATCTTTGCTGACGGAAGTGAGAATATCTTAAAAGAAAGATAATTATGAGTCCAAAGTTTAAAGAAATAAATGGTTTTGTGTTTAAGATTTACTCCAATGAGGAATTACGAATGCATATTCATGTCGTAAAAGCGGAAAATGAGGCTAAGTACTGGTTGGAACCAGATATTGAGTTAACAGAAAATTTTGGCTTTAGTAGTAAAGAATTAAGTTTCATCGAAAAAATACTTAAAGAAAATGGAGACGATTTTAAAATCAAATTCGCAAGACACACAGGTAAGCGTCTTGATGATTAATGATAAGGGCATTATGCTTTCTGTAAAAGGTAATGATTATTTTATATCTTATAATAGGATACCTTGGATGAAACATGCATGCATCTCTGATGCCCTTGAGGTAAGAATGAGTGGTAAAAATGCTATAGAATGGCCCAAACTTGATGTGGATTTGGAAATTGATAGTTTGAAACATCCAGAACGTTATCCCCTCATTATGAAGAGAAATGAATTAGAAGTATTGTAATGTTCCTATAAAATGTTGAGCCTTTCTGCATACTCTTGCAGAGAGGCTTTTCTGATTAATTATATCATCAAAAAGTTGGAAAAGTGTAAGAAATGGCCTGAAAATGGGTTGGAAAAATGTATAAAATTGGCTGTTTTTACCTTGGAAAAATGTATTGAAGGTAGGTTTTAAAAAACTCCCCATCTGTTTTCTGATGAGGAGCATTATCTAGAGATGGAAGTCGATTTCCTTCAGCCATTCCTTGACATCGAAGCAAAGACAGCTCTTGCGAACCCAGGGGAGGTCACGATGACCTAGGATCTCGGCATCGGGATAGTCGAGGACGAGACTGTAGAGGAGGTCTTCCAGAGATTTCTTCTGGGCTGGAGTGCGAGTGTCGGCAGGAATGACACGAAAATGGCCATTGAACAGATTGATTCGTTCGATTCGTGTTCAAACGCTATCACTTGCAGCTCTGCACACAGAAGGAGCTGAGGACGGCAGTGAGGACGGTGATGACGAAATTGATTATTTTCTGAATTGTTTCCTTTTTCATTTTTATTAATGATTAATGTTGAATGTTTAATTTTCCCACAGATAACACAGATTTTCACAGATTTTCTTTACTGTGAGACTTGATGTGTATAAGACCGTTGCTTGCAACGAGAGTATCTGTGCAAATCTGTGAGAGACTCTTTCTGAATCACAATGCAAAGATACAACATTTCTCTTTCCCAACTCACCGATGCTCATTGTTGCTCACCGATACTCACCGATTATCACTGATAGGGTTATGCTCCATAAGTATGATACTTAGCCATCGTAACCATGATACTTAGCCATCGTAACCATGATACTTAGCTATCGTAACTATCTTGTTTACGCCAGACTTACCCTACCCACCCCTAGAAGGGCAGGTCGGGGGCGGTATTCTGCTGGGGCTTGCTGTTGTTCGCAACGTTCTCTAAATAAGAGTGAGGGTGAACACTTGGCAATGAAGTCGGTGAAGGGTGAACCCCGATGCCAACCTTTAGCGTTAATAATGTGTTAAATATACCCCATAACCCATTATAATCTAGACTCTTATATTTCTAGCATGCGCTGTATATACAAAGTTCTTTTTACTAGGGTTCACCCCGAAGCCGAAAAGGTGAATACTTTGGACAAGTGTTCACCCCGCTGTTCACCATTCGGTAACTTAAGATTGAAAGTACTTGTTTATTCTATGTTTATTCTTCCTTGATTTTCCAATCTCTGATAGTTCTCTGGGTACTGTCGAAGCTGATACCGATTTTAACCAGTCGCTTACCTTCGGAATGATAAGGCAACATGTAGCCTTTTTCGTCTATCTGAGCCAAAGCTTCTTCTGCACTCTTATCTACCTTCAGTTCGAAGACGTATATCGTATCTGGCATGTGCATTACAGCATCAGCCCTGCCAATGGCGCTCTTCACTTCCGTACGGATATAGATGTTGAGGAAACTGAACATCAGATAGAAGATAGTCTGATAATGCTTCTCGCTGTGATTCTCCAGATCGTATGGTATCGTAGCCATATAGGTGCGCATGTGTTCCAGTGCCGCCTCGATATCATTCCGGTAAACCGCCTTGCAGAACCCCAAAAGGAAGGCATTGTTGTCAGAACGGCGAGGATTCACATAATGGGGAATCAATGAATTGAGCAGTCCGTCGCGTACCTCCTTGTTTGGGATGCCTAGCGTATATTCCTGAAACATCGGCTCATATTTCTTGATGGTCAGATAGCCACTCTGGTAAAGCAATGGCAAGGCATCTGTCATTTCTTCTGTAGATTGGTCGAAGGAACTCAATACCGCCTCCTGACTTTCCAATGTAGAAAGATTGACATGATACTTATCCAAGAGTTTCAAGAGGAAGGACGGCGTGCCGGAACCAAACCAGTAAGGAGCAATCTTTCCTGCATTCAGTGCCTTTACCAGACTGAAAGGATTAAAGATATCTTCTGATTTCTCACTGAAATGATAACCATCATAGAATTGCGTCAGCTCTTTCAGGCACTCCTCATACGTCATATTCAGTGCTTCACCCATAGCTTCAATGTCCGGTTTCATCTGCGTGGTAAGTTCTGTCTTGCTGATGCCGCAGATGGCTGAATACTGGTCGAACAGACTGATATTGTCGAGGTTGTTGAGTTCGCTGAAAATGCTGAGCTGCGAGAACTTGGTGATACCCGTGATGAAAGTGAACTCCAGATATGGGTCGAGCATCTTCAGAGGACTGTAGAAGTTCTGCATGATGCGACGAAGCGGCTGCAGGTTCTCTTTTTCATGCACTACGTCCAGCAAAGGGGCATCATATTCATCAATGATGACAACCGCCTTTTCGCCCGTCTTCTCGTAAGCTTTCTTCACTAGGTCTTTTAGGCGGAGGTTTGCATCCACCTGATGAGTCTTGTAGCCCCAGATGGTCTCCTGCTCTTCAAGCATATCAGCCAGGTATCTTTCCAGTTGCTCTATGCTCATGTGCTTGGCACCGCTCAAGTCGAAATGAAATACAGGATGCTTCACCCAATCCTTTTCATAATCTGCAATGGTTAATCCTTCGAAAAGTTCCTTTCTTCCCTCGAAATAGGCTTGGAGGGTAGAGGCAAAGAGCGATTTGCCGAATCGTCTTGGGCGACTCAGAAAAACATATTTCATCCCTTTTTCTCTAAAATCCACGATGTATTTGGTCTTATCTATATAGAGATAACCTTTCTCGCGGATATCTTCAAAGGTCTGAATTCCTACAGGATATTTATTAACTATTTTTGCCATATTCTTACGCACTTTACGTTTTGCGCTGCTAAGGTACGAAGAAAATCTGAATTAGCCAAGCATAAATGCAAATATTTATTCTGCAACGATTATTGCATTCTAGGTAGCCTGGTTTAGATATACAAAAAAGCGGAGCGTGATTTCACAACCACACTCCGCGCAAACTTAAACAACCAATAAAAGAAATAGATTGATCGTTCAATTGTTATATCTGATGAAGAGTAGCTCTTGTTAGAGCTTTGTTTTTTTATCTGTCAGAAATATGTCTTATGTTGGAAGACATTGCTGATTAGCGGATGAACAGGAGTTCACGATACTTAGGCAATGTCCAGAGCTCATCGGCTACAGTCAACTCCAACTTATCAATCTGATAACGGATCTCCTCCATCTTTGGAGCTACCGTGTCATGATAAGCTATCGCCTTATCGTGCTCATTCTCAATCTTGTTGGCTACCTTGCGGGCATTAACCAACTCCTCGACACCGGTCTCGATAATCTGAGTGCGCTCGGCAATCTTCTTGATGATATTGATGTTGCGGGCAGTCAACTTCTTGCCTTCCTCGTCACCGAAGATATCAATCATGTTCTCCACATTCTTGGCCAACTGACTCTGATAGTGAGTAGCTACTGGGATGATGTGGTTCATGCTCAAGTCGCCCATCACACGAGCCTCAATCTGAATCTTCTTGGTGTAGGTCTCCCATTTCACCTCGTTGCGGGCTTCCAACTCGTTCTTCTTCATGACACCCATATCCTCGAACATCTTGATAGATGCAGGGTCGAGATAACGCTCAAAGATCTTTGGACAGCTCTTCTCGCAGTCCAAACCACGCTTGGCAGCTTCCTCTACCCACTCATCTGAGTAACCATTGCCGTCGAAACGGATAGGCTTGCAGGTCTTCAAATCCTGACGAACGATATCGATGATGGCAGATGTCTTATCCTCACCCTTGGCAATCAACTCATCCACACGCTTCTTGAAGTCGGTCAAAGCCTCGGCTACGGCGGTGTTCAATACAATCATTGCAGATGCACAGTTAGCCTCAGAACCTACGGCACGGAACTCGAAACGGTTGCCGGTGAAGGCGAATGGTGATGTACGGTTACGGTCGGTGTTATCAATCATCAACTCAGGAATCTCTGGGATATCCAGCTTCATGCCCTGCTTGCCAGCCACGGTGAAGAGATCCTTCTTGTCGGCTTTCTCAATGTGCTCGAGAAGGTCGGTCAACTGCTTGCCGAGGAATGAAGAGATGATTGCTGGAGGTGCTTCGTTGGCGCCCAGACGATGCGCATTGGTAGCGCTCATGATAGAAGCCTTGAGCAAACCGTTGTGCTTGTATACACCCATCAAAGTTTCTGTGATGAAGACTACGAAACGGAGGTTATCCTCTGGTATCTTGCCAGGACCATGAAGCAGAATGCCTGTATCTGTAGCGAGACTCCAGTTGTTGTGCTTACCGGAACCGTTGATGCCTGCGAATGGCTTCTCATGGAGAAGTACGCGGAAACCGTGATGGCGAGCTACCTTCTTCATCAAGCTCATCAGGAGCATGTTGTGGTCAACGGCAAGGTTGGTCTCCTCGAAGATAGGTGCCAACTCAAACTGGTTTGGTGCTACCTCGTTGTGACGGGTCTTGCAAGGAATACCGAGTTCAAGAGCCTGGATTTCCAAATCCTTCATGAATGCCTGAACACGCTCTGGAATGGCTCCGAAGTAGTGGTCGTCCATCTGCTGGTTCTTTGCCGAATCGTGACCCATCAGGGTGCGACCTGTCAACATCAGGTCAGGACGTGCAGCATACAGGCTTTCATCTACCAGGAAGTACTCCTGCTCCCAACCGAGATTGGAAATAACTTTCTTGACATCTGGGTTGAAGTAGTGGCAAACCTCTGTTGCTGCTACGTTTACAGCGTGCAATGAACGGAGCAATGGAGCTTTATAGTCGAGAGCCTCACCTGTATAAGAGATGAAGACGGTAGGGATACAGAGTGTATCGTCGATGATGAATACAGGAGATGTTGGATCCCATGCAGAATAACCGCGAGCCTCGAAGGTAGAGCGGATACCGCCAGATGGGAAAGAAGAAGCATCAGGTTCCTGCTGAACGAGCAACTTGCCTGAAAATTCCTCGATCATACCACCCTTGCCATCATGCTCGATGAAGGCATCGTGCTTCTCGGCAGTACCTTCTGTCAATGGCTGGAACCAGTGGGTGTAGTGGGTTACGCCATTCTCGTCAGCCCACTGCTTGATGCCTTTGGCTACGGCGTTGGCGATGTTACGGTCGAGACGTGCTCCGTTGTCAATGACGTCTACCAGTTTCTCATAGACATCTGCAGGGAGATACTTGTACATCTTCTGTCGGTTGAATACCTTCTTTCCGAAGAATTCACTTGGTCGCTCGCTAGGAGCGGTTACCTCAACAGGCTTTCTCTTGGAAGCCTCTGAAACAGCTTCAAATCTTAAGTTGCTCATACCTTATATATTTTAAAATTTCTGATTTTCAATGTTTTTATATTCTGTTGGAATGTTTATTTTCCCAGCCATTTGGCTATTCTCTCCATGGCTTCCTTGCAGTCCTCATGCTCGCCGAAGGCGGTGAGTCGGATGTAGCCTTCGCCCGATGGACCGAAGCCGATACCTGGAGTGCAGACTACGCTGGCACCATAAAGCATCTCTTCGAAGAATTTCCAGCTTGGCGTGTTGTTTGGCGTCTTCACCCAGAGATAAGGTGCATTCTCGCCGCCATATACTCTCAAACCGAGTTTCTGGAGTTCTGCTCTCATGAAGTGGGCATTCTCCATATAGTAGTTGATGGTTGCCTTTACCTGTTCCTTACCCTCTGGGGTGTAGATGGCTTCGGCAGCACGCTGGCTGATATAGCTTGTACCATTAAACTTGGTGCACTGGCGGCGGTCCCAGATAGGATTCAATGCCACTTCCTCACCTGCCAATGTCTTTGCTTTCAACTCCTTAGGAACGATGGTGTAACCACAACGCACACCGGTGAATCCGGCAGTCTTCGAATAACTGTGGAATTCTATCGCTACCTTTCTGGCTCCACGAATCTCGTAGATAGAATGAGGAATTGATGGGTCGGTGATATATGCCTCGTAGGCTGCATCATAGAGGATGATGCTCTCGTTCTTGATAGCATAGTTTACCCATTTTCTGAGTTCCTCTTTCGAGATGACCGTACCCGTAGGGTTGTTTGGATAACAGAGATAAATCATGTCCACACGGTGGTCTGGAATCTGAGGGATGAAGTCGTCGCTCTCATCGCAAGGCATGTAGGTTACATTGCTCCACTTGCCGTTCTCGAAGATTCCCGCTCTACCTATCATCACGTTAGAGTCTATATAAACCGGATAAATCGGGTCGGTAACGCCGATGTTGTTATCCCATCTCAAAATCTCCTGGATATTTCCCGTATCGCTCTTGGCTCCATCGTTTACGAATACCTCGTTGGCGTCGAGATGAATGCCACGTGGCAGAAAGTCGTTCTTGATGATAGCCTCTCGGAGGAAGTCGTAGCCTCGCTCCGGACCGTAGCCTCTGAAAGAAGCCTGCTCAGCCATCTCGTCTACAGCCTTGTGCATCGCCTTGATGACGGCAGGGCAGAGAGGCTGGGTTACGTCACCGATGCCCAGACTGATTACACGCTGCTTTGGATGTGCAATCTTGTAGGCGTTCACCTTCTTTGCGATGTCGGCAAACAAGTAGTTGTTGGCCAACTTCAGGAAATGTTCATTAACTAATGCCATATTTTGTTTCTCCTTTTATTTGTGGTCATTATCGACCATTTGTTATTTAAGTTTGCTCTTATTTATAATTCAATTTCTCCTTCAAAGGCGAATGCTGCAGGTCCCGTCATGTAAACATGGTCATCAGCCTCACTGTATTCTATTTCCAGCGTTCCGCCATCCATCACGATACTGCTTTTCCTGCCGGTACGGTTGGTAAGGGCTGCGGCTACGGCTGTGGCACAGGCTCCTGTTCCGCAAGCCATTGTTATTCCGCTTCCCCTTTCCCAAACTCGTGTCCTTATGGCGTCTGTGTCAGTTACTTGTGCAAATTCTATGTTGCATCTCTGGGGAAATGCCTTGTCTCTTTCCAGGATTTTACCATAGTGGGCGATGTCGATGGTGTCGATGTCATCCACGAAGGTAACGAAATGCGGATTACCCATGCAAACATAGGTGCCTTCAAATTTTCTGCCGTCAGCTTCGAGCACCGAAGGGCCTAAGAATTGCTCGGGATTTTCAAGTTGGGGTTCCAGCATGTCTACTGTTACCGATTCCACAACTTCTTTATTATCCTGAAGATGAAGTTTCAATATCTTGATACCCGAAAGTGTTTCCAGTCGGATGGTGTCCTTTCGGGTCAATCCTTTTTCGTAAAGATACTTACCGATGCATCGGCTTGCATTGCCGCACATCATCGCTTCTGAACCATCGGCGTTGAAGATACGCATCGAATAATCTGCTCTTCTGCTGTCTTGCGGCTTTCCGATGAGAACCAGTCCGTCGCTTCCTATGCCCGTGTGATAAGCACTCCAGGCAATGGCCGCCTTCTCTGGGTCAGGGATGTCGTACATCTGGGTATCTACATATATATAATCGTTACCCGCTCCCTGCATCTTTGTAAAATGAACTGTTTCTTTCATCTGCGTTGTTCTTTATGTTTGAATACTCTTCTTTTATCTCTCATGTCTTATCTCTTTTGAGATTTGACTTTTTGCTAGTCTTTCGAATATTTCGATGACTATTTGTTTGATTTCGGTTGCAAAGGTACGACGATTTGTTGAAATATGCAAGAAAATAAATACAGAAATCTTGATTATTTTTCGCAATCTTACAATTTGTGTTATAAAAATACTTTCTGCCTTACAAATTGTAAGGAGAATGTGATAAGCCTCGATAAATTTAAAATATTCGACAAAAAACAGAAACGAAATGTTTTTATTTTCTTTAAAATGCTGACAAAATGTATTAATTTTGCAGCCGAAAACGAACATAATGTAAAAGAAAGGCTTGATTTAAATAGCAACTAATGAAGGTCCGTTTTCGAAAAGAGACAATCAATAGAAGTATTAACACATTATTAATTATTAAAGGATTATGAAGAAGATTGAGGCAATTATCCGCAAGTCTAGATTCGAGGATGTCAAGAAGGCGCTTTTAGCAGCAGACATCGAGTGGTTCTCTTATTATAATGTAAGAGGTGAGGGAAAAATGCGCCAGGCTCGCATTTACCGTGGTGTGATGTACGATACCAGCAGCATCGAACGTGTGCTCCTGAACATCGTGGTTCGTGATAAGAATGTGGAGCCTACCATCGCCGCCATCCAGGGCGCTGCACAGACCGGTGAAGTCGGAGACGGCAGAATCTTCGTGATTCCTGTACTCGATACGGTAAGAATCAGAACCGGCGAACGTGGCGACATTGCATTGTATAACGCTGAGAAAGAGGAATAATTTAAAATGTTGAATGTTAAGTGTTGAATGTTGAATTAGGCATTCTTACTTATCTTTAATAAATATTATTTAGTATTCTAATTTAACTATAAGATATAAGTATGAGCAGTTTATTATTAACTACACTTGATACGGGTAACACAGCGTGGATGATCATGGCAACCATCTTGGTGCTTTTGATGTCAATCCCGGGTATAGCACTTTTTTATGGTGGTTTGGTGCGCCAGAAGAATATCCTCAGCATCCTGATGCAGACGGTTTTCATCGTGGCAGTAGTCAGTCTGATATGGGTAGCCTTCGGATATTCCTGGGCATTCTCTACAGAATATGCCGATTCGGGCAATCCTCTGGCTTGCGTCATCGGTGGTTTCGATAAATGTTTTCTCCACGGCATCGGCTTGGATGCCATCATGCCTACAGGCATTCCGGAACTCACCTTTGCAATGTTCCAGTGCATGTTCGCCCTGATTACTCCAGCCTTGATTCTCGGTGCTTTTGCCGAGCGTGTTAAGTTCAGCGGATATGTACTTTTCACCATCCTCTGGGTTATCATCGCCTATCTTCCTATGGCCCACTGGGTATGGGGTGGCGGTTTCCTGCAGGAGATGGGAGCCATCGACTTTGCAGGTGGTACCGTGGTTCATATCAATGCCGGTGTAGCCGCACTGGTCATGGCACTCTGTGTAGGCAAGCGAGATGATTACCGTGCAGGTCATCCTATCACACCTCACAACATCACCTTCGTGTTCATGGGAATGTCGTTCCTCTGGTTGGGATGGTTCGGTTTCAATGCCGGTAGCGGATTGGCAGCTGATGGTCTGGCAGCCAATGCCTTCCTCGTAACCCATATCGCAACAGCAGCGGCAGCCACCACCTGGATGCTCATCGACTGGATTGTGAACAAGAAGCCAACTACAGTAGGTGCTTGTACCGGTGCTGTAGCCGGACTGGTAGCCATCACTCCTGCAGCCGGCAGTACCGATATTTTCGGAGCTTTCTGCATCGGTATCATTTCCACCATCGTCTGCTTCTTCATGGTAGCTGTAGTAAAGGAGAAGTTCAAGTATGATGATGCTCTCGATGCCTTTGGTGTTCATGGTATGGGTGGTATTCTGGGATCTATCCTCACCGGTGTCTTCGCCACTCAGTATGTAACAGGAGCCGAAGGTGTACAGGGTGCCCTCTATGGCGACTGGCATCAGCTTTGGGTTCAGGTTGTAGCCACCATGGTAAGCATCATCTACAGCGTTGTAGTTACCTACATTATCTTCAAGGTAGTAGATAAGAGTGTAGGTGTACGTGTTGACAAGCGAGTAGAGGAGGAAGGTCTCGACATCTACGAGCATGGTGAGAGTGCTTATAGCAACTAAGATAGAGAATGAATATATGTATAACACCTTGACTGTATGTTTTGTATGGTCAAGGTGTTTTCTATTATAATAATGTGTAAACCTGATTTTGCCTAAATTCTTCTTGTTATTTTATCATTTGCCTGCTTTTTTATGTTAAATCTTATGAACACTTAGTTACAAAAGCAATTCTTTTTCTTATATTTGTCAACAAATTAAAGAGCTGACAATTATGATTAATGAATCATTTTCTATAAGATTGCGGGAAGCGCGACAGATGATGGGGCTCAGCATGGATAAACTCGTAGAACGAACCAACGGAGCCATCACCAAGCAGAGCATCTCCCGATATGAGAAAGGGATCATGCGCCCTAAGCGTGATGCCCTGCAAGCCATAGCCAAAGCCCTCAATATCAGCGAGGAATATTTCGAAGGAACCAATCTCAAGATAGATATGCCTATGCTCCGTACCACCTCCAATGGCAAGTTGTCCGAAGACGAGTTGCAAGCCCTTGAAGCAAAACTCTCGTTTTGGGCAGAGCAGTATCTTACGAAGGAGAAAGAAGCAGGCTTTCCTACCCGGTTCAAGAATCCGGTAAAAGGCACCAAGGTATCAATCCTTGAAGATGCCATCCATGCTGCCGACCTTCTTCGTGAGAAGTGGCATTGTGGTGATGGACCCATTGCCAGTATCCTGAGACTATTGGAAAGAAAAGGTATCATGATACTTGCTGCTAATCTCCCGGATTATGTCTTCGGAATGAGCACCTGGGCTGATAAGAAGCATCCGTTGATGATTCTCGATTTCAATCCCGAAAAGAGCAGTGTAGAGAAACTTCGCTTCACGGCAGTTCATGAACTGGCTCATCTGCTTCTCCTCTTCCCGGAAGATAGTCCGCTGAGGCTGGAGAAGCGTTGTGATCTCTTTGCCAGTTTCTTCCTTCTTCCTAAATTGGCGCTTATCGAAGAGGTGGGTTCCAAGAAACGTGAGAAGATAACGCTGGAGGAGATGATTGACATCAAGGAACTGTATGGCGCATCTCTCGCTGCATCCATCATTGCCGCCAGAGATTACGGCATCATCACCACCGAGTATAAACGGGCATGGTATGCCGAGCATATAGAGCCTAATCCACGAGAAATAGGTAATGGTCACTATGCATTTCCCGAGACATTAGGAAGGGAGAAGAGAGTCAACTCGATAGTAGATTCGTGAATGTTGAATGTCGGTGTAAATGTCAGCATTTGATGATATTTAAAATAGGAAATACTAATTCTTAATAGTGTTAGATATGAAGCAAAATAATAATGAACAAATCGTCTTCGATATGTTCGAAGAGGTTGCAACCGAAAGCATCGTTGAGGCTCGGAATGCATACACCTATGAAGAAATAGATGGGTGCTATCAGGAGGCGAAAGAGATTGCTGATAAGGCAAGGAACCATCTGAGAGAAATTTTATGATAAGCAAAAAATATATTTATAATACGAACATTTTTTTAATATGAGAATTCTTTTAAAAACTTCACCGAATACTACACCAGTTCCTTTTGATTATCAACAGAAACTGGTTGGTACTATTCATAAATGGATTGGAAACAATTCTATTCATGATACGATTTCATTGTATTCTTTCTCTTGGTTAAATGGAGGAAGAAAAGTGGAGAATGCACTTCAGTTTTCACAGGGTGCAACGATGTTTATTAGCTTTTATGATGAAAGTATCATTAAGGTTATCATCAGAACAATTCTTGAAGATCCTGAGATGTTTTGTGGTATGTTTGTAACTGACATAACTATTGGTGCTGAACCTCAATTTTCAGAGCGGGATTTGTATTATTGTGCTAGTCCGGTTTTTATAAAAAGAAGGTTGGATGATGGAAGCATTAAACAGTATAATTTCAATCATGAACAGGCAAACCAATATCTTAAGGAGACTCTTTTGTCGAAAATGAAAGAGGCAGGATTGGAAGAAGATGAAACGTTGGATATTTGTTTTGATCTTTCTTACACCAAAAAGAAGTTGAAGTTGGTTCGTTATCATGGTATTGGCAATAAGGCAAGTCTTTGCCCGGTTGTCATCAAAGGTAAGCCTGAGACGAAACAATTTATATGGAATGTTGGTGTAGGCAACTGTACGGGCATCGGATTTGGAGCAATTTACTAATTATTAAAGGATTTGATTATGTATGTCGTAACATATAAAGGGCAGTTTGGTTTCATCAAACCATGGACCGCAGTTCGTGATGGAGAAACATTCAGTCAGCAGTTTCTTACACCTTCAATAATAGAAGGCATAGAGAAAAAACTGTTTCCTGAACTATTGAACGTTCCAGGAATCCATAAAATATTGAGGCACAAATTGAAGTATGATTCCCTGGATTCTCAACAGGAAGTGACACAGCCTAGAGGTTGGGAGTATAAAAACAGAACTTTCATTAGAAATCGTTCTGTATTGAAGCGTTCTGTTCTTTTGCATCCGGTTTTATGTATTGCTTTTGAAAACGAAGAAGATGCTATTATTGCATCGAAGCAACATGTATGTGTATGTAGAAATGAAGATATACTCTTGCCAGAATCAGAAATCAGAGTGATGGAAGAAGACCAATTCAATCAATTACCTGGTTTTGAATTGCGCTTTGGAAATTCAGAGCAGTCTTTCCTGGTTGGCTATAATCGTTTTAACGATAATCAACCAATGGTTGGCTGGATAGAGTATAATGGTCAATCTTTACTTTAAACGATGTAACTATATGAATATTCATCAAGAAATATTAGCTAAAAGCGAGCAGAATGGATATGTTTGTTTGTATCAGCATCTTAAGAATGTTGCTGATACCGCTCGTGTAATGGCTAAACATTTAGGATTTGATGAACAGATTGCGGTAGAAGGAGCTTTATTGCATGACATCGGAAAGGTAAGTCCAGTGTTCCAGCAATCGCTGATTTCCACAAACAAGAAGAAGCCTGGCTCTGTTTTTCGCCATGAAATAGCTTCCTTGTTCTTTCTGTCGTTGGTATGTCAGGAACATAGAGAGGCTGTGATAGATATGATTGTAGCTCATCATAAATCTATGTATAAAGATGTTCGGGATTTGGGCATTTTAGATTTAGATGATACATCAGATTGCTTCAAGGAACATTCAAAGTTATTCTCGGAATGGAGTCATATAGCCATTGATATTCTTGAAAGCCTTGGCTTGGAAACTCATGAGGTTTCTTTGGAAGAGGCAAAAGAAAATTACGAATATGTCATAGACTATTGTGATGGTAGAAAACAGGGATGTTCTGAATGGAGAGGGTTGTTGATGGCGGCAGATCACATGGCTTCTGCTATGGAGACTGCATTTGAAATGCCGCTTGATAAACTCTTCATCAAACCTGATCTGTCTTTTTACAATAGGCAAAGTGAACTCTATCCTTTATCATTGATTTCTTCGGATAGTAAGAAAATGCATACGTTGGTAACGGCTCCAACTGGAGCTGGAAAAACTGATTTTTTGTTGAGGCGTTGTCGTGGAAGAGTTTTCTATACACTGCCTTTTCAAGCATCAATTAATGCTATGTATATATGTATAATAGAATAAAGAATGATTTGAGTAATACTAATGCTCAAGTTCATCTTCTACATGCAGCCTCTAATCTGAAAGTGAAAGACGGTAAGATAGAAGAAAGTATCATGCAGCGTCATGTTGGTGCATCAGTGAAGGTCCTTACTCCACACCAGATGGCCTCTGTTGTTTTTGGTATCAAAGGATATGAGGCCATGGCTATGGATTTAAAAGGTTGTGATGTGATTCTCGATGAGATACACACCTATTCTGATGTTATGCAGTCTATAGTTCTACGCATTATAGAAATTCTTGTTGCACTGGAGTGTAGGGTACATGTTGGTACGGCAACAATGCCGACAGTATTGTATCAGAAGATACTTCAACTATTGGGTGGAGCTGATGCAGTTTATGAGGTAAAGTTGGATTCTCTGACGCTTCAATCATTTAACAGACATCAAATCTACAAGCTCGATGATAAAAAAGAATCTTATGATGTGATAGCCTCAGCAATCGAAAGCAATTCTAAAGTTCTCATAGTATGTAATCAAGTAAAAAGAGCACAGAAACTATATGAGTTTATTGAAAAATTATATCCGGATGTGAAGAAGATGCTTGTGCATAGCAGGTACAAACGAAGCGACAGGGCTAAATTGGAAACAAAGTTGCGTGAAGACTTCAATCAATTAGAAAACGTTCCATGCATTGTAGTTTCCACTCAAGTAGTAGAGGTCAGTCTTGATATCAGCTTTGATATAATGATTACTGAGTGTGCTCCAATTGATGCTCTTACACAGCGTTTTGGACGAATTAATCGCAAGCGTACAAGAGATACCATTGGACACTACAAGCCGATATATGTCATAGCACCATCTGAAGATGATAAAGAAGCTCTTCCTTATAGTCTGGATGTTCTGAAAGATACTTTCAGGGTCCTGCCAGACAGTGGTGACATCATGGAGGAATGTCATGTTCAGGAAATGATAGATAAGGTATATCCAAAGATTGACTTTCAGAATATAGACTTTACTGGTGTGGTGTTCTTGGAAGGAAAATGGGTGTTAAAGGCACTTTGTCATCATCCGAAATCAGCGCTACTGGAAACGCTTGACATCAATTCTGCTGTTTGTATTACAGAAGAAGATAAAGACAGATACTTATGTGCCAATGGATTGGAAAGAATTGAAATGGAAATACCTGTAAGCTATCATTCCATTGCACATAGAAATCTTGATCAGCTCAATAAGGGGTCGCATCCTTTTGTCATTCCGAACAAAGGATATGATGAAGAAAAGGGATTGTTACCCGATTTGTGTAAAATAGAATATTATCAATCGTTTGAAATACTATAAAATATGATAACATCAAATATTGGAAAGATATTCCTGGATGCTTACAATGAAAAATATGGCACCAGCTATGATGCCCGAACTTTCTTTTTGGAGCAGTTCTATCCCTTGTTTTTTGATCAAAACAAGTATATGATGACTGCTGGTAATTCGCCTTTGGAAAACCCAAAGTTAAGTTGGGATGATATGATAAAGGGGAAAAAGCCTTTTGAGACTCCTGAACAAAGAAAGAACCGCTTCGAAAAATTGATTAAGAAAATCGAAGAAAGTGAAGCTGATGCAAGCATTGCACGTGGTTATGCTTCATTAGATGTTACAGCTACAACATCTGGTCAAGTGACTGATTTGAAGTTACCAAACTCTCAGGAAGAAATCTATACATCGTGGATTGGAGATGCTCTTGGTATTGGAGTGCAGGGAGGCTTTTCGATTCTTTTTAGCAACAAAGAGATTTTACTTGATATTTTTGAAGGTTGGAAGCTCTATCGTACGAGTCTTAATGAGACAACCATGCTGAAAGGAAACCAGATTAATACTTGGAATGGTCAATGGCTGTCCCATTATTATGATCCAAGAGAATATGATGCAGATATGCCTTTGGCGGGATATAGTCCTTACAATACGAATAAGGATGGAATCATCAATATTGATACCCAAACATGGACAAAGATTCTCATTGGTATTTCTCAAAAATATAGAAATGCTCAAATTTTGGGCTACATCTATAGCATAGGACAGACAAATACTACCATTGGTTTTATACCATTTAATTTGAACCAAATACGCCGTCCAATTCATCTTTATGAAAAGATATTTGGGATGAGCAATGGTAGAAATGCAGAGTCTTTATGGGGAACTGCAATTGGATTTAAAACGGCTTGTACTTATGGGGCTATAGGTATTAAAGCTATGGAGCCTAAAGGGCTTAGAGATTATGTATGTTCAAAAGGAGATAAAGTGCCGAAACAGCCGAAAACTCCTAAAAATGAAGACGAACAAATTAATTTTAACGTATATAAAATTTGGATATTAGCTATGTTGAATAATGATGAATTATGGGAGAAATCCCAAGAGTTGGCTGAGTTGTTGAACGAAGCCTCTAGTGATAAAGATAAGTCTATCAGTACCAAACGTAATAATTTGGTTGAGACAATGCTCAATGCAACTAATAAGAAACAGTTCATAGCAGCTGCAGCAGAGGTTGTTTCATTCATTGGTAAGATAGATGAGTTTAAAGGAATCGTGAAGGAGATTCATGGTATGCCAACAGACAATGTACCATACTTCTTAACACTTTTGCGTTTCCAGTATAAGACATTATAATAACAATTAAAAATACAAGATTATGAAAGAGAATTCTTTTATTTATTTGCGAGGTCTCAAGCATGCTGCGTTCACAGTATTCTGTGTAGAGGATGGTCAGAAATCTTATTATGACCCACAGTTCAACGTAAGAGTTCCATTTGCTAGTGGTCAACAGGTTAAGCGTTCTATCCTGGAGCAACTTAACGATGTTTTAGGTGTTCAACCTTCTCCTACCGAGTTCTTTTTTGATGTAGATAAGAAAGGTGCACTTAAAGAAGGTGAGGTCCTTTCGTCTTGTGATCCACATTATGTTGACCAACTTTTAGGTGGTTGGATGAGAACTCCAAAGGGGGGAAAAGAGAAAGCTGTAAAGCGTAGAAGTCCATTTAGTATTTCTGCGATGACCCCTTTGCATCCACTTTTGGCTGCAGTTTCTAAGGAGAATATTTCATACGATCGTTCAGATAAGCCAAACGTGCATAAAGTTGTTGTGCGCGATGCAAACGGAAATCGTTTGACAGATGAACAGGTTAGTGACTTTTTAGAGGGTAACGATAGAAGTTTGTATCGCAAATGGATTCCAGACAATAGTCGTGCTACAGGTCTATTTGTATATGATGTAGCTATTGATTTACGACGTTTGTTCTGCGTTTCAACTAATCAGTTGGAACCAGAGATTACATCAGATATGGTAGATAAGTTGAAAGAAGATGGATGGAAGGTAATCACTACTTCTTTTGGTGAATGCTTGTTGATGCCGAAAGAGCAGCGTGAGCAGATTATTCCAGCTATAGCCGATGCTCTGATTGATTGGCATATTACATCCAATCAGGCAAGAACATTCAGTTTGATGGAGACTTTAGCCATTGCTATTAGTGATAATGCTAATACTTTAGCAGCAGCTATTCGTGCCAAGCTTGTTGAGGATGGAGAATCTAAACCAAAGGCAAAGCCTATCGTTGACGAAAATGCTGGTGCCAAGACATTTGTAACTCTTCCTTGTGCAAGTTATGTCGTGACAGAGACAGAAAGCGCAGATGCTTTGGCTAAGGCTAAGCAGGAGTTGGTTGATAGAATGATGGTGTTTGATTACGAGAATCAGATTTAGTGTAAATGATGAGGCTCCTGGTTTTTACCTGGAGCCTCCTGTTGGTTTTTCTCTATGGTCATAACAGGCACTCATTTCAACTATTACCAGCTTTGCCATCGCAAACTATGGCTGTTTGCCAATGGCATCAATATGGAACAAGAGTCAGACTTGGTCTATGAAGGAAAGATGGTGCATGAATCAAGTTATCCGCAACGTACATCAAAGTATGAGGAAGTGGAGATTGATGGTATCAAAGTGGATTACTATGATGCCAAGAACAAGGTCATCCATGAGATAAAGAAATCTAATAAGGTGGATAAAGCTCATGAATGGCAACTGAAATATTACATGTATGTTTTCGAGCAACATGGAATAGATGGCGTTAAGGGCATCTTGGAATATCCTCTTTTGAGAAAGACAAAAGAAGTAATCTTGACAGATGTTGATAGAAATGACATTCAGGTTATATCTAAAGACATCATTCAGATAATCTCTCAAGATGTTTGCCCGTCTAAAGTCAAGAAAGGCATCTGTAAGAATTGTAGTTATTTCGATTTTTGTTATATAAACGAATTGGAGGAAGAAAAATGAAAAGAAGTTTCTATCTGTTCAATCCCGGCATTATGGAACGCAAAGACAACACCTTGAAGTTTACGCCTGTGGTAGTGAACGAAGACAATACGGAGATTAAGCAGCAACCTCGATACATTCCTATTGAGGATGTTGCGGAACTGTATGCTTTTGGAAGTCTGCGGGCAAATAGTGCTTTGTTCAACTTTCTGGGGCAGAAAGGTATTCCTGTCCACTTCTTCGACTATTATGAGAACTATACCGGAAGCTTCATGCCAAGGGAAAGTCTTCTTTCTGGCAAGGCATTGTTGGCACAAACATCTGCGTACCAAAACAAGAAGAAAAGGGTAGAATTGGCGCGAAAATTCATTCAGGGAGCAGCTTGGAATATGGTTATGAACCTCAACTATTATAATCGTAGAGGAAAAGACCTGCAAGATATTATCGATACTATTAAAAGATTGAGTAATACTTTGCCAGATGCAAAGGCTGTAGATGAGATAATGGGAATTGAGGGAAATATCAGACAGGCATATTATGCTGCATTCGATATCATTATCGATGATTTCAACATGGGATCAAGAACCAAGCAACCGCCAGAGAATGAGGTGAATGCTCTCATATCTTTTGGCAACATGATGTGTTATACTGAAACTCTCCGAGCTATTCATCAAACTCAGTTGAATCCAACGATAAGCTTTCTGCATACTCCGGGAGAAAGGCGTTTTTCGTTATGTCTGGATATATCCGAGATTTTCAAACCTATTATCGTGGATAGAGTCATCTTCAAGGTACTCAATAAGCATGCTTTAAGTACCAGTCATTTTGATAAGAAACTCAACAAATGTCTTTTGAACGAAAAGGGAAAGAAGATTTTTGTAAAGGCTATGGAAGAGCGTTATGATGAGACTTTCCGTCATCGTTCTTTAGGACGTAATGTAAGCTATAAGCATCTTATAAAGTTGGAATGCTATAAGCTACTAAAAGATCTTTTAGGAATAGAAGAATATAAACCTTTTAAAATGTATTGGTGATATGTATGTGATTATAGTTTATGATGTTGGTGAGAAGCGAGTAGGCAAAATGTTGAAACTTTGCCGCCAATATTTGTGTTGGATTCAGAACTCAGTTTTGGAGGGAGAATTATCTGAAGCTAAACTTCGGGAATTGCAAATGAAGATGAAAGCTATCATTGATGAATCCGAGGATAGTGTCATTGTTTTCACCAATAAAATGGGGTATAATATGAACAAACAGATTCTTGGAAAAGAAAGAATGTCTACCGATAATTTCTTATAAAGAGTTGTCGATGTGGTTCTATTTTTCCGTTTCTAGGTTCGGAAAAACCTCCAAAAGTGTTCTTTGACTTATTGAAACCTCCATAAATAGGCTGGTTGTCGTAAGGCCGCAGAAAAAATATCTTTAGGCATCGACATTTTTTCTGAAGATTTTTTGTATCTTTGCACCCACAAACCTATTGATTCTTCGAGCATCTATGCCTAAGGATTAACGGGTTCTAATCGCACCTTTATGGAATTGAAATTCATGTTAGTAACTTTAATCTTTTGGAGGGCATAAGTTCTAATCGCACCTTTATGGAATTGAAATATTGGAGCCGTAATTTCTTCTTCTGACGAAAAGAAAGTTCTAATCGCACCTTTATGGAATTGAAATAAAGTAACGTTTAAAGTAATAAGAGATAGGATAGGAGGTTCTAATCGCACCTTTATGGAATTGAAATTGCTTATCGTAACGGACAGAAGAATGCTGTTACGTTCTAATCGCACCTTTATGGAATTGAAATAACAGATGAGAGCTGATGAGGAAAACAAGAAAATGTTCTAATCGCACCTTTATGGAATTGAAATTCCTGTAATTGATATAAATAAAAAGTAACATGAATAGTTCTAATCGCACCTTTATGGAATTGAAATATCCTAGCGATGGAAGTACTTACAAGAATGAAATCGTTCTAATCGCACCTTTATGGAATTGAAATAGAGCTTCGGTTGCGCAGTACAGACTGTTTACTGGTTCTAATCGCACCTTTATGGAATTGAAATTGTATATAGTCGAGAATTGTTGAAGAACCTACATGTTCTAATCGCACCTTTATGGAATTGAAATTTATCTGTGGTACCCTTCAGCGTAGCAGTAACAGGTTCTAATCGCACCTTTATGGAATTGAAATATTTTAACCTGGATGGTATCGGTACTGAAGTTAGTTCTAATCGCACCTTTATGGAATTGAAATCGAGATACCAGACTGCACCCACGAGATGAGGAACGTTCTAATCGCACCTTTATGGAATTGAAATGAGAGTAAAGAACGCGGACAAATAGATTTTTTTTAGTTCTAATCGCACCTTTATGGAATTGAAATTTGCATCGTAAACCTTTTCTGCTGTTGAAACATCCTGTTCTAATCGCACCTTTATGGAATTGAAATCCAATGAAGATACTAGTATCAGAATCATGCTTAGGTTCTAATCGCACCTTTATGGAATTGAAATGGGGAAGCACCTGACCAACGCCAAAACCGATTAAGTTCTAATCGCACCTTTATGGAATTGAAATAGCGGAATGAGTTTTTAATGATGGGTTGTCGTTTGTTCTAATCGCACCTTTATGGAATTGAAATTACTATAAATATAAACTATTATTAATTAAATCAACCTGTTCTAATCGCACCTTTATGGAATTGAAATTTTTAACAGCTAAATCAAATGTAGCATCTTTCAAGTTCTAATCGCACCTTTATGGAATTGAAATCGTAGTAAACCTAAGTCTTAGAGAACAGAGATATCGGTTCTAATCGCACCTTTATGGAATTGAAATACATATAATAGAGTTATTAATTAATCTTTTAAGCGTTCTAATCGCACCTTTATGGAATTGAAATGGGTTAAGTTCAAACACAGAACATGGAATCAATTCAGTTCTAATCGCACCTTTATGGAATTGAAATAACTTAACGAGCGAGACGGATTAAAAGAACTTTATGTTCTAATCGCACCTTTATGGAATTGAAATTTGGGATGCAGAAGAAAAAGCAGAAAGAAAATTTTTGTTCTAATCGCACCTTTATGGAATTGAAATTGCATAATAGCGGCTTGACCTTGAACGGTAGCAGGTTCTAATCGCACCTTTATGGAATTGAAATAGGCTCAAAAGGCTGCCATTTCTCATTTCTATAAGTTCTAATCGCACCTTTATGGAATTGAAATCAGGTAATGCAGTGCGTTTCTTCTTAATCTAAATTGGTTCTAATCGCACCTTTATGGAATTGAAATACAAGCGTAATGCCATGTCGACCCACAACAGGTACAGTTCTAATCGCACCTTTATGGAATTGAAATGGAGAAGAGAAGAATCGACGGGCAACATATACCAGTTCTAATCGCACCTTTATGGAATTGAAATATATCAGGTACCTGCTGAACACCACTAGTATCTGGTTCTAATCGCACCTTTATGGAATTGAAATAGAGAAGTTTGTGTTAAACTCGATTTGGCTGAATTAGTTCTAATCGCACCTTTATGGAATTGAAATAAATAAGCAGCTATCAATCCAAGAGCATACAACGGTTCTAATCGCACCTTTATGGAATTGAAATTTTTCTTAAACGACCTATATATTTTCTAATATCATGTTCTAATCGCACCTTTATGGAATTGAAATTTATAAACATTCAAAATAACACGTTCAGTAACACGTTCTAATCGCACCTTTATGGAATTGAAATTCGAGAGTAGAGAACGTCAAACTCTTTGTTGAGCGTTCTAATCGCACCTTTATGGAATTGAAATATGTCAATAAGACTAATGCAGAAGCAAAGAATGCTGAGTTCTAATCGCACCTTTATGGAATTGAAATATCTCCCTGGTAGCGTCAAAATCATCTAGCATATCAGTTCTAATCGCACCTTTATGGAATTGAAATTAATTTAATACTTTTAGTTATACATATAAGTTAATACAGTTCTAATCGCACCTTTATGGAATTGAAATCTAGAGTTAATTAAAAGATTATGTTGAACAATAAGTTCTAATCGCACCTTTATGGAATTGAAATGCTGCACGGAGAGCAGATTACTAAAGAGCGTGTGTTCTAATCGCACCTTTATGGAATTGAAATTCAGGAGCCAAGGAAAAGTAAATGTAACAAAAAAGAGTTCTAATCGCACCTTTATGGAATTGAAATCTCTCAACCAAGATTTACGACAAAACGCTAGAACTGTTCTAATCGCACCTTTATGGAATTGAAATTACCAACAGACAAATCAAAAATAGAATCTTGCAAGTTCTAATCGCACCTTTATGGAATTGAAATAACGAATCGAGGTAGAATTGTCGCTCAAAAGACGAGTTCTAATCGCACCTTTATGGAATTGAAATAGGAATGAACCAATCAAACCGAGAGCATAAATGAGCGTTCTAATCGCACCTTTATGGAATTGAAATTACATGAGGATTCCTTTGCTACACTTGTTTGTAAGTTCTAATCGCACCTTTATGGAATTGAAATAGCTTTATTATTAGTTCTTTAGCAACATTAATAAAGGTTCTAATCGCACCTTTATGGAATTGAAATGGCAAAAGTTGTAAATTCTGCCGTTGCTATGATGGTTCTAATCGCACCTTTATGGAATTGAAATCTAGATGATGAGTGCACCCACTGCCTGATAGTGTGTTCTAATCGCACCTTTATGGAATTGAAATGGAAGAAACCTTTGTTTACGAGATTAAGGAGTTTAGTTCTAATCGCACCTTTATGGAATTGAAATACTTAAAGATATTGATTATGATGAATTTCGGAAAGTTCTAATCGCACCTTTATGGAATTGAAATATAGGAGCAGCCTTAAGAGCATTAGACTGAGACCAAGTTCTAATCGCACCTTTATGGAATTGAAATTAGGTACACGAACAGCCGGAACGTTTGCATCATCAGTTCTAATCGCACCTTTATGGAATTGAAATGACTTATTCTCCTTATCATTTCTAACCTTAAAGTTAGTTCTAATCGCACCTTTATGGAATTGAAATCCTTCAGCCCGTACCTTCAGCAGCGAGGAAAACGCAGTTCTAATCGCACCTTTATGGAATTGAAATCGAAGAGGAAGACGGAGCCGCCGGTGATGGCAAGTTCGTTCTAATCGCACCTTTATGGAATTGAAATGGGCTTTTATTTGCTGCTTTTTGAGGTCCACTATCTGTTCTAATCGCACCTTTATGGAATTGAAATTTTATCGTGCTAATTGGTACGGAGGCGGTTTTGTCGTTCTAATTGTACCTTTATGGAATTGAAATAACTGATGGATATGCTGATGAAGCATGGTAATCGGGTTCTAATTGTACCTTTATGGAATTGAAATATAAGCAACCTTTGTGAATCCGTTGAGAAGTTCAAGTTCTAATTGTACCTTTATGGAATTGAAATGAAGATGATTGTTGCGAGTTGATTCGTAGCATCTGTTCTAATTGTACCTTTATGGAATTGAAATAACTGAGCGGTAGGCAAAACACCGTTAAAATAATCAGTTCTAATTGTACCTTTATGGAATTGAAATACAAGTAGTTGGTGCCAATGCAGTAAAAGCTGCTGTTCTAATTGTACCTTTATGGAATTGAAATAACTGGATAACCGCGAAGAGGCTACTGTGATTGAGTGTTCTAATTGTACCTTTATGGAATTGAAATGTATTCGACCGCATTTCGCTGCCTAAGAAAACGTGGGTTCTAATTGTACCTTTATGGAATTGAAATTGTGGTAGCTGTATTGCTTGCCAAAACCAAAAGCGGTTCTAATTGTACCTTTATGGAATTGAAATAGTATTAATAACGTTGTCCTCCGCAGCCGCAAAATGTTCTAATTGTACCTTTATGGAATTGAAATGTATCAAAAGAGTGAAACTCAGAATTGGAAGGAGAGTTCTAATTGTACCTTTATGGAATTGAAATTTATATTTGGGTTCACCATTCAATATGACTGCTCCGTTCTAATTGTACCTTTATGGAATTGAAATAATGATGATGTTATAAGAAACATACAATACGGAGTTCTAATTGTACCTTTATGGAATTGAAATGATGGTGGAGAACTTGGGTGTCCGAACAATCGAGATGTTCTAATTGTACCTTTATGGAATTGAAATTTATCATCCTTGATTTCTTTTGCCTCAAACTTGGAAGTTCTAATTGTACCTTTATGGAATTGAAATATGTAGGCTCTACACCTAGCATTATGACCTTTAAGTTCTAATTGTACCTTTATGGAATTGAAATATGATAAATTTGGCGAGTGTGGTAGCGACTTTTACAGTTCTAATTGTACCTTTATGGAATTGAAATTCAAGGAAGGCACAACCACTGTAGAGGAGACCTTCAGTTCTAATTGTACCTTTATGGAATTGAAATTTCTTATCAGAAGAGAAGGCTGAGAAAGACTGCAGTTCTAATTGTACCTTTATGGAATTGAAATGAAGGACATCAGAGCCACTATCGAAAGCCCTGACAGTTCTAATTGTACCTTTATGGAATTGAAATTTTCATCAGGAGTGAGGCTGAGGCCTTTGTATCTAAGTTCTAATTGTACCTTTATGGAATTGAAATTAGATGCCTGCAACTTCAATATCAAAGGATTCTGTATGGTTCTAATTGTACCTTTATGGAATTGAAATATAAGCGTTTCTTAGAGGAAGATTTAGCTATCAAAAGTCTGATGTAGATTCGTACAAGATTATAGTTGATTTAGCGAATGATTATCAATGAATTAGATGGTTGTTGCATTGTTTTTGATACTAAAAACAGAAACACAAAACTGGACACCCTACCATAGGGATGATCTAGGGCAATTCATCTTTAATGGTTCTGCAGTCCCTGCTGATACAAGTAAAAATCACCATTCAGGGACTGGTCGATTTGTATGGTTGACAATGAGGACAATGAGTCTTTCAGAATCTGGCGATTCTACCAAAGAAATCAGTCTTGAAGAATTGATAGAAAATTTCGTAGCTGATGATTTTTCTTCCATTATCAGCAGAGAAATTAGCAAAATCAGTCTATTTTTCTTTATTTAACTCCGAAATTGAGTGGAATATCAGAGAAAATCCATAAATTTGCATCCAAATACAATATTTTGTAAAGAATGGAAGATAGAGAACTATTACAGAAAAGTGCTCCAGAGTTCGAACGCCTCGCCTTTACGGTGTTGGCCATCGAGGCTTCAGCACAAAAAATGGGTATATCGCCGTCTGAAATGAGAAAGCGATTGGATAAGGTGGGGCTAATCAAAAGTCTCATTCAAGATTGCTATGACACTCTACATACCGAGAGCCGAGAAGCTGTGGCAAGTGATGTGGTCGAAGCTCTTAAAAATTGGGAAAGAAAAGAATAATGGAAAAGCAAATATTATATCATGGTTCAAATGTCATTGTTGAGCATCCTTTAGTAAGCATTGGAAGAAAGGACTTGGATTTCGGTCCAGGCTTCTATCTTACGCCTTTGTTTGAACAAGCTTCCAAATGGGCTGTCCGTATCAAGACCATCAGACGAGCCAAGCAAGCTATAGTGAACACCTATGAGTTCGCTATACCACAAGACTGCAAGGTAAAACGATTTGATGCTTACGATAAGGAATGGCTCGACTTCATTGTTGACAGCAGAAAAGGAAAGCAGCCTTGGAGTGGGTATGGCATCATTGAAGGGGGAGTGGCTGACGACCGTGTAATTGATGCGGTAGAAGCCTATATCAATGGCTATGCAGATGTTGAGCATACTCTTCGCCAGTTGGTTTATCACAAGCCCAACTATCAAATTTGCATTTTAAGCCAGGAGATAGTTGATAAGTATTTACAATTCAAATCATATGAAAGGATATAATTATGTTGGATTTCTTATTATGGAATAAAATCGCTCGTATCATAAAGCAACTAGCCGATACGTTACATATATCAACCGACAGAGCTTTACAGATATTCTATGACTCTGACGTTTGCCGTATGTTACATGACAAAGAACTTGGCTTGCATCTAATGAGTGATACATATATTGTAAATGACTTGATAGAAGAGCTAAGGAATAAGCAATAGCAAAACGATGGATAATTAGAGGAGGAAGATTATTTGTACTGTAGCACCTTGATTGTATGTTTAGTACGGTCAAGGTGCTATCTTTATGTAATAATGTGCAAATGTGTCTCCTTCCGCTATCGCATTCGACTCCTTCTGCTAATGCATTCGTCTCCTTCAGCTATCGCATTCGTCTCCTTCAGCCACTGCATTCGACTCCTTCAGCCACTGCATTCGACTCCTTCAGCTAATGTAGCCGTCTCATTCTGCCAACTCAGCCGTATGTGTTAACTCAATGAAGTAGATGAACTCGTGAAATGAAGTGGATGATTTCTGCACAGTTGGTTGTACGCCATAACGAATAGAAATGTTTCCTGTAATATTAATGAAGAAAATGCACTTTCCCTTTATCCCTTATACTTATTTTCATTCGGAAAAGACAAAAAAGTATAAATAGTGAATCATATAAATGGTCAAGTGAAATATTATCATTGTAGCTAAAATAATAGGAAACTATTGAGTAGAATAAATGAAATATATGATTTCATATGCAGCGCATACGAAATAGCATCAAGAAAAGATTAGTATGGTAAAATATAATGTTAGCATAACACAAGAGGCACAGTTTGCTGAAGTCATTGATATCATTCAGCAACATAAAAGTAATGCTTCACAAGTGGTAAACAATGAAATATTGCTTACCGCTTGGTATGTAGGCAAGTATGTTTCTGAAAAATAGAAAACAGAAGAATGGGGGAACAAAGTAGTTTCCCAACTGTCAGAATTCATTCGCTCAAACCACCCTGAAATCAAAGGCTTTAGCCGAAGTAGCATTTACAATATGGTAATGTTATACGATGAATATTCGTCGAAAAGCTTTAAAACTGCCGTAGAGAAATATTTAGGTTCTCAATTTGTGCAGCCACTGGCTGCACAAATTGGCGATAATGTATCGGAATCTTCCTATAAGATTATGAAACCAACAATGAACAAACAAATTGTCCAAATGCCATCTGGACAATTCCCAAATATTTTATTTCTGACCACATTATCAAATCATTATGACATATTGTGCAGATGTAAAAGTTTTGAGGAACGTCTCTTTTATATACTTTATGCACACAAAGAAAGATTAAGCCATAAAGAACTTCAAAGAGCTATTACAACGCAAACTTATGAAACTTTATTGAGTGACAAGAACAATATTTCAAAGGGACTTCTGGAAACTTATCCAAATTCGCCCATTATGTTCAAAGATACATATTTCGTTGATTTTCTCAATTTACCAAAGAAACATAGTGAAAAAAGACTGAAGAACGGTTTGTTAGAACACATGAAGCAATTCATTCTAGAATTAGGAAAAGACTTCATCTTTATGGACCAAGAGTACTGCTTAAATGTTGGCGCATCCACATTTAAGGCAGATTTGCTGTTTTTTCATCGCGGTCTCCAGGCACTTGTTGCGGTGGAATTGAAGAAAACCAAATTCCATCCTCGTGACTTGGGACAATTGGAGTTTTATTTGGAAGCTCTTGACCGTGATGTGAAACGTTCCAACGAGAACCCTTCTATTGGCATCATTTTATGTCCTGATGTGGACAAGGTTGTTGTTGAATATGCTATGAGTCGTAGTATGAGTCCGACAATGGTGGCGGAATATAAGCGTATCTTAATTCCACAGGAAAAAATGCAACAACAACTGAGAGAGTTCTGTGAGTTTTTCTTAAAAGAAGATAGATCTTAAAATTAATAACGAATTAATAATGGACACAAAAGCATTAAGACAAAAGATACTCGACCTTGCTATTCACGGCAAGCTCGTTCCACAAGATCCCAACGATGAGCCAGCATCGGTGCTGCTCGAACGTATCCGTGCTGAAAAGGAAAGACTCATTAAAGAGGGAAAAATTAAGACGGGAAAAGTATTTGCAGTCATATTCTTTTCTTTTACTAATAAATGTTATATTCCCACCATTCTTTTCCCTAATCATTTGTTCTCTCCCGAATTTACAGTACTTTTGCAGTAAGTATCTGATTAAAGATTAAAAGTGAAATTTAAAATAAGGTATAGATTATGCAATACAAGAATATCATATTTGATTTAGGTAATGTTCTGGTGAAACTCAATCCGGAAGGATGCATCGGGGCTTTCAAGGCGATAGGAATGGGGGAACTGGCTAATCCGAATCCTCAGAGTGAGGGGATGAAGCTGATGAGTAAACTGGGTGTTGGAATGATTACCACCGAAGCATTCTGTGATGCAGCCCGTAAGTTGACAGAAGCTGATGTGACGAATGAAGAAATCATCGATGCTGCCAACAAGATGCTGGTGGAGATTCCTGATGAGAAAAAGGAGCGACTCCTGCAGTTGAAGAAGGCTGGTTACCGCCTCTTCCTCTTGAGCAATACCATTGATATTCATTGGGATTATTGCGTGGAGCATCTCTTTCTTTATCAGAACCATGGGGTAGCGGATTATTTCGAGCACTGTTTCCTCTCTCAGCGAATGCATTTGGCAAAACCTGATGCCCGTATCTATGAAGAGGTAATCAGGCAGGCGAACATCAATCCCGATGATACTCTCTTCATCGATGATCTGAAGGAAAACTGCGAGGCTGCCGAGAAACTGGGCATCCATACCTTCCAGAACGTGAAGCTCGATGATTGGCTTTCACTTCGATTCTGACGGATATGTCAGAATCGAAGCTTTTATTCGTTAAATAATTTTGTGTTAATTTGCATTTTTTCTGATGAATAATCGCAATAACCCCACACTTTTTCTGACGAATATCTGTAGAAGTCCACACTTTTTCTAACGAATAATCAACAAATTCCCACACTTTTTCTGACGAATAACTAAGGAAAAGGCTGATTTATTCGCTTTTTCCAATAAAATGTTATACCTTTGCCAACTCATAATAACTAACATACAATATAAAAATGAATTTTTATAAGACATTAGGACTGAAAAACAGTCGTATTGACGTGGCTGATGCCTTGAGAGGATTGGCCGTAGCAGGTATTATTCTCTATCACTCTGTGGAGCATTTCAATATGTACGACGGAAGTATAGAGCATGCTTATACGCTGGGGTGTGATGATTGGATGGCAGATGTGCTGGCTTTGCTGCTGTCGGGAAAGATGTATGGCATCTTTGCCCTGCTCTTCGGATTGAGCTTCTTTATTATGAATGATAACCAGCAGCAGCGGGGAAATTGCTTTTCTGGAAGATTCGCCTGGCGAATGTTCCTCCTGGCAATGCTCGGTATCGTGAACACCGCCTTCTTCGATGGTGACATCCTTTTTTCCTATGCCATCTATGGTCTGGTTCTCATCCCATTGAGTTATCTTCCTACCAAATGGCTCTGGTGGGTGGTTGCCTTCCTCTTTATCCAACCGATAGAAATCTACTCCCTCATTACCGGATGGCAGGTAGATGCATCGTCGTTGGGAGAGGTGTATGGAAACATGTATCATGGTCATCAGCACGGCACCTTCCTGGAGAATGCCTACAGTAACCTGCGATACGGACAGGTGGCTACCTATTACTGGTGCCTGATGAAGGGAAGACATACGCAGACCATCTGCCTCTTCATACTCGGAATGCTGGTGGGCAGAAAGCGTTGGTTCTACAATGAGAACAACAACCTGGCTTTGTGGAAGAAGGTGCTGGCGGTTTCCATCCTGGTATTGATTGTGGGTGGCATCGCTGATGTGCGCCACATGGAAACATGGAACAATTGGCTTTATCCTATCTACAACTTCTTTATCCTCTCGTTTGTAGTATCAGGATTCGTTTTGTTGTGGTACGGAAAGGAATGGTTCAGAAAGGGATTGTCGTTCCTGCGCCAGTTTGGTAAGATGAGTCTGACCAACTATTTCCTCCAGTCTATCATCGGTTGCGGACTGTTTGCTTATTATGGCTTCAATCTCCAGACAAAGCTTGGCATCACCTACGCCTTTCTGGTAGGAATTGCAATGGTAGTGGTGCAATGTCTCTTCTCCAACCTCTGGCTCAAGTATCACTCCCATGGTCCTTTCGAGGGAATTTGGAAGAAGCTGACCTGGATTAAATTCTAAAACTTTAAGATTTTGAGATAAAAAAAAGGTGTGTCATAAATCCAGGATACACCTTTTTTTTATCTCTTATTGATCCTTTCTGAATATTTTATCCACGACAATGGCGATGGCGCCATTGCCGGTTCCATGTCACACTCCTTGCACTGGCGGGGAAGAGAACTGTGTTCCTGATGCCCACATCTATGAGGAGGTAATCAGGCAGGCGAACATCCATCCCGATGAAACCCTCTTCATCGATGATCTGAAGGAAAACTGTGAGGCTGCCAAGAAACTGGGCATCCATACCTTTCAGAACGTGAAGTTCGATGATTGGCTTTCACTTCGATTCTGACTTCTTATCATCTGACAGGAATCCCTATCTTGTTACACACATAATAAAGCGAGAAAAATGATATATATAAATTATTGCCACAAAAACAACATATCCGATAGCAAAATGTCATTTTCAAGGCTAAAAACAAGTGGTTGACCCATATCAAGAAAAACATATTGCAATGATATTTCTCGGCAAAAGATGCCGTTATTCGATA
Organism: Segatella copri; assembly: GCF_026015625.1. NCBI lineage: Bacteria > Pseudomonadati > Bacteroidota > Bacteroidia > Bacteroidales > Prevotellaceae > Segatella > Segatella copri. The sequence goes on along the minus strand of NZ_JAPDVG010000001.1, from coordinate 2,162,039 downwards.
AAAAAGTGTTAACTTTGCACTCGTGTTTAAGGAATAACAAATAATAAATTTTAAAAAGGTTAATAATTATGATGACTATTTTTACAATGGCTTTCGCCGCAGTTATGTTTTCAGGTATGGTTCTTTGCATGGGCATGTTCTTGAAACACGTAGTAAACTCAATTCCAGAAATGACTAACATGAGCCATTCTGTTAGCTTGAGCAAGTAAGAATAGAACATACGATATACATAATATATATATGTGAATCACTTTAGAAATAGAGAGATTTATATAAAGATGAGGGTGCGTCATAAGTCTGTGACGCACCCTCTTTTATTTTTTATTTATCCTTTCTGAATATCTTATCCACGACTATAGCAATGGCGCCATCGCCGGTTACATTGCAGGCGGTACCGAAACTGTCCATCGCAATATAGAGGGCTATCATAAGTGCTTGCATATCAGCATTGAAACCTAAAACTGAGGCTAGCGGACCTAGCGCTGCCATGACGGCTCCTCCCGGAACTCCCGGAGCTGCTACCATGCAGATGGCGAGCACGAAGATGAAGTTGAGAAAGAGGGGGAGATTGCACGGCATACCATTGATGAGACAGATGGTGAGCGCACAACAGGTAATCTTCATCATTGATCCCGAGAGATGGATGGTGGCACAGAGCGGAATGGTGAATCCGGCAATGCCATCGGTGACGCCGTTTTTCAAGGTCTGCTTCAGAGTTACCGGAATGGTGGCTGCCGATGATGATGTGCCAAGTGCCGTGAAGTAGGCTGGCAACATGTTGAGCAACAGTTTAAAAGGATTCTTGTGGGACAAGCCGCCAGCCAACAGATATTCGTAAAGTAAGATGACGATATGAAGTACGAGAATCACGAGGATAATCTGTGCGAAGACCAGCAGAATGTGGTAGGCTTCGCCCGAGAAAGTCATGCCCAGGAAGATGCCGAAGATATAAAGGGGCAGTAGGGGAATGATGACTTTGGCGATGACACCTGATACGATTTCCTTGAATTCCTGAAAAACGTTCTGCATGGTGCGGCTGCCTTTGTGGGCAATGCCCAGTCCGGCAATGAACGAGAACACAAGTGCACTCATCACATCTACCATGGCAGGTATCTTGATTTCGAAGAAGGGTTTGAGTTCTTCTGCCTTATCTACTGCCACATGGGCAGAATTGGCTATCATGTGTGGAAAGAGTGCCGAACCTGTACCATAGGCAAGCAGACCCGCCAGGATGGTGTCGGCAAAGGCGATGCCCACGGTGGCAAGGAGGAGCTTTCCGGCACCATGACCGATGTCGGCAATGGCTGGTGTTACGAGACCGATGATGATGAGCGGTATCATAAAGCCCAGAAACTGGCTGAAGATGCCGTTGAAGGTGAGAAACGCTCTGACGGCCGCTTCATTGAAGAAATTGCCGAAGATTACACCCAACAGGATGGCAATGATGATTCTTGCCAAAAGTGGCATTTTGATTCTTTTCATATTCGTAAAATTGCTTTTTGCCTGCAAAGGTACGATATTTCTGACTTTTTTCCAAGTATTTTGCTGTTTTTTTAGAATCTGTCATGCTTAGTGTACAACTTTCATGATATTCGAAGGTGGGCGCTGCGACATGAGTTCCTGCTTCATGTAATCCATGTAGGGCGCTACATGCTGATAATAATGGTAATAACCCGGACAGAGATAGTTGAGACCGGAATCGCCATACTTATCTTTCATGAAGCGGTTCTTTGGGCATTCTCCATGACAGGCAAACTCCATGTCACACTCCTTGCACTGGCGGGGAAGAGAACTGTGTTTCAGACGGCTGAACTCCTGTTGCTGCTCACCATAAAGCATATCGATGAGCGAATGGTCACGGATATTGCCCAACTTATACTCCGGAAAAACAAAGTGGTCGCAGGAATAAACATCGCCATTGTGCTCCATCACTCCCGCATGACCGCATTCCTTGGAATAAGCACAGATGCCGGGAGAAATACCCATCCAGTTTGCCAGTGTGCAGTCGAAAATCTCAACGAAGATTTTGCCCACATCCTTCCGAACCCATTCATCGAAAATTGCACAGAGAAAGTAGCCCCACTGCTCCGGCGCAACCGATGCCTCGCTCAGCGGAATCTCATCCTTGTCGGCAAGACTTGCCAGGGTACGGCCATCCTCATGTCGGGTCAGTCGCTCAACGATAGGTGTGAACTGCAGAAACTGACAGCCGTTTTCCTTGAAGAAGCGGTAGAACTCCAGCGGATGATTGACATTATAGGCATTTACCACCGCCATCGCATTCCATTCTACCCCGTGTTTCTTCAGCAGTTTGATGCCTTGCATCACCTTCTTCCACGATGGTTTTCCCGCAGCCGTCAGCCGGTAATGGTCATGATCAGGCTGCGGACCATCGATAGAGATGCCTACCAGCCAATGGTTCTGGGCGAAAAACTCGCACCATTCATCGGTCAGCAACGTGCCGTTGGTCTGAATTACGTTGTCGATGCGCCTGCCTCCAGCATACTTTTGCTGTAGGGATAAAGCCTTGCGGTAGAAGTCGATGGAGCGCAGCAGAGGCTCGCCACCATGCCAGGTGAAGAGCACCTGGTTCATGGTTTGCGCCTCAATATATTCTCGGGTAAACTGTTCCAGCATCTCATCGCTCATCAGATGTCGCTGAGCAGTGGGATAGAGCTTGGTCTTCTCCAGATAATAACAGTATTTGCATGCCAGGTTGCAATGGGCACCCGCAGGTTTCAGCATTACATACAGTGGCTTGGCAAAGGGATTTGCTATGTTGTCGTTCATCATTTTTTCTTGAATCTAGTTGTAATCTCTATCTCTCTGTAACCGGGAGAGAAAATCAGAACTTTGGCAGCGTAATTTCGAAATCCTTGCTGTCTCGATGCTCCTTTCTGATGGCAGCCAGGAGTTCGGTAAGAATCTTAGGATGTTCTGCCGCCACATTATGGTCTTCGTGGATATCGGAAGCCAGATTATAGAGCCGCGGCTCGCCTTTTACTACCACCAGTTTCCAGTCGCCCTTTCTCACGCCAATCTGGTCGGTTTCGTGAAATTCCCAGTACAGGTAATCGTGATGTTTCTGCTCTGCATCCTTGCCCAGAAGGGTAGGAGCGATAGAGATTCCGTCGAAACCATCACCAGCCAACTTTCTGTTGGTATAACGCTTGGCAAAGTTTCTGATGCCAGCCAAATCGCAGAAAGTAGGCAGCAGGTCGTAAAAGGCAAACTGGGTATCGTTCACCGCTCCTGCCTTGATATGCTCAGGCCACCAGGCGATAAACGGTATGCGGATGCCGCCTTCGTAGCACTGGCGTTTCAGACCTTTCAACTTACCGTCACGACCGAAGAACTCCGGGTCGGCACCACCTTCTTCATGTGGTCCGTTATCTGAAGTAAAGATGACAATGGTGTTCCTGTCGAGTCCCTTCTCCTTCAGCTTGGCGAAGATTTCGCCCACATACTGGTCTAGTCGGGTAATCATTCCGGCAAACTGTGCGTGGGTATGAACCGCAGCGTTGTATCTCGAATCTTCCCATCCGCCCCAGGTTTTATCGGTAAAGAACTGTTTCTGGTAATTCTCTAGAATAGAGTCTTCCGGCTGGGCTAGTTCGGCATGCGGCAGGGTATAGGTAAGGAATCCTACGAAGGGATGTTCTTTATCCTGTCTGTCTATCCATTCCAGTGCCTTGTCGTGGATGATGCGGGCCGAATACTGCTTGCGCTTGAAATAATCTTTGCCGAACATCGGATGCTGGATGTTCTGTTCCATTACCTCTCTTACCACCGCTGTATCTCCCATTGCACGACTGTAGCGGTTCAGGAAGTTAGGATAATAGAGATGAGCCTGAAACTGGCAGATATAGCCATAGAATTCGTCCACGCCACGCTTGTCGGGAGTAGAAGCCGAACCTTCATATCCGCCAGCCCATTTCCCGAATACGCCGGTTCTATATCCTTTGTCCTTCATGATTTCGGGCAGAATCTTATGCTGCGGGTCGTAAGGTTCCTGTCCTACGACAGAATACTCCTCGTTGTTGCCATATTTTACCATTGGCACACCTCTCCAGTATTCCTTGTTTCCACGCACATGTGTATGTCCCGTATGCTGACCAGTCATGAGGGTAGCTCTCGACGGAGCCGAGACGGGAGAACCGGCATAAGCCTGGGTGAATCTCATTCCCTCCTGTGCCATTCGGTCTATATTAGGTGTGTGGATATAAGGTTGGCCGTAACAAGCCAGATCGCCATATCCCATGTCGTCACACAGTATGAAGAGAATGTTGGGTGGGGTGTTTTGGGCGAAGAGAGATAGCGGCAAGGCTTGCAGGGCAGCCATCGCCAGCAAAGATCGGTTGAAAGGTTGATAATTATTAGCCATAATGTTTTGTATTAAGTTATATCTTGCAAAGGTACGCTGAATATTCGTAATTACCAAAAATTTCGGGATATTTCTTAAGAGTATTTCTCTTATTCTTCATAAAGAAACAGTGCCCTTCCTGTTTCCCGACAGAAAGGGCACACAACCTAGTCTATTCTCGTACATGATGTGTTGACATAACATAGAATAGTTGATTTCTTATGAATTGATTACTTAAAAAGTTTACCTCTTCAAGTTCGGGTTCTTCTCACCGTCGGTTGTTGGATATGGACAGTAAATTCTATCCTCAGACCAAGCACCCTTAACGGTAACGCTCTCCTTGGCAGTATATTCCTTGCCACCCTCTTTCGCAACAACGATAGGGGCATTGGCAACGCGATACTCGAAGTTCTTCTTGAGCTCGTCCATACGGAGCTCATCTGAACGGCGGGTAACCATAGATACCCAGTTACCTGCAACTTCCCATCCGTGTTCGATGTAGCAAGCCTCAGCAAGCTGGGCAGCGCTCATGTTGTCGATCTTTACGGTAGTTCCGTCGTCAAGTGTCACATTTTCAGCATCTGTTACGGCACGGCTGCGAACCAGCTTCAAGCATTTCTTAGCTTCTGTCAAGTCAGAGAGACCTGCACGGGCTGCACTCTCAGCATACCAGAGGAGAACCTCTGAATAGCGGATGAGGTTATGACGGCGGTCATTAACCATACCCTTATAGTTGATTCCCATGTAATCGTATGGCTGTTTGAGCATATTACCCTTTTCGTCAGCATTGACAGTGAAGATAGTGAACATAGGGTGATAAGCATCTACGACAGGTTTGCCATTGTTGTCAAGTTCCCACCAGTAAACGGCCTTGCTGATCTTATCCTTTTTAACTTCCTTATCGCCGATTTTCTCAGTGATAGTCTCCTGGAATGTAACTTTAGGAGCATAAATAGCATTCTTGCGAGGTCCCTCTGGATATCTCTTCCAGAAAGCAATTTCGCCCCAGGCGTCACCCCAGCCACCATCGCCGAGACCTTCGAAGCGACAGCAGGAAGAAAGCTGTGAGTCATGATCCCACCAACCCTTGGCATCGTTGTTGATACCGAGCACGGTCTCCATGTTGTAATTGTTACCCATAGAGTAAACTTCCTTCCAGTCTGGGTTCAAGATGAAGCCATAAGTACCATTGTTGGTGATGACATCCTTAGCCAACTCAGCAGCGAGCTTATAGTATTCTGTTCCCTTATTGAGCGGATAACCTGCCATTGACATATAAACTGCTGCCAAGGTAGACTGTGCAGCCTGTTTGGTAGCCCAAACGTCAACTCCGAACAAGCGGGCAGGCTCCTTGTCATAACCTGTAGGAAGTTCGTTGATGGCATCCTTCAAGTCTTGAACGATCAATTCGTATACTTTCTCAATCTCAGATGGCTGAGCATCAAACTGTTCTATGTTGGTCTTAGTGATAATAGGCAATTTGCCGAATACACGTACCAGATAGTAGTACGAGTAAGCACGCCAGAAGTGAGCGTTTCCCAATGCGGTAGCAATCTTAGCCTTATCACCAGGGAATTTCTCAGAGCCCTCGATAATCAGATTGGCTGTCTTGATAACTGCATAATGCTGAGTCCAGGCTTCTGTAACACCCTTGTTGGCACCATCAGAATCAAATGCATCGAGCGCAGCACAAGCCTGCTTGTTGGAACCAGGGTTAGCTGTGATATCGTCTCCCTGCCACTGTGGATACATAGGGTTAGTCCAACTTTGTGTCTGATTCACTTTATCGTACAGCGTATTAACGCCTGCGGTGTAGTCGTCTTCGATGGTATAGAATGTTTCTGGATTCAACTGACCCTTTGGATCCTCATCCAGGAAATCGCCACATGATGTGAGTGACAACAGGGAAGCTGCCATGAAGCAACCTGTATATAATAATTTCTTAGTTTTCATAATTCTTACAGTTTTTAGATTGTTGAATTTAGAAGGTTACACGAACACCCATTGTGATGGTACGAGGATTAGGATAAGCACCCATATCCAAACCATTATCACGGTCTACGTTGGCATCACTGAAAGAAGCACCTGCTGGGTCAATACCCTTATAACCTGTGATGGTGAAGAGGTTCTGAGCTGAGAGTGAAAGACGGATGTCTGCCAACTTGGTTACGCTGCGTGGGAATGTATAAGCTACGCTGATATTCTCACAACGGAAGTAGTCGGCATTCTCGAGCCACTTGTCTGAATTACCATAGTTCTTGTTCTCTGCACCGATGGTAGGCATTGTTACACCTATATTACTGAAGTGATCCTTGTCTGTAACGAATCTTGAAGCACCAACCTCTGCATTCATTGCGAAACGTACGATATTCAAACGTTTTGCACCGAAGGCTGCATTGCAGAACATGTTGAAGTCCCAGTTCTTATAGGTAATGGTGTTGTTCCAGCCTAATGTGACATCAGGATTTGAGCGACCCAATACGAAACGGTCTGTACCTGCATTTGGAGAAGCAGTCTTGGTTCCGTCTGCTGCATAGTACATGTCTACATACTGTCCCTTGTCGTTCTTTTCTACTCCAGCCCACTTGAATCCGTAGAATGTACCGATAGCTTCACCTTCCTTGATGATAGTACATGGGTCAACAGTACCAGGAGCTGGCTTCTCACCATAAATGATAGGCTCATCGGCTGTCATCTTGGTTACCTTGTTCTTGATGTAGCTGGCATTCAAGGTAGATGACCATGACCAATCCTTGGTCTGGATAATCTGACCATTGATGGTTACGTCAACACCCTTGTTGTTTACCTCACCGGCATTTACCCAATATCTGGTTCCGCCCAGGTAGCCAGGAGCTGCCGTCTGCAAAAGAGCATCCTTGGTGGTCTTGTTGAAGTAGTCGAAACTGATGCTCAAACGGTTACCGAAGAAACCGAGGTCAACACCGAGGTCAAACTGGTGAACCTTCTCCCAGGTCAGGTCTGGTGTAGCAAAACTATTTGCCCAGTAACCTGTATAAGACTGGTTTGTTCCGTATGAGAAACCTGTTGATTCCAAAGTTCCAAGAGTAGAATAAGGAGCGATGTCCTGATTACCGATGATACCATAGCTGGCACGGATCTTCATGTATTCTACTGCATTTCTGATAGGCTCCCAGAACTTTTCGTTAGAAACAGTCCAAGCACCTGCGATAGATGGGAAGTAACCCCACTTCTTGTTGGTGAAACGGCTGGAACCATCGGCACGGAATGTACCGGTCAGCATGTAGCGGTCGGCATAGTTGTACATGACGCGGGCAACGCCAGAGAGCATGGTCCACTTGCTGTAACCATTAGTCGGATTCTTGGAAGCTGCATCCTGGATATTCCAGTAACCTAACTGCTCGTGGGCAATACCGGTACCGGTCATTTGCATTTTGCGAACCTCGTTAGAAGAAACTTCCCATACACCGGTAGCTGTCAATGCGTGCTCGCCCCACTTGCCCATGTAAGTCAAATTGTTGGTAGACTGCAAAGCGGTTACTGTAGCATCGCCATTTGTCATGGAGTTACCTGAAACATTTACTCTGGTTGAAGTGAAGTTGTACCACTTATAATCATTATAGTCGATACCGTTGGTGGTAGTGAATGTCAAGCCCTTGAGAAGGTTGAACTTCAAGTCAATGTGACCGGTTACCATGGTACGCTTGCGGTCGTTGTCGCCATCATGGAGAATACCGTAAGGATTGTTCTGAATATTGTTGTAAGGGTCCACATTGTAGTTGCCGTTAGGTGCCATCATTTCCATCGTTGGAGAGTAGTTCAATCCTACCCAGATAGGGTTAGACTGGTTCTGCGCAAAACCTGCACCAGAGTTGTCGGTCTGAGCAAGGTTGATATCGGTGGTCATCTCTAACCAGTCGAAAATCTTATTGTGCATGTTAGCCTTGATAGCGTAACGTCTTGATTTTGTATCTGTGATAACACCCTTCTGGTCCATATAGTTGGCAGAGAAGTAGGTCTGAGTCTTCTCATTGCCCTGAGAAACTGCTACCTTATAGTTCTGGGTGATTCCAGTCTGGAGCAACTCGTCCATCCAGTCGATACCTGGTTTGGTTCCGTCAAGATAACCTTGCATGGCACTCTTGGCTACACCCTTGTAGTCAATCAAAGCCTGTGCATATTCTTTGGTTCCCATTACCTCAGGAATGTGGTAAGCATTAGAGATACCGAAACTTGCATCGAATGTTACCTGGGTAGCACCGGCAGAACCGCTCTTGGTCTGTACCATAACAACACCATTGGCACCGCGGGCACCATAGATGGCGGTAGAAGATGCGTCCTTCAATACCTGGATGCTTTGGATGTCTTCAGGGCTGATACCCTCAAGACCTGTCTCGCGAACGATACCGTCTACTACGTAGAGAGGGTCGTTGCTCTTGTTTACGGAACTGGTACCACGTACACGAATCTTCATGGCTCCACCAGGAACACCGCTTGACATTACCTGCACACCAGACATGCGTCCGTTGAGGGCATCCTCTACACGTGCAACAGGCTGGTCCTTGAAATTCTTGCTGTCCAAAACTGCCACAGAACCTGCCAAGTCAGCCTTCTTTACTGTACCGTAACCGATGACTACGGTCTCTTCAAGCATGTTGGCATCATCCTGCAAAGTGATGTTGAGCGGACTACCGCTCCATGTGAGGGTCTGTGATTTGTAACCCACATAAGTGATGGTAAGTTTGGCACCCTTTTCGATGTTGCTGAGGGTGAAGTTACCATCCAGGTCAGTTACGGTTCCACCGGTCTTACCTTCGATTCTGATGGTAGCGCCGATGATAGGTTCTCCGGTAGCGTCTTTAACAGTACCTGTACATGAGTTTTGCTGCTGGGTAGCTGTAGCAATGGTAGAATTGCTTTGAGCAGCCAATGCAGAAACAGTGCAAAGAGGTGACATCGCACCTAAAAGCGCTGCAAAATACAAATTTGCTCTTTTGTTCATAGGGCTATTATTTATTGTTAGTTATAAAATTTTTCGTACTTCTTTCTAGTTATTAGAATGCTGAAACGGAGTTTATACAAGGGCATCCCTTTGCATCGTCGATTACGATGCGGATGCCACTTGTAGTAATCTTATCGAAGCGAAGTATTCGCTTGTAGCCGATAGTGGTAGTCTCTTCCTTAGGGTCGAGCCTTACCCAGTTTTTGCCTTGTTGGTAATAGATTGAGAAGGCTTTTACGCGCTGCCCCAGAGGTATGTATTCCTGGAGCATGAGGCGTGTGATAGATTTTGGCTTTCCGAGTTGAAACTCGATATAGGCATCTTTTTTCTTTTTAGAAGCCCAGAAGGTGTCATACTGGCCGTCTGTGATATTCTTGCCAATGTGCTTGCCTTGCTGGCTGTCTACTTTAGGTGTGATGCCTTTCAGTAGATTGACAGATAATTCTTGTCGGATTTTCCTTTGGAAGTTTACTGCATTTGCAGAGTCGATAGGGTGGATGAGTCCATCCTTGTCTACCGGGAAGTTGAGTAACATGGTAGCGTTGTGTCCTACACTCTTGTAGTAGAGATCGCACAGGTCTTCAACGGTTTTTACCTTACTGTCTTCTTTCTCATGGTAGAACCATCCCGGGCGGATAGAAACATCGCACTCAGCTGGTGTCCACTGGTCGCCGTCTTCCCATCCAAACTGCAACTGTTTGTAGTCCTTGAAGCCTGGATAGACGGTGTTGGATGGTATTGTAGACCAGCAGGTTTCGCCTGCAAATCCATTTTCATTTCCTACCCATCGGCATCCCGGTCCGCCATCACCGAAAAGAATGGCATTGGGTTGTAAACTGTCAACAATTTCGAAAATCCTAGGAAAATTGTAGTAGTTCCTTCTGTCGATGGTTCTGCTTTCTTCGGCACCTCCGTACCAGCCGTCTCCTCCGTTGGCTCCGTCAAACCATACTTCGAAAAGTTCGCCGTAGTTGCTCAGAAGTTCCTTGAGCTGGCGCTGGTAGAGCTTCAGGTAGTAGGGAGAACCGTAGCTTGCCTGGTGTCTGTCCCAAGGCGAGAGGTAAACTCCGAATTTCAAACCGTATTTCTTACATGCTTGGGAGAGTTCTCCTACCACATCACCTTCACCATTCTTATAAGGTGTGTTGCGGATGCAGTAATCTGTGGTGCGTGTAGGCCAGAGGCAGAAGCCGTCGTGATGTTTGGCTGTAATGATGACTCCTTTCATGCCCGCAGCAACCAGGGTTCTTGCCCATTGTTCGCAATCCAGTTTCTTAGGATTGAAGGTTTTTACATCCGAATTTCCGTATCCCCATTCCTTATCATTGAAGGTATTGAGGCCGAAATGGATAAAAGCATAGGTTTCCAGTTTCTGCCATGCCACCTGCTTGGCGGTTGGCACAGGTTGGATGGGGTCTACCTGGCTGTAGTTGCGCTGGGCGGCAGCTGTTATGGTTGCCAGCCCCAGGCATAGTGCAAAAAGAAGAGACTTCTTCATACTTAAAATAGGTTTTGTATTGGTTGTTTAAATTCCTTATTTGTCGATGTTCTCATTCAGAAGCCGGTATCTTGCCATCAGGCAGGCTCCCGTGATTCCTGCAAGACCTTTCAGGCTTGAGGTAACGATCATAGAATCCTCATTCATGATGTTGAGAGAGAATTTCTTGATACCCATCTTTACCGGTAGCGTGAGGTAGTCGCCTGTAACCGACATTTCTCCTCCGATGACCAGCATTTCTGGGTTGAAGATGTTGATGACTCCTGCCAGTTGTTTGCCAAGTTCATCTGCTATGCGTTGCAGTGTGGCAAGGCTCAGTACATCTTCCTTTGCTATGGCGTCCAGGATATCCTGGAGTGATAGGTCTTCATTCTTTTTCAGAACTCTTTCAGAGAGGATGGAAGTCTTTCCTTCCTTTATCTTCTCGATGAGTTTCCTTTTGAGTGCTCTGCCCGAAACTTCTGTTTCTATGCAACCAATCTTGCCGCAGTGGCAGATGATGTTGTTGTTGTAGGCAGTCATGTGACCGAATTCGCCAGAATATCCCGACTTGCCGTAATAGAGTTTGCCGTCGATGATGATTCCGATTCCGATGCCCCAGCATACGTTCACGAAGATGGCGTCTTTCAGGCCTTTGCACTGTCCCTTAATCAACTCAGCGAAAGCCATGCTCCGGGTATCGTTCTCGATACATACCGGTAGCAGTATGAGCTGGGTCAGCTTGTCGGCCAATGATTCTTTCAGGAAGGTGAACATGTTGTAGGCATTTCCCTGTACAGGATTCACGCGCTCAGCCACGTTCACGCAAACTTGAAGTATTTCTTCTCTTGAAACAGGAAGGCTTTCGATAAACTCATTGATGATTCTGCTTATTTCTTCCAGGTTTTCAGGAGAGTTCTCATATACGTAAGGCACTCTTGTTTTTTCGGTAATCAGATTGCCTGCGAAGTCGCTTGCTGCAAGTGCCAGGCAGTTCATCTCAGGATTGACGCCGATGAAGTAGCCTGCTGTTGGAACGAGGTCGTAAACCATCGGGATGCGTCCCGAAGAATTGTCTTTCTTTCCAATCTCTCTGGCGAGTCCTTCTTTTATCAACTCGTTGAGGGCACTTGTTGTTGTCGGTAAGCTAACTCCGATAGCCTTCGACATCTCTGGGATGGTGGAGGCTCCGTGAGAGATAAACTGCTCCAGGAGCTTGCCCTGAACTGAGGGCTTTTTGTTTATCTTTCTAAGATATTTTATTAAGTCAGCTTTCATAACTAATATTTTTTAGTTTCAAAGATAAGGTTTTTCTGTATTGGTGCAATATTTTTGCTGTTAATAAAACTTAAATGGCGAAAAATAGTATACTTTTCGTCGTTTTCGAACATTCTGTTTCATCCTATACCTTATTATATATATAGAGGTTGGATACGTAAGTGCACAAAAGGGGGTTACACTTAATCGGCATCAGAAGCGAGCGAAGTGCAGGTATTTCGGCCATAAGAAGGCTCAAAGTATAAAAAATGTTTCTGTTTTAGAAATATTAACGCTATTTTCATTGCAGTGTTTTATAAAACTAGTAACTTTGCAAAATAAAATATTTTAGTAACGAACTGAGCGTTAATAAAGAATTTAATAAATAAAAGTTTGTATCGCTCCTCGTTATTTTTCGATTTTAACCTATTAATTAAAAGAAGTATGGAATACGATGTAAAGTCTTTAGTGATTGGCTTGGATTTGGGTGGAACCAATTCCGTTTTCGGCATCGTTGATGGGGACGGAGAAATAATAGCTACAACCTCAATCAAGACCCAGACATTCCAACGCGTAGAACAATACGTAGAGGAGTCGGTAAAAGCTGTGATGCAGATAGTAGAACAGGTAGGTGGTATAGAGAAAATTCGTGCCATGGGCATCGGTGCGCCTTGTGGTAACTATTACAAGGGGACCATTGAAAATGCAGCAAACCTGGTATGGGCTAAGGGTATTGTACCGCTGGCTGACATGTTTGCAGAGAAACTGGGCATTCCGGTTGCTATTACCAATGATGCAAATGCGGCTGCTATGGGAGAAATGAAATATGGTGCTGCGGTTGGCATGAAAAACTTCGTAGAACTCACTCTCGGAACAGGCGTAGGATCGGGTATAGTGGCTAACGGACAGCTGATTTATGGTTGCGACGGTTTTGCCGGTGAGTTGGGACACATGGTAGTGGATCCTGACGGTAGACCATGCGGCTGTGGCAGAAAGGGCTGTCTGGAAACCTACTGTTCGGCTACAGGCGTGGTCCGTACTACCTTGGCCATGCTCGAAGCATCAACTGGGGCAACTGAGCTGAGAAATATTCCAAGGGAAGAAATTACATCTTATGCAGTTTATAAGGCAGCCATGGCAGGAGATACACTGGCACGGGAAGTGTTCAGACAAACTGGTACAAGAATCGGCAAGGCCTGTGCAGAGATAGCTACCTTTCTGAGCCCGGAGGCTTTTATCTTCTTCGGAGGATTGGCACAGGCTGGCGATCTGCTCTTCCGTCCTATTGAAGAAGCATATAACGAGCATGTGCTCTCATTATATAAAGGTAAGGCTAAGTTTCTGATGAGCGGACTGGATGGTGCCAAGGCTGCCATCCTGGGTGCTGCAGCAATGGCATCTGAACTCTAATCCGTCATTTTAAAAAAAGAAAATATAACCTATTTAAATATAGATAAAGATATGAGACTCAATCTTAGTTCGCAAATCGTACTCAATAAAGTACCTGTAGAGTTCTACAAACCAAAGACGACTGTAGAATACTCTGAAATCTCCAGAATGGAGAAGATTCATACAGATATCTTTGCCTCTATGGCAGAAGGTGCCAGTCATGTAGCTGATAAAATAGAAGCTGGCATCAAGGCGGCACAGCAGGAAGGCAAATTCTATGTGATGGCGCTGGGTGCCGGTTCTTCTCTCTATTCTGTATACGATGAACTCGTTCGCCGTTACAACGAGAAGACCCTGAGCTTCCGCAATGTTGTTGTATTCAATGCATACGAATATTATCCGCTCCAGAAGGACAGTTCTCTCCGTACCATCAACCAGTTGAAGGATCGTTTCCTCAATCATGTGGATGTGACTGAGCAGAACATCTTTACACTGGATGGTTTTGTGGCACAGGATGCCGTACAGGACAGTTGCCGTCTTTATGAGCAGCGTATCGAGACCTTTGGCGGTCTCGATGTAGCTCTCATAGGTATAGGCCGTTCGGGTAATATTGCTGCCAACGAGCCAGGTTCGGGCATCCAGTCGATGACACGTATCATCCTCATCGGCAATACCTCTCGCGAAGAGATGGAGAACAGTGAACAGACCAAGGAAACCATTCCTCCATGTTCGCTCACCATGGGTATCGCTACCTTGCTCTCAGCCAAGAGCATCTATCTGACAGCCTGGGGCGAAGAGAAGGCAGAGATTATGCAGAAGGTGGTGGAGAACTCTATCACAGATACCCTGCCGGCATCATTCCTTCAGACTCATCCGAATGCTCATGTTGTCATCGACCTGGGTGCAGCTCACCATCTGACGCGTATCGAGCATCCATGGCTCGTAACTTCATGCCAGTGGAGTGATAAACTGGTGCGTTCGGCACTGGTATGGCTCTGTCAGAAACTCGGTAAGCCTATCCTGAAGTTGACCAATAAGGATTATAATGAGAACGGACTGAGTGAACTTCTGGCTCTCTATGGCTCTGCCTATAATGCCAATATCAAGATTTTCAATGATTTGCAGCATACCATTACCGGATGGCCAGGTGGTAAGCCGAATGCCGATGATACCTATCGCCCAGAGCGTGCAACTCCATTCCCTAAGAAGGTTATCGTATTCTCTCCACACCCAGACGATGATGTTATCTCTATGGGAGGAACTATCCGTCGACTGGTACAGCAGAACCACGATGTGCATGTAGCTTACGAAACATCAGGAAACATTGCTGTGGGTGATGAGGAAGTAACAAGATTCATGCACTTTATCAATGGTTTCAACCAGCTTTTTGCAGACTCAAAAGACAGTATCATCTCTAATAAATATAAGGAAATCAAGACCTTCTTTGCCAAGAAAAAGGAGAGTGACTTCGATACGAGAGATATCCTGACCATCAAGGGACTGATCCGCCGTGGTGAGGCTCGTACCGCTTGTACTTATAATGAAATTCCGCTTGACCATGTCCACTTCCTCGACCTGCCATTCTATGAGAGCGGCAAGATAGAAAAGTTGCCAATGACCGAGAAGGATGTAGAGATAGTGAGAGCTCTGTTGCAGAAGGTGCAGCCGCATCAGATTTATGTAGCCGGCGATCTTGCTGACCCTCACGGAACCCACAAGAAGTGTACCGATGCCGTTCTGGCAGCTATCGACGAAGAGAAGAAAGCGGGTGCAGAATGGTTGAAGGACTGTCGCATCTGGATGTATCGTGGTGCCTGGGCAGAATGGGAGATTGAGAATATCGAAATGTGTGTACCATTGAGCCCTGAGGAGTTGCGGGCAAAACGTAACTCTATTCTCAAGCATCAGTCGCAGATGGAGAGTGCTCCTTTCTTGGGCAACGACGAGCGCCTGTTCTGGCAGAGAGCCGAAGACCGTAACCGTGCTACTGCATCGCTCTACGACCAGTTGGGTCTGGCATGCTATGAGGCCATGGAGGCTTTCGTGGAGTACAAACCATTGTAATACCTTATTAATATATTTAAATCATGGCAAAGTTCAATCGTTTATTAGGCTCGTTTGTAGCCTGTGCAGCGATGCTGGGTGGTATCTCCACTCCGGCATCTGCTGCTGATATTAATATTATCCCGATACCGGTGAAGACTCAGGTACAGAAAGGTGAGTTCGTATTGCCACAGAAGGTGGTAATCGCTTACCAGACGGCTGAAGGCAGAAATATCGCCCAGTACATGGCAGACAAACTGAAGGCTTCTACAGGTTATGAGGTAACGGTAGGTGGAAAGAAGGGGAATATCTCTATACAGATTTCTCCTTCGCTGAAAATTGCCGAGGAAGGTTATCGCCTTACCGTAACCGCCAAGGGGGTTGTTATCAAGGCGAAGACCGCCAAGGGCGCCTTCTACGGTATGCAGAGTTTCATGCAGTTACTCCCTGCCCAGATAGAGAGCGCAACCCGGGTGGATGGAGTGAAATGGGTAGCACAATGCTGTGATATCCAGGATGCTCCACGCTTCGGCTACCGTGGATTCCATCTCGATCCATGCCGCCATTTCATTTCTGTCGAGAATGTGAAGAAGCAACTGGACCTGATGTCTATGTTCAAGGTGAATACCATGCACTTCCATCTGACGGAAGACCAGGGCTGGCGTATCGAAATCAAGAAATATCCTAAACTTACTTCTGTGGGCAGTATCCGTACCGAGGGCGATGGCTCTCTTTATGGCGGTTTCTATACCCAGGAGCAGATTAAGGAAATTGTGGATTATGCTGCCAAACGCTATATTACCGTGATTCCGGAAATCGACCTTCCTGGTCACATGATGGCAGCTATCTCTGCTTATCCTTATCTTTCATGCAAAGGTGAGCAGTGGTCGTTGAGAACTGTTTGGGGTGTAGAGGATATCGTGATGTGTCCGGGCAAGGAAGATATGTTCCGCTTCCTGGATGACATCTTTAGTGAGATCGTTCCTCTCTTCCCTGGTAAGTACTTCCATATCGGTGGCGACGAGTGTCCGAAGACCAGTTGGAAAAACTGCCCTACCTGTCAGAAGCGTATTCAGACAGAGGGCTTGCAGGCTGAAGGAAAGCATTCGGCAGAGGAAAGACTGCAGAGCTACGTTATCAAGCGCATAGAGAAGATGCTGGAGAAGCGTGGCAGAAAGATTATCGGATGGGACGAGATTCTGGAAGGCGGATTGAGTGAGAATGCTACCGTGATGTCATGGCGTGGAACGGAAGGAGGTATCGAGGCTGCCATGCAGAAGCATGATGTCATCATGACGCCGGGCAGCGACGGTATGTATCTCGACTGGTATCAGGGCGACAGCAAGGTGGAGCCTGTAACCATTCCTAGTCCTCCTAGATATCTGGCTTCTACCTATAATTATAATCCGGTACCTGATACCATCAAGGCGTTGGGACTGGCTCATCATATCCTGGGCGTTCAGTGTAACAACTGGTCGGAATATATGTATTCCAATGCCAAGATGGAGTATATGATGTATCCTCGTGCCATTGCTCTCTCTGAGATTGCATGGTCGCCAGTGAGCAGGAAAAACTTCAAGGATTTCTGCCGCCGACTGGATGCAAACTGTGTTCGTCTGGACGAGCGCCATATCCGTTATCATATCCCATTGCCTGAGCAGCCTTTCGGTTCTTGCGATAAGGTGGTCATTACTGGGGATACTGCGGTAACCTTTACCACCTCGCGTCCTATGAAGATGGTTTATACATTGGATGGAAGTACACCAACTCCTTCTTCTTCGGCTTATGCAGAGCCTATCAGGGTGAGTGGAAACACCATCATCAAGATAGCAACCATATTGCCTTCAGGCAAGATGAGCCGTATCAGAACCGTTGATGTTGAGAAGCAGACTTATGCTCCTGCTGTTAAGGTGGAGGACGCAAAACCTGGGTTGCAGATGAAGCGCATTAAGGGCAACTATCTGAAGGTTGACCAGCTGGAATGGGCTGATGCTGCCTGGGAGTGTGCAAACATCGAGGGCTTGGAGCAGATGAAGATTCAGCAGAAGGATGATGCTGCTACCTTGCGCGGTGCCAATAATTATGCTGCCATCGCTGAGGGCTACATCAATATTCCGGAGGATGGTGTCTATTATCTCTCTTCCCGTCTGGAGCAGGTTTGGATTGATAACAAACTCATGATCAGCAACGAGGGGGATGTGAAGGCTGGTACCAATCATGATACTTCTGTAGCATTGGCTAAGGGATTGCATCCTTTCAAGGTGGTTTTCCTCAGCAATATCGTTGGCGGCTGGCCTTCATGGTGGAGCAGTCTCGGCATTGAAATGCGCAAGGACAGCGAACAGAAGTTTACACCAGTAGATAACTCTATGTTTTTCAGAAAATAATAAACAGATATGAGCATCAGAAATATAGCAAATGTATCGCTTTGCCTCGCCTTGCTGTCTGTCGGCAATGGCATGGCGGCTCAGAATGAGTCGCGCTGGCATAATGTGGATATCAACCAGCAGAACCGCGAACCTCGCCGTGCTGCTTTCTTCGCATACGAGACCCTTGACAAAGCACAGAGTTTTGACAAGAAAAAGTCGGCCAACTATCTTTCGATGGAAGGCATGTGGAAGTTTAACTTCGTGAAGGATCATAACAAGCGTCCAACCAACTTCTTTGCAGCCAACTATGACGATTCGGAGTGGAAGGATTTCCCTGTACCGGGACTGTTCGAACTGAACGGTTATGGAGATGCTACTTATAAGAATGTCGGTTATGCCTGGGCTACCCAGTTTGACCCAAATCCTCCTTATATCAGCGAACTCAATAACTATACGGGTTCTTATCGTCGTACCTTCGAACTTCCTAAGGACTGGAAGGGCAAGGATGTCTATTTCCATGTAGGTTCGGCTACCAGCAACCTGACCCTTTGGGTAAACGGCAAGTATGTGGGATATAGTGAAGACAGCAAGGTGGCTGCCGAGTTTAATATCTCCAAGTATCTGAAGCCGGGCAAGAACCTGATAGCTATGCAGGTGATGCGCTGGTGCGACGGTTCTTATTTCGAGGATCAGGACTTCTGGCGCTTTACTGGTATAGCCCGTGAGGTTTATCTCTATGCACGTCCGAAACTTCATGCTGCCGATATCCGTCTTGATGCCGGTTTGATGAATAATTATCGGGATGGTATACTGAACTATCAGATAGCACTGAAGGGCGGCAAGACTGATGTGACTGTTGCCTTGTGTGATAAGGATGGCAAGCAAATAGCATCGGCTACCGGAGCTCAGGGTGTAATCAAAGTACCGAAGGTGAAGGCTTGGACTGCTGAGACACCTTATTTATATAAGGTATACATCTCTCTGAAGAATAAGCAGGGGGTAGCGGAGGTGATTCCGCAGAAGGTGGGCTTCCGCAATGTGGAAATCAAGAACGCCCAGTTGCTGGTGAACGGCAAGCCTGTACTGATTAAGGGTGCCAACCGGCATGAGATAGATCCGGATGGTGGATATGTGGTAAGTGTAGAGCGCATGATTCAGGATATCAGAATCATGAAACAGTTGAACATCAATGCGGTTCGTACCTGCCATTATCCTGACGATCCCCGCTGGTATGAACTCTGTGATGAATACGGACTGTATCTTACTGCTGAGGCTAACCTCGAATCTCATGGTATGGGATATGGGGAGAAATCACTCGCTAAGTTCCCTGAGTATCTCCAGACTCACATCGAGCGCAATGAAGGTAATGTGAAAAGTTTTATCAATCATCCTTCTATCATCGTATGGAGTTTGGGTAATGAGTGTGGTTACGGCATCAACTTCGAAAAGACCTATGACTGGGTGAAAGCGCTCGACAAGACCCGTCCTGTTCAGTATGAGCGTGGCGGTTATGACAGCAAGACTGATATTTACTGTCCGATGTATATCGACTACGAGGAGAGTGAGAAATATTGCAAGAGTGATGGTGTTAAACCATACATCCAGTGCGAATATGCTCATGCTATGGGTAATTCGGAAGGTGGTTTCAAGGAATATTGGGACCTCATCCGTAAGTATCCTAAGTATCAGGGTGGCTATATCTGGGACTTCGTAGATCAGGGCATTCGTGACAAGAGTCCTGTCACCGGTAAGGAAATCTTTACTTATGGTGGAGATTACGGCCGCTATCCGGCAAGTGACTATAACTTCAACTGTAATGGTATCATTGCTCCAGACCGCCGTCTGAATCCTCATGCTTACGAGATTCAGTACTATCATCAGAATGTATGGATCAAGGACCTGGATGCTGTGAATGGTGCTTTCAAGGTTTACAACGAGAACTTCTTCAAGAATATCGATGACTTGAACCTGACAGCTACGGTTTATGCCAATGGTGTGAAACTGGCTACAATAGAGATTCCTGAAACAAAGGGTATTGCTCCTCAGGCTACCAAACTGATCAAGAGTGATGAACTGAAGTATGCGGTGGCTGAGGCTGAATCGAAGCATGCAAAGGAGGAGATTGTTCTTAACTTTGCTTTTGCAAGCGATGGCACACAGCCGCTGGTAGACAAGGGCCAGGTGATGGCTCGCCAGCAGTTTATCATCAGCGATTATCAGTTTGCCAAACCGGCGGTTCCTGCTGTGCCAACCAAGAAGGGTAAGGTGCAGGAGACAAGCGGTATGGAGGTGGAGGAAACCAACTCTTATGTGAAGGTCAGCGCACAGAGAATGTCTGTTACCATAGGCAAGAAGACGGGTATGATAGATTATCTCGATGTAGATGGTGAACCGATGTTGAAGTTCCGTGAGAGTATGACTCCGGAATTCTGGCGTGCTCCTACCGATAATGACTATGGAGCATCTCTGCAGAAGGAGATGAGAGTATGGAAGAACCCGCAGATGACTCTGAAGTCTTTCGACAAAAATGTAAGTAAGGACAATGTGGTGCTGACAGCTCTCTTCGATATGCCTGATGTGAAAGCTCAGCTGATGCTCCGCTATGACATCAGTGCTGCGGGCGAGGTGAATGTTACCCAGAAGATGACTACCGACAAGGAGGTTCAGGTTGCCGATCTGTTCAGATTCGGTCTGCAGTTGCAGATGCCTGCTACTTTCTCTAAGCTCGAGTATTATGGTAGAGGTCCTGAAGAGAACTACGTAGATCGTCATTCTTCTGCTTTTATCGGCAAGTACGAGTCTGACGTGAAGGATGAATATTATCCATATATCCGTCCGCAGGAGAGTGGTAACCATACCGATATCCGCTATTTCTCTATCTTTAATCCAACCACCGGCAAGGGGATTACCTTCGAGGGGTATGAACCTATGGAGTGCAGTGCCATCCCTTATCTGGTAGAGGATTTGGATTCTGGTATCGAGAAGACGCATGCATGGGGACAACACAGTGGTGATCTGGTGGATAAGGGACTCGTGCAGTTGCATATCCAGAAATGCCAGTATCCTTTGGGCTGCATCGACAGTTGGATGACCAGGCCTATGGAGAAGTATCGTCTCCATTATGCTGATCGTGAATTTACATTCAAAATAAAGGCAAAATAAAATTTCCGTTATAAAACTCAGATATATGCGGAAATATGGGTATAAGATTAAGTTTAAATAATAAAGTAACCCTAGTTTTAGGGTTGAGAGTTTGTTCTCCGGTTTGCCGCTTGAGGGGTCTTTGGGGCCTTTCAAGCGGTTTTTTATTGTTTGTTTCAAAATGAAACGAATAATGTGTAATTTGCTTTCATTTTGTTCTGTATTTTAAAAAGAACTATGCAAAACAATAACAAAATGAAAAATGTAATATCAAAAAGTAACTGATATTGCGAAATATTAAGCAAAATGTCGTACCTTTGCACCAGAAAATAAATAAAATGTAAATTAATTAATAGGAGAGATTAACATGAAAAAGATTGAAGCAATCATCCGTAAGACTAAGTTTGAGGATGTAAAGGAAGCATTGCTTGCCGCCGACATCGAGTGGTTCTCTTACTACGACGTAAGAGGAGAGGGCAAGATGAGACAGGCTCGTATCTACCGTGGCGTGATGTACGACACCAGCAGTATCGAGCGAGTGTTGCTGAATGTTGTCGTGCGCGACAAGAACGTAGAGAAAACGATTAATGCCATCCAGGAGGCTGCCCGTACAGGCGAGATTGGTGATGGTCGAATCTTTGTAATTCCTGTAGAGGATACCGTAAGAATCCGTACAGGTGAAAGAGGCGACATCGCTCTCTATAATGCTGAGCAGGAGAAATAAAATGCTAATATGGAGGAGAGAGAATAGTTTTCAGGTTTAAAGAACACTTTAAAGATTTTATGTTATGAGTGTACAGGATTTAGGAATTTCAGTAGATACCGTATGGATGCTCTTGGCAGCCATGTTGGTCTTTTTCATGCAGCCGGGATTTGCCCTCTGCGAGGCGGGCTTTACCCGTAGTAAAAATACAGCGAACATCTTGTTTAAGAACTTTGTCGATTTTATGATCGGTTCCGTTCTCTTCTGGTTCGTAGGTTTCGGATTTATGTTTGGTAGCGATGGCGCCGGTTTCATCGGTATGCCTAACTTCGGCGATTTGTCTTTCTATACAAATGCAGCCGGTCTTCCTACTGAAGGCTTCTTGATGTTTGAAACCGTATTCTGCGCTACTAGTGCTACCATCGTTTCAGGTGCTATGGCAGAACGTACCAAGTTCTCCATGTACTGCGTTTACTCATTCTTCATTTCATTGATTATCTACCCTATAGAGGGTCACTGGACATGGGGCGGCGGTTGGCTTTGCAACAGCGAGGCAGGCTCATTCATGATGAACACCTTCGGTGCTGCCTTCCATGATTTCGCAGGTTCTGCCATCGTACATAGTGTTGGTGGTGTACTTGCCTTGGTTGGTGCTATCTGCTTAGGTCCTCGTCTTGGTAAGTATCGCAATGGCAAGAGCACTGCTATCCCAGGTCACAACCTCATGGGAGGGCACTGAAAAAGTCCCTTCATGGGTTATGTTAGTTTAACATTCGATCTTTGAAATAGTATACCCAAAAGTTGCATATGTGCAATATTTTTTGTATCTTTGTAGAAAAATACAAGGATTATGCTAGAGCAACAACAGACCATATCATTCAGTGATTATTCAAGTTTGTATGACTTGATTATCCCAAAAGACAACCTGCTCCGCCAGATTACTGACCTGGTGGACTTTCGTTTCGTATACCAGGAATTGCAGGACAAGTATTGTCATGACAACGGTCGTACAGCAGAGAGTCCTATCCGTATGTTTAAGTATCTTCTTTTAAAGGTAATCTATGACATATCGGATGTTGATGTTGTTGAACGTACTCGCTATGATATGTCGTTTAAGTACTTCTTGGGATTAACTCCTGAGGAGACTAATCTGATTAATCCTAGTTCCTTGACCAAATTCCGTCGACTTCGTCTGAAGAATATGGACCTGTTGGATCTTCTTATCAAGAAGACTGTTTCTATTGCTATAGAAGCAGGTGTCCTCAAGTCTAGAACCATCATTGTTGATGCAACCCATACGCATTCTCGTTCCAACCCTATCAGTGCAGCAAAGAGTTTGGAGTATTATTGCAAGGCCGTAATCAATGTCGTTAATTCTGTGGATGACAGCATGGAATTGCCTGAGCTTCCAAAAGAAAAGAAGTATTCTTCTATCATGACTGCAGCCAAAACGATAGTTGCTACGGTGGAAGCTGATGCTGCAACTGCCAATATGCCTGCAGTCAAGGAGCGTCTCAATATGCTGAAAGAAACCATTTCAGACGCAGAGACCCGAGGCGTAATATCAAAGGATGAGGATGCCCGTACAGGACATAAAACAGCGCATTCTTCATTCTTTGGCTATAAGACGCATATAGCTATGAGCGATGAGAGAATTATCACCGCAGCTACCGTCACCTCCGGCGAGAAGGGTGATGGACAGCAATTGCCTGAATTGATAAAAAAGACAGAGGAAGCAGGAATGGAAGTTGATTCCATAGTAGCAGATAAGGCATATTCCAGCAAGGAGAATCTCAAAATGGCAAAGGAAAACAATATGCGCCTCTCTGCTCGTTTAAGCTCTGTAATTGACGGTAATCGAACAAACAAACTCCCTTTTGAATACAACAAGGATGCAGATCTGTACGTCTGCCCAGCAGGGCATCTGGCGAAATGGAAAGAGATGAATTATCGCAAAAATGACAAGCGTCACAGAAACTCCAGCATTACCTATTATTTTGATGTGGACAAATGCAAGGTCTGTCCATTACGTGAAGGTTGCTACAAGGAAGGAGCCAAGACAAAAACATATGCGATTACCATCAAATCGGATGAACAGTTGGAGCAAATCGAATATCAAAAAACAGAAGAGTTTATAAATCTTCAGAGGAAACGATACAAGATAGAAGCCAAAAACTCCGAACTTAAGAATGTCTTAGGATATGACAGAGCCCTGTCATACGGTTTGTCGTGCATGGAAATGCAGGGAGCTTTGACTATTTTCGCTGCAAATGTGAAGAGAATCATCAAATTGATGCAAAATGCATAAGGGGGGAAGTAGATTTCTCTATATATTGCCGAATTAAACGCCAGAAACGCTATAGAAAGCTGTTTGAGACTATATTCCTGTCCAAAAAAGTATTTCACTTTTAAAAGATGAAATGCTTCTTGGACAAGAATTAAAGTTCAAAAACAAGCTATGCAACTTAAAATTGGGTACCTTTTTCAGTGCCCTCTCATGGCTGCTGCCCTTGGTGTATTCATCCTCTGGTTCGGATGGTTCGGTTTCAACCCTGGTTCTCAGCTCGCTGCTTCTGGTGAGGTTAACCGTGTTGCCATCAGCCACGTATTCCTTACAACCAACTTGGCTGCAGCCTGCGGTGGTTTGGGTACCATGTTTACATCTTGGATTAAGTATGGCAAACCTTCGTTCTCATTGACATTGAACGGTATTCTGGCTGGTTTGGTAGCTATCACCGCTGGTTGCGACTTGGTTAGTCCATTGGGTTCTGCCATCATCGGTCTCTTGGCAGGTATCATCTTGGTATTCTCTATCGAGTTCATTGATACCAAGCTTCATATTGATGATCCTGTTGGTGCAAGTTCAGTACATGGTGTATGTGGTATCTTCGGTACCTTGATGACTGGTCTCTTCGCCCTTGATGGTGGTGCCTTCTATGGTGGTGGCTTCGGATTCTTCGGTGCTCAGTGCTTCGGTATCCTCTGCATCGACCTTTGGGCAGCCGTAACAGGTATCATCCTCTTCTGGGGTATCAAGAAGATTGCTGGTCTCCGTGTTGATAAGCGAATCGAGGAAGAAGGTCTGGATATCTACGAGCATGGTGAAAGTTGCTACAACTAAAGAAACTTTCATATAGCGAGCGAGAGAGATTTTTCAGCAGAAGTTTTGGCGAGCAGAGTTATAATTAGTACCTTTGAATAAGGTACGCTGCATCTCAACAATATAAATAAATCGCAATTTATTTTGTGTTGTCTTCGATTTGCAGTACCTTTGCTGCCGAAACTTTTAAAAACAAAAATGTATCACATAAAAATAAGAGAATATGAAGAAGATTTTTGATATAAAGAAGATGGGTGCCCTTGCACTCGGTTTGGTTGCTTTTGTTCCTGCTGCTTCTGCGCAGGATGAGGTGGAAACAACAATCGCTGCAGATGTTGTAAACCAGTATATCTGGCGTGGTCAGGATCTCGGTAACGTATCTCTCCAGCCAACACTTGGTATTGGCTATAAAGGTTTCTCATTGACAGGTTGGGGTAGTGTAGGCCTTTCTAAATGGGATGATACCAAGGAATTCGACCTGACTGCTGCCTATAGAACAGGAGGCTTTACCATTGGAATTACCGACTACTGGTTTAATTCTGGTGATGGTCGCTACTTCGAGTACGATTCTCATAAGACAGCACATGTTTTTGAAGCCAATATTGGTTACGACTTCGGTCCTGTAGCCTTGAACTGGTATACCAACTTTGCGGGAGCAGATGGTCTTAACAAGGATGGTGACCGTGCTTATTCTTCATATGTTGAGGCTACAGCCCCATTCAAGTTGGGCGGTTGTGATTGGGCAGCAAGTATAGGCGCAGTTCCATTTGCAACATCTTTCTATGGTGATGCCAATGGTTTTGCAGTTACCAATGTTTCACTGAAAGCTACCAAGGATTTGAAGATTACAGATTCTTTCTCTGTTCCAGTCTTCGCTCAGGTAGCTGCTAACCCTAGCACTGAGAAAGCTTATCTGGTAGTAGGTTTTACCTTGCAGCCATAATAGGCTCTTAGGTTTTACGATATAATCTTACGTTGGTAGGTTTAAGTTTTTATTTTTTTATTTTAAATGCCGATAGTTCCACCAAAGAGCTATCGGCATTTCTTTGTATGATATGGGGGTAAGAAACTGTGTATAATGCCCTGAATACTTTGTTGCATATCTATGAGCGTATAATATGCCCTGGATACGCTTTGTTTATCTTAAAAATGATAGTATTTTACAGATTGTAATTAAATAGTATATTTTTCTTTTCAGTTTATTATATGTTTTGCTCTAATATGCATTAATATGTTATTGTTGTGATAAAGTAAAGATAAAATGCTACTAATCTTTTCTTTATTCTAACAAAAAGTTGTAATTTTGCACCCGAAACATAGCAAAAAGTAATTTTAAGCTTTGTTTTTGCTTGGTTTGCTCCTAAAAGAATGGATTGGACATGCCAAGGTGAATAAGAGAGAATAATAGTTAAAAATAACCGTAAAAGAAAGGAAAAGATTTATGTGTGGAATCGTATCTATCTTCAATATTCAGGAGCAGACTCCTGAATTGCGACAGCAAGCGCTTCGTATGAGCCAGAAGATTCGCCATCGCGGACCAGACTGGAGTGGAATCTACTGTGGTGGTTCTGCTATCCTGGCACATGAGCGTCTGAGTATTGTTGACCCTGAAAGTGGTCGCCAACCTTTGTTTGCACCAGACAAAAAACAGGTGCTTGCCGTAAACGGTGAGATTTATAATCATCAGGACATCCGTGCTCGTTTTGCTGGCAAATACCAGTATCAGACCGGTTCCGACTGTGAGGTGATTCTTTCTCTCTATCGTGAGATGCGAGCAGATTCCGATTTTGATTCCTTAATATATAAAGGTGAGGATGCGCTCCACGCCCGTATCTCCAAGATGCTTGAAGAGCTGAACGGTATCTTTGCCTTCGCACTTTACGATGCCGAACGTGATGAGTTTCTCATCGCCCGCGACCCTATCGGTGTTATTCCTCTTTATATTGGTTATGATAAGGATGGAAAAGTGCTGGTGGCAAGCGAGTTGAAGGCTCTGGAAGGTCAGTGCGATCACTACGAGCCATTCCTCCCGGGCCATTATTATTATAGCAAGAACCCTGGCATGAAGCGTTACTATACACGCGATTGGTTTGAGTATGCTGCCATGCAGAAAAAATATCAGATTGATGATGCCAAGAAGGCTGAAGAACAGCTGAAGAATGCTGAACCTCAGGAGAAAGCGGCAGTGAAAGAGATTCATGATGCTTTGGAGGCTTCCGTCAAACGTCAGTTGATGAGTGATGTTCCTTATGGTGTTCTTCTCAGTGGTGGTCTTGATTCTTCTGTTATCTCTGCTGTAGCCGAGAAATATTCTTCTACCCGTGTAGAGAATGGGGGAGAGACCAAGGCATATTGGCCACGTCTGCACTCCTTTGCCGTAGGTTTGAAGGGTGCGCCTGACTTGGCTAAGGCACGGTTGGTAGCCGAGCATATCGGAACCGTGCATCACGAAATCAACTACACCATTCAGGAAGGTCTGGATGCCATCCGTGATGTCATCTATTTTATCGAGACCTATGATGTTACCACTGTGCGTGCATCTACCCCGATGTATCTGCTGGCGAGAGTCATCCGAAGCATGGGTATCAAGATGGTGCTTTCGGGCGAGGGTGCTGACGAGGTATTCGGAGGTTATCTCTACTTCCATAAAGCACCGGATGCCAAGGCATTCCATGAGGAAACCGTACGAAAGTTGGGTAAACTCTATCTCTACGATTGTCTGAGAGCTAACAAAAGTTTGGCAGCATGGGGCATCGAGGGCCGTGTGCCTTTCCTCGACAAGGAGTTCCTGGATGTAGCGATGGGTATGAACCCGGTTTTGAAGATGTGTCCGGATAAGACCATCGAGAAAAAGGTGGTTCGTGAGGCATTTGCCGATTTGCTTCCAGAAGAAGTGGCATGGCGACAGAAGGAACAGTTCTCAGATGGTGTGGGCTATTCATGGATTGATACCCTGAAGCAGATTACCGCATCTGCCGTCAGCGATGAGCAGATGGCGCATGCTGCTGAGCGATTCCCTATCAACCCTCCACAGAATAAGGAGGAGTATTATTATCGTTCTATCTTCGCCGAGCATTTCCCAAGCGACAGCGCTGCCAAGAGCGTACCTAGTGTGCCAAGCGTAGCATGTTCTACAGCCGAAGCCCTTGCCTGGGATGCCTCATTCAAGAACCAGAACGACCCTAGCGGCAGAGCCGTGGCGGGAGTTCACGAACAGGCGTATAAATAAGTGAAGAGTGAAGAATCACTTTGCACTTCATATTTAAGTAATAAAAATAGTTAGAAATAACCGATATAAAACGAACAAGAAATGGAAAAAGGATTGTACAGTTCAGCCTATGAGCACGATGCGTGTGGCGTAGGTATGGTGGTGAATATCCACGGTAACAAGAGTCATGAGCTGGTTGATAACGCCTTGAAGGTACTCGAGAACATGCGTCATCGTGGTGCAGAGGGTGCCGATAACAAGACGGGTGATGGTGCCGGTATCATGCTCCAGATTCCACATGAGTTTATTCTTCTTCAGGGTATCCCAGTGCCAGAAAAAGGTAAATATGGTACGGGTCTCGTCTTCTTGCCTAAGGATGAGAAGAAACAGCAGGATATTCTCTCTATCATGATTGAGGAAATTGAACGCGAGGGATTGCAGCTGATGCATCTCCGCAATGTGCCTACTAACCCTGATTGTTTGGGTGAGGCTGCTTTGAGTAACGAACCAGCTATCAAACAGGTGTTTATCACAGGTGTTACAGATGATAAGGTGCCTGTCTTTGAGCGCACCCTCTATCTTATCCGTAAACGTATTGAGAAACGTGTCAGCGATCCTGATTTCTATATTTGTTCGTTGTCTAATTCGAACATCGTATATAAGGGTATGTTGAGCAGCCTCCAGTTGCGCCAATATTATCCTGACTTGACCAATAATTATTTCACAAGCGGTCTGGCTCTGGTTCACTCCCGCTTCTCTACCAACACCTTCCCAACATGGAGTCTGGCTCAGCCATTCCGTCTCCTTGCCCACAATGGTGAGATAAACACCATCCGTGGTAACCGTGCCTGGATGAAGGCTCGCGAGAGTGTGTTGAGCAGCGAGGCTTTGGGCGATATCCGTGAGATTTCTCCTATCGTTCAGCCTAATATGAGTGACTCTGCCAGCCTCGACAATGTATTTGAGTTCTTCGTGATGAGCGGTTTGTCATTGCCTCATGCCATGGCTGTCATGGTGCCTGAAAGCTTCAATGACAAGAACCCTATCTCTGAGGATCTGAAGGCATTCTATGAGTACCACTCTATCCTGATGGAGCCATGGGATGGTCCTGCTGCCTTGCTCTTCAGCGATGGCCGCTACGCCGGTGGTATGCTCGATAGAAATGGTCTGCGTCCTGCCCGCTACACCATCACCAAGAACGATATGATGGTAGTCGCATCTGAGGTAGGTGTGATGGATTTCGATCCTACTGAGATTGCCGAGAAGGGTCGTCTGCAGCCTGGTAAGATTCTCCTCATCGATACACAGGAGGGTAAGATCTACTACGATGGTGAAATCAAGGAGCGCCTGGCTGCCCAGCATCCATATCGCCAGTGGTTGAACACCAACCGTATTGAACTGGAGAAACTTCGCAGTGGTCGTAAGGTGGAAAATGGTGTGGATAACCTCACTCGCAAGGAATTGGAATTCGGTTTTGGCGAGGAAGATATCGACGGTACTATCATCCCAATGGCTACCAAGGGTCAGGAACCTACTGCTTCTATGGGTAATGATACTCCGCTTGCTGTGCTTTCCGACCAGCCACAGATCTTCTTCAACTACTTCCGTCAGCAGTTTGCTCAGGTTACCAACCCTGCCATCGACTCCATCCGTGAGAACCTCGTGATGAGTCTTACCGAGTATATCGGTAGAGTAGGTTCCGGCATTCTGAACCCAGACGAGAGCAACTGCAAGATGGTTCGCTTGCCACATCCTATCCTGACCAATACCCAGTTGGATATCCTTCAGAATATCCGCTACAAGGGATTCAATACCGTCAAGCTCCACATGCTCTTCGAAACCGCCAAGGGTGAAGAAGGGTTGCATGAGGCTCTGGATGAACTCTGCAAGCAGGCAGCACAGAGCGTGGATGACGGCTACAACTACATCATCTTGAGCGACCGTGGCGTGGATGAAACTCATGCCGCCATTCCATCTCTGCTCGCCGTGAGTGCCGTACATCATTATCTGATTGATGCCGGCAAGCGTGTGCAGACTGCCCTCATCGTAGAGAGCGGTGAGATTCGTGAGGTAATGCATGCAGCCCTCCTGTTGGGTTACGGTGCATCAGCTCTCTGTCCATACTTGACATACGCCATCCTCGACGACCTTGTAAAGAAGGGAAAGATTCAGGAGGATTACCATACAGCCGAGCAGAACTACATTAAGGCTGTGAAGAAGGGCTTGTTCAAGATTATGGCTAAGATGGGTATCTCTACCATCCGAAGCTATCGTGGTGCCAAGATCTTCGAGAGCATCGGTTTGAGCGAGAGCCTTCTGAAGAGCTACTTCGGAACAGAGGTGAGCACCATCGGCGGTATCGGACTCGAGACCATCGCCCGTGATGCCATCCGCCTGCACGACAAGGCATTCGAGACCATGAAGCTCGAGTTCCTGCCAAGTATGGGACAGTTCCACTACCGCAAGGACGGTATCAAGCACGCTTGGAACCCAGAGACCATCGCCACCCTGCAGCTCGCAACCCGCAAGGGCGATTACGATCTCTTCAAGAAATATACACATCTCGTTGACGATAAGCAGGAGCCTATCTTCATCCGCGACTTCTTCAGCTTCCGCAAGAATCCTATCTCTATAGATAAGGTGGAGCCGGTAGAGGAAATCGTGAAGCACTTCGTTACCGGTGCGATGAGTTTCGGTGCCCTCTCCAAAGAGGCTCACGAGGCAATGGCACTCGCCATGAACGCCCTCGGTGCCCGAAGCAATACCGGTGAAGGTGGTGAGGATAACGAACGATTCCATTCTACACAGGATGGCATCAGCCTCTCAAGCAAGACCAAGCAGGTGGCTTCCGGTCGATTCGGTGTGACTACAGAATATTTGGTAAATGCAGAGGAAATCCAGATCAAGGTGGCACAGGGTGCTAAACCGGGTGAGGGTGGTCAGTTGCCTGGCTTCAAGGTTAACGAGGTCATCGCCAAGACCCGTCACTCTATCCCTGGCATCAGCTTGATTTCTCCTCCACCTCATCACGATATCTACAGTATCGAGGATTTGGCTCAGCTCATCTTCGACCTCAAGAATGTAAACCCTAAGGCGGCTATCTCTGTGAAGTTGGTTGCTGAGAGTGGTGTGGGTACCATCGCTGCCGGTGTGGCTAAGGCAAAGGCCGACCTCATCGTTATCTCTGGTGCTGAGGGTGGTACAGGTGCCAGCCCTGCATCAAGTATGCGTTTCGCTGGTATCTCTCCTGAAATCGGACTTTCTGAAACCCAGCAGACTCTTGTGAAGAATGGTCTTCGTGGTCAGGTTCGTCTGCAGGTAGATGGTCAGTTGAAGAGCGGTCGTGACATCATCCTGATGGCTTTGCTCGGTGCAGAGGAATTCAGTTTCGGTACTGCCGCCCTCATCGTATTGGGTTGTGTCATGATGCGTAAGTGTAATCTGAATACCTGTCCTATGGGTGTTGCTACACAGGATCCTAAGCTCCGTGCGCACTTCCGTGGCAGCTACAAGTATCTTATCAACTACTTCCGCTTCCTCGCCGAGGAGGTTCGTGAGTATCTGGCTGAGATGGGGTACACCTCATTGAACGATATCATCGGTCATACCGAGCTCATCGTCCGCAAGAAGGATGAGGAGGTTGTTCCTACCGAGGGTGCTGATGCCGTAGAGCCAGAGGTGGCCAAGAGCATCAAGGAGAAGGCCGACTTGCTCGATTTCTCCCGTCTCTTGCATCGTGAGACAGGTCATTGCTCGCTCTATCATACTACCGAGCAGATTCATGACCTCGACAATGTACTCGACCAGCAGTTGATTCGTGGTGCACAGCGTGCCATCGAGAATCAGGAAGAAGTGAACCTCGATTTTGCCATCAAGAATACCGACCGTGCTGCCGGTGTGATGCTGAGCGGTATGATTGCCGAGAAATATGGTGAGGCTGGTCTTCCAGACAAGACCGTGAACGTGAAGTTCAAGGGTTCTGCAGGTCAGAGCTTCGGTGCCTTCCTGGTGAAGGGAGTAGATTTCAAGCTCGAGGGTGAGACCAATGACTATTTCGCCAAGGGACTTTCAGGAGGTCGTGTTTCCATCCTTCCTCCTATCCGCAGCAACTTCTCTGCCGAGGATAACATCATCGCCGGTAACACCGGATTGTATGGTGCCACAAGCGGTGAGTTGTATATCAATGGTAAGGTAGGCGAGCGCTTCGGTGTTCGTAACTCCGGTGCCATCGCCGTGATTGAGGGTGCTGGCGACCACTGCTGCGAGTATATGACGGGTGGTAGAGTAGTAGTGCTCGGTGAAACCGGCCGTAACTTCGCCGCTGGTATGAGTGGTGGTGTTGCCTATGTATGGGATAAGAACCACAACTTCGATTACTTCTGTAACATGGATATGGTGGAGATCAACCTCGTGGAGGACAGCACCTATCGCAAGGAGTTGCACGAGCTGATCCGTCAGCATTATCTCTACACCGGCAGTAAGCTTGCCCGTACCATGCTCGACGACTGGAACCACTACGTAGAGGATTTCATCCAGGTAGTGCCAATCGAGTACAAGCGAGTTCTCCAGGAGGAACAGGTAAAGAAGTTGCAGCAGAAGATTGCGGATATGCAGCGAGATTACTAATTTTAAAATTAGAAAAAAGATGGGAAATCCAAAAGCATTTTTGACTATACCTCGCAAGGAAGCAGGTTATAGACCAATTCACGATAGAATCCTCGACTTCAGCGAGGTAGAACAGACTTTGAATAGCAACGACCGCCGACAGCAGGCTTCACGTTGCATGGATTGTGGCGTGCCTTTCTGCCACTGGGCTTGTCCGCTGGGCAACAAGGCACCGGAGTGGAATGATGCCCTCTACAAGGGCGATTGGGAGCAGGCTTACCGTCTCCTCAATTCCACCAACGACTTCCCGGAGTTCACAGGACGCATCTGTCCTGCACTCTGTGAGAAGGCGTGTGTATTGAATCTCATGGATCATGAGCCAACCACCAACCGTGAGGATGAGTGTGCCATCGTGGAGCACGCCTTCTCTGAGGATTATGTACATGTTGAGATTCCTGAGCGTAATGGCAAGACGGTGGCTGTCATCGGTGCCGGTCCTGCGGGATTGGTAGCTGCCAACCAGTTGAACCATAAGGGATATAAGGTAACAGTATTCGAGGCACGTGAGAATGCCGGTGGTCTGTTGCGTTATGGTATTCCTAACTTCAAACTTAACAAGAGCATCATCGACCGCCGTCTTCGTCTTCTCGAAGAGGAGGGCATCGAGTTCAGATACAATCAGCAGATTGATGTAACTAAATTGCCAGAAGGCTTCGATGCCTATGTGGTATCTACCGGTACGCCAACGGCACGCGACCTGAAGATTCCTGGAAGAGAGCTGAAGGGTGTTTATTTCGCCCTCGAACTGCTTTCTCAACAGAATCGTATCCTTGCCGGTATGGAGTTCTCTAAGGACGAACTGGTTAACTGCAAGGGCAAGGATGTATTGGTAATCGGTGGTGGTGATACGGGTTCCGACTGTATCGGAACTGCTCATCGTCAGGGTTGCAAGAGCGTAACCCAGATAGAAATCATGCCGAAGCCTGTAGAAGGTCCTGAGGATCCTAAGAATCCTTGGCCAAACTGGCCTCGCACCCTGAAGACCACTTCAAGTCATGAGGAAGGCTGTACTCGCCGCTGGAACATCAACTCTCTGGAGTTCCTCGGAAAGAATGGCAAGTTGACAGGCGTGAAGGTTCAGCCTATTGATTGGAAACCAAACCCTGAGGGTGGCCGTCCGTTGATGGTAGAGGCTGGTGAGCCAGAAATCATCAAGGCAGAGGCTGTATTCCTGGCAATGGGCTTCCTGAAGCCACAGCAGCCTGAATTTGCAGAGTATGTATTCGTGGCAGGCGATGCAGCAAGCGGTGCCTCTCTGGTAGTACGCGCCATGGCAAGCGGCAGAAAGATTGCTGCCCAGGTAGATAAGTTCCTGAACAAATAAATCGGTTATTTTTAACTATAAGTGTAGGGAGGTTGACCTCAGTGATGAGGCTTTCCTCCCTTTTTCTTTCCTCCCTCTCCTTTGTCTTCTGAGCACAATGAAAAAGAAATTATCAGCTGTTCTCTTGGCGTTGGCGGCCTCTATGCCAATGACTGCACAGAATCTTGTAAAGGGAAATTATGGTTATCTCTATTGTCATATGAGCGATAAGGGGGAGTGGACAGCCTACGCTATTTCCCGTGATGGTTACAACTATCAGGACATCAATGGCGGCAACCCTATCTTCAATCCAGAAGAGCATGCCCGCATTAAAGGCGGAACCCGTGATGCCTACATCACCCGTATGCATAATGGTAAAGGATACATCATGGTTACCACCGATATGTGCGTGCGCAAGAGTCACAAATGGGACAACTATGGTATCGATTTCCTGAAGAGCGATAAAAAATATAGAAAAATAAGTGGATTTATTGTTAAGTGCATAGCTGGATAGAATGTTTAGGGGGATGCTTGTGTAGGTTTAGATAAGATAAAAAATATGTTATTGCGCGCGTACATTATAATAATAAAGAAGGAAAATTCGTATGCATGTCTCTCTATTCTACATGCTCCTAGTTAAATCTATCACAGGTGTATTTCCTAATTTGAAATGTAGTTTTTATTTAGTCCTTTAAAATAGGCAGAAATAGCTTCTAAAACGGGCTTATTTGTTTATAGATGTTAAAATATGACTAAAGTTTCAACTTTTTTGCGAAAAGATTTGGTGGAATGAAAAATAGTTAGTACTTTTGCACTCGCTTTTGAGAAATACGCTTTCTCTTAGCAACAGAAGAAAGAGTTCTTTGAAAGATTTTATATAAACAGACAAGTAGTACAAGAAGCGGTTAACTTCTTAGAAATAAGAACGTTGACTGGGTAAAAGAAACGAACCGTCAAGCAATTGACAAGTCAGGTTTACTAAGCTTCAATAAACGAAAAGGATATTCGTCCTAAGTACAGACAACAAACAAACCAAGCCGCAAGGCTAGGTAAAAATGATATTTTACAATGGAGAGTTTGATCCTGGCTCAGGATGAACGCTAGCTACAGGCTTAACACATGCAAGTCGAGGGGAAACGACATCGAAAGCTTGCTTTTGATGGGCGTCGACCGGCGCACGGGTGAGTAACGCGTATCCAACCTGCCCACCACTTGGGGATAACCTTGCGAAAGTAAGACTAATACCCAATGATATCTCTAGAAGACATCTGAAAGGGATTAAAGATTTATCGGTGATGGATGGGGATGCGTCTGATTAGCTTGTTG
Source organism: Segatella copri (assembly GCF_026015625.1). Classification (NCBI taxonomy): domain Bacteria; kingdom Pseudomonadati; phylum Bacteroidota; class Bacteroidia; order Bacteroidales; family Prevotellaceae; genus Segatella; species Segatella copri. The sequence continues at coordinate 2,126,714 of NZ_JAPDVG010000001.1, read as the reverse complement.
GCGGGGTAACGGCCCACCAAGGCAACGATCAGTAGGGGTTCTGAGAGGAAGGTCCCCCACATTGGAACTGAGACACGGTCCAAACTCCTACGGGAGGCAGCAGTGAGGAATATTGGTCAATGGACGAGAGTCTGAACCAGCCAAGTAGCGTGCAGGATGACGGCCCTATGGGTTGTAAACTGCTTTTATAAGGGAATAAAGTGAGCCTCGTGAGGCTTTTTGCATGTACCTTATGAATAAGGACCGGCTAATTCCGTGCCAGCAGCCGCGGTAATACGGAAGGTCCGGGCGTTATCCGGATTTATTGGGTTTAAAGGGAGCGTAGGCCGGAGATTAAGCGTGTTGTGAAATGTAGATGCTCAACATCTGAACTGCAGCGCGAACTGGTTTCCTTGAGTACGCACAAAGTGGGCGGAATTCGTGGTGTAGCGGTGAAATGCTTAGATATCACGAAGAACTCCGATTGCGAAGGCAGCTCACTGGAGCGCAACTGACGCTGAAGCTCGAAAGTGCGGGTATCGAACAGGATTAGATACCCTGGTAGTCCGCACGGTAAACGATGGATGCCCGCTGTTGGTCTGAATAGGTCAGCGGCCAAGCGAAAGCATTAAGCATCCCACCTGGGGAGTACGCCGGCAACGGTGAAACTCAAAGGAATTGACGGGGGCCCGCACAAGCGGAGGAACATGTGGTTTAATTCGATGATACGCGAGGAACCTTACCCGGGCTTGAATTGCAGAGGAAGGATTTGGAGACAATGACGCCCTTCGGGGCCTCTGTGAAGGTGCTGCATGGTTGTCGTCAGCTCGTGCCGTGAGGTGTCGGCTTAAGTGCCATAACGAGCGCAACCCCTCTCCTTAGTTGCCATCAGGTTAAGCTGGGCACTCTGGGGACACTGCCACCGTAAGGTGTGAGGAAGGTGGGGATGACGTCAAATCAGCACGGCCCTTACGTCCGGGGCTACACACGTGTTACAATGGCAGGTACAGAGAGATGGTGTTCTGCAAAGCGCATCAAATCCTTAAAGCCTGTCTCAGTTCGGACTGGGGTCTGCAACCCGACCCCACGAAGCTGGATTCGCTAGTAATCGCGCATCAGCCATGGCGCGGTGAATACGTTCCCGGGCCTTGTACACACCGCCCGTCAAGCCATGAAAGCCGGGGGCGCCTAAAGTCCGTGACCGTAAGGAGCGGCCTAGGGCGAAACTGGTAATTGGGGCTAAGTCGTAACAAGGTAGCCGTACCGGAAGGTGCGGCTGGAACACCTCCTTTCTGGAGAGACGAATTTCCTATGAAGATTTAGGAACATGACTTAAAAGTTCGCTTCTCTTCTTGTACGCACCATCTGTTTAATTAAATAAGAGATAGAGAATGTTCGGCAGAGATGCTACTCTTTACCAACACAGTCCTATAGCTCAGTTGGTTAGAGCGCCACACTGATAATGTGGAGGTCGGCAGTTCAAATCTGCCTGGGACTACACATCGGCGCAGCCAATGTGTAATCAAAGTTCAACTTTGATTCATTCTTTACTTCTCGATTTGGGGGATTAGCTCAGTTGGCTAGAGCACCTGCTTTGCAAGCAGGGGGTCAACGGTTCGAATCCGTTATTCTCCACCATGCCTTTTAAGGCAAGAAGATCTTTGACATATTGACACAAGCAAAACTGTAAGTAATGAACTTTAGTTCAGACTAAAGTAAATCAAATCGCAAGATG